>JBDZVD010000033.1:25255-56958 GCA_040255525.1 Micromonosporaceae bacterium | reverse complement strand
CTCGTTCGAGGCGCAGGCCGAGGTGCGGTGACCGGGGCCGCCTCGCTGCTCTGAGTTCAGCTGTCGGCATGGCGATGACCTTCTCCGACCACCGGGGCGTCCGACGACCGTGGATCAAGGTGGTCCTGCTTCGGCTTTCCCACACTCAGTCCTAGGGGATGATGCGCGGCTCGGGCCCGCGGGACGGAATGCCCCGCAGGTGACGCGTCGTGTCGTTGGCGACCGTGGCGCTGCGCTTGGCCGCCTTCTTCTTGGCGGCCACGACCGTGAGCTTCAGGGTGCGCGTCACGGCGCGGCCGGCGCCCTTGGGCGTGAACGTGAGCTTGAGCCGGTAGCTGCCGGCCGCCAACCGGCGCGGGACGCGGAGCTTCAGCGAGAACGTGCCCGCGCCACCGAACGTCGCGGCCTTCTTGGCCTTGATCGAGCTGCCCTTCAGCAGCGCGACGCTGAGGCGCCCTGCGCGCTCGGCGGTCACGGCCAGGACGAGGCTCGTGCGCCCGGCGCGGAACCGCTTGGGGGCGATGACGTCGAGCCGGCCGAGGTCGCTGCGCTGCGTCCCGCCGCCGCCGGCCTGCGCCGAGACCTGGCCGGCGGTCACCGTCGTCGATCCGGGTGAGCCACCGCCCGGCTGGGCGGGCAAGCTGTGGGCGCTGACCGCCGGTGTCGCCGAGGCCGGCGACGTGGACTATCTCCTGTTCACCGACGCGGACATCGCGCACCGCCCGGACTCACTCGCCAGTCTCGTCCGCGCCGCCGAGGAGCACTGCCTGGACCTGGTGTCGCAGATGGCCCGGCTGCGGGTCAGCTCGACCTGGGAACGCCTCGTGGTGCCCGCCTTCGTGTACTTCTTCGCGCTGCTGTACCCGTTCCGGTGGAGCAACCGCCCCGGGGCCCGCACCGCCGCCGCGGCCGGTGGCTGCGGCCTCGTGCGCCGGGCGGCGCTGGAGCGCGCCGGCGGGCTGGCGCGGATCCGGGGCGCGGTGATCGACGATGTGGCGCTGGCACGGGTGCTGAAGCGCAGCGGCGCGCGGACGTTCCTGGGGCTGGCCGACCGGGTGGACTCGGTCCGGCCGTACCCGGACCTGGGTACGTTGTGGCGGATGGTGGCCCGCAGCGCGTACGCCCAACTGCGGCACAGTGTCGCGCTCCTCGCCGGTACGGTGCTGGGCCTCGCCCTGGTCTTCCTGGTACCGCTGGTGTCCATTGTGGTCGGTGCGGTGACCGGTGACGTACCGGCGCTGGCGCTCGGCGCGGCGACCTGGCTGCTGATGGCCGGCACGTACCTGCCGATGCTGCGCTACTACGGTCAGCCATGGCCGGCGGCGTTCGCACTGCCGTTCACCGCGACGCTGTACCTGGCGATGACGGTCGACTCGGCCGTCCAGCACTATCGCGGGCGGGGGGCGGCCTGGAAGGGGCGTACGTATCAGCGACCGGCGCAGTGAGGTCGCCGGCGCGAGGGAGGCTCACGTCGAGCATCGCGATCGGCACATCTCCGGCCGGCCCGGGCGGAACCACACCGCGTCGAGGTCACGCGCCAGGGCTTCGATGCAGTCCGGTCCCGCCCGCCGCGCCATGCCGCCGCCCTCCGTCCTGACCGGCTCCCCGTGGACGGTTTCCGGCGGCGGGTCGCCAGGACGTGCGGCTAGTGCTTCCACTGCGCGGAGCCGGCGTCCCACGCCGTGTACGTGTACGGATTGTCGAGTACCTTCGTCTCTGGGATGTCCGGGTTCATCCCCTTCTCCCAGGCTTCCGGGCCCATGCGCCCGATCAGGTACTCGACCGTGCGGTCCACGTCGGCGCGCGCCTTCGCCACGTCGATGCCGACGAGCCGGTGTTCGTGCTTGACCAGCCGGCCGTTGATGACCACGGAGTGCACGTCGCCCCGCTGAGCCTGGAAGGCCACGTGACCGTACGGGTTGAGGATCGGGAACATGGCCGGCGAGTGCTCGTTCTTGATGAGCACGACGTCGGCCTTCTTCCCGGGTGCCAGGCTGCCCACCGCCTCGTCGAGCCCGAGCGCCCTGCTGCCGCCCCGGGTCGCCCACTCGACCACGTGCTCGGCACGCAAGTGGCAGTGGGTGACGGTCTCCTGCCGGCCATGTGCCTCCAGGTGCTCCCGGGACCGGTCGGCGCCCAGCGTCGTGCGCATCGCGGAGAACAGGTCGCCGCTCCACCAGACGCTGGTGTCCATCGACAGCGACACCGGGATGCCGTGGTGGCGCAGCTGCCAGGTGGGCGGGTACCCCTGCCCGGCGCTCTGCTCGCTCTCGGTGGAGACGGAGACGGAGCCGCCGGTGGCGGCGATCCGGTGGTATGAGTCGCCGGTGAGCGTGGCGGCGTGCACGTAGACGGTGGACGGCGTCATGAACCCGTTGTCGTACATGAGCCGGATGCCGTCGTCGTTGGTGGCGCCCCAGACGCCCGCGTGCGTGGTGACCGGTACGCCCAGTTCGCGAGCGACTTCGAACGCGGCCCGCTCCGGGAACGCGGGGTCGCCGGTGACATCGAACGCCATCTGGAAGCCCAGCATGTCGCCGTGACCGTGGATCCGCCGCTGGACGAAGTCGCGGAATCCCGCGCTGGTGGCCCACTCCCACGGCCCCTGCTGGATGTTGCCGTAGGCGAGCACGAACCGGCCCGGCACGGATTCGAGGGCGTCGAGCGCGGCGTCCGCGTGCTGCGGCGTCTGCAGGCCGTGTGACCAGTCCACGGTGGTGGTCACCCCGGCGTCGATCGATTCGATCGCGGCGAGCCGGTTGCCGGCGTACACGTCCTCCGGGCGGAACAGCTTGCCGGACTCGAGGTAGTACCAGACGAAGTACTGGGTGAGGGTCCAGTCCGCGCCGTACCCCCGCATCGCCGTCTGCCACATGTGCCGGTGCGTATCGATCATTCCGGGCATGACAATGCCGCCGCCGGCGTCGATCTCGATCGCACCGTCGGGCGCGTCGAGGTTGGTGCCGACCTCCGCGATGCGCTCGCCGGCCACGAGCACGTCAGCGCCGGGCAGCACCGTGTGCGCGTCGTCCATGGTCAGGACCAGGCCATTGCGGAAAATCACCGGGCGGTCGGTCGCGGGGCTCCGCCCGTCGCTTGCGCTCATCGTCGCTCACTCCATTCCGAAGGATGGGTACCCTCGCCGGACAGTTGTCCGTCTGACGGTCGGAGTACGAGTGGCGCCAGTCTGAGCCGGGCACCCTGGCGTGTCAAGAGGCCGGGCAGCCGCCGGCCCCGTTCGGCACCCGGGATTCGGCACACGGTTGCTCACGGCACGGCGCGATCCGGGAGCGTACCCGCTGGCGGGCTCCGGCCCGGCCCCACGGCTGCCGGCGAGGGCATGATTGACAGCACCGGAAGACCGGCAGAGACTGGTGAGCCGGCGGACGGCAGTCCGCACAGCGGACACGTCGACGATCCGAGAGGCGGCCGATGACGGAGCGCACCGATGCCGGACGGTCGGCGAACGAACCGGCAGCGGGCCAGCGCGCGCCGGGGCCGCTGTCCGGGCTGCTGGTGGCCGACTTCTCGCGCATCCTGGCCGGGCCGTACGCGACGATGCTGCTGGCCGACCTCGGCGCCCAGGTGATCAAGGTCGAAGGCCCGAACGGCGACGACACCCGGACCTGGATGCCGCCGGTCCGGGACGGCATCTCCACGTACTATCTCGGCGTCAACCGCAACAAGCGCTCCGTCGTCCTGGACCTCGCGGCACCGGACGACCTGGCGGCGGCCCGGGAGTTGACGCGCCGGGCGGACGTCATGATCGAGAACTTCCGCCCGGGCGGCCTGCGCCGCTTCGGGCTGGACTACGACTCGGTGTCGGCCCGCAACCCGGGCATCGTGTACGCCTCCATCAGCGGCTTCGGTAGCGGCGCGGGCGCCGGGTACCCCGGCTACGACCTCATGGTGCAGGCGGTCTCCGGCCTGATGAGCCTCACCGGCGACCCGGATGGCCCGCCGTACCGCGCGGGCATCTCGGTCTTCGACGTGATGGCCGGGATGCACGCGAACATCGGCATCCTGGCCGCGCTGCACCACCGCGCGGCGTCCGGGCACGGCCAGCACGTCGAGGTCAACCTGCTGTCCTCGGCACTGTCCGGCCTGGTCAACCACAGCAGCGGCTACGTCGCGGGCGGCACGGTCCCGTACCGGATGGGCAACGCGCACCCGAGCCTGTTCCCGTACGAGCCGCTGCCGACCGCGGACGGCGAACTCATCGTCATCGCCGGCAACGACGGCCAGTTCCGCAAGCTGTGCCAGGTGCTCGGCGTGCCGGACCTGCCGGACGACCGGCGGTTCACCCGTACCCGCGACCGCACCGCCAACCGGGAGCTGCTGCGCCCGCTGCTGGTCGAACGGCTGCGCACGCGCACCAAGGGCGAGTGGTTCCGCGATCTGCTGGCCGCCGGGGTGCCGTGCGCCCCGATCAACACGATCGACGGCGGCGTGGCACTCGCCGACGAGCTGGGCCTGGACCCGGTGGTGACGGTCGGCGAGGGCGCCGCGGCCGTGCCGAGCGTACGCAATCCGATTACCTTTTCACAGACTCCGGCACGGTACGAGTTGCCGCCGCCGGCCCTCGACGAGCACGGGGAGGAGATCCGCAGGTGGCTGACGAACAGCTGAGCTTCCCGACGTCGATCGGCACATCGGACACGACCACGATCCGCCTGCTGGGGCGCGATCTGGCCAATGACCTCATGGGCCGGGTGGGCTTCGGTGAACTCGCGTACTGGCTGGTCGCCGGGCGCCGTCCGACTCCGGGCGAGGTACGGGTCTTCGAGACCGTACTCGTCGCCCTCGCCGACCACGGGTTCACCCCCACCGCGATCGCGGCACGGCTGACCTACCTCAGCGCCCCGGAGGCGCTCCAGGCGGCGTTCGCGGCCGGACTGCTCGGCGGCGGGTCGCGCTTCCTCGGGGTGACGGAGGACTGCGGCCGTTTCCTCGCCGACGCGTTGGCGCGCTTCGCGCAGCGGCCCGAGCCGGCGGGCGCGGCCCAGCCGGCCGCGCCGGCCGACGCAGCCCAGCCGCCCGGGACAGCCCAGCCGCCCGGGACAGCTCAGCCGCCCGGGACAGCCCAGCCGCCCGGGACAGCTCAGCCGGCCCGAACAGCTCAACCGGCCGACGCGGCCCAGCCGGCCGGGACAGCGTGGGCCGGGTGGGACGACGCCCGCTGGGACGCGGTCGCGCTGGCGGCCGTGACCGAGGCGCACGCGCAGCGCCGGTTCATTCCGGGTCTCGGCCACCCGGTCCACAAGGCCGGCGACCCGCGCACCCCGGCGCTCATCCGGATCGCCGAGGAGGAGGGGCTGCGCGGCCCGCACCTGCGCCTGTTCGAGGCGATCGGGCGGGTGCACCCGCGGGTTCTCGGCCGTACCCTCCCGCTCAACGGCGCCGGAGTCTGCGGCGCCGCGCTCGCCGACCTCGGCCTGCCGGTCGACCTGCTGCGCGGCTTCGCACTCCTGGCCCGCGCCGCTGGGCTGCTCGGGCACCTCGCCGAGGAGCGGCGCAATCCGATCGCCATGGACGTCTACCGCACCGTCGACCGCAACGCCCGCTACGTTCCCCGAAATCGCGCCGTAGCCCCGGATCAGCCCTGAGAGGAGCCGGCATGGCCACAATCGTCGCGGTCATCGCCTCCACCCACCATCCGTTCTACTACCGGGCAAGCACCTCGACCGGACCGGACCGGCCGCCGTTCGCCGACGAGTGGGTACGCAAGATAACCGCGTTCCGCGAGACTCTGACCCGGGCGAACCCGGACGTGCTGGTGATGGTCGGCTCGGACCACTTCCACCAGCTGTGGCTGGACAACATGCCGCAGTTCCTGGTCGGCAAGGCGCCGTTCTACGACGCCAACTGGTACAACGAGGAACGCGAGTTCGGCCTGCCCCGGATGACGCTGCGCGGCCACGAGGATCTGTCGGCGCACCTGCTGCGGGCCGGGCTGGACGCCGGATTCGACCTGGCGTTCAGCAACGAGCTGCGCATCGACCACAGCATCACCTGCCCGATCATCACGCTGCGGCCGGAGGCGGACCTGCCGATCGTGCCCATCTACACGAACATCTTCGCGCCGCCGCTGCCGCAGCCGAAGCGGTTCGTCCAGCTCGGTGAGACGGTCCGGGAGATCGTCGAGTCGTGGCCGAGCGACCTGCGGGTGGCGGTCATCGGTACCGGCCACCTGTCGCTGGAACTGGGCGGCCCACGCCAGTTCGGGCCGCACGGGCCGGATCCGGAGTTCGACCGCCGCGCGGTGGAGTGGATCGCGAACGGCGACCTGGACGGCTGCCTGTCGGAGGTGACGCTGGACAGCCTGCACGCGCCGGGCAACGCGACGCATGGCTTCATGGACTTCATGCTGATGATGGGCGTGGCCGGGGCCGGCGTGAAGGCCGACTACGTCGACAGCCTCGACCTGTTCCACACCATGGAGGCGTACTTCACCTGGTACCCCCATCCAGTTGCGGAGGCCGGAGCGTGAGCCGCTACCTCGTCAACAAGTTCCTGTACACCGTCGACCGGGATCCGCAGCTCGTCGAACGGTACCGGGACGACCCGCGCGGCACGGTCGCCTGGTGGGAATCGGAGCGGGCCAACACCCTGCTGAACTGCCACTCCGGCGAGGCCACCACGTGGCTCGGCTTCGCCGACGACGAACGAGACGCCCTGAGCACCCACGACCACGTCCGGCTGTTCGCGCTTGGCGCGCATCCGTTCCTGACGCTGACTCTGTTCATCGCCATGTTCGAGCGCGACCACGAGGAACCGTTGGGTTTCCAGAAGCAGTACGCCGAGCGGCTCGCCGCCTTCACGCTGCCCTACCCGGACATCGCGACCTGAACCAGCGGCGGCGGGCCCGGACCGGTCGTCGGTCCGGGCGCCTCGTCGACGATCGGCGGGTTCCGGGTGAGACTCTCCCCGGCGCACCGGGGTTGGCACCGCGGAAGACGCCGGGGGCCCGCCGGCGCGGTCGGACTATCGGGGAGTCAGCGACGGGAGGGTCACCCCGTGGTTGCCGCACGCCTGGCTGAGTTCCGCCCACGCCTTCGGCACCGATTCCGTACCCGGCTTGGGCTGCGTGCCGTACGGGGCGAGCATGCCGTCCATCGCGTCGGCGTAGTGGCCGCCGGCGGTACGCAGGTCGGCGTACCCCGAGTCGGCGAACTGGCCGCGTACCGTGCGGTTGGTCTCCCGGGCCTTGGCCGGCCCGGAGTTCCCGGGGCTGGCCGGCTCCGCGACGGTCCGGCACGCGGTGACGCCGCTGTCCGTCTTCAACTGGGAAACCAGGATCGGCGTACCGGCGGCGAGGACGACGACCACGACGGCGGCCGCGATGAGCCACGGGCGCAGCGGGCTCCTCTGCCGGCCCGGTGCGCCGGCCTGCATCGGTGGCGCGGGCATCGGTGGCGCGGGTACGGGTGGTCCGCTGTGCGGTGCCGTACCCGACTGGACGGGCTCGGTCATCGTCTCCCCTTCGTACTGCCGGATTGTCGTCTGCCGATCCGACGACGGTACCGGGGCGCCCCGCGTCACGGGCGGGCAGGCCGCCCCGGTCAGGCGCGGCAGATGATTTCCCCGTGCAGCGCGGAGAACCAGCCGTCCTCGCTGGCGATCCAGTCGCGCCAACCGCGGGCGATGTCCCGCAGTCCGTCCTCGGTCGCCGCGCCCGAGCGCACGGCCTGGCGGGCGATGTCGGAGCGCACGATGCGCTCCGCCCAGGTCTCCCCCCACCAGGCCCGGTCCTCCGGCGTGGCCAGGCACCACGTCGACGACGACGCGAGGACATCGTCGAACCCGGCCGCCCGCGCCCAGGACAGCAGCCTGCGGCCGGCGTCGGGCTGGCCGCCGTTGTCCGCGGCGAGCCGGCGGTACAGGCTCAGCCACTCGTCCAGCGCCGGGATGGCGGGGAACCAGACGAAGCCGGCGTAGTCCCCGTCGCGCGCCGCGACCAGACCGCCCGGCCTGCACACCCGCCGCATCTCGGCCAGGGCGCCGACCGGATCGGCGAGATGCTGGAGAACCTGGTGCGCGTGGACCACGTCGAACGTGCCGTCCGGGAAGTCGAGCGCCATCACGTCGGCGACCCGGAACTCGACGTTGCCCTGCCCCCGCGCGGCCACCTCGGCCCGCGCGATCTCCAGCGCCCGCGCGCTGATCTCGACCGCGGTGACGGTGCCCGGAGCGACCAGCGCCGCCAGGTCGGCCGTGATGGTGCCGGCACCGCATCCGACATCGAGCAGTGACATGCCGGGCCGGAGCCGGGGCAGCAGGTATCCGGCGGAGTTGGCCGCGGTGCGCCACCGGTGCGAGCGGAGCACCGACTCGTGGTGGCCATGGGTGTAGACGGCTTCTCTTCCGGACATGGCGACTCCTTCGGATGCGCGTGAACACCGGCAACGCTACCGAGCGTCTCGAATAACAGGAAGCTTGTACCATAATTCGAGATGCGCTCAAGACGTTCAGGTCCTGGTCGGTCATGGAGACCGCGGTCTCACTGGTCGGCTTCGGGTTCGTGATGCTGCTGTCCGTGCTCATCTGAGGCGGCAACGGCACGGCCGGCACCCGGGACGGCGGGATCGGGCGGCGCCAGAAGCTGCCGGAGCAGTGGTAGGAGTTCGCCGGTGGACGCCGCGGCGAGATGCTCGAACGTGCCGGCGCTGCGGGCCAGGACGACGCCGATGAACGCCGCGATGAACAGCTCGGCGCGCAGTTCCGGCTGCGCGTCGCCGTCGTCCTTCAGGCGCCGGCGCAGCGGCGCGACGACCCGGCGCTGCAACTCGGTGCGGGCGGCGTCCTGGGCGTCGGGGTCGCCGTACGGGCGGACGGCTGCCTGGAACACGGGTCCGGGACCGTGCCGCCCGATCCGGTCGAGCAGCGACGCGAGCCGCTCCGGGTCGAGCAGGTCGGCGGGCGGGTTCGGGCCGTCCTGGGCGTGCAGGGTGGCGATGAACAACTGGGCCTTGCCGCCGAAGTACCGGGCGATCATCGTGGGGTCGACACCGGCCCGCTCGCCGATGTCGCGCGCCGTGGTCCGGTCGTACCCGCGGTCGGCGAACAGCTCACGCGCCGCGTTCAGCAGGCGCTCCCGGCTGGCCGCGGCGTCACGGCGGCGCGGAGTGGCGGCTTTGCTCATCAATCGGTCCTCAACCAGAGTCGGTCCTCAACCAACGGCGGTACGGGTGGGCAGCAGCGGCAGGGCGAAGCTCACGGCGGCGGTCACCACCCAGACTCCGCAGCCGATGAGCCCGGCCAGCGTATAGCCGCTGCCGGCGGGGAGCAGGTGGCCGGGTGCGGTACGGGCCTGGAGCACCACCGCGCTCATCGCGCTGCCGGCCGCGTACCCGACGTACCGGATCACCTGGTTGAAGCTCGTCGCGCTCCCGGTCTCGTGCGGCGGTACCGCACCCACGATCAGTCCCGGCATCACCGCGAACATGGCGCCCACCCCCAGCCCGGCGATGCTCATCAGGATCACCAGTTCCCACAGGCTGGCCCGGGCGTAGGTGAACAGCACCGTGGCGAGCAGCACCACGATCGAGCCGATGGGCAACAGCCGCTCGGCCGAGGCGCGGCGCAGGACCAGCGGCGCGATCCGGTTCGCGACGACGCTGCCGGCGGAGAACGGCACGAGTACCAGCCCGCCGACGGCGACCGAGGCGCCGAGCCCGTACCCGCTGCTGGTCGGCGTCTGCACGAACCGGGTGACCAGCGAGATCAGCAGGTACATCGCGATCCCGGCGAGCAGCACGCCGACGTTCGCGGTGAGTACCGCCCGCCGGGCCAGTAGCCGCAACTCCACCAGCGCGTACGGGCGGCGCAGTTCCAGCACCGCCCAGCCGGCGAGTACGGCGACCGAGGCAAGGGCGTCGCCGATCAGGCGCGGCGAACCCCACCCCCACCGCTCCCCCTCGCTGATGGCCAGCAGCAGTCCGGCCAGCGCCACGCCGAGCAGGGCCGCGCCGAGCACGTCGAGGCGCCGGCGCGGATGGTGCGCGGAGGACGGGATCAGTACCACGGCCACGACCAGCGCCAGCGCACTGACCACGGCGCCGAACCAGAACGCGGCATGCAGGCCGCCGTACTGGGCGATGAGCCCGGTGATCGGGTACCCGAGGCCGACCCCGGCCACGGTGGTGATGGACAGCATCGCCACGGTGGGGCGCGCCCGGTCCGGCGGCAGCGCGTCCCGGGCGACCGCGATGCCCAGCGGAGTCAGGCCCAGACCGACGCCCTGCAGCGCGCGCCCGACCATCAGGGACGTGAACCCGAACGGCAGCGCGGCGAGCACCGCACCGGCGGTGACGATGCCGAGGCTGGTGATGACCACCCGGCGGCGGTGCGGGCCGTCGCCGAGCCGCCCCATGGTCGGGGTGGCCAGCGCGCTCACCAGGAACGTGACGGTCAGCGCCCACTGGGCGGCGTCGAGCGACACGCGATCGGTGGTGGCGATGGTCGGGATCAGCGGCGCTCCGAGGCTGCTGATGATGGCCACCACCATCCCGATGAAGATCAGGCCGGGAACGAACAACCGCCTGGTCGACGGCGGGTTTGAGGGATGGTCCGGGGTGTTCACCGGGCGAAGCCTACAAGTGATGTCTACAGGCGATGACAACAGACCCCGGTCGCGTTCCCCACCCCGGTCGCGGCCGGTTCGACCCGGCTAACGCAGCTCGCCTTCCAGCAGGCCCATCGTGTATTTGTCGTACCACCGGCCGTCGCGCCGGAAGACCTGACGCAGCCGGCCTTCGTCGACGAAGCCGACCTTCTGGTACAGGTGGTGCGCTGCCTCGTTCTCGGCGACGACGGTCAGCATGATCTTGTGTAGGCGCATCTTCTGGAACCCGTAGCGGCACATGGTGCGCATCGCGTCGGTGGCGTACCCGCGCCCCCAGTACGCTTTCTCGCCGAGGTAGATGTCCAGTTCGGCGCAGCCGATCTCGGGTTCGGCATCCCGTAGCGTGATCAGGCCGATGAGCGCGCCGTCCTCGCGCACTTCGATGCCGTACAGCACGTTGCCGTACCCGTTGCGCGGCCGGTTCTCCAGCCGCCCCCGTACGCCGGCCAGCGACTGCGCGTAGTCCTCGTCCATCCAGCGCATGACATCCGGGTCGTGGTTCCACCGCCAGACCGCCTCCGCGTCCGCCGGCTCCAACGCCCGTAACCTGATCAGATCTCCCAGCACGGTGGACATTGGTAGCACGGCTGGACGGGGTCGCCCAACCGAATTCCCCACGCGGTCCCGCTCCTGTCGTACCGCGTTTCTGTCGTACCGCGTTTCTGTCGTACCGCGTTTCTGTCGTACCGGACGGCTACCGTAGGGCCCTGCCCGGTCGACGAGGCAGGCATCGACGGAGTGGGCATCGACGGAGTGGGCATCGACGGAGTGGGCATCGACGGAGTGGGCATCGACAGAGTGGGCACAGACAGAGTGGGCACAGACCGAGGGGGCGAGAGCCTGATGGGCAAGCCGAGCGACGCGGCGACGAGTGGCGTGGTGACCCCGGACAACACGGGAGACATCGCCCACACCGCCACACCCGCCCACACCGCCACACCGGTCGACGGCGCCACGCCCGCCCACGCCGCCACGGTGGTCGACAGCGTTGCCCCGGTTGTCGACCCGAGCCGGGCGCAGCCGCTGCCCACGCCCGAGGCGTACGCCGAGGCGATCGAGCAGATTCGCGCCTCCTCGGCGGCCTACTACGCCGGCGCCGAGCTGCTTCTCGACGACGCCACCTACGACGCGCTGGTCGCCCGGGTCATCGCCACCGAGGACGCGCACCCGCAGTGGCGCCGCCCGGACTCCCCCACCCTGACCGTCGCCGCCGGCATGGGGGTGCCCGGCGAGGTCGAGCACAGCGAGCCCATGCTCAGCCTCGACAACGTGTTCTCCGAGGACGGCCTGCGCGCCTGGGCGACCCGCCTGGAGCGGGTCATCGGCCGGCCCGTCGCCCGGTTCGTCGTCGAGCCCAAGATCGACGGCCTGGCCATCGCCGCGACGTACGTCGACGGCCAGCTGCGGCAGGTGGCCACGCGCGGCGACGGGCGCACCGGGGAGGATGTCACCGGGCAGACCAGGCTGGTGGCCGGGCTGCCGCCGCGGCTCGCGCAGCCGGTGTCGCTGGAGGTGCGCGGCGAGGTCTTCATGACCGACACGGATTTCGAGAAGGCCAACCAGTTGCGCATCGACCACGGCGAGCCGGCGTTCGCCAACCCGCGCAGCGCCGCGGCCGGATCGCTGCGAGCCCAGCGGGTCTACGACGTCCCGCTGTCCTTCTTCGCCTACGCCGCGCACGGGCTGCCGGGCCCGGCCGACGGCGCGCACTCCGCGGCGATGCGCTACCTGGCCGAGCTGGGCGTCGCAACCACCGGTCAGTCGTCGGCGGGCCTGCACGTCTGCGCGGACATGGACGAGGTGTTCGCCGCGGTCACCCGGCTCGCGGCCCTCCGGGGCGAGCTGGGATTCGGGATCGACGGTGCGGTCATCAAGGCCGACCTCGCCGACGACCGGGCGGCGGCCGGCTCGTCGAGCCGGGCGCCGCGCTGGGGCATCGCGTACAAGTTCCCCGCCGACACCCGCACCACGCTCCTGCGTGCCATCGAGGTCCAGGTCGGTCGCACCGGCGTCATCACGCCGGTCGCGGTCCTCGCGCCGGTCCAGGTCGGTGGGGTCACGGTCACGTCGGCCACCCTGCACAACTTCGCCGATCTGGTGGTGCGCGACGTACGGGTCGGCGACACCGTGTTCGTCCGCCGGGCCGGCGAGGTCATCCCGGAGGTCACCGGTGCGCGGCTGGACCTGCGCCCGGCCGACGCGGTCGCGTTCGGGCCGCCGGAGCGGTGCCCGCGCTGCGGCGGCGACATCGACCGTTCGCAGAAACGGTGGCGCTGCGTCAACGGCCGCGCCTGCGGAGCGAAGGAGGCGCTGTCGTACTTCGCCGGGCGGGACGCGATGGACATCGAGGGGCTCGGCGACAAGATCATTGACGCGGTCATCGGCGCGGGATTCGTCACCGATCCGGCCGACCTCTACACCCTCGACGTACCGGCGCTCGCCGCGTTGGACCGGATGGGCGCGGTGTCGGCCACGAAGCTGGTCGCGAACATCCAGCAATCGAAGGCGCGGCCACTGTCCCGGGTACTGACCGGCCTCGGGGTGCGGATGACCGGGCGCTCCATGTCCCGCCGCCTCGCCCGGCACTTCACCACCATGCAAGCCCTTCAGGCGGCCAGCGTCGACGAACTTCAGCACGTCGACGGCGTCGGGCCGGAACGGGCCGCCACCATCGCCGCCGAACTGGTCGAGCTGGCCCCGCTCATCGCCAAGCTGGTCGGTCACGGGGTCAACATGACCGAACCCGGCGCGGTATACCGGCCGGCGGCCGGTACGTCCGGCGACGGCAGGGCAACCGGCACCGACGGCGACAGCACCGGCGAAGACAGCACCGAGCAAAACGGCACCGAGCAAAACGGCACCGGCCCCGCCGTCCGGCTGCCGCTCCAGCGTGCCGACGGCGCGCCGATGACCGTAGTGGTCACCGGCTCGGTACCGGGCATGACGCGCAACGAGGGCAATGAGGCGGTCGAGCGGCTGGGCGGCCGGTCGTCGGGTTCGGTGTCCAAGAGCACCGACCTGGTCGTGGTCGGCGACGGCGCGGGCTCGAAGGCGACGAAGGCCGAGCAGCTGGGCATCCGAGCCATGCCGGCCGACCGATTCGCCGAGTTGCACGCGGCGTACCTGGCCGGGGACGCCGACACGGTGGCCGCGTTGCTGGCAGCGGTGCCCATCCCCGGATCGGCAGGCGGGTGCATCCCCACCTGGAGGTGACCATCCCCACCGGCCGGGCCATCGGGCCGCTGTCCGGCGCGAATTGGGAGGGGGTCGGCGTCCAACCCGACATTGAGGTACCGGCAGGCCAGGCGCTGGAGCGCGCGCACGAGCTGGCTCGCGCCGCCATCCACCCGGTTTTGCACCAGGCCGGTCCCGGCCCGGAACCGGCCGGAAGCCGGCCGGCCGCGTGACGCCGCCGACCGGGACGGCCCTGAGCGAACGGCTGTGGAACCGGGCCTCGTCCATCTACGCGGAGATCGTCGCGCACCCGTTCGTCACCGGACTGGTCGACGGGTCGCTGGGAGCCCACCAGTTCGGCCACTACGTCGCGCAGGACGCCCACTACCTGGACGACTACGCGCGGGCGCTCATGCTCGTCGGCGCCAAAGCCCCGAACCCTGACGACGTCGCGATGTTCGCCCGGCACGCCGCGGACACCGTCGAGGTGGAGCTGGCGCTGCGCACCGGGACGCTGCCGTCGCTCGCGGTGGACCCGGTGGCCGCCGCGGTGAGCCTGCCGACCACCCGCGCGTACACCGGTCATCTCCTGCGGGTCGCGGCGACCGGTACGTTCGCCGACGGGCTCGCCGCGATTCTGCCGTGCTACGTCATCTACGCGCGGCTCGGGGCGCAGCTGGTCGACCTACCGATCGGCAACCCGCTCTACCGGGAGTGGGTGGACACCTACGCCGATGCCCGGTTCGTCAAGGCGGTCCGGGACGTGACCGCGGTCGCGGACCGGGTCGGCGCGTCTCTTTCCCCCGACGACGAAGACCGTGCGTGCACACATTTCACGGCGTCGGCCCGGTACGAGTGGAGGTTCTGGGACGCCGCGTACCGGGGAGAACGGCCCGCCGCGGACGCGGGCGGCGCACCCGACCCCGGGTCGCGGTGACCTGCCGTGGTCGGTGGGTCGGGCCGTCAGTCGTCGGGCAGCGATCGGGCGAGCTGGAACAGACCGTGCACGAACACCAGGCGGTGACGCGTGCCGGGCTCGGCGCCGACCTCGAGGACCCACCGCGACGGGGCGTCGGGCTCGCCCGGCCGGGCGCCCGGGTAGCGCACGACGGCGTCGTTCACGACGCACGACCACGGTGCCAGCCGGTCCGGCCCGGGTAGTTCGGGAACCTGCCCGCCGGGCGGCCGGATCAGCCATCCCTGGAGTACGGCACCACCGCGCCCGACGATGATCTCCCAGCGGAGCCCCGGCCACAGACCGGCCAACGGCCAGGTGTGCACACTCAACGTGGAGTCGCCCCAGCGCCGGGTACGTTCGTCGTCCTCGGGGCCGAGCACCGCGCGGTACAGGCCGATGCCGCGCGGGCCGCGCGCGGACCGCAGCATCCGCTGCCACCGCGTGTGCGCCGCCAGGTACTGCGCGCGGGTCGCCCCGATGTCCTCGCACGCGGCGGCGACCAGGTCGGGCTGGAAGTCGGCCATCCGGCGCAACAGCATCAGCTGGAACTCGTACCGGGCGAAACCGTTCACCCGCCGACCCGTCCTCCGACCATGTCCGCAACATACCGGCGACGCGCCGGGTCAGGGCAGCCGAGCGGCAATGCCGTCGAGAAGCATGTCGAGGCCGAGGTCGAACTGCTCGTCCGCCGTCGGGCCGGTGGGCTCGGCGAGCCAGCCGGCCAGGTGTGGCAGGTCGCCGTGCGCCGCGGCCAGGTCGTGGACCGTGGCGATCGCGGCGAGGAACGCCTTCGGACTCTCCAGGCCCTGGCTGCGCAGGGTCCGGGCCTCCTGCGCCTCCTGCAGCCCTCTGCCCAGAATGTGCCGGTCGACGAGAGCCGCGTAGGTCATCGCGACAGGTACGGTCAGGCCCCGGTTCACCAGCACGGCAAGCATGAACTCGGTGCGGCGCATGAGGTGCGGTCCAGCCGGCGGGCGGGTGTGGATCAGCACCGGGTACCAGCCGTGCCGCTTGATCATTTCCCGGGTGTCCAGGGCCAGGCCGCGCAGGTCGGCGCGCCAGTCGGGTCCCGGCCCGGCCGGCACCGGAACCTGCGCGGCGGCCGCGTCGAGCATGAGGTCGACCAGCCCCTCCTTGCTGTGGACGTAGCGGTACAGCGCCATCGGCGAGTACGGACCGAGGTGGGCGGCCACTGCCTTCATGGTCAGGCCGGCGGCACCGGCCTCGTCGGCCACCGCGATCGCCGCGGACACGATCTCCTCCCGGCCGAGGGCACGCTGCCGCGGCGGGGGCGGCGGCAGGGTCCACACCAGCGGGGCACCGGGCAGCCCGGTGGAATTCCTTGGCACGCCTCGGAGTGTATAACGTACACTCGCATTTAGCACATAAGCTTTCACGCCCGGTGGCGCGCTCGATGACCAGCGCCACGGGCCGGTCCGCAGACCTGCCCGACATCCGCCTCGGCGTGATGCGGGGCATCAGCGACTTTGGGAGGGTCACGGACGCCGCGACCGGGGTGGACTCCCACGACGGCCCGATGAACCGCGCGGCACCGATCGACCAACGTAACAGTGTCGTGAGCCGGCGCACCACCGAAGTCCCCGATCAGTCGATATGTTGCAGTCTCAGGCAAGAATCAAGCAGAAATGTGTCTAGATATTGCACATGAGTGTCGAGCGAGTTACCGTCCCTGTACCTGTCCGGGCTCCGCTCCCGACCCGCTCCCGGGTCGGGCCCCGATCGGCACCCGTCCCACATCGCTTCCGTCCCAACGAAAGTGAGCGCCCATGTCCGGACTCACTCACCGCGCGCGACGCAGAGCCCTCGTCGCGCTCGTCGCCAGCGCCACGCTGGTCCCGGCCGGTGTCGTCGCCCTCTCGGCCACCCCGGCGTTCGCGGCCGCGACCGGCGGCGCCGGCGCGACGCTGCCCTACGTCGAGGTGCAGGCGGAGAACTCGGCCACGAACGGCACGATCATCGGCCCGACCGCCAATTACGGCACGCTGCCCGACGAGGCGTCCTACCGCAAGGCGGTGACGTTGCAGGGCACCGGAAAGTACGTCGAGTTCACCACGCCGGCTCCGACCAATTCCATCGACTTCCGGTACAGCGTCCCGGACTCGCCCGGCGGGTCGGTCTACACCGCACCGCTGTCGCTCTACATCAACGGTGTGAAGCAGGCCAACGTCACACTGACCAACGCGTACATCTGGTACTACGGCGGCTACCCGTTCACCAACTCGCCGGGCGGCAACCCGCACCACTTCTACGACGAGGCGCACCGGTTGTTTCCGACCACCTACCCGGCGGGTACGAAGTTCCGCCTGCAGGTCGACTCCGAGGACACCGCCGCGTCGTACACGATCGACTTCGCCGACTTCGAGAGCGTCGCGGGTGACCTGGCCCAGCCCGCCGGGTCGGTCTCCGTCACCAGCAAGGGCGCGGACCCGACCGGCGCGAGCGACTCGACGGCCGCCTTCAACGCCGCCATCTCCGCCGCCGGCCCGGGAGGTACGGTCTGGATCCCGGACGGCACCTTCACGATCCCGGGCCACCTGATCCTCAACAACGTCACCATCAAGGGTGCCGGGATGTGGCACTCCACCATCACCGGCGCGGCCCCCGGTCTGTACGGCAACAGCGCCCCGACCGGTAGCTCGAATGTGCACCTGGCGGACTTCGCCATCTTCGGCGACGTGCAGCAGCGCGACGACGCCGCCCAGGTCAACGGCATCGGCGGCGCGCTGAACAACTCCACCGTGGACCGGGTCTGGATCGAGCACATGAAGGTCGGCGCATGGCTGGACGGGCCGATGAACAACCTGGTGTTCAGCGGCATGCGCATCCGGAACACCACGGCCGACGGCATCAACTTCCACAACGGGGTCACCAACTCGCGGGTCACCAACAGCGACCTGCGCAACCTCGGTGACGACGGGCTGGCCACCTGGGCCGACACGAACGCCGACGCGAACGACTCCTTCGACCACGACACGGTGCAGTACCCGATCCTGGCCAACGGCATCGCCATCTACGGCGGCCACGACAACACGGTCAGCGACAACCGGGTCATCGACGCCGGCCTGACCCAGGGCGGCGGCATCCACGTCGCCCAGCGCTTCGCGTCGACCCCGCTGGGCAAGACCAGCGTGCTGCGCAACACGCTGATCCGGGACGGCAGCCTCGACCCGAACTGGCAGTTCGGGGTCGGCGCCCTGTGGTTCGACGCGCGGGACGCGGCCATCAACGCACCCATCACCGTCGACAACATCCTCATCCAGCAGAGCCCGTACGAGGCGATCCAGTTCGTCTCCGGCTCCACCATCTCCGGCGTCACGATCAACAACGCGACCATCCAGAACACCGGCACATTTGTCGTGCAGGAACAGGTCGGCGGCGCCGCCACCATCACGAACAGCACGGCGACCGGTACCCAGGCACCGCAGCCCATCTACAACTGCGGAGTCGGGTTCATCCTCACCGACGGTGGCGGCAACTCCGGCGTCTTCACCGGATCCTCGTGCGGGTTCTTCACCCCGACGTTCCCGCCGTACCTGCCGGACAACGGCTCGCTCATCTCCATCAGCCCGGCCGCGGTCGGGTTCGGCACGGTGGCCACCGGCGCCTCGAGCGCGGCGCAGTCGGTCACGGTCACCAACAGCGGCACCGCGGCCGCCCCGGTCTCGTCGGTCGCCACGACCGGCGACTTCAGCCAGACCAACACGTGCGGCAGCAGCATCGCCGCCGGCTCGTCATGCACCGTCAGCGTCGCGTTCCGCCCGACGGCGACGGGTTCCCGCACCGGTACCCTGACGGTCACCGCATCCGGCATCGCCAACAGCATTCCGCTGTCGGGTACCGGCGTGGCACCCGGCCCGATCCTGAGCGCGAACCCGAGCGGGCTGAGCTTCGCCGGTACCCTGGTGGGCAGTTCCTCGGCGAGCCAGGCGGTGACGGTGACCAACACCGGTACCACCTCGGCGACGGTCTCGGGCGTCTCCGCGAGCGGCGACTTCAGCCAGACGAACAACTGCTCCACCCTCGCGGTCGGCGCGTCCTGCACGGTCACCGTGACATTCACCCCGACCGTCTCCGGCACCCGCACCGCAACCGTGAGCATCACCAGCAACGCCAACAACAGCCCGACAACCGTCTCGGTGACCGGCAGCGGCATCGGCACCGACACCAACCTGGCCGCGGGACGCCCGGCCACGGCCAGCAGCCAGGTGAACGCGACGCAGGCACCGGCGACGGCGACTGACGGCGACCCGAACACCTACTGGGAGAGCGCGAACGGCTCCTTCCCGCAGTGGCTGCGGGTGGACCTCGGTTCGTCGTACCGCATCGGCACGGTGACCCTGGACCTGCCGCCGTCCAGCGCCTGGGGCACCCGCACCCAGACCCTGTCGGTGCAGACCAGCACGGACGGATCGTCGTTCGCGACCGCCGTCGGCTCGGCCACCTACACGTTCAACCCGGCCACCGGCAACACGGTCTCCCTCGCGGTACCGGCGACCACCGCCCGGTACGTGCGGGTGAACATCACCGCCAACTCCGGCTGGCCGGCCGGCCAGGTCTCGGAGTTCCAGGTGTACCCGAGCGGGGGCGGCACGCCGCCCGGCTCGGCGGTGCTGTCCGCCAACCCGTCCTCGCTCACGTTCGCCAGCCAGGCGCTGAACACGACGAGCGCGGCCAAGCCGGTGACGGTGACGAACACCGGTACCGCGGCGGCGTCGATCTCCGGAATCTCGGTGTCCGGCGACTACACCCAGAGCAACACCTGCGGCAGCTCGATCCCGGCCGGCGCCTCGTGCACGGTCAACGTCAGCTTCCGGCCGACCGCGTCCGGTACCCGTACCGGCACGCTGACGGTCAGCGGGAGCGCGACGAACAGCCCGCTTTCCGTGGCGCTGTCCGGCACCGGGGCCGGCACCACGAGCACCAACCTCGCGGCCGGCAGGCCGACGAGCGAGTCCAGCCACACCGACGTGTACCCGTCCTCGAACGCCACGGACGGAAACCAGAGCAGCTACTGGGAGAGCGCCAACAACGCGTTCCCGCAGTGGGTCCAGGTCGACCTGGGCTCCGCGTCCAGCGCGAGCCGCCTGGTGCTCCAGTTGCCCGCCTCCTGGCCAGCCCGCAACCAGACGCTGTCGGTGCTGGCCAGTACCGACGGGTCGACCTGGACCACGGTCAAGGCGTCGGCGAGCTACGCGTTCAACCCCGCCAGCAACAACACGGTGACCATCACGTTCACCGCGACGACCGCGCGGTACTTCCGGCTGAACTTCACGGCGAACACCGGGTGGCCCGCGGGCCAACTGTCCGAGTTCCAGGTCTGGAACGCCTGATCCCGCCGGTGGGCTCGCCCGCCGGAACCGGGGCCGGGTGGCGCATCGCCGCCCGGCCCCGGCGCTGCCTGCTCGCCCGGTGAGTGCGCCTGGCCCGGATAGGATCGCGCACCATGACCACCCCGCGCACCATGACCAGCCCGGATCCGGTGAACCTCGCGCTGTCCGGGCGCCGGATCGACATCTTCTTCGCGGTCGTGTTCGCGGCGTTCACGGTGACGTCCGTCATCAGCGACCTGCTGCCCACGATCGGCGTGAACTTCTCCCACCCGTCGGGCAACTTCTTCGTCCAGTCGAACTACTGGTACGCGCACGACGCCGACCCGCTGTTCATGAACCCACCGGACTGGATGCGCATCGTCACCGGCTTGTCGGCGTTCGCGTACATGCCGTTCTACCTGGTACTGGTCTTCGCCCTGGTGGCCGGCAAGAATTGGATCCAGCTGCCGTCGGTCATCTACGCCACAATGATCGTGTCCCTCACCGGCATCGTCGTGTTCGGGGTGGAGTTCTTCGGTGAGCCGGCGTTCCGTACCCACAACCCGGCCAAGTTCCTGTCGTTCAACCTGCCGTACGTGCTCGTGCCGCTGCTGCTGCTGATCCGGATGCGCAAGCCCCTGCCGTTCACCCGGCGTTTCTGACCCGGCCGCGGGGTCTGACCGGCGCTACCGCGACGATGCCTGATCCGGAAGACGCCGGGGGATCTGGACCCGATCGTTTCGCCGGCCCAGATCCCCGCGGTCAACGGTCCGCTACGGTCAACCGATCAACCGGTTAGTTGGTGCTCACCGTGCACAGCGAGTCCAGTTTGGAAGCGTCCGCGTCCAGCCTGTCGCTGAGCTGCTGCGACGGGGCCGTACCCGAGTTGACGTCCTTCAGTAGCTCGCTGTAGTCCGCCGAGACCGCCTGGACCGCGCTGCGCACGTTGTCGTGCTTGGCCTTGCCGGCCGCCGAGTTCAGCCCGTCGATGGTCGCCTGGAGGCCCTGCTTGGTGGTGTCCGGGCTGTTCACCTTCGACGCGTTGTCGAGCATCGCCGACTTGCCGGCCAGGCACCCCGGGTCGGTCAACGTCTCCACCTTGTCGCCGAGCGCGACGACCCCGGCGATGCCGGCGCCCATGATGAGCACCGAGATGACGATGCCGGCGATGGCCAGCCCCTTGCCCTTCTGGCCGCGGCGCCCGGCCACCGCCACACCGATGATGCTCAGGATGAAGCCGATCGGCGCGGCGATGAAAGCCAGGATGAAGCCGGCGATCGACAATCCGTTCGTACCCTGGGCGGCCGGCGGCGGGGCGACCGGCGGGAACGGTGCGACTGGCGGCGGACCTTGTTGGTCGATGGACATGTGTCTTCCATTTCCGGGGAACGGGGGTGTTGATCTAACGGCGGAACAATACGCGACGGGTTCTGGGGGTGTTGTCCCGTTACCGCCGCTGAAATGAGCGGAACAGTCCGGTGAATGGTCGTCCGTTCGATCGAGCGTGGCGTCCCCGCCCCTGGCGGCGCCGGATTGCCGCGCCGATTTTCTTCGCATTGATGACTTTGGTAAATCGGCGGATCGGTCGACTCAACGCCGGCCGACCAGCCGGATGACTCGGACCGTTTGGGTGATCATCCGCTGGCCGCCGGGCCATCCGCCCGCCCGCTGTCCACCGCCCGCTGTCCACCGCCCGGCGCCGCACACCTTGCGCCCCCAGCACCGTATGTCTTGCGCGGCCGGTCATTCCGCCGCGAGCGCCGGCACCGTGCCGCGCCCGTCGCAGTCTGGGGCTGTAGCGTGATGACGGGTCGCACAGTGGGGAGAACCATGACCAGCGAAGACCGGCCGGACGACCGCGCCGCATCCACCGCCCGGGCGCGGAGCGACCGCGCCGCCGGCGGTACTCGGACCGCCGCGCTCGATCCCGACCGCGTCGAGTGGGACGTCATCGTGCTCGGCGCTGGGGCCGCCGGTGAGAACGCCGCGCAGTACGCGAGCCAGTTTTCCGGCCTGACGGCGGTCCTCGTGGACACGGCGCTCCTCGGCGGCGAGTGCTCGTACTGGGCGTGCATGCCGAGCAAGAGCCTGCTGCGACCGGTCGAGGTCGTCGACGCGGCGGATCACCTGCCCGGCATATCCGCGCGCATGATGGACCCGCAGGCCGTGCTGGCCCGGCGCGACGAGGTCGTCAACCGGCTCGACGACGCCTCGCAGGTGACGTGGGCACTGGACAACGGCATCGACGTGGTCCGCGGGTACGGGCGGCTGGCCGGTGAACGGACCGTGGCGCTGACCGCGCCGGACGGCACTACCCGGCTACTCCACGCCCGGCACGCGGTCGTCATCGGCACCGGCTCGGCCCCGTCGGTACCGGCGATCCCCGGGCTGCGCGAGGCGTTGCCGTGGACGTCCCGGGACGTGACGAACCTGCACGAGATACCGCGGCGCGTGGTGATCCTCGGCGGTGGCGTGGTCGCCTGTGAGGCGGCGACCTGGCTGCGCGGTCTGGGCGTCGCCGAGCTGACCGTGGTCTACCGTGGCGACGGGCTGCTGGCCAACCAGGAGCCGTTCGCCGGTGAGCTGGTCGGGGACGGGCTGCGGGACAGCGGCGTACAGCTGCGTCCCGGGCGCACGATCACGGGCGTGGAGCGCCCGGACGCGCGGGACACCGGCCCCGGTCTGGTGCACGGCGGTGAGGTGTGGATCACGCTGGACGACGAATCGGTCATCGTCGCCGACGAGATCGTCGTCGCCACCGGACGCACCCCGAACACCGCGGACATCGGGCTGGAGACCGTCGGCCTGCCCACGGATGGCTTCGTGGACGTCGACGACCGGCAGACCGTACGCGGAGTCTCCGGAGACTGGCTGTACGCGGTCGGCGACGTCTGCGGCCGGGCTCTGCTCACCCACATGGGCAAGTACCAGGCCCGGATCGCCGGCGAGGTGATCGCGGCCCGGGCGGCCGGAGAGGCGCACCTGCCCGGCGCCGCCCTGGGACACGCCGGGCTGCCCCAGGTCACGTTCACCGATCCGGAGGTCGCGTCGGCCGGCCTGACCGAGCGGCGGGCGCGGGAGGCCGGGCTGGACGTCGAGACGGTCGAGCACGACCTGGCCGCACTGGCCGGCACGTACGTGCTGCGCGAGGGGTACCGGGGCCGCTCCAAGCTGGTCATCGACCGGGCGACCGACACGGTGGTGGGCGCCACGTTCGTCGGCGCGGATACCGCCGAACTGGTGCACTCGGCGACGGTGGCCATCGTCGGGAGGGTGCCATTGTCGACGCTCTGGCACGTGGTGCCCAGTTACCCGACCGTGAGCGAGACCTGGCTGCGGCTGCTGGAGGCGTTGCGGGCCAACCGCCGGGCCACGGCGAAGGGCTGACCGGCAAGGGCCCGACCGGCGAGGGCGAGCGGCATCGGTGGAGGGTCGGTCCGATCGCCGGCTACTCTGGCGCGGGCGGTCTCGCAGGGTAGACGCGCCGGTGAGCCGATTGCGGGAGCGACAGTGAGCGACGGGACGGACCTGACCAACGAGGACTGGGACGACATCGAGGACGAAGGCGTCCTCGACGCCTCGGACACGCTCGACGACGACGCCACGCCGGACCCACTCGACGTGGGTATCCAGGCCGCCGACCGGTGGTCGGGCGCCAACCGGTTCGGCACCACGCTGGCCGAGCAGCGCTCCGGTGAGTCGCTGGATCAGTTGTTGGCCGAGGAGGAGCCGGACATCGACCCGTACGCGGACGAGAACGTCGACGAGGACGAGCTCATCCGCCGGGGCGATGACGCGGAGCCGCGGGCCGGGCGCCTGGTCGCGCCGGACGCCGGGTTCGGTACCGACGACGAGCCGGACGCGGTGGGCTGGGACGCCGGGGTGGATTCCGGGGCGGCCAGCGCCGAGGAGGCCGCGATCCACCTGATCGACGATCCGGACGGCCCGGGCGACGGCCCGCTGCGCTGAGTGCCGAGCCGCGACAGGCGCCCAGGGTGCCGGACCGCGGCAGCGCGCCTGGCATCGGCGCTGGTGAATGTCGAGACGGACACCGCCCCCGGCCCGTGACGCCCGCCGGGCGGCTGCCGGGCTACGCCCGACGATCGGCGCGATCTCCTCGAATGCCACGCTGAACATGTCGTGCAGTACGAACGCGAGCCGCTCGACCGGTGTGAGGGTGTCGGCCGCGCCCTTGTGCAGCCGATCAGGTCGCGCGGACCCGGTGGCGCTCCAGGTGGCTCATTGTCGCCTGGTGCGCCTCCCATCCGTCCGGGAACTTCACCGGTACGTTCAGGTGCACCGGTTCGGTCGACGGGTGCGCGTCCAGGAGTTCCGGGATGCCGGCGCGGGCCACCACGAGACACGCGTGCCGGTGCCGCGAGGCCAGCACGCACAGCCGCCCGGACTCCAGGTGGAACGCGCTCGCGTCCCGCCGCCCGGACAGCGGGTGCAGCACCACGGTGACGTCGTACTCCCGGCCCTGCAACCGGTTTGCCGTGTCGACCGTGATGCCGCTGCCGGCCGGCCCGAGATACGAGCGGATCGCGGCGACCTGGTCGCGGTGTGCCGCCCCGATCGCGATCCGGTCGGCGGTGACCGGTACCCCGCCGGGGTCCCGTTCGGAGTACGTGAGCGTGCCGCGTTCGAGGACGCGCAGCGCCAGCTCGGCGCAGGCCGAAGCGGCCTGCCCGTCGGTGCGTACCGCGTGCCGGGCCGGCAGCTCGTACAGCGCCCAGCCGCTGGCCGCGGCCAGCTCCACGGCCGCGTCCTGCGCGCCGCCGGATGACCGGGCGGTGCATTCCAGGCGGCGTTGCCCGGCAACGGTTCCGGCTTCGAACCGGGCGAACGGGTAGAACGCCGCGGCGACCACCGGCGCGGCGGTCGCGGGCAGCCGCCAGGAGACCGGCAGCCGGTGCACCGGCATCGCCGGGTGGTGGCTCAGCAGGACGGCCACCGCGCTCTGCATCGGATCCCAGCTGAGTCCCGTCCACCGGTCGATGTCCACAGTGGAGAACGGATCGAGCTGCCCGGGATCGCCGACGAACAGCGCCCGCTCGAACAGGTTCGCGATGCGCAGCAGCATGTCGGAGCGCATCTGGTACACCTCGTCGACGATCGCCCACGGCCACACCCGGTCGCCGATCGTGGCCCACTTGGCCGCGGTACCGATGACGATCCCGCAGCCGGGCAGGTCGGCGAGCTTGCGGCCGACCCGGACGGCCGGGCGATCCCGGATCCGGGGCGGCGCCTGGTAATCCTGCGCAGCCAGCCGCCCGATGGTCGCGTCCAGTACCGCGTCCGCGAGCCGCACCGCCAGGTCGTCGATCTGCTCGTTGGTCTGCGCCACCACGATAAGCGGATCGCCCCCGGCGGCGAGTTCGGCGGCGGCGCGCACCACGAGCGTGGACTTGCCGGCACCGGGCGGCGAGTCGACCACCACGCCACGGTGCCGGCCGGACCGCAGGTCGGCGAGGACGGCAGGCAGGACGTCGGTCACGCGGGCAACGCTCACGCCCGCCCCGCTCACGCCCGCCCCGCTCACGGCCGGCCCGCTCACGACCACTCCTCGGCCGCGGCGTCATCCACCGCAACGGGTTCGTACCCGGCCGGCGGCCCGCCGTGTGTCCACGGCGTGTCCTCCCGCCTCGGGAAGTCCGCGACCGGCTGGTACCCGTCGGTCAGCGACGAGTAGCAGATCCGCTCCCCGAGCTCCGGCACCGTACCGGGCGCGGGCGTGGCGGCCCGGCCCATGCCGCCGGACAGTTCGAGCAGCACCTCGTCGCCGGTCACGGCCAGCAGGGTCGCCTTCTGGCCGGGCCGGGTCGGCGCGGACAGCGCGGTGCCGGGCGCGAGGCGCACCGGGTCGGCGGTGGTGACGGTGATGTGCGGGCGCAGCTTGCGCGACCGGCCGGTGCCCTCGACGCGCTCCGGGTCGGCGGCGGTCACGGTACCGGCGAAGGCTTCTCCGGCGAGCCGGTACTCGGCGAGCACCAGCAGGTCGTCGAAAGCCCGCTGAGCGGCGTAGCTGGCCTGGGCGCGCTCCAGCCGGTTCAGGCGCTGGGCGGCCGCGGTCGCGCTGTCCCGCCGGGGTTGCGGCGGCCCACCGTCGCGCAGGTGCTGGACGTGCGCCGTGAACGCCTCCTTGTCCGCGTCCCACCGGCCGGCCACCCGCGAACCGGCCGGCAGGGCGCGCAACCGGTCGATGGCCCGCCAGACCAGCCCCCAGGTGGGCTCCAGCTGGGTGGTCAGCGCCTTCTCCAGACCCGGTACGTCGCCGTCCCGGATGAGCGAGGCCAGCACCGTGTTGTCGAAGACCGGATCGGTGGTCGGACCGGCCGGCGGGCAGATTCCAGCGTCCTCGGCCAGCGCCGCGGCCTGCACGCCGGTCAGCCCGGCCGGTGGCTCGATCCAGCCGAGCAGGGCGGCGAGGTTCTGGTCCTCGACGAGGCTCTGGCCGGTCGCCCAGTGCAGGGCCAGCGCCTCGGTCGCGGCGAGCAGCAGGCACGAGCCCGGGTACTCGGCCCGCTCGGCGAGGAAGGTGAGCCACCGGCCGAGCATCGGCACGGCGGGGTCGACCGGGAAGTCGCCGTACGTGCGGCGGAAGCGGGTGGAGCGGCCGAACAGCCGGGCGAACCCGACGCCGCCGGGATTGGGAACCACGATCTGCGGCGCGTCGGCGAATCGTACCCGGATATCCCGCGGCCGGTCGCCGGCCACCGCCTCCACCTCCAGGGTAAAGCTGTCCACATAAGACACGACGATGCCGGCCAGCGCGGCGGCGAACGCGAAGCGCTGGTCCCGGTTGCGTGGCTGGGCGACCACCAGCAGCCGGGGCGTGTCGGGGTGGTCACCGGCCATGGCGGCCAGCGGCGCGTTGGCCTCGCCGGCCAGCGTGAGCGGGATCAGGACCAGTGGCCGGTCGTGGATGTGCAGGTGGCGAACGGTTGCGATCGGCTGCGCACGCCCGGCGCGCACCGCCTGTGCCCGGGCCAGCGACGTCAACGTGCTCATGCGCCCCGGCTCCTCAGGAAAAGAGCGGCTTCGCCGCGCCGCCCCGTCCGGCGTCTTCTCATCGGGCCGCGGCCAGTGCCTCGGCGCGCAGGCGGGCAGCAAGCCGAAGCAACTCGGCCGACTCCGCCTGGTCCCCATCCGGCGCCCGGCTGCCCTCGGCCAGGGCGAGCACGTCCGCCACGTCCGGTACGCCGCCCAACTCGTCGCGCACCGACCGGCCCAGCGCGGCGGTCTGCCCGCGCGCCTCGTCCCGGCAGAAGTACGCCAGTTCGCAGGCGTCCAGGCACTCCGGGGCGTACCGCGCCCGGGTGGCGTGCAGCGCACCCTTCACCTCCACCACCGGACGCCCGGGTATCCCGGCGCCGTCGCCCAGGTCGAACGTGAGGTCCGGGGGCAACGCGGCGACCAGGTCGCCCACGCGCACCAGCCGGGACAGCTGCCGGGCCAGCACCCTCACCTGCTTGCGCACGTCGACCAGCGCCGCGGTGGGCCGGTTGGCGAAGTTTTCCGGGCAGATCAGTACGGCCTCGTCGGCGACCGTCTCCGGCCCATACCCCAGTTCGGCGAGCAGCCCGCGCAGCGCCAGCACGTACACCGCGGCCTGGGTCGCCGCCGCGGCCACCTTCCGGCCGTCGGCCTGCCCGTCGATGACCGCGAAGGACTTGATCTCCACGATGTGGAAGCGGCCGCGCAGCTTGACCGCGATGAGATCCGGCTCCAGATAGGCGGTGCGGCCACCGACAGCCAGCCGCAGCAGGGGGTGGTCGAGCAGGACGGCGCCGTCCGGACCCGCGGCCGCCGCCTCGGCGACCAGCCGGTGGGTGCGCGCGTGGCGGCCTTCGAGGCTCGCGTCACCACCGGCCGGGGCCAGGTCCGCGTAGGACACCTCGGGTACCGGCAGGCCCAGCCGCTCACCCAGCAGCCGCAGCAGCCCGGCGCAGCCGTCGGCCTTCACCTGCGCCTCGAACGCGTTGCCGCGGGTGATGGCGAACGGGGACTGCCCGGACGGGAATGCGAACCCCACATACCCGGCCAGCTTCTGCTTGTCGATGCCAGCGGCGTCCAGTACGGCCCGGCGGTCGCAGCCCGGATTCGTGGTCAGCGCCGCGATCGTGCGCGCGGTGTGCTCGCGCACCGGTGCCGTGCCACGGATCCGCGCCAGCCGCGCCTCGATGTCGCCGCCGCCGCTTGATTGGCGCTCGTGCACCGCACTCCCTCACGGTTGTCGGCAGGGATCGTCGGGTTCAGCACGCGGCGAGCAGCGTACGCAGCAGCCCGGCAAGCTGGGTGCGCTGCTGGGCCGGCAGCTGGTCCAGCGCCGCGCTCTGCTCCGCCAGCCCCGCCTCGACCGCCTCGTCCACGAGACCCCGGCCCTTCGCGGTGAGCTGCGCGCGCAGCGCGCGGCGGTCGGTCGGGTCCGGTACCCGCCGGACCAGACCGGCACGCTCCAGCTTGTCCAGCCGCCCGGTCATTCCGCCCGTGGTGAGCATGAGCGTCGCGGACAGCTGGCTGGGTGGGAGCGTGTGCGGCTCGCCGGCCCGGCGCAGCGTGGCGAGCACGTCGAACTCGCCGCGCCCGATGCCGAACGGCGCGTACGCCCGCTGCACCCGGTCGCCCATCAGCCGGGCGATCCGGTAGATCCGGCCGAAGACCTCCATCGGCAGCGTGTCCAACCCGGGTCGCTGCGCCGTCCACTGCGCGACGATCGCGTCCACCCCGTCGGCCCGGGCCGCCGCTCTGTCCGAAACCATCGGCCGAGTATGCCACACCTCGGCTCACTCTCGGATACTCGGCACTAAGTTTCTTCGCACTAAGTTTCTTTGCACTAAGTTATCCGCAAGCCGCCGTCCCGACCCGCCGCAGCGTCCCGACCCGCCGCACCGTCCCGATCCGCCGCGGACGCGGCCTCCGCCTTGGAAGCCGACCGCTTTCGGGTGACCTGCGCGCGAGGTCGCGTTAGCCGCCCGGGCTCTCGGGTACGCGGTGGGGTCGGGTAAGCGGTAGCGGCGGCCTCCCACCGTACGAGGCTCCGCTTTCCGCGATCGGCAGCGGGGGATTGATGTGACGAAGACCAATGTGGAGCCGGTTGCCGGGGCGCGGCCGGCTCGCCGCCGTCGGCTGTGGCTGTATGTGGCTGTGCTCGTGCCGCTCCTCGGCGCCGCCGGGTTCGCCGGGGTGCGGCTGGTCGGGCCGCTGCCGGCGCCGCAGGTGATCCAGGCGATACCGCAGATGTACGTGATCCCCGGTACCCCGCCGGTACTCCCCTGGCCGGCTGCCGGGCAGGCGGTACTGGAGGTGGAGGGGCTCGGCAGCCTCGGCTCCTCGGGCGGCTCCACGCCGGTACCGATCGCCAGCGTCACCAAGGTGATGACCGCCTACGTGATCCTGCGCGACCACCCCATGCGCGTCGACGAGGACGGCCCCACGCTCACCGTCTCGGCCGACGAGGCTGCCGCGTACCCGGACCAGCTTGCCCGGGGCGAGTCGCTGGTACAGGTCGAGGCCGGCGAGGTACTCACCGAACGGCAGGCGCTCCAGGCGCTGCTCCTGCCGTCCGCGAACAACATGGCGTACATCCTCGCCCGCTGGGACGCGGGCAGCCGCCCGGCGTTCGTGACCAAGATGAACCGGACCGCGGCCCATCTGGGGATGGGGCACACCCACTACACCGATCCGTCCGGGTTGCAAGCCACCACCGTCAGCACCGCCGCCGACCAGGTCGCCCTGGCCCGCGCCGCGATGAAGATCCCGGTGATCGCGCAAATCGTGGCGATGAAGCAGGCCACGGTGCCGGTTGCCGGCGTGGTCAAGAATGTCAACTCGCTGCTCGGCGAGAACGGGATCGTCGGGGTGAAGACCGGCAACACCGACCAGGCCGGCGGGTGCCTGCTTTTCGCGGCCGACCTCGGCGTGGCCGGGCACCCGGTCAACGTGATCGGGGCGGTACTCGGGCCAGGGCCGGGGATGCAGGACGCCTTCGCCGCGGTCCACCGGCTCATGGCGGCCGCCAGCACGGCGGTGCACGAGTACCGGGCGGTACACGCCGGGCAGTTGGTGGCGACCGTACGGGGGCCGCTGGGCCGCAGTACCACCCTGGTCGCGTCCGACGACCTGGACGTGCTCGGCTGGCCCGGGCTCACGTACCGGCTGGACACCCGCGCGACGGTACCGGACCGGATCGCGGCCGCGGTCGGTGTCGGCACGCTCAGGCTGACGGCCGACAACACGGCGGTCAGCACCTCCGTACGGACCACCGGAGCCCTGATCCCGCCGGGGTGGTGGGAGCGGATCGCCCACCGGTGACCGGATGCCCGGCGCCGGTACGCGGCTTACACCCCACCGGCTCGGGACGCGCCGGTTTCCCGGGCGTGCCAGCGCGTCACGCGCGCCGGGCGACCGGGCGGGGCCGGGCCACTGTCCGCACCCGCGCCCCGGCCGGCGTCGCGGTCGACCCGCGCACGGTCAGTTGGGTGGCCATCCCGTAGGACGTGCCACGGTCCCGGTCCGATCCGTGCGCCAGCAGGTCGACCAGCAGGTCGACGGCCTTGTGACCGGCCTGCTCCTGAGGGATCGCCACGGTGGACAGCCCCGGGTTGCACATCGCGGCCATCGGGATGTCGTCGAACCCGAGCACGCTGACCTCGTCGGGGACCCGGACTCGCCGGTCGGCGAGGCGACTGAGCACGCCGAGCGCCATCAGGTCGTTGTAGCAGACGATCGCGGTCAACCGCGCCGCGAGGGCCAGGTCGGTGCCGTGCACCCCGGCCTCGAACACCGGCGCGAACGGACCGAACTCCACCACGGCCATGCCGTGCCGGGCCGCCCGGCGCAGGCCGCGCCGGCGCTCCTGATTGGACCACGAGGTCGACGGGCCGGCCAGGTACGCGACGCGCCGGTGGCCGAGCGCGGCGAGGTGGTCGACCACCTGCCGCATGCCACCCAGGTTGTCCATGACCACCGAGGGCACCCCGGACACCCGACGGTTGACCAGAACCAGCCTGGTGCGGCCCAGCGCCTCCTTCAGCTCCGTGGAGGACATCCGCGGCGCGCAGACGATGACGCCGTCGACCTGCCTGGCCATGGCACGCACCAACTCCACCTCGGTTCGCGGATTCTCCTCCGCGTTGCCCAGGAACACGGCGTAGTTCTCCTCGCGCGCCCGGGCCTGCACGCCCCTGAGGACGCTGGGGAAGAACGGGTTGGTGACGTCGGGGACGATCACGGCGAGGTTGCCCGTGCCGCCGGCCGGCGGCCGGCGGGCCGGGCGGCTGGGCTGATATCCCAGACTACCGGCGGCATCGAGCACCCGTCGCAGGGTGGCGTCACGCAGAAGCTCCGGAACGGTGAACGCGCGCGACACGGTGGCCGCCGACACCCCGGCGACCCGCGCGACATCGTAGATGGTGACGGCCACGCCCCACGCCTCCGTCCCGCCTGCCAACAGTCCCCGGGTCCGGCTGGGCCTGTGGCGCCGCTGGGCCTGTGGCGCCGCTCGGTCTGTGGCGCCGCTCGGTCTGTGGCGCCGCTCGGTCTGTGGCGCCGCTCGGTCTATGGCGCCGCTCGGTCTATGGCGCCGCTCGGTCTATGGCGCCGCTCGGTCTATGGC
>JBDZVD010000033.1:0-25155 GCA_040255525.1 Micromonosporaceae bacterium | reverse complement strand
GCCGCTGGCCCATGGCGCCGGTTATCGATGGTCAGTGCGCTCTATCGACGAATTGCACAACCCTTGCGCCGGTTGCTGCAACTTGTCAAGGCTTATGATCGGGCCCCGCAAGCCCCGAGCGGCGGCCACCCGGGCGCCGGACGGCAACACCGGGCGCCGGACGGGCAACACCGGCGCCGGACGGGCAACACCGGCGCCGGACGGGCAACACCGGCGCCGGGTGGCGGCCAGGTCCTGCAACCAGTTTCAGGAGCGGAGACATTGACGTCCCGGAGACATCGATGGGTGTTGACTCGCAGAGACCGTGTCGCGGACACCGGCGGGGGGTGGGGCCCGTGGCCGACGAGGGGATGCACCGCCGCGACGTGTTGAAGGACGCCGGGGTCGCCGCCGCGGCGTTCGCACTGCCTCCGCTGACGGCGACCAAGGCCGGTGCCGCGACCCCGGCCGGTACGACGGTTCCGGCCCGTGCACCAGTGACCGGCACCCCGGCGGACCCAGCGGGGCTCAGCGCCGGCGCGGCGTTCCCGCTGGTCGAGGGTGGCCGCGCAACGCCGTTGGTGGTCAGCGCGGACGACCATCCGGGGGTGGTCCGGGTGGCCGGCGACCTGCGGGCCGACATCGCCCGGGTCACCGGTGTCGAGCCCGAGGTAAGGGACGGCACCGCGCCGGCCCGGGACGTCGTGCTCATCGGTACCGTCGGCCGCAGCCCGTTCGTCGACGCCCTGGTCCGGCGCGGCAAGCTCGACGTGAGCGCGATCACCGGAAAGTGGGAGTCGTCGCTGCGCGAGGTGGTGACCGACCCGTTCCCGGGCATCCGGCGCGCCCTCGTACTCGCCGGCAGCGACCAGCGGGGCACCATCTACGCCGCGTACGACGTGTCCCGGGCGATCGGCGTCTCCCCCTGGTACTTCTGGGACGACGTGCCGCCGCAGCACCGGCCCGAACTGTCCGTACCGTCGGCCCGCGCGGTCACCGGCGAACCGGCCGTCCGGTACCGCGGCTTCTTCATCAACGACGAGAACCCGAACCTCGGCACCTGGGCGCCGCGGTACTTCGGCCCCGGCCTGGCGCCGGGCCACCCGGGCGGATTCAACAGCCGGTTCTACGCCGCCGTCTTCGAAGCGCTGCTCCGGCTGCGGGGCAACTACCTGTGGCCGGCCGTGTGGGGCCGGGCGTTCGCCGAGGACGACCCGGACAACCACGCGGTCGCGACGGCGTACGGCGTCGTGATGGGCACGTCGCACGAGGCGCCGATGATGCGCGGGATCGAGGAGTGGAACCGGCACGCCCACCCCGCCGTACGGGACTCCACCGGCACCGTCGTGACGCCGGGCAGCGACCCGTACGGCGGCACCGGCGAGTGGAGCTTCCGGCACAACGCCGAGGCCGTCACGGCGTACTGGCGGGACGGCATCCGGCGGATGGTGGACCAGGGATTCGAGGGCGTGGTCACGATCGGCATGCGGGGCAACGGCGACACCGCGCTGCCGGACGGCAACGGCATCGAGTTGATGGAGAGCATCGTCGCGACGCAGCGGCAGATCCTCACCGAGGTCACCGGCCGGGATCCGAGCGACACGCCGCAGGTGTGGACCCTGTACAAGGAGGTGCAGCGATACTGGGACCAGGGCATGGTGGTACCCGACGACGTCACCCTGGTGTTCGCCGACGACAACTGGGGCAACCTGCGGAAACTGCCCGACCCGGCGCTCGCGCCCCGGTCCGGTGGTTACGGCATTTACTACCACTTCGACTACGTGGGCGGGGGCCGCAACTACAAGTGGGTCGACACCACCCTGCTGCCCGACGTCTGGGAGCAGTTGCACCAGGCGTACGAGTACGGCGTCGACCGGCTGTGGGTGGCGAACGCGGGCGACATGAAGGGCAACGAGCTCGCGTTGCAGTTCTTCCTCGACTACGCCTGGGATCCGCAGGCGCTGGACGTGGACCGGATCCCCGAATGGGAACGTGACTGGGCGTCGCTCCACTTCGGACAGGAACGCGCCGCCGACATCGCGGCCATCCTGCACACCTACTCGCGGCTCGCGTCGCGGCGCAAGCCCGAACTGCTGAACCGGCGGATCAGCGTCGACGGCACCAGCGTCGTCTACGACGACCAGGCCAGCCCGTTCAGCCTCATCAACTACCGGGAGCTGGAGACGGTCACCGGGCAGTGGCAGGAGCTGGCGGCGCGAGCGGCCACGGTACGCGACGGGCTGCCGGCCGGGCTCCGGGACGCGTACTTCGAACTGGTCGGGTACCAGGTGCTGGCGACTGCGAACCTGTACGCGCTGCGGCTGGCCGAGTTCACGAACCTGCTGTACGCCGCCCAGGGCCGGGCCGCCACCAACGAGCTGGCCGCCACGGCCACCGCGCGCCTCGCCGACGACTTCGCGCTGGCCGACCACTACAACACCGCGGTCGCCGGCGGGAAGTGGCGCGACTTCCAGATCCAGCCGCACATCGACTACGGCGACGTCGCCCGGTACGGACCCAGCGCGTCCTGGCAGGAGCCGGAAGACAGCAGCGGCAGGGTGCTGCCGGACGTCATCTTCCCCGCCGTGCGCAGGATCGACCTGCCCGGCGCTGCGGAGCTGGGTGTCGCGGTCGACGGGTCAAACCGGTTCTGGCTCGCCGGTGCCGGCGATGCGGACACTGCCGGCGGTGCCGGCGATGCAGACACTGCCGGCGGTGCCGGCGATACGGACACTGCCGGCGGTGCCGGCGATACGGACACTGCCGGCGGCGCCGGCGATGCGGACGGTGCCACGCTGCCGGAGTTCAGCCCGTACCAGAGCCAACCGGCGCAGTACATCGAGGTGTTCAACCGGGGCACGGAGCCGTTCGACTACGCGATCCGGCCGGCGGTCGGGTGGATGACCGTGTCGCCGGCCCGTGGCAGGCTGAGCACGCAGGGGCCGGGCACGCAGGGGCCGGGCACGCAGGGGCCGGGCACGCAGGTACGTGCCACGGTACGGGTGGACTGGCACCGGGCACCGCCCGGCACCACGACGGTACCGATCACCGTGACCGGTCCGGGCGGCGCGACCGTGGTGGTGCGGGCCGTGGTGCGCAACGCGCGCGTCCGGCCGTCCCGGCCCGCGATCGGGGATGGTGCCGGCGGCGGTACGCACGTGGAAGCCAACGGGTACGTGTCCATCGAGGCGGAGCACGCCACGCGCGTGGTGAACGCCGCCGGCGTGTCGTGGCGGCGCATCCCGGACATCGGCCGGACCGGCTCGGGCATGAAGGCGTTCCCGGTCACCGCCCCGGCGCAGACCCCGGGGCCGGGCTGCCCCCGGCTGGAGTACCGGGTGTACCTGTTCAGCACCGGCCCGGTCGTCGTCTGGGCGTACCTGTCGCCGCGCAACAACGTGCTGCACGGCGCCGGCATCCGGTACGCCGTCTCGGTCGACGGCGACCCGCCGCAGGTCGTGAACGTCACCACGGCCGCGCCGCTGGCCGACGACGGCACCATGAACCGAGCCTGGGAGCGCAACACGTCCGACAACGTGAACCGGACCTCGACCACGCACACCATCGCGGCGGCCGGCACCCACGTGCTCCGGTTCTGGATGGTCGACCCCACCGTGGTACTCCAGAAGCTGGTGCTGGACACCGGTGGCCTCGCGGACAGCTACCTCGGACCGCCGGAGAGCACGCGCCTGCCCGCAGAGTGAACGGCCTCGGCCCGACCCCACCCGGGCGCCGCCGTCCCGTGCGGCGGCGTCTCCCCCACTCGGCCTGTGGCACCCGGCAGGCGAGCCGGGCGGGGAAGCCCGCCAGGTCGCCCGGGGCACTCGCCAGGTCGCCCGGGGCACTCGCCAGGTCGCCCGGGGCACTCGCCAGGTCGCCCGGGGCACTTGACCAACGCCTTCTCCTGCCAGCGCCCACAGCCAGCGGTTGGCCAGGCGCCACCACCGGGCCGAGCTGGTACGCCGCGCGGTCGGCGCGCCGGACGCGGGACGAGCGCCGAGGTGGTCACGAACTCGCGTCACCGGGCGGCCGCGTTCCGGCCGAGGCCGGGCACATCAACTCCACGTCAGCGCAATCACCGAACAGCCGGCGGCCCCGTAGCGGCGGTACCCGCCGGCGCGCTACCGCTTCCGGCGCCACCGGCTCACGCGCCACAGCACCAGAACGACCACGACCACGGCACCGGCCGCGATCGCTGACGCGCGACCGAAGGTCCGCTCGATCACGCTGTACGAGTTTCCGGCCAAGTAGCCCGCGAGAACCGCACCGGTCCCCCACAGCAGGCCGCCGGTGGCGTTGTAGGCGAAGAACCGGCGGTAGCTCATCTGCGACGTGCCGGCGACCAGCGGCATCACCGCGTGCAGGAACGCGATGAACCGGCCGGCCAGCACGGCCGGACCGCCCCGGCGGGCCAGCGTCGCGCGGGCCGCTTCGATGTTTTTCCGGCGGCGGCGCAGCGGGCGCACGGACAGGATCCTGTCGCCGTACCTGGCTCCCACGGCGTAGCCGGTGCTGTCCCCGGTGATGGCCGCGAGCACCACGATGCCGCACATCAGGGTCAGCGACACGTCACCCTGGCTGGCGGCCACGCCGCCGAGGATGGCGGCGGTCTCCCCGGGCACGATGAAGCCGATCAGCAACGCGTCCTCGGCGAACACCAGCGCCGCCACGATCACGTAGACGACCGCGCTGTTGAGTCCCAGCAACTGGTCCAGAAATCGCTTCACGGCGCACCGCACTCGAACACCGCCACACACCAAGTCTGATGCCGCGTGGCCGCCACCGGCCACGAACGCGGCGCCGCGCCCCGGATTTGCGACCGGCGCGCGCCCGGCGCGCGGGTGGAACGGGGAGTCGAGGGCCGCTCCGCATCGTGGTGGACTCAGCGCCAGGCGCTGCCGATGATCTCGGCGAGATCGGAGTGGACCGGCGCCCAACCGAGGTCCGCCGTGAGCCGGCGAGGGTCGCTAACCAGCGTGTGCGGCTCCGGCTTCGGCGGCAGGCGCTCGACCGGTACCGGCCGGCCGGTGACCCGCTCGGCCGTCGCGATGACCTCGGCCATGCTCACGCCCCGGCCGGTACCGACGTTGTAGACCGGCGCGGTTGCGGTCGCCTCGACCGCGAGCCGGAAGGCCGAGGCCACGTCGAGGACGTGGGTGAACTCCCGTACCGCCGACCCGTCGCCGTTGAGCGTCACGTGCGGCAGGTCGCCACGGGCCGCCCGCAGCACGTTCGGGATGATCCGGGTCGGGTCGGTGTCGGCGTACCCGTCGACCGCCCCCGCCACGTTGAAGCACCGCAGCGTCACCGCCGAGATCTGGCCGGTCACCGCGTGGTACCCGATCAGCTGCTCGGCCGCCACTTTCGAGGCACCGTACGGGTTCTCCGGCGCCGGCGGCAGGTCCTCGCTCAGGGCTCCGGTGCGCTGCGACCCGTACACGATGCTGGTCGACGCGAACACGAACCGCACCGGCGCCTCCCCCACCGGCCCGACCGCCCTGACGGCCGACAGCAGGTTGATGGTGCCGCCCAGGTTGACGTCGTAGTACGACAGCGGGTCGCCGACCGAGTCCCGGCCGCGGATCAGCCCGGCGAGGTGGCAGATCGCGCCGTACCGGCCGCCGGCCACGATTGCCGCGATCCGGTCGCGGTCCCGGACGTCTCCGGCCACGAGGTCCGCGCCGTCCGGTGGCCTGACCCCGGCCCTGCCCCGGCTGAGCACGTCGACCCGGTGGCCGGCGCTCACCAGGTCGCGGGCGACGGCCCGGCCGACGAAGCCCAGGCCCCCGGTCACGAGTACCCGCATCTGTCCCCCCGCTCGGTCGCGAACCAGCGCCAGCGCCCCGGGAGCAGCCAGCGCCCCAGGATCACATGATCCCTCACGCGGCCGCACCGGCCGGCACCGCGCCCGGCGGATCGGTGGCGAGGCGCGGGAAGGCGGTCACCGCCGGGCGCTCCTGCCCGGCGGTACCCGGAAGGTGTCGATCTCGGCGGCCGTCGGCGCGGTGGCCGACCCCTCGCGGGTGACCGAGATGGCCGCGCCCACCCCCGCCCGGCGCAGCGCCTCCGGCCAGTCGTGGCCCGCGTGCAGCGCGGCGACCAGCACACCGGTGTGCGTGTCGCCGGCACCGGTGGTGTCCACCGCGGTCACCGCCGGCACCGGTACCCGCACCGGCTCATCCGGCGCCGCCGCCCGCACGGCGACGCTCGGCTCCGCTCCCCGGCGCAGCACGATGCGCGCGTCCGCGCGGTCCAGCCGGGCGGCCAGCGCGGGCGCCGCGCGGGCCGGGTCGCCGGTGCCGGCCAGCAGCGCGGTCTCCCGGCGGTTGAGGGTCAACACGTCGGTACGGGACAGCACGCCGTCCAGCAGGCCGGCCGGGATCTCGTCGAGCACCGGACCGGGATCGAACACGAGTAGCGCCGAGGGCGGCAGCCGGCGCAACCACCCGGCGATCGCCGGCCCGCTGTCCGGGTAACACAGGTCGTACCCGGAGACGTACACCGCATCGTCCGTCCCGGCGGCGACCGGGGCGAGCCGGTCGACGGTCAGCCGCGACTCCGCGCCCGGGCTGGTGACGAACGTCCGCTCGCCGTCCGGCTCGATCAGCGTCACCGAGAATCCGGTGTCCGCGTGCGGGTCGGCATCCAGCAGCACGGGAATGCCGGCCGCGTCCAGGTCCGCGCGGGCCTGCCGGCCGAACGGGCCGGTGCCGTGCCGGCCGGCCAGCGCCGCGGGCATCCCGTTCCGGACCGCGGCGATCAGCACGTTGAAGCCGCCGCCGGTCTGCACGTCGCTGCGGTCGGCCAGCCGGTCGCCGCCGCGCTCGGGCAGCGCCGGTACCGCCATCCGGATGTCGACCAGCACACTGCCCACGAGTAGCAGGCGGCCGGGCCGCGGCGCGTTCACCGGCCGGTCCCGGTGTGGCGCACCGGAGCGCCGGCCGGCGCCCTGGCCGGCCCTCCGGTTGACGCCCTGGCCGGCCCTCCGGTTGACGCCCTGGCCGGTCCTCCGTCGATGGAGCGCGCCAATCCGCCGGTGGTGCCCGCGCGGGCCGGCAGGTCACCGGCGGCCGAGCGGAGCCCCAGCAGGGCGTACAGGCCGGCGCTGACCAGGCCGGAGACCAGCCAGCCCAGACCGTGGGCGCACGGCCAGGTGCCCGCCCACGGACCGGAGAACCAGACGTGGTCCCCGTTGGCGGCGGTGGTGAACAGCAGTCCGATCGCGATGCCGAGCAGCCAGGGCAGCAGCGCCTCCTGGTCGAACTCCCGCCGCCGGATCATGTCCATGCCGATGGTGGCGGCCCAGGCGGTCATCGGGATGGCCAGCCGGGCGCCCATCGTGACGACGACGGTCAGCGGGAGAACCGAGCCGGCCGCGCCAATCAGCGCACCCGCCGAGCCCGGGTGCTGGTGGATCACCTGGTGCCAGCGCACCTCGTCGATCAGGAACCCGATGACCACCAGGATGAGGGTACCGAAGATCCAGGTCGGCCAGCGCTGTACCCGCATGATGGTGGCGTGACCGAACAGGCCGACCGAGGCGGCGACCGCCACGGCCACCAGCAAAGTGATCACGGTACGCGTGTCGCCGCTGCGCGGGCCGGCCCTGCCCAGCAGGTCGACCAGCGCGTACGCGGCGGTGGTACAGGTGATCGTCTCCCAGCCGACGAGGGTCAGCCAGGACACGAGGGTCGGACCGGCGTTGCCGTGCGTGCCGAACACCGCCCGGGACAGGGTCAGGCCCGGCGCCCCGCCGCGCTTGCCGGTGATGGACGGCAGGCCGACGAGCAGCAACGAGACCGCCGAACCGACCAGTGCGGCGACCGGGCTGGCCCGGGCGGGTCACCGGCAGGCCGCGGCGGCCACTGGTCGCCCCCGGCGGGTACGGCGCCGGACACGCCGCCCGCGTTGCACCGGGCTCCGCTCGCGTGATTCCCTGGACCGGCCCCGGGGCACGTGAGCATGCGGAAGGACGACATGAGCGGGTCTGTGGAATGCCTGCCGTTCGGCGCCACGCCGGACGGTGAACCGATCGAGCGCTGGCGGCTGGACAACGGGCGTGGGGTCACCGCCGACGTCCTGTCCTACGGGGCGGTCCTGCACGCCTTCGCCGTACCGGACGCCTCCGGCGAGCCGGCCTCGATCGTGCTGTCGCCACCCGACGCCCAGTCGTACCGGGATGCGACCGCCTACTACGGCGCGGTCGTGGGCCGGTACGCGAACCGGATCGCGGACGGCCGGTTCAGCCTCGACGGGCACGGGTACACGCTGCCGGTCAACGACCGCGGCCACACGCTGCACGGCGGCCCGGACGGCTTCAGCAGCCGGCTGTGGCGGGTCGAGCCGGTCACCGACGAGCCGGGGCTGGCCGCGGTACGGCTGTCGCTGACCAGCCCCGACGGCGACATGGGCTTCCCCGGCACGTTGCGGGTGTCGGCCACGTACGCGCTGGACGCCGCCGGCACCCTGGCCCTCGACTACCGCGCGGCCACCGACCGCCCGACCGTGCTGAACCTGACCAACCACGCGTACTTCAACCTGGCCGGCAGCGAGAGCGTCCTCGACCACGTGCTCACCGTCGACGCCGACCACTACCTGCCGGCGGACGCCACCGCGATCCCGCACGGTCCGGCCGAGCCGGTCGCCGGGACGCCCTTCGACTTCACCGCCCCGCACCCGTTGGGCGCCCGGATCGGCGAGCCGGACCGGCAACTGCTCGACGCGGGCGGGTACGACCACTGCTGGGTGCTGCGCCCGCACGAGGGACTGGCGCGGGCGGCTCTCCTGGCCGACCCGGCCAGCGGCCGTCGCCTGGAGGTGTGGACGACCGAACCGGGTGTCCAGGTCTACACGGCCAACAAACTGGACGGCTCGCTGGCGGACGGGAATGGGCGGCGCCACCTGCGGCACAGCGCGGTGTGCCTGGAGACGCAGCACCTCCCGAACTCCCCCAACGTGCCGGACTATCCCGGCACGGCCCTGCGGCCCGGGGAGGCGTTCGCCAGCCGGACCGAGTTCCGCACCGCGTGACGCCGGGGCCGGCACGCTCCGCCGGCCGGTGAGCGGGCGATGACCGGGGTGAGCCGATGCGCGAGGATGAGGCATGGCCATCCGCCCCTTCGCGGTGACGGATCTTCAGAGCACCCTGGCGCTCGACCGGGAGGCTTTCGCGGAGCAAGGCTACACGCCGATCGTCCTGCGCCAGGCGCACGACGTGTTCGACGAGCTGTTCCGGGTGTACGAGGACGGCGCCGGCACGGTCGCCCGCCGTGCCGGCGACCTCGGGCGCCGGTATAGTCGCCCCGCATGACGGAGCTGGACGAGCACGGGCGCCCCGAACCACCGCTCGCGGCCGGCGAGACCGACACTCTCCTGAGCTTCCTGGACTTCCAGCGCGCGACCCTGGAGTGGAAGTGCGCGGGGCTGGACGCGGCCGGCCTGAACACGACGGTCGCGGCGTCGTCGATGACGCTCGGCGGCCTGCTCAAGCACCTGGCGTACGTCGAGGATCAATGGTTCTCCCACTGGTTTGTCGGTGGGGAGCGGAAGTCCCCGTGGGACACCGTGGACTGGAAGGCCGACCCCGACTGGGACTGGCACTCCGCCGCCGGGGATTCGCCGGAACGGCTCCGCACGCTCTGGCGCGAGGCCGTGGCCCGATCCCGTGACGTGGTCCACCGGGCGCTGGCCGACGGCGGCATCGACCGGATGTCGCAGCGGCGGTGGCCGGATGGCCGGACGCCGAGCCTGCGCTGGATCCTGGTGCACATGATCGAGGAGTACTCGCGGCACAACGGCCACGCCGACCTCATCCGGGAATCGATCGACGGGCTCACCGGAGAGTAGCGGCGCGGTGCTTCCGGGCCGGATTCGACCGCTGATCGCGGGCCGGCCTGAGGGTGGCCCGATCGAACGAAGCCAACTACGATGAGTCGGCCGTTGATGGACCTTCGGTTACGAACATCGAGACCGAGCCCGGGGGGACCCTGTGACAGACCACGAATCCGAGCCGCGTACCGGCGACCGGCCGGCGGCGCGGATCGACACCAGCGTCGCGCATCCGGCCCGCAGGTACGACTACTGGCTCGGCGGCAAGGACAATTTCGCCGCCGACCGCGAGTCAGGGGACGCCATCGCGGCGGCGTTCCCCACCATCCGAGTCGCCGCCATCGAGAACCGCCGGTTCCTGTCCCGGGCGGTCACGTTCCTGTCCCGGCAGGCCGGGATCCGCCAGTTCCTCGACATCGGCACGGGCATACCGGCGGCGAACAACACCCACCAGGTCGCCCAGTCGATCGCGCCGGACTCGCGGGTGGTCTACGTCGACAACGACCCGATCGTGCTGGCCCACGCGCGCGCCCTGCTGGCCAGTTCACCGGACGGCGCGACCGCCTACATCGACGCCGACCTGCGCGATCCCGAGAAGATCCTGGCGCATCCGGACCTGCGCGCGACGCTCGACCTGTCCCGGCCCGTGGCGCTGATGCTGATCGCGGTCCTGCACTTCATCACCGACGACGACGACCCCCGCCAGATCGTCGCGCAACTGACCGGCGCGCTGCCCTCGGGCAGCTACCTGGTGATCTCCCACGGCACCACGGACGGCCTGCCGCCGGAGGCGGTCGGGGACATCGAGAGCGGCCGCTACGGGACGCTCGCCATGCGCACCGGGGCCCAGATCGCCCAGTTCTTCGACGGCCTGGACCTCGTCGAGCCGGGGCTCGTCTCGACCGCCGACTGGCGTGCCGAAACCGAGCCCGAACCGCGGCCACTGCCGGCCGAGGTCCAGATGTACGCGGCGGTGGGCCGGATTCCCTGACATCGCCACGGCCGCATCCGGCCACCGCGGTCCCGGTCCGGGCCGGGGACAACCCCACCGGCACACCGGCAGCGGCACCCGGCCGGCGCGCCCAGGTCCGGAGGCGCGCGTCACCGACCGCCGAAGTCCCCGGACCGCTCAGAGTCCCCGGACTGCTCGGAGTCCCCGCACCGCTCGGAGCGCCCGGCGTGCCTCACTCGCCAGCCCTGACCCTCACCCGCCGACCCTGACCCTCACCCGCCAGCCCGGACAGCGGCGACAGTGACCGCGGCGGCCCGGCTGCCACCCGGAAGCTGCCACGTCACCACGACGCGCCCGTGCGCGTCGCCGCCGTCCGGTACGGCACCGTCGTCGAGCACCCGCCACACCCGCAGCAGTACGGCTGACGCGCCGCCAGCGCCCTTCGCCGCGGCACTCACCCGTGTCCCGTCGCGATCGTTGCCCACCACCTCGGATCCGGCGGCGGCGACGGCGCCGCCCGGCACCGGCGACCGGCCGACCGTCGGTTCCGGCGTGTTGCTGATCTGCTGTGCCTGTGCCTGTGCCTCGCCCTGCATCAGCGCGATCAGCCGGCTGACCAGCACCGGATCGTGGGTGCCGTCGTAGACGTACCGGCGGCCGAGCACGCCGTGCTCCGCCGTACCGATGAGCCCGTCCTCGGCGTCGGCGTACGCGGCACCACGGTAGGTCAGCGGCAGGTGGTAGGTGACCGGCTCGGGCCCGGAGGTGTCCATGGCGATCATGAACTCGATGCCGACCTCACCCTCGGGATCGTCGAGCCGGAACCCGCCCAGCCTGGTCAGCTCCGGCACACCCGAGCCCCGGTACCACGGCTGCCCCGGCAGCCAGGCGGTCAGCAGCTCCAGCTTCGTGGGTACCAGCGTGGTCTGGTGAACGATGGCCATGGTCTGCGATCCCTCCGGTCGAGAATCCGAACGATCGCATATCGGCGTGTGGCGATCTGCCCTCACCGGATGCCGCACCCCGGACGCCTCGGCCGGCCGAGGGCCTTCCGGCGGGTAGAGTCGTCGGGCGTGCCGTTGGGGAACATACTCGTGGTCGGCGGTCCGACCGATGTGACGACACCGTGACCGTGCGATGACCCCGTGAGCGTGTGATGACACCGTGACCGGTACCGCTCCCGCCCTGCACGCGACCGTGCTCATCGCGGTGCTGTCCGGCCTGCCGCTGACCTGGCGGGCCCTACGCCGGAATCCGCCACCGGCCCCGGCATCGGCATCGGCCCCGCGCAGGCGGCACCGGCCCGGCTGGTGGCTCACCGTGGTGGTCGCGGCCATCTTCGTCAACCAACTGCTGTTCAACGTGTACGTGCTGCGGGTACGGCACGGGGACGTGTCCGACCTCGCCGCCGACGTACCGGACGGGTGGTTCGTGCTCGCCGACCACAACCGGCTGGTGGTCGCGCTCGCCGATCACGTCCCCGCCACGCGCCTGCTGTCGCTGACCGCGCTGCGGATCCCGTCGCTGCTGGAGCTGCCGTTCGGCATGCTGGCGTACCTGACCCTGGTGAACTGGCTGGACCCGCGCCGGTACCGGCAGCTGGCCACGCCCGCCGTCCTCGGGCTGGCCAGCGCCGCGTACACGATCACCTTCAGCCTCATCGAGTGGGCACTGCCCACCCCGTACCGGGTGCAGGACATCGTGTTGCGGGGCGTCACCGGCGTCCTGTGCGCGTGCGCGCTCCCGCTGCTCGGTCGCGGCCCCTCGGCACCGGAGGGCACCGGTGCCCCGCGTACCGCCGCGGAGCTGATCGCGTTCGTCGCGTCGGCGGCCGCGCTCGGGTACCTGGTCCTGGCGATGTACGACACCGTCCTGCTCTACAGTCTCGGCCGGGTCGGGTCGCACCTGCCCGGCGCCGTCGCGGCCGGCGTGGTGCTCCTGGCCGCCCGGTTCGCCGCGACCCGGCTGCGCCGCCGGGGGCCGCACCGGCCGGTCGGCACCGGGCTGGACACCCTGAACACCGGAGTGTCCTGGTGGCTGGGGCTGTTCCTGATCCCCGCGCTGGCCATCCGGTACGAGCTGGGCTTCGGTTCGTGGAAACTGGCTGCCGTCGCCGGCACGCTGGTCATCGCCGTCGCCGCCACCGGTACGCTGCGCGAGGTCGCCGGCCGGCTGCCAGTCGGCGCCCACCCCGGCGCGGTCCGGCGCACCTGGCTCAGCCAGCTGGTCGCCGCCCTGCTCGCGGGCGCGGTGGCGGCCGCCGCCGGGCTGGCGACGCCGGCCGCCTATCCGGAGTCCCGGCTGCTGCGCGCCGCGGTCGGCTTCGTCGTGGTCGCGGCGCTGGTCTGCGCTGGATCGGATCGGCTCCTGCGGCGCCGGCACGTCGACGACCCGGAGCCGGCCGGACCGGACCTGCCCTCTCCAGCAGAGCCGGCGCTGCCGCCGGCCCGGTGGCGGGGAGGATCGCCGGGCTAGCGCTTCACCGCGACCCCGGCCCATTCGCCGCTGCGCGTGGGGTCGTCGTCGAACTCCGACGCCGCGCCGGGGTCGGGCCACTGGTGCAGCCAGACCAGGCCGGGTTCGACCAACTCCAGGTCGCCGAAGAACCGCTTGATCTCCTCTCGGGTGCGGGAGGCGGCCGATGTCGTGGTCCGCTGCCGGTACACGTCGATGACAGCCTGGGTCTGCTTGCCCGCGGGTGCGAAGCTCTCCGCGGCCGCGGCGGAGATCACCAGGTAGCTGCCCTTCGGCAGCGCGTCGACCAGCTGGGCGACGCAGTCGTACGCCTCGGCGTCGTCGGGCAGGAAGTGCAGCACCGCCGCCAGCAGCAGGCCGACCGGCTCGTCGAAGTCCAGCAGCTTCGCCAGCCGGGGGTGGTCGAGGATCGCGCGGGGGTGGCGCAGATCGCCGCGCAACGCCGTGGCCAGCTCGTTGTGCTCCAGCAACTCCAGGCTCTCGGCAACGGCCACAGGATCGGTGTCGACATAAACCACCCGGGCGTCGGGGGCGTCCTGCTGGGCGATCTCGTGGACGTTGCCCTCGGTGGGGATGCCGGAGCCGATGTCGAGGAATTGGCGGATGCCGGCGCCGACCAGGTACTGCACGGCTCGACCCAGGAAGGCCCGGTTTGCTCTGGCGATCATCGGGAAGGCCGGGAACGTCTCCATCACCCGCTCGGCGGCCTCCCGGTCAGCGGGGAAGTTGTGGATGCCGCCCAGGTAGTAGTCGTACATCCGGGCGGCGGTGGCCGGTTTCTGCCGCCTGACCTGCCCCGCTGTGTCCATCGTGATGGCTCCCTTCCATCGGCCCACGGACGTCCCGGCACGTCCGGCATGTCCGGCGCAGCGGGCGCAAACGCCCGCCACGTCACCTGATCGCCACCATGTTCCTCTGCGTGACCGGTTTCGGATAGACGGACGTTCACTATCCGCACTCGGCGCAAGAACGGCGAGGCGACCGCAGCGCAGACGGATGGTAGATCTCGTCGACCGGTCCCATCAGCGAACCGCCGCCACCGCGATCGCGGATCCGCCGTGCCAGCCACCCGAACGCGCCCAGAACGGCGGCCAGGCCGCCGATCACGATGAGAACCGCGGAGTACGGGTTCATCCGGCGAGCGTATCCGCCCGCAGCGGCCGCACCGGCGTCAGGCTCACCGTGTCCAGGCCGGAGTCCTTGACGGCCTTGATGATCGCGGGCAGCGCGGCGACTGTCTGCGAACGGTCGCCGCCGCCGTCGTGCAGGAGCACCACCGCGCCGTCGCCCAGGCCGGCGATGACGTCGCTCCGGATCGCCGCGACTCCCGGCCGCGTCCAGTCCCGGCCGTGCACGCTCCAGAAGGCCGGGGTGAGTCCCGCCGCCCGGACGGCGTCCAGCACCTCGACGCTGACATGCCCGTCCGGTGGCCGGAGCGCGGTCGGCTCGTGGCCGGCGGCCTCGCGGATCAGCGCGCGGGTGCGGTCGATGTCGCGACGCCGCACATCGGGGTCCTGCTCGGTCATCCGGATGTGATCCCATGCGTGGACCTCGACCGCGCACCCCAGTCCGGTCATTCGCCGCAGCGTCCGCTCATTGCCCCGGATGCGTGAGCCAAGAACGAAGAACGTGGCGCGGGCTCCGGCCTCCTCGAGGATGTCGAGGACGGCCTCGGTCCACGGCGGCTGCGGGCCGTCGTCGAAGGTCAGCGCGACGTGCCCGGGACGGTGCCCGAAGTCGGCGAGCCGGGTGACGGGCGTCTCGATGGGCCGGGTGTCCTCCATATGCGTCCCCCGTCGGATCTGGCACCGAAATGTTTTCGAAAGCAGCGGTGACGCGAGTCGACAGACGGAACCTTAGAGGCGAGCGGTGGACAGCGTCAATCGAGTCGAGCGAGCGCCAGCCGTTCCGGAAATATTTCGAGCCTTCGCCCCGGCCCGCCGGAGCCGCCGGGTCTCGGATTCCGGCCGAGCCTTGTCCATCCACCCCATAGGCCGCCAAGCTAGGCACATCACGCCGACGGACAGGAGATGCCGTGGCCAGCGATGCCCCCGAAACCATTTCGAACTCGGGCCGCCGCCCCACACTGGCCACCGTCGCGGCCGCGGCCGGAGTCAGCATGCCGACCGTCTCCAAGGTGCTCAACGGCCGCCTCGACGTGTCGCCGGCCACCCGGGCAAAGGTCGAGCAGGCCATCCGCGACCTGCGGTACGTGCCGGTCGCCGGCCGGGCACGCGCCGAGGAGCGGTTCGTGGAGATCGTGTTCGACGACCTCCTCAACCCGTACGCGGCCGAGATCATCAACGGCGCCGCCGACGCCGGCATCGCCGAGGGCGTCACCGTGATACCGAAGCGGCACACCGGCGACGCCCCGCGCGAATGGGCCAGGCGGGTCAGCGCCGCGGGCCGTGACGGCATCATCATCGTCACCTCGGTGCTCACCACGGAGCAGATCGCACGCTTCCACGAGGCGGGCCTGCCCATGGTGGTCATCGACACGGTCAACGTCCCGAGCGCCGAATTCACCAGCATCGGCTCGACGAACTTCAACGGGGGCGTCGCCGCCACCGAGCATCTGCTGAGCCTGGGCCACCGGCGCATCGGTCACATCAGCGGCCCGCTGACGCTGACCTGCTCGGTGGCGCGCCGGCACGGGTACCGGGCGGCCCTGGAGCGGGCCGGAGTCTGCGACACGATGGAGGCGATGGGCTGGTTCAGTTACGACACCGGTGTCCGGGAGGCGTCCACCTGGTTGGGCCGGCCCGAACGGCCGACCGCGATATTCGCCGGGTCCGACCAGATCGCGTTCGGCGTCATGGAGGCCGCGCGCCTGGCCGGGCTGCGCGTACCGGAGGACCTCAGCGTGGTCGGCTTCGACGACACGTACGCCGCCGCGTCCACCTCACCACCGCTGACCACGGTGCACCAGCCGTTGAAGGAGATGGGCGAACTCGCGGTGCGCACGCTCGTCCGGCTGCGGGCCGGCGAACCGGTGGTGTCGCACCACGTCGAACTCGCGACCCGGCTGGAGATCCGCGCGTCGACCGCGCCGGCGCCGTAGCCTGCCGGCTCCCGCCGTCGCCGCGCCGCTATCGCGGGCGGGTGCCGACCACGACCCAGATGGTCAGGGCGGCAAGGAACTCGCCGCGCGCGGCGGCGGTGTCGACGGCGGCGAACCACGCGTCGTGAATCTCCTCGGGAACCATCCCGATCCGCCCGGCGAGGTCCCGGTCGAACATCGGCAGCACCGACGTGGACGCGCCCGGGGTGGCGAAGTGGCAGGTGACGGGGACCGCGTGCAGGTCCACCGCGCCCGCGCGGGCCAGCCGCCGCCACAGCGTACGGCCGATGCCGCACTGCTCGGACATGACCCGGCCGTACAGGTGTGCCTTCAGCGCCGCGACCAGGTTGTCCGGCAACCCGTCGACGATCATCGACTCCCAGTCGGTGTCGACCAGGCAGACCCGGCCGCCCGGCTTGGTGACCCGGACCAGTTCCGCGACCGCGCGGTCGGGGTCCGGAACATGCTGCAGTACGCGTTCGCAGCGCACCCCGTCGAAGTGGGCGTCGGGAAAGTCGAGTGCGCAGATGTCGCCCGCGACGTAGCGCACCCGGCTGCCGTCGTGCCGGCCCGCCGCCGCGGCCACGGTCACCGCCGACCGGTCCAGCGCGACCACCTCACCCGGGGCGATTTCGCCGGCCAGATGCCGGGCCACCTCACCGGCGCCACAGCCGGCGTCGAGCAGGCGCTCCCCCGGCGCCGGGCTCCATGCCTCCCACGCCACCCGGCGCACCCGCTGGATTTCCGGATGCACCGCCATCGCCTCCAGCGCCGACAGCAGTATCTCGACGAACTCCGGCGAGTTCCGGTCGATGTCGGCGAACGGGCTGCGCGCGGTACCGCCCCCCGGTTCGGCCTCGTCCCGGCCACACATCTGTACCCTCCTTCTCCCCGTACCGGCCGGTCGGCCGGCCCGCATCGACAAGCCGTCGACCGTGCCACCGGCGGCGGCCGGGCCGCCTCCGTCAGCCGGCCGGTGCGGGCGAGCACCCGGGGCCGGCGATGCCGGCAGTGCGCACCCGGGCGGGCAGCGGACCGACCCCCTCGACCGGTCCCGGCCCACAGATGCGCACGGCGGGCGGTCGCGTCCGCGATCGCTCGCAGCACCGGTCGCCGGTACGGCGCCGCGTCGCGGCGCAGCAGCCGGGACAGGCGGAGCACCGCCAGCCAGTGCCGGACCCGGGCAGTCGCGGAGTCCCGCCCGCGCTGCCGCCCGTCCCACCACTGTGCCGCCCCGCGGTGGAGTTCGATCCGCTCGCGCCGCGGCAGCCGGGCGTATGCCACCGCGCGCACGGCCGGGTCCACGAAGGCGTACCCGGCTCCCCCGCCCGGTACCGCCGACGCGACGAGCAGACCGCAGCGCACCGCCCGCCGCAGCAGCGCGTGCACCTCGCCGGCGCCGCACCCGAGCAGGTGCGCCAGTGCCTCCGCCGGCGCGCCGGGGCCGAGTACGGCGGCGGCCAGTACCGCGCGGCGCTCGCCGGCACCGAGCCGGTCGAGCCGCGCGGCCACCCCGGCGCGCACCGGTTCCGGCACCGGCATCCGGGCGCCGGGCGCGGATGTACCCGGCGCGGACGCACCGGACGCGGATGTACCGGACGCGGACGCACCGGACGCGGGCGTGCCGCGCGCGGCGACCAGCCGCACGTACGCCTCGGCGTACCCCGGGTTGCCCCGCACCAGCGGCAGCAGCCCGCGGGCGAGGCCGACCGGCTGACCGGCCCGGCGCAGCAGGTGCCGTAGCAGCCGGCCGGTGTCCGCGCCGGTGAGCGCCCCCAATTCGATCCGGCAGTCCGGCGCCAGCTCACCGCCGGGGCCGGGGGCCGCGGACCCGGCCTCGTCCAGGCGCGACGTGACGAGCACCGCCATCGGCGAGCGCGCCGCGGTCGCCGCCGCCAGCACCTCGCGCAGCAACCGGGCGACCCTGGCGGTCGCCCAGTGCCGGTCCTCGACGACCAGCACGGTCGGCCTGCGGGTCGACGCGAACTCCGCGCCGCGCTCGACCAGCTCGATCAGCCCGCGGTCGAGTTCGCCGCCGGGCAGGCACCGGCCGACCAGCCAGCGCACCCCGTCGTGCGCGCCGATGCCGGGGTACCGGCGCAGCTCCCCCACGAGACGGGACCTGCCGGCACCGGCGGCGGACGCGATCGAGATGAGCTGCGGTACGCCGTGCCGGATCGCGTACCCGATCCGGTCCGCGGCGGCGGCCAGCTCGATGGCCCGGCCGATCAGCGGCGTGTCGCCGGCGGGTTCGGGGTGGACCGGACCGTCGAGCGGGCGCCAGATCTCCAGCGGCTCGGCACGGCCGGCGACGGTGGCCGGCGCCAGGCGCTCGTACCGGACCAGCGCACCGGTCGCCCGCTCGGTGCCGGCGGTGACCGCGACCGTGCCAGGCACCGCGACCGCCTGCAACCTGGAGGCCATGTTGACGACATCGCCGCTGACCAGACACTGCCCGCCCGTCGCCGCGGCGGAGGCGACCAGCGCCTCACCGGTCGCGATGCCGACCCGGACCCGGACCGGCTGGCCGCCGGGCAGCCTCAACCGGCCCACCGCCTCGGGCAGTCTCATCCCGGCACGCACCGCGCGGTACGCGTCGTACCCGTCCGACCGGGGTACGCCGAAGAGCGCCATGACCGCGTCCCCGACGTACTTCTCGACAACGCCGTCCCAGCGGTGGACCACCTCGGCGACGGCGGCGAAGTACTCGGTCTGCAACGCCCGCACGTCCTCCGGGTCCAGCGCGGAGGCAACCCCGGTGAAGCCGACCATGTCGACGAAGAGCACCGTGATTGTTCGCCGTTCCTCCAGCCCAGTCGGGATGAGCGGGGGTACCGGGGCGGTGCCGCCCGCGGCACAATGTCGGCATGTTGTACCAACAGTTGCCAGAAATCGGACAGCGCTCCCCGCGCCGCCGAGCCGCCCGGCATCCCCCACGCCGCCGAGCCGCGCGGTGCCGTCCGCGCCCCGGCCGCCAACGGCCGGTCCGATCGGGCGCGGCCGGCGCCGGGCCGGGATGGCACGCGCTCCACGCCTGATCCTCCGTGGGCCTGGAAGATTCATGAGCGTCTCCTGCGCCGGGTGGTGGTGTCGGGTCTCGCCGAGTGGCTGTGCCCCACACTCCCAAAGACGCGCCCGCAGCGGATCGGTACAACGACGTATGTCGGAAACCCACACTCTTTACGTCAGAGAACACATTGACTTTCCCAGCCGAACATGCATCGTCCGTGAACCTCGAGGTGCCTGACGTCCCGCTCATCGGCCGCGGCCGGGACCTCGCCGTGCTGCGCGGGGCGCTCGACGAGGTCGAGCGCCGGGACAGCGCCGCCGTGTTCATGCTCGGCGACAGCGGGGTCGGCAAGAGCCGCCTGCTGGCCGCCGCGACCGATCAGCTGCGCGCGGCCGGTGCCGTGGTGCTCTCCGGCGCCTGCCTGGACATCGGTGACGCGTCACCCCTGCACCCGTTGCGCCAGGCGCTGCGGCGGCACGCGGCCGCCGGCGACGCGGCGGCGACCGCGGTGCGCGAGCTGACCGAGATCCTGGACGGCGATGCGATCAGCCCGGACGGCGCCGGGGCGCTGCTGGAACGGGTGTCCCGCGGGCTGGCCGCGGTCGCCGCGCAACGGGTACTCGTCCTGGCCGTCGACGACCTGCAGTGGGCCGACCGGAGCACCCGACAGCTGCTGCTGTACCTGCTGGCCGGGCTCGGCGGCATCCGGCTGCTGGTGCTCGGCGCGGTGCGCACCGAGACCGTGTCGGGGACCGACCCGCTCCGGCAGATGCTCTCCGAGCTGCGCCGGCTGCGGTCGGTCCGGGTACTGGAGGTGTCGCCGCTGGACCGGACCGAAACCGAGGCGCTGGCCACGGCCGTCGCCGGCCGGCCGCTCAACCCGGTCGCGCTCGACCAGGTGTGGGTACGCAGCGCCGGCAACCCGTTCTTCGTCGAGGAGTTGGCGCGGGGCGCCCGGGACGGCCGGACCGAACCGTCCGACACCTTGCGGGAAATCGTCTTCGCCCGGGTCGGCGCGCTGCCGGAACCGGCGCGCCGGGTGGTCACCGCGGTGGCGGCCGCGGTCGAGCCGGTCGAGCACGCGCTGCTGGCGCGGGTGGTCAACCTCGCGGAGGACCCGCTGATCCAGGCCGCCCGTACCGCCGTGGACAAGCGGATCCTGGTGGCCGGCGAGGACGGGTACCGGTTCCGCCACCGGCTGATCAAGGAGGTGCTGGAGCCCGCCCTGCTGCCCGGCGAGCGGGTCGGTTGGCACCGCAGGTACGCCGAGGCACTGTCGGACCTGCCCGGCGGGCAGATGCGCAACGCGCGGCTGGCCCACCACTGGCGGATGGCCGGCGAGCGGTCCCGCGCCCTGCGGGCCGCCGTCGCCGCGGCCGAGGAGGCCGAACGGCTGCACGGCTTCGGCGAGGCGTTCGACCATTGGAGCGACGCGCTGGAGCTGGCCGGCGGGCTCGACACCGACCCGGCCCGCCACACCGACCCGGCCCACCCCACCGACCGGCCGGACCTCACGGTGGCCTCGCTGTGCCAGCGGGCGGCCGAGGCCGCGCACCGGTGCGGGGAGCACGAACAGGCGCTGGCCCTGCTGCGGCGGCCGGGCGCCGCGGATCCGGACGACAGTTCCTGCCGGCTGCACATCCGGGTGGCCCGGTACCTGGCCGCGCTCGGGCGGCTGACCGAGGCCGAGGTGGAGTACGAACGCGTGCTGGCCGGCGACTGCACCGCCCAGGAGACCGCGATCGCCGCCGCGCACAGCGCGGAGCTGCTCCTGCAACTCGGCCGGTACGCGGAGGCGGGGCGGCGCGCCGGGCGGGCGCTGGACGCGGCGCGGGGGATCGACGACTCGGCCTCGTCGCTGGTGCTCGCCGGTGCCGTGCTCGGCTTCAGCCAGGCGTACCTCGACGACCCGGCGGCCGGCCTGGCCACCGTACGCGAGGCGGTGCGGACCGCTGAACGGCTCGGCGGCCCGGTGGACATCGCGCGCGCGTACCTGCACCTGGCCGAACTGCTCACCGGGCCGCTGAACGAACTGGAGGACGGCGTGGCCGTCGCCCGGCGCGGGGCGGACTACGTCGAGCGCCTGGGGTTGGGGCGCACGTACGGCATCCGGCTGCTCGCGGTCGCCTCCAACGGGCTGTTCCGGCTGGGTGAGTGGAGTGAGGCGGAGAGCGTCATCACCGCCGCCCTGCGCCACCAGCCGGCCGGCGCCGAGGCCGTCGAACTGCTGCTGGCCCGCTGCCGCATCCGGGTCGGCCGCGGCGACCTGGACGCCGCCGAGCGCGACCTCGAGGCGACCGACACCCTGCTGGCCGCCGGTGGCGGAGCCCGGCACCTCCTGCCGCTGCTCACCCTGCGCGCCGGCCTGGGCATGTGGCGCGGCCGCCCGGACCAGGCCCGGGAGGCGGTGCAGCGGGGACTCGACCTGGCCGAGAGCCGCTCCGACGACGTGTGGCTCCAGGCACCGCTGGTCTGGCACGGGCTGCGGGCGGAGGCGGAGGCACGCAGCAGCGGGGTGGCCGAGCCGGACCCGGACGCGATCAGCCGGCTGCGACGCGTGGCCGAACGGATCAGCAGCGACAGCGCCCCGGCCGCGAAGCCGGTACGGGAGACGGTCATCGGCTACCGGGAGCTGTGCGCGGCGGAAATCAACCGGGTCGAGGGGCGCTCGGAACCGGCCGTCTGGGCGCGGGCCGCCGCGGTCTGGGAGCGCAACAACCACCCGTACCCGGCCGCGTACGCCCGGCTGCGCCAGGCCGAAGCGCTGTTCGGGCAGCGTACCCGCAACGCCGAGGCGGCCCGCGTGCTGCGCGGCGCGTACCGGACGGCGGTACGGCTGGGCGCCGGCCCGTTCATCGAGGAGATCAGGCGCCTGGCCGAACGCGCCCGCACGCCGCTGGACGAACCGGCGCCGCGGCCGGAAACCCCGCGGCCCGGGACGCAGCCGGAAACCCCGCGGTGCGGGCCGCGGCCGGCGGAGAGTCTCGGGCCGGAGACGCCCGGGCCGGAGACGCCCGGGCCGGGGAGTCTCGGGCCGGGGCGCACCGGCGCCGGAGGCGTGCGGACCCGGCAGCGTGCCGACGAACTCGCCGGGCTGACCGAGCGCGAACTTCAGGTGCTCGCCCGGGTGGCCGCCGGTGACACCAACCGGGAGATCGGCGAGCGCCTGTACATCAGCCCGCGCACGGTCGGCGTACACATCTCCCACATCCTGGACAAGCTCGGTATCCGCAGCAGGGTGCAGGCGACCGCCATCTACGAACGCAACCGGCGTGCCCGGTGAGGGCCGATCGGGTACCCGACCGCACACGGTTCGGGTTTCCGACACCGGGCGATATCGGGATGCCAGGTACCCATCCGCGCTGAGATCCTGCGACGTGGGCCGCAACGGCGGCCCTGGCCGGCGACGAACGGGAGGTGCCTGATGGCTGTGGCAGCCTGGGGAACGGTACAGCGGGAGATCGGCGAGGTTCTTTCCCGTACCCCGCAGCGCGTCACCGATGTCGTCGCTCAACTGGCGGATCTGCAGGCCCTGCTGGACAAGGCGACGCCGGAGGACGACGAGAACCCGGTCGCCGCCTTCAACCACCTGTACTGGACCATCACCAGCACGGTCCTGGAGCACCTGGAGAACGGCGCGTTCCGCGACTCCGAGTTTCTGACCGTGCTGGACGTGGAGTTCGCGAAGCGGTACCTGAACGCCCTGCGCCTGTGGGGCCAGTCGTCGCCGCAGACGCCGCACGCGTGGCAGGTGCTGTGCAAGCAGCTGAACAACACGGGCGTACGGTCGCTGCCCGCCGCCGTGGCCGGGGTCAACGCCCACGTGAACTACGACCTGCCGTTCGCCCTGGTCCGCACCTGGACGCTGCTTGGCACCGACTCGTCGTCCGAGGACCAGCACCACGACTACCTGCACGTCAACGACATCTTCTACGAGAAGATCCCGCACCTGCGCCGCGGTTACCTGAGCACCTGGCAGTTGGTGATCGACCGGCTCAACGGCTCGTTCGACGACTGGTACGAGGATCGCGCCGTGGAGATCGCGCGCGACATCGCCTGGTGCGACGCGAAGCGGCTGTGGGAGATCCGCGACGACGCGAAGGCGCTCGCCCGCGCGGACGCCTCGCTCGACCGGCACACGGCACTGATCGGCTGGGCGCTGCTGTCACCGCTCTGCGCCATGCTTCAGTAGCACGCGCCGACCCGCCCTCCCGGCGGCCTCGCTGCCGGGAGGTCAGGCCGGATCGGCAGGTCAGGGACGGATCAGCGGGTCAGGGACGGATCAGCGGGTCAGGGACGGATCAGTGACTTGATCGCCCGCCGGGAGTCCATGGCCGCGTACGCCTCGGCCACCTCGGACAGCGGCACCTCCAGGTCGAAGACCCGGCCCGGGTCGATCGGGCCGTCCAGCACTTCGCCCGAGCAACTCCGGCAGGTACGTGCGCGCCGGCGCCACGCCGCCCGCGACGTTGACGTTGGTGGAGAACAGCTGCCCGATCGGCAGCTCCGGACCGCCGGCCGGCACACCGACGTACCCGACGTAGCCACCGAGCCGAGTCGCATCGATCGCCTACTGCATCGATTCCTTGGTACCCACGCACTCCAGCACGGCGTCCACGCCGATGCCGCCGAGCAGTTCAATGAGCCGCGCCACGCCCTCGGCACCCCGCTCCGCGATGATGTCGGTGGCGCCGAAGTCCATGGCCAGCTTCTGGCGCGCCACGTGCCGGGAGAACATCACGATGCGCTGGGCGCCGAGACGCTTGGCCGCGATGACCCCGCACAGGCCGACCGCCCCGTCGCCGACGACCGCCGCGGTGCTGCCCGGGCGCACGTGCGCGGAGATGGCCGCGTGGTGCCCGGTGCCCATCACGTCCGACAGAGTCAGCAGGCCCGGTACCAGAGCGGGGTCGGGCGTACCGGGGACGGCCACCAGCGCCCCGTCCGCGAGGGCGACCCGGACGTACTCGCCCTGCCCGCCGTCGACCAACAGCCCGTCGTGGTCGGGCGCGCCCCAGCCCGCGCCGCGCTCGCAGGATGTGGTGATGCCGTTGCGGCAGTGTGCGCAGGTGCCGTCGCTGAGAACGAAGGGTGCGATCACGAAGTCGCCGGGGCGGACGGTGCCCACCTCGGCGCCGACCTCCTCCACCACGCCGACGAGCTCGTGCCCTATGCGTCGCGGCCCGGACAGCCGGCGGACACCCCGGTACGGCCACAGGTCCGAGCCGCACACGCACGCCGCCATGACGCGCACCACCGCGTCGGTCGGCCGCTGGATCCGCGGGTCGTCGACGTCCTCCAAGCGGATGTCGCGGGGTCCGTGGATGAGGGTGGCGCTGGCCAGGCCCGCCGGCCCGCCGCGAGGGGCGGCCTGGAATCCGCCCCTCCTGAAGTCGGGGAATCACCGGAAGCCGCACGGTACCCCGAACCGAGGGCGCCTCACCGGCCGGTGAATTTCAGCCAGCGAGCACGTACTCACTTTGTGGCCGTCGGGCAGGTACCGGAGGGCGCGGCCGTTCCGGCGGTTGGCCGCACGCCCACCGCCGATCTGCGACCGTAGACACATGTACCCGGCCGAGCCGTTCGCCCGGCGTGGCCGCCCGCGCCGGGATCCGCACGTCGGCGGGCGGGGCGCGGATGTCACCGGTGAGCGTCCGGCCGGTCGATGAGACCGGGCAGCGTCGAGCCACCACCGCTGCGCCGCGGTGCCGGCGGCGGGCCGCAGCGGGCGACTCTGCTGGAGCTGTTCTTCGATCTGGTGTTCGTCGGGGCGCTCGCGTTGACCTCCACGGCACTGAGAGCCTGGTAAATAACCGTTTCAGGGGGCGCGGGTGGGTTGTGGGATGCGTC
>JBDZVD010000273.1:0-2416 GCA_040255525.1 Micromonosporaceae bacterium | reverse complement strand
TGATCGCGCTTATCGAAAGTCCCCAGGTGTGCTCGCCGAAATTCCTCACCTGTGAGCAGCGGTCAGTGTAGTTGTTGGCGGGTGCCGGTGGTGGTTCGGCGCAGGGTTTCCGCGGCGGCCTGGTGGTCGCGGAGGCGGTAGGACTCGCCGTCGAGGTTGATCACGACGGAGCGGTGCAATAGGCGGTCGAGCATGGCGGCGGCCACGGTGGTGTCGCCGAGGATCTCGCCCCATGCACCCACCCCGCGGTTGGTGGTGATGACGATGCTGGTCTTCAAATACCGTTGGGAGACAACCTGAAACAACGCCGATGCGGCTTCGGCGGGCAAAGGAAGATAGCCGAGTTCATCAATCACCAGCAGCGTCGGACCGGCATAGAAGCGCATGGTGGTAGCCCAACGTCCCTCGATCGCGGCACGGTGGCAGCGGGCCGCCAGATCGGCGGCGGTGGTGAAGTACGTCCGGTAACCGGCATGGGCTGCAGCCCTTGCCAATCCGACCGACAAGTGCGTCTTTCCAGTACCCGGCGGCCCGATGAGCAAGATGTTGGTCGCCGACACCAGATAGCGGCAGGTGCCCAGCTCGTCGATGAGCTTGCGGTCGATCCCGGCGGCAGCATCGACATCGAAATCGGCCAGGGTGGCCGGGGTCGGCAGGCAGGCGAACCGCAGCCGGCCGGCCAGCCGGCGGGCAGTGCTGGCCTCGACCTCGACGGCCAGCAGTCGCTCCAACGCAACGGTCAGCGACAATCCCTCGGCGGTGGCTTGGTCGAGGACCGTGGGCAGCGCTTCAGCGGCAGCGGACAGTTTGAGCTCGGCCAGATGCGAGCGCAGCTGCTGATACCGGCTCGCCGCGGCCGACGGGGACTCCTCGGCAGCGCTCGTGATGGTGGTCTTCGGGGTGCGTGGGGTCAGGGTCATTGGATGGTCCTGTTCTGGGCGGCCCGCTCGTAGGCGGACAGATCGATGATGGTGGAATCGGTTGACGGAGTTACAGATTCGATAGCAGCGGTAGGTCGCTGCTTGATGTGAAGGAGTTGCGCGGCAGCGGCTTTGGCTGCTGGCCCGGGTGGGATGCGTTCTTTGCGGCGGTGCGGGCGCCCGGTGGTGGCGGTGGCCATCGCGACAGTGTTCAGGGCGATGACATGGCCGCTGTCGCGGACCATGACACCGAGCCCATCGGCGGCCATGCGGTGTCGGGCGATCACGATCCCGTTGGTGGTGGCGATGTCGCAGAACTCACCCCCGACGGGGTGGCTGACCACCACTTGGGCGGCGGCCAGCTCCGGGGGCACCGAGTAGCGATTGCCGCGGTAGGACACCATTGCCTGCCGCGATGCGGTGCGGGTCTCGGAGATGATCACCGGATACGGCACCGCCGGCGCCGGTTGCAGAGGCTCCGTTTTGGCCACCACGGCGACCGAGGACCGGCCATCGGCGGTGGCCCGCAGCCGGGTATCACCGCGGACTCGGGCGAAGCGATCCAGGTTGGCCTGGGCCGCCTCGACAGCCATGTCGTCGGCCAAGGTGCGCCACCAGCGTTGGGCGGCGGTGTGGTTGACCTTCTCCACCACGCCCTTGCGGTTACCGCGCCGGGCCGGGCAGATCGCCACCGAGACCCCGTAGTGCTTGGCCACCCCGGCGAACGACGCGGTCACCCGTCCCGAGCCTGGGTCGCAGACCGTGGCCATCCGATCGAACCGCCACACCCGGGTCAGCCCACCGAGTCCACGGGTGACGCGATCCAAGCCGGCGACCAGGTGCGGCTGATCCTCCGATGGCGCCAAGAAGCCGCGCCACTTACCGGAATGCGCCAGTGAGCCGACCAACAGATGAGCGGTCTTGCCCCAGTCCCAGGATGCCGGCGGGTCGGGCAATTCCAGCCAGTCCCATTGGGTTTCGTCCCCGGGCGCGTGTGGGATCACTGCGTTCAGGCGCTCGGTGGCAGTCCGGCAGGCCTGGCACACGGGCCGTAGATCCCGCATCCGGATGTTGCGGGTCAGGCTCTGATACGACAGACCGAACCCCAACTCCTCGAGCTCGTCGAACAGGGTGCGGGCCCACAGGTGCGGGTCCTCGGTCAACCGCGCGGCGACGTAGTCAACGAACGGGTCGAACGGATCCGGACCGGGCCGGGCACGCACCCCAGGGGTGCCGTCACCGGCCAGATACTTGCGGACCGTCTTACGGTCGAAGCCGGTGTGGCGGGCGATCGCCGAGATCGTCCAACCACGCTTGCGTAGGGCATGTACTTCCACATCGTCCTCCCATGTGAGCATGAGAAAGCGGGCCTCCTTCGATGGAGCAACTGGCGTCAGACACCAGCAGCTTCGAAGGAGGCCCGCCTTTCTCGGCGGAGCCACACGGGTGGGGAATTTCGATGAGCGTCAGTGGGGAATTTCAGCGAGCGCGGTCAC
>JBDZVD010000157.1:0-12949 GCA_040255525.1 Micromonosporaceae bacterium | reverse complement strand
CAGGCAGGCCACCCGCATGACGTCGTCCATCCGCGGCCCCCAGGCTCTGGCGAAGATGTTCGCGAAGATCGACACGAGGTTGTCCACGACCAGGTCGGGGTCGTCGCCGGACAGGGGGTTGAGGGCGGGTGGGTTGGGTTGGTCGGGGTCGAACAGCACAACCCGGTCGGCGACGGTGGCGGGGAGCCGGTCGAGGATGTCCAGGACCATGTCGCCGTGCGGGTCGATGACCACGGTGCCGCGGCCTGCAATGATGTCGTCAACCGCCATGTTGACCAGCAGGGTCGTTTTCCCGGAGCCGGTGGAGCCGATCACGTGGAGGTGGTAGCGGGCGTCGGGCACGGACAGGCCCACGGCGTGGCCACCAATCTCGGCGTCGCCGAGGACTTTGGTGCCCCGCCCGCCGGTGGGCACCGTGACCGGGGCGGGCATGGATTTGGCGCGGGCGCGTTCCAGGCCGGGGACTGCCAGGTCTCGGGGTAGGGCGGCGAGTGCGGCCAGTTCCGGGGTGCAGGTCAGGAAACCCTGCCCGAGCCGCCGCGCGGCGAGGACCTGGGCGGGGTGGTGCATGCGGGCCCGGTGGGTCAGCCGGTTGCGGCCGGTGTAGACGGCGAACGACGACGCGACGGTATCCGCCACGCCGCGCAGCCGCGCCTTCGGTGGAGATGCGTCGCCGCGGCGGGTTTTGGCGATGGCGTAGCGGATGCCGGTCTGCCACAGCGGATGGCTGGTCTTGTCGAGCATGGCGCGCACGTCCCGCTCCAGCATCGGATCACGCCGTGTCGCCGGGACGGTAGCGGCCCGCCCGGTACCGTGACCGGGCAGCAGCGCGTCGAGCAGCCAGAGCAGCGGCGCCGCTGGGTTGATGGTCGGGACAGCGGTTTTGCCGGCCCGTAGCCGTCCGGCGGCGCGGCAGGCCCGAAAGGCGCGGCGGGGTGTGGCGGGGCGGGCGAGGATCTGCACGCAGGCGTACTCGTCGGCGCGTAGCCCGGATCCGTCGGCCATCAACGCCCGCAACGGGTCGGCGTCGAAGTCGGTGTTCAACGGCAGCCACTCCGCGGCGCCGGGCAGTAGATGCCCGCCGACCGCCGCAGCGTCGACGGGCACCGGTGCGGCTGCGGGGCCGCTGGTGCAGGCCGCGCCGGGCCAGGCCGCCCGCACGGCTGCCTCGACCGCCCCAGCCGGCACCGTGCCCGGCACCCAGATTGAGATGGTCAACCGTCGCCCGGCCCAGGTGTACTGCCACACTACGTGCGGACTGCCGTACAGCAGTCGCCGCCGACGGGACGGGGTGAGCGTGCCGGCCAGGTTGGCCCACAACACGGCCGCACCGCCGGGGTCGACCTCCGGCGGCGGCGCGATCGTCACCACCCGGGCATTGGCTGCGTGATGACGGTGCCGCCACCCGGCCAGGACGCTGCGGCCGGCGACCCATCCGACCAGAACGGCGACGACGACCAGGGCCAGCCACGGACGGTGGACAACCCAGGTGCCGGCGTGCGGCAGCCAGCGGCTCGGTGCCGGTGGTGGCACAAAGAAAACGGCGCCCGGCCCGGACGGGCTGGGCGCCGGCGTGGCCAGCGGTATCAGCGAATGGCTCACAGATCCTCCTCGTTGCTGAGATCGACCAGGTCCGCTGGCGTAGTGGTGCACAACTGGTGCTCGGCACGGGATGAGGTCGACTCGAACGCTGTGCGGTTCGTGCCCGAGATCAGTAATCCGTGGCCGGTGCGGGCGGACAGCAGCAGCCGCCGCTCCCCCGCGGTCAGACCGAACGCGTCGCTGACCGCGTCGATGGCCTGTGGGGCCTGCTTGAGCAGGATCTGGGTGGCGGCGTTGGACACTACGGCCTGGCCGAGGTCGGTGCCGAGCACGTCGGCCACGTCCTGGGTGACCACGGTGAGGCCGGTGTTGCGTTTGCGGCCGGCTTTGGACATCCGGAACAGGAATCGGGCGCCTTCCCCGTCGCGTAGCAGCAGCCACGCCTCGTCCACCACCACGAGGCGGCGGGTGGCCAGCCGGTCCCGGCCCGGGGTGTCCACGCTGCGCCAGATCGAGTCCAGGGCGAGCAGGGTTCCCACGGTGCGTAGTTCCTCGGGTAGCTGCCGCAGCGACCACACAACGAGGTGCCCGTCGGGGCGGGCGGTGCTGGGGGCGTCGAACAGGTCTTTGAAACTGCCGACAACCCAAGGGGCCAGCCGGGCGGCCAACTGTCGGGCCGCGGGGTCGTCGTCGGCGCGCAGGGTGGTGGTCAGGTCGTTGAGGAGTGGGGCGGGGCGGTGGTGGGTGGCCGGGTCCGGGGTGATGCCGGCGTGCCGGTAGACGGCGAGGATGGCCCGGTCTAGGGCGGCTGTCTCGGCCGGGGGCGGCTGCTGGCCGAGCAGTACGCAGATGAGGGTGTGTAGGAACAGGCCGCGCCGGGTCAGCACGTCGGGTCGCCTGTCGCCGATCGGCAGGTCGAGGGGGTTGATTTTCACGCCGGGGGCGCCGAGGCGCACGATGGTGCCGCCGACCGCGTCGGCCAGGCGCAGGTATTCGTCTTCCGGGTCGATGACCGACACGTGCACGCCCTGGTACAGGTTGCGCAGCAGGTCGAGTTTGACGAAGTACGACTTGCCGGCACCACTTCGGGCGAGGACGACGCTGTTGTAGTTCTCCTGCGCCCATCGGTCCCACCACACCACCCCGGAGCTGTCCGGGTTGATGCCGTAGAGCACCCCACCGCCGGCCGACGGCTCACCGGGCAGGGGCGCGGGCAGGTCGGCTGAGGCCAGGGGGAACGCCGCAGCCAGCGCTTGGGTGTCCATGGTGCGGCGCATCTGCAGCGAGTCGGTGGCCAGGGGCAGGGTGGTGGTCCAGCCGGGCAGGTGCCGCCAGGTCGCCGGCTGCACCTCGATCAGGGTGGACGCGGCGGCGGCTTTCACCTGGCCGCACGCGTCGGCCAACTCCTGCTCGGTGCGGGCGTGCACGGTCAGGTACAGGCCGACCCGGAACAGTTTCGCCGCACCACGGGCCAGCCGTTCCGCGAGGTCCGCGGCGTCCTCGGCGGCCGCGTCCACATAGGGGTCGGGCAGTTTGCCCTTGTCCGCGTCAGCGCGGCGAGACGACTCGAAACGGGCCCGCTGGGTGCGCAGCCGGGCCGCAGCTGTCGGTGCGGGGATCGGGTCGATATGCAGGGCGAGGTCGAGACGGCCGGGCCAGGACAGTAAGGGTTCCAGCCAGGCCGGGCCGACCTCGGCGGGGTATCCGGTGACGACCAGGGTAGCGGCGTAGCCGTCCCCGACCCGCAGGAACCGGGGGGTGACCTCGACGGCGGCCGGGGCGACCGTGGCCGCCAGCCGGGACGGCCGACGACCGGCGGTGGCGCCGGCCGGACGGCCCAGGCTGATTGGACTTTTCATGATGATCGTTTCCTCGGTTGGCCGGTGGATCGGGTGATGACGGCGTCGGGGGCGGCCAGCCCGCCGGGGCGGGGTGGCCGGTACGGGTCGGCGGCGGCGGCGATCGCCGCGGTCACGGCCGGGCCGTCCAGGGTGCGGGTGGTCACGCCGAGTCCGGACAGCGACCGGGCGATGTCCTCGCCACGGCGGCGGACGGTGTGCTCGCCCCGCTCCCCGGTGGCGGTTCGGGTGACGATGAGGACCTGCCGGCGCAGCGGATCCCGGCGCTGGGCGAGGTCTTCGAGGAACCGGGCGTGGTCGGTGCAGGCCGCGACCAGGGCCGGATGCGGCAACCGACCGGCGGTGTCGGCGAGGGTGCGGGCGTGGGAGTGCAGATCGACCGGCTGGGCGCAGACCACGATCTGGGTCGGGGTGGACAGGCTGTTGAGCCACCGGCCGAACCCGTCGACCAGGCCGGCCTGCTCGTCGGCGGTACGCAGTGCGAGGTTCACGCTGGTCGCCGCGACCACCGCCGCTGCGGTCCCGGGCAGGGTGATCACACCGTCGGTGGTGATGGCGTCGGCGGGCAGGTTCAGCGGCTCGGGCAGGACCACCGTCGATGGGGGTGTCTGGACCCAGTCGGGGGTGGTCGCGGTGGTGTCCGTGGTGGTCAACGCCCGCGGTGCCCGCCAGTGCTGGACCGCGAACAGCAGCCAACGGTCCATCGCGACCCCGTCACGGCGGCCGACCACGACGCCGAAGACCAGCCCACCGACGATCATCCCGGCGGCGAGCAGGACCGGCACCGGCACTATCGCGTGTAGGGCGTGCCAGGCGGCGTAGAACACCACACCGGCCACCGCGAAGATGGCCAACTGCCGGAACGTCAGCCCGTAGAGCACCTTGTCCGGGGCGTCGACGTCGGCCGGCATCCGGGCGCGCAGCTGCTGGTCACCAGTGTTGGTCGGGGTCATCGGGCCACCGCCCGCACGCCTCGCGCCGCCCGGATGCCCAAGCCGCGGCCGAGTCCGCGGGTCAGCTGCTGCACCACGACGATGCGCACCACCGCGCCCAGCGGGTTCCTGGCGTTGCCGCCGTGGGTGACGTAGCGGCGCACCAGGCCGGGAATCCTCGTCGTGGTCCATAGCAGGACCACGACGATGAACAGGTTGATCACCCCGCCGGGGTCGTTGGGGATGCCGAGCTCGGGCAGCAGGTGCGCGGAGTCTTCCAGCATCCATTGCCCGGCCTGGAGGGTGAACGCCTGCAGGACCGGGGTGATCAGGCAGCCACCGAAGGCCTTCCACCAGATCCGGGCGACTGGTTCGGTCTGCGGCAGCGCGTGGCAGGCCAGGGCCAGGGGTGCCACCGCGGCCAGGACCAGCAGCACGCTGAAGCGGGTCAGCAGCCCGAGCACGGTCGAGGCCACCAGCACCGCGATGATCGCGACCAGGACCGCGAACAGCATCGGCGTCACCGACCCGCCCGCGGCGTCGTCGACATGGGTCTTGATCGCGTCCAGCGCGCCGGTCTTGTCCGTGTCTCCTGGTCCCAGGGCCCTGGTCAGGCCGTTGGCCAGGCCGATGGCCCGGCTGGCGAGGAGTTGGGAGAAGTGGGCGGCGATGAACCCCACGATCAGGCGGGGCATCAGGTCTTTGACCGTGTAGCGGGACCGTTCGCCGCCGCCGGTGGTCATGGTGAGGACACCGGCGGCGAGGAACGCGAGCACGAACACGGTGTCGACGACCACGGTCGACTTGCCGGCCAGGGCCTGTACCTGTGGCAGGACTGTCACGTCGGGGCTGATCAGCATCCCCTGGGCGATCAGGGCGAAGATCGTGTCGAAGACGGCGAGGAAGCTTTCGGAGATCCAGTTCACCATCGTGTCGAACCAGTGCGCGGGATCGAGCCAATCGAACATGACCGGTCAGCCTCCGACGATGCCCTGCACGACCTGCAGGAGGATCGGGGCCAGTACCGCCAGCCCGTAGCCGATCAACGCGTTCTTGAAGTAGCCGTTGGCGCGCTCGACCTGCGAGGGGTCACCGCCGGCGGTGACCCGGAAAACGCCGCCCAGGATCAGGAACAGGGTCGCGACAGCGGCGAGGATTCCCATGACCCAGCTCTGCAGGTTGGCGATCACGGTCGGCAGGTCGTTGACCGCCAACGGCGATGGTTCGCCGGTCGCGGCCTCGGCGATCCCAGGCAGCGAGAGGACCATCCCGGCGGTGGACAGGCCAACGCCGACGCGGATCGCGCGGGGCAGCAGGGTGTGACGGGTCAGGGGACGGCATCGTCCTCGGATGCGGATCATTGCGCTTTCACCTCCCACTCGACCGCCCGGCAGGTGGCCGGTCGGCGAAGCAGACGTTGGGATGCGGATTCGGAAAAAGGGGGGGGCCGCCGCCGGGGCACCGGCGGGCAAGGCGGGGCGGGGCGTCCTCGGGAGGAACTACTCCTCCCTGATGGGTGACCGGTGGGGTCGATGAGTGTCAGCGCACCAATCCAGCGCGGCACCCGAGGCGTCCGCCTCACCTCACCCGTGATCCGGGCCCGGCGGCGGACGAGGCTCCACGGCGCGGCGCCGCGATGGCGCACCCCGAGGAGTCCCGCACCCTCAAACCGGGCTTTGTCAGTCCTGGCGAACGCCCCCGCCAATGACCGGAGGCTCACAGGGCACCCACACTCGCTCACCGCGCGGGTCACGCCCGCACGTCGACCGGTCGGCCGGCAATCGACCCGGTCGAGGGGCCCGTGGCCGGGCCGGCGGGCAGCCGCCACATCGACCATCCGTCGCCCCAACTGTCAGCGGCTGTCAGTGCCCGCCCCACGCCGGCCCCGTGACATGCCTTCGGCCGCTACCTCGTTCCGAACGGCGACGGGCCCGACGCGATTCGCGTCGGGCCCGTGAGGTCGAACAATGCGTCGACCGCTCAAGCAGCGATGGTGGCTGGGGCGGCGGCGGGGACGCCGATGATGGTCGCGCGTGCGGCGCGGGTCCGCAACCGGTGATGGGCCTTTCCAGCGAGTTTCTGCGTGGCCTGCGGCGACGGCGTGCCGGTGAGCACACCCTCGGCGAGGGCCTGCACGAGCCGAGCGTCGATGCGTCCCAGCCGCATCCGTAACGCGTCGGCGGTGATGCCGAGGACCGCGGCGACCGCCTCCGGTGGGCGGCGGTCCAGCCGTACGTCGATGTAGGGCTGCTCATCAACGTGGTCCACGATGCCGAGCACCACCGCGCGGCGCACCAGCAGGTCCGGATGCCCGTACGGCATCCGCGGCGTGCGGGACTCCGGGGGCAGGTGCTCGACGTCGGCTACCGGCTGCGTGTCGGCCTGCTGCAGCCGCAGGTTCCACCCGGCCCGCCAGGCCGCCATACACAACCCCGCATACGGGGCCGGCCCGGTCAGATCGACGCGGTCGCGTAGCGCGGTCAGGAAGCCGGTGAGAATCTCCGCGTCGATGTCCTCAGCGTCGCCCGGGTAGCCGAGGCGTAACTGGCCGGCGTAGCGGCGCAAAGCGGGCATCGCCGCGCCGACCGCGGCGATCACCCATCCGGGCCCGTCCCGGCGGGCGCGGCGGATCAACTCCCGCCACACCGCGTCTCGCGCCGGGTAGGCGTCGGGATGAGCCAGCAGCCAATCCCGTACCGCCGCGACGTTGACCGGACCGCGGGGCAGGCCCAGCGCCGGGTCGAACATGTCAAGATCCAATGTCAGTGGGTCAGGGTCACCGGTCAGCGCCCCGAATGCGGCGTCGGCCGCCTCGAGCGGCGATGTCGGCCAGTGCGTGTCGGACACGCTCATGTCACCAAGCTCCTTGTCGAAGGTGGTCATCGATGACACCGCCGGGTTGTCGCGGCCGGTGCCGGAGCCGCCATCACGCCACACACCGCTCACCGGAGGCTGACAACGCAGCTCACCGAACCGTTCTCCCGGTCACGGCACCCGACTGACACCGCCGCCATGACCGGCATGGACATCGATCGTGATCGTTGGCAATCGACTGACAAACCGTGTCCCACCTGCCCTTTGACATTCGGCGGCGATCCATGACACGGCCGCGGCATGGTCAATGACACGCGGCGCCGCACGGGGTCATCGCCACTGTCACCGACGCCCCGGCGCTCACAACCCACTGACACACACCCACAGGACACGGACATCGGTGTCTGACAGACGCATGCGAGGGAGGGCTGACACCCTCACCGAGACCCGCGGGGGCTGACAGCGGGGCCGACACCTCGATGACAACGACCAACCGCACAAGATCAACGCCGCGCGGGTGTCCGTGCCAAGGACATCTGCGCGCCGCACCTCACCGTGGAGGAGTCCACCCGCCCGGGTGACCCAGGCGACGTTCCGGCCACCGCCGAGAACACGGTGGCTGTGAGCGGCTGTGAGCGGCTGTCAGTCAGCTGTGAGCGGCAGGGGCGTGCGCCAGGACTCACAAACCCCGGTTTACAGATGTCAGCGCACCACAGCGCGGCGCGGAGCGCACACCACATGAGCGAGCACACGCCGCAGCATCACGACCCCATCCACGCCGCCGACCCCGACCCCGACCCCGACCCCGTCGGAATCGATCCGACTCTCATCGACCAGGTGCCCGGCGAACCGCCGGTCCCGATCACCGTATGGCGCACCGCCGGCACCGACGCCGACGCCGGCCGCGCGATCCCCACCAGGCTCGCGGCCCGGCTCGTGGCCGCCTACAGCCACCCCGGCGACGCGGTCATCGACCTCACCAACGACCACAGCCTCGCCGCCGCCTGCCACACCGGGCGGCGCCGGCACCACCCCGCCTGGTTCACCGACGCGTCCAGCCTCATCATCGGACCCGCCGCCCTACCAGCCGAAGCGCCTACCGCCACCGGCAACCGTCCCGACAAGGACGAGAGCGAAGACCCGCCGGAGTTGGCCACCTGGTTCGGTGACGACCTCACCGACCCCGACCTGCCCGCCCCGGCCGGGCCCCCGGCCCAGCCGCCCCCGGACGGGTCCCTGCACCAGGCCACCAGCCTGGTTGTCGCCTGCTGGCCGCTGGACAACCTCGACCCGGCCAACCGGGTCCGGCTGGCGTGGCTGCTCACCGCCTGCGCCGGGCTCCTGCGCCGTGGCGGCTGCCTGATCCTCGTCGTCGGCGTCCCGGCCGGGATGACCGCGACCCCGGAGGACTTCAGCCCGGTCGTGTCCGCCGCCGCCACCGTCGGCCTCGGCTACCTGCAGCACATCGTCGCGGTCGCCGCCGACACCGACGGCGACGCGTTCGTCTACCACATCACCGACGAGGAACTCCTCGCCCTGGCCCACACAACCGATCAGCACCGCAGCGTCGCGCACCTGCGAGTCCATGCGGACCTCGTCGTACTCAGCCAAACGCAACCATCGGCGCCTCGTCAATCAGACGGGGAAAGCGGCGGTGTCCATGGCTAGACGCCGCACCGCCCCCACCGCCGCCGGGGCGCACCAGCCGGGGCATGTCGACGGCATTGCAGGCTTCACGGCGGGCCTGTCGGTGTGGGCGACCGCGCAACGGACCGGGCCGGTGCAGCGCCGCGGCCGGTACGTCACCGAATCCGTGCGGCATCCGGCGCGGATGCTGCCCGCGATCGCCGCCCATGCCATCGAGTCCTTCACCCGACCCGGCGACCTGGTCCTCGACCCGATGTGCGGGATCGGCACCACCCTCGTCGAAGCCGTCCACGCCGACCGGGACGCGGTCGGAGTGGAGTACGAATCCCGCTGGTCAGACATCGCCGACGCGAACCTCGCCCACGCCCACACCCAGGGTGCCACCGGCCGTGGCGCGGTCATCCGCGGCGACGCCACCCGCATTCTGACCCTGGTCCCGGACGCCCTCACCGGCCAGGCCGCGCTCGTGGTCACCTCACCGCCCTACGGGCCGACCGTCCACGGCCTGGTCCGGCCCGGCGCGGGCGGAGTGACGAAGTTCGACAACAGCTACAACGACGGCACCGACAAAGGCAACCTCGCCTACCGTGACCTGACCGGCCTGACCGACGGGTTCACCCAGATCCTCGCCGGTTGCCGCACCCTGCTGCGCCCCGGCGGCGTGGTCGTGGTCACCGCCAGACCGTGGCGCAAACACGGCGAGCTGGTCGACTTGCCCTCCGCGGTCATCGGGGCCGGAACCCGCGCCGGGTTGGTCCCCACCGAGCGGTGCGTCGCGCTGCTGGCCGCCGTCCGCGGCGGGCAGCTGGTCGCCCGACCTTCGTTCTTTCAACTCCAGCAGGTCCGCCGGGCCCGCACCGCTGGTATCCCGATGCACCTGATCGCGCATGAAGACGTGCTCATCTTCACCAAGCCAGGTTGACGCCCCTGGGTTCCGCTGAGCCCACGTGTTTTCCAGGCGAACCGGACGCCCTTAGTGCCCTGAATCCCTGCGATGCCACCGATGTCGGCGCCATGCCAGATCCGAGCCGCGACCGGTGCGCGCCGCTGTGCCCCACGAGGCTGGTCTCCACCGTAGCGGTCATCGGCGTGAAGCACTCCCTTCACCATCGTCAGCGCCGCGGCGCGCCACATCACCAGGCGGCCCCTCCTCCCACCAGAAGAAGGCACACCCGCATGACCACCCGATTCTCCGAACCCAACCCGACACCAACCACACCCGTCGACGCCGTCCCTACCGACCGTGTCCGCGTCTACCGCGGACGGCACCGGCCGGTACGCAGGCTGGCACCCGGCCACGCGATCGCAAGTCTGCACCGCCATGGACTACGCGCGGCACAGACGCTGGGCGCGATGGTGCTGTTCGCCGCCACCGTCGCCGCGGCGAACTGGCTGACCGCCCACTACGGACTCGTGCCGGTCGGGTTCGGTCTGACCGCTGTCGCCGGCGCTTACGCCACCGGGTTTTGCCTGCTGGCCCGCGACTGGGTCCACGACACCGTAGGTCGCCCCGCTGTCCTGGCCGCGATCGCCGCCGGCACCGTGACCTGCGCCGCGACCGCCGTGCCTCAGGTCGCCCTCGCCACCGCGATCGCTTTCGCCGTATCCGAAGTGGTCGACCTGCTGGTCTACCAGCCGCTACGTCGCCACGGCTTCATCCGCGCCGCCCTGGCCTCCAACGCCGCCGGCGCCGCCATCGACACCGTGCTGTACCTCACCTTCGTCAGGCACCTGAGCTGGGCCAACGGCGCCGGTCAACTGGTGGCCCAAGCCACCGCAACCTCCGTGCCTCTACTCATCGTGCTGACCGCTCGCACGGTGGTTCGCCACCGCAACAGGACCCTTCAGCAGGGAGACCCTCGATGACCACCAGCCAACCCACCACCGACATCACGCAACCGCCCGCACCTGGGCCCACCGCGGTGTGGACCGCCGCGCGGATCCAGGCACTGGGCACGGTCACCACCGTGCCGATCGCCGCGGCGATCTTCGGACTGTCCCGCTCGGTCGCCTACGACCTGGTCAAAACGGGGCAGTTCCCGGTACCCGTGCTGCGGTTCGGTACCCGCTACCGGATCCCGGTCGCGGCGATCCTCACCGCCCTGCATCTACCCGCCACCACCGAGGCGGCGACCGGCGACTTGACCGACTCCCGCGAGTCACGCGTCGATCGACCCGACGAAAACAGCAGGCCCACAACGGCCACCGACATCACATAAACCAGAGGAGTCCCGTTTCATGGCGGAAGGAACCATCTTCAAAACCTGCTCCTGCAAAGACGCCAACGACCGCAGGCTGCGCGGCCGATGCCCGAAACTACGCCGCCCGGGCGGTGGGTGGAGCCCGACCCACGGCTGGTGGGCCTACCAACTCGAACTGCCCCGCAAGACCAGCGGCGCCCGCCGTCAACTACGCCGCTCCGGGTTCAACACCCGCGATGAAGCCGTCGCCGAACGCACCCACGCCCTGACGGTACTCGCTCTGGCTGCGGGCGACGCCACCGTCGCCGCGCAGATCGCTGACCTGCTGGCCGCCACGAGGGCCGGTCAGCCGCTGCCGGACCAGGACATGATCGCCCGCCGGGTCCGGGCCGGGGTCTCGGCCAGCAAAGCCATGCCCCTGGGCGACTACCTGTGGCAGTGGCACCGCAGCCGCCGCCGGATCCAGTCCACCACCTCCCGCCTCTACGAAGGCCACATCCGCAGCTACCTGGTCCCCTACCTCGGACACCTACCGATCGACCAGGTCCGCGTCGCCCACGTTCAGGGCATGTTCGACGCGATCGCCGAACGCAACACCGAGATCAAAACCTGCCGCAGCAGCAACGATCCGAAAGTCCGGGCTAGCGTCCAAGGGGCCCGGGTTGTGTCCCCGGCTACGATGCACCGGATCCGGGCCACCCTCCGCAAAGCGCTCAACGACGCGATCAGCCCGCACCGGCTCATCGAGTTCAACCCCGCCGCCCACCTCGAACTACCCTCCGGCAAACGCCCCAAGGCCAAGGTCTGGACCACCTCCGCGGTCACCGCGTGGAAAGCCACCGGGACCCGGCCAAGCCCGGTGATGGTCTGGACACCGCAGCAGGCCGGACGGTTCCTGGACTACGCCGAAGCCCACGACATCCTGCTCTACCCCATGTACGCGCTGATCCTGCACCGAGGACTGCGCCGCGGTGAAGCCGTCGGCCTACGCGACGCCGACCTCGACCTCGACACCGGCATCGCGGTCATCTCCCAACAGATCACCACCCTCGGCTACATCCCGATCACCAAGCCGGTGAAAAGTGAGGCGGGGGAGCGCACCATCCCTCTCGACACCGCGACCCTGGCGGTGCTGCGCGCTCACCACCGCCGACGGGCCCGGTGGCGGCTGGTCTGCGGCCCGACCTGGCCGGAGACCGGACTGTTCTTCGTCAAACCCGACGGCTGCCCTTGGCATCCCGAACTGGTCAGCGAACGCTTCGAACGCCTCGTCGCCGACGCCGAGCTGCCCCCCATCCGCCTGCACGACCTACGGCACTGCGCCGCCACGTTCCTGAAGGCCGCCGGCGCCGACATGAAAGACATCCAGGAAACTTTGGGTCACTCCTCGATGGCGTTGACCGCGGACACCTACACCTCGGTCATCCACGAACTGGAAACCGAACGCGCCAAAGCCGACGCCGCCGCAGCACTCGTCCCCCGCAAACGACAGCGTCGCGCCAGCTGATGTGCGGGCGACACGGCCTCAGCGGTTGCTTGACCAGCTCGAACACTTGTACGATCCTGTGTCGCGTGGAACTACGCCGGCAGCACTGGTGGTGTGCGTTCCCGGTTGATCTGCTCGGTGTCCCGCCCGATCTGATCCGTTCTGCTCCGTAGTCCCAGTCGTTCTGCTCCGTTGGAGATCCTTTAGAGTCGTCGGTCGATGGGTTGGCGCTCGGTGGAGGCGGCTGGGTGGCTGGGCTTGTAGCGTTGGAGGGCGGTGGCCCGACGGCGGCGCGGGGGTTTGAGCTGGCATACGTGGGCTTCGGGGGTCGGGAATATCGCGATTCGCTTGCGGCGATGGCTGAGGTGCGGTTCGAGGCCGTTGCCCCGGTGCGGTCCTTCCCGACGTTTAAGCCTGCGTTCCGCAGCTTCGCTTCGATATAGTCCGCGAATTTGGGGCTTGAGCTGG
>JBDZVD010000156.1:0-13011 GCA_040255525.1 Micromonosporaceae bacterium | reverse complement strand
CTGTGCCCGCCGCCGCTGTGCCGGCCGTGCCCGCCGCCGTCGCCCCCGCCGCCGGGTCCGCCGGGGTACCCGGATCCCGAGCCCCCGGGACGGTGGCCCCGGCGACCGCCGCCGTCGAGATTGCCGAGTTCGTCGGCGTCGCCCGGGTCGAGCCGGTCCCGCCGGCGCGTGCGGCGCCAGCCTCCGAAACGGCGGGCCAGCGGCCGCCACCGGGGCTGCCAGGCGACCCGCACGCGCCAGACTGTCGCGTCGGGGGCGGACACGGTGACGGTACGCACGCCCGGCAGTGTAGCGACGCCGCGCACCGCCTCACCTGTCCCGTTTGCCGGGTCTGTGGCACGGGTAAGGGCGCACGACAGCAGACGACAGGAGGTCCCGGTGACCGAAGCCCGGCCAGTCGATAAAGATCAACAGCTCGCCGCCGCTCGAATCGACCACACGGGGACCCGGCTGACCACCGACCAGGGCATCCCGGTCGAGAACACGGACAACTCGCTGCACGCCGGCGCGCGGGGACCCAGCCTGCTGGAGGACTTCCACCTCCGCGAGAAGGTGATGCGCTTCGACCACGAGCGGATCCCGGAACGGGTGGTGCACGCCCGGGGCTCCGGGGCGTACGGCCACTTCCAGGTGTACGAGTCGCTCGCCCGGTACACCACCGCCGAATTCCTGTGCGATCCGGCACTGCGTACCCCGGTCTTCGTCCGGTTCTCCACGGTCCAGGGCTCGCGCGGCTCCGCCGACACGGTGCGCGACGTCCGCGGGTTTGCCACGAAGTTCTACACCGGCCAGGGCAACTTCGACCTGGTCGGCAACAACATGCCGGTGTTCTTCATCCAGGACGGGATCAAGTTCCCGGACATCATCCACGCGGTCAAACCGGAGCCGCACAACGAGATCCCGCAGGCCGCCTCGGCGCACGACAGCTTCTGGGACTTCGTGTCGTTGCAGCCGGAGACTATGCACCACGTCATCTGGCTGATGTCCGATCGGGCCATCCCGCGCAGCTACCGCACCATGCAGGGTTTCGGGGTGCACACCTTCCGGCTGGTGAACGCGCAGGGGGCCAACACCTTCGTCAAGTTCCACTGGACACCGGTGCTCGGTACGCACTCCCTGGTCTGGAACGAGGCGCAGAAGATCGCCGGTGCCGATCCGGACTTCAACCGGCGGGACCTGTGGGAGGCGATCGAGGCCGGCGCGTTCCCCGAGTACGAACTGGGCCTGCAGCTGATCCCCGAGGACCAGGAGTTCGAGTACGACTTCGACCTGCTGGACCCGACGAAGCTGGTTCCCGAGGAGCTGGTACCGGTCACGCCGGTCGGCAGGCTCGTGCTCGACCGCAACCCGAACAACTTCTTCGCGGAGACCGAGCAGGTGGCCTTCTGCGCCGGCAACGTGGTGCCCGGCATCGACTTCACCGACGATCCGCTGTTGCAGGCGAGGCTGTTCTCCTATCTGGACACCCAGCTGACCCGGCTCGGCGGCCCGAACTTCGCCCAGTTGCCGGTGAACCGGCCACGGGTTGCGGTACACAACCACCAGCAGGACGGGTTCGCGCAGCACGAGATACCGGTGGGTGAGGGCAACTACCACCCGAACACCCTGGGCGGCGGGTGCCCGGCGGTACCTGGTACCGGGTTCACGCACTTCCCCGAGCGGGTCGACGGGCACAAGGTACGGCGGCGCAGCGAGACCTTCGCCGACCACTACAGCCAGGCCACCCTGTTCTGGAACAGCATGTCCGCCTGGGAGCGCGAACACATCGTCGAGGCGTACCGGTTCGAGCTGGGCAAGTGCAACCGGATGGCGACCCGGGAGCGGATGGTCGGGCACCTGGAACAGATCGACCACCGGTTGGCGGTCGCGGTCGCCGCCGGCATCGGGGTGGACGAGCCGGCACCGGTCGGCGAGAACCACGGCCGCCGCTCCCCGGCGCTGAGCCTGACCGCCCGGCCCGGCGACGGCGTGCTCGGCCGGAAGGTCGCGGTGCTGGCCGCTCCCGGGGTCGAGGAGGTCGGCCTTGCCCGGCTGTGCCAGGCGCTGCGGGAGCGTGGCGCGAAATCCGACCTGCTCGCCCCGATGGCGGGCCAGCTCCGCACGTCGAACTGGGACACGCGGGAGCTGCCCGAGGCGAAGGGCCTGTACACGATGGCCTCGGTGCTTTACGACGCGGTGGTGGTGGCCGGCGGCGAGGACAGCGTGGCCGGCCTGGCCCAGGACGGGTACGCGGTGCACTTCGTGGCCGAGGCGTATCTGCACGGCAAGCCGATCGGCGCGGTGGCCGAGGGGGTCGGGCTGCTCCGCCGGGCCGGCCTGCCGGGCGCCGACGGCGTACCGGCGCCGGACGGTGCCGGGGCCGGTGTGGTGATCCAGTCCGAGGCCGGCCCGGCCGGCGCGGACTTCCTGGAGGAGTTCATCGCGGCACTGGGCGGGCAGCGGTACTTCCAGCGGCCGCGCAGGGGTGTGGTCGCCTGACCGCGGGTACCGGCGCGGGTCAGGGCGGGGCCGCGTACCCGGACAGGAGGATCCGCACGGTGGTCTCGAACCGGCTGTCGAAGTCCAGCCCGGCCCCGGTCGCCAGTACCTCCGCGAAGTTCGGGAACTCGGCCCCGTTCAGCGGCTCAGACCGATCCGGGCGGGGCTCGGTGCCCTCGTGCCCGGCGTCAGGGCCTCTACCGGGCGGTCGCCGAGGATGACCTGTCCCGGCCGGTCCACGCCTGAGCCGGCGGGTGCCGGGGCACCCGCCACCCCGAGCCGCGGCACCCGCGCGCTCCGCCCGGTTCTACTTCCGGTCGAGACCCTTGTCGAGGCCGGCGCGGCGCAGCGCGTCGGCCATCGCCGTGTTGAAGGCCCGCGAGCCGCCACCCGAGCCGCGGGACCCGCCGGAGCCGCCGGAACCGGAGCCGCCGGAGCCCCCCGGGGCGCCCTGGTTGCCCGGCGCCGGCCCGCCGCCGTGCCCCGGGCGGTGGCCCACCCGCCGGGGCCGGCCGGGCCGGCCGGCCTCCCGGGAACCGGAGCCGGTGCCGCCGCCCGGGTTGCCGCTCGGGCCACCCGGACCGCTCGGGCCGGTCCCACCGCCACCACTCGTACTACCGGTCCCGCCGGCCGCGCCCACCGGCTCGTCGTCCAGGCGCAGGGTCAGCGAGATTCGCTTGCGCGGGATGTCCACGTCGAGCACCTTCACCCGTACAATGTTGCCCGGCTTCACGACGTCGCGCGGATCCTTGACGAAAGTCTTCGACATCGCCGACACGTGCACCAGCCCGTCCTGGTGCACCCCGATGTCCACGAACGCACCGAACGCGGCCACGTTGGTGACCACGCCCTCCAGCAGCATGCCGGGCTTGAGGTCGGCGAGGGTCTCCACCCCGTCGGCGAACACCGCGGTCTGAAACGCCGGGCGCGGATCGCGGCCGGGCTTGTCCAGCTCGCCGAGGATGTCGGTGACCGTGGGCAGGCCGAACCTGTCGTCCACGAACTCGCTCGGTTTGAGCTTGCGCAGCAGCGCGCTGTTGCCGATCAGCGTGGCGATGTCCCCGGTGGTGGCGTCGAGGATCCGGTGGACCACCGGGTACGCCTCGGGGTGCACGCTGGACGCGTCGAGCGGGTCGTCACCGCCACGGATGCGCAGGAAGCCGGCGCACTGCTCGAACGCCTTGGGGCCCAGCCGTGGCACCGCCAGCAGCGCGGTGCGGGACCGGAACGGCCCGTTGGCGTCCCGGTGCGCCACGATGCTGCCGGCCAGCCCGGCGCCGACACCGGACACCCGGGTCAGCAGCGGCGCCGAGGCGGTGTTCACGTCCACGCCGACGGCGTTCACGCAGTCCTCGACGACGGCGTCCAGCGACCGGGCGAGCTTGGTCTCGGCGAGATCGTGCTGGTACTGGCCGACCCCGATCGACTTGGGGTCGATCTTCACCAGTTCGGCGAGCGGGTCCTGGAGCCGGCGGGCGATGGACACCGCGCCGCGCAGCGACACGTCCATGCCGGGCAGCTCCTGCGAGGCGTACGCGGAGGCGGAGTACACCGAGGCACCGGCCTCGGAGACCATCACCTTGGTCAGCTTCAGGTCGGGGTGCGCGGCGATCAGGTCGGCGGCGAGCTTGTCGGTCTCCCGGGACGCCGTACCGTTGCCGATCGCGATCAGCTCCACCTGGTGCGCGCGGGCGAGCCGCGCCAGGGTCGCGATGGACTCGTCCCAGCGGCGCTGCGGTACGTGCGGGTAGATCGTCTCGGTCGCCACCACCTTGCCGGTCGCGTCGGCGACCGCGACCTTCACACCGGTACGGAAGCCCGGGTCCAGGCCCATCGTGGGGCGGGCCCCGGCCGGCGCGGCAAGCAGCAGGTCGCGCAGGTTCGCGGCGAACACCCGGACGGCCTCGTCCTCGGCCTCCTGGCGCAGTCGCATCCGCAGGTCGATCGACAGATGGCCGAGGATGCGGGTACGCCAGGCCCAGCGCACGGTCTCCGCCAGCCAGCGGTCGGCCGGCCGGCTGTCGAGCGCGGCCTTGCCGGTCTGGCCCAAGTGCCAGCCCGCGACCGCGATCCCGAAGTGGGTGGCGACGGCGCGCTCGTAGCTGGTCGGGCCGTCCGCCGGCTCCTCCGGCTCGATGACCAGGTCGAGCACCTCCTCCTTCTCGCCCCGGAACAGCGCGAGGATCCGGTGCGAGGGCAGCGTGGTCAGTGGCTCGGAGAAGTCGAAGTAGTCGGCGAACTTGGCGCCGGCCTCCTCCCTGCCGTCCCGGACCTTGGAGACGAGCCGGCCGCGCGTCCACATCCTCTCGCGCAGCCCGCCGATCAGGTCGGCGTCCTCGGCGAACCGTTCGGCCAGGATGGCCCGGGCGCCGTCCAGGGCGTCGGCCGCGTCGGCCACCCCCTTGCCGGCGTCCACGTACCCGGCCGCGGTGGCCTGCGGATCGAGGCGGGGGTCGGCGAGCAGCGCGTCGGCCAGCGGCTCCAGGCCGGCCTCCCGGGCGATCTGCGCCTTGGTCCGGCGCTTCGGCTTGTACGGCAGGTAGATGTCTTCGAGGCGCGCCTTCGAGTCGGCCGCCATGATCTGTGCCAGCAGGGCGTCGTCCAGCTTGCCCTGGCCGCGGATCGACTCGACGATCGCCGCGCGCCGCTCCTCCAACTCCCGCAGGTACCCCAGCCGCTCCTCGAGGGTGCGCAGCTGCGCGTCGTCCAGGGCACCGGTGGCTTCCTTGCGGTACCGGGCGACGAACGGCACGGTGGCGCCGCCGTCGAGCAGCTCCACGGCCGCCCGTACCTGCCCTTCCCGTACGCCCAGCTCGGTGGCGATCTGTTGATGAATGGAGGTGGTCACGGTGGGCCATCCTACGGTGCCGCGCACCCGGCACCCGGCACCCGGATGGTGTAATCGCGGGATGGCGAAGTTCGTCGTCTTGCTGCGCGGCGTGAACCTCGGCCCGAACCGCCGGGTGTCCATGCAGGACCTCCGCGCGCTGCTCACCGGGCTCGGCTACCAGGACGTGCGGACGCTCCTGCAGAGCGGCAACGCGGTCTTCGCGGCACCGCGGCGGAAGCCGGACGCGCTGTGCGCCGAGATCACCGAGCGGATGGGCGCCGAATTCGGCATGAGCGTCGGCTGCGTCATCCGGACCGCGGACGAGCTGGCTGCGGTCGTCGACGCAAACCCGTTCCCGGACAAGGCGTCGCAGGGCTCGAAGCTCGCGGTGGCGTTCCTCGGTGGACCGGTCGACCCGGCCAGGTTCGCGGACACCGACCCGGCCGACTTCGCCCCGGACGAGTACCGGCTGGCTGACCGGGAGATCTACATTTGGCTGCCCAACGGGTTCTCCGGCAGCAAGATCCCGGTGAGCTTCTGGGACAAGCGAGTCGCGCACCTGTCGACCACCCGCAACTGGAACACGGTCACCAAACTGCTCGCGATGGCGCGCGACTGATCCCGGGCTCGCGGACCCGGCGCGCCGCTGCAAGCATCTCTGGCGCGCTCCGGCGGCCGCATCCGTGGGATTTCGCCTCGGCGGTCCTGTCCGGCAGTGTCTCTCGCCGATCCTTTGCTCTGCTTACCACCATCGCGATCACCGGGGCCAGCTCCGGCATCGGGCGGGCGGCGGCCCGGCAGCTGGTCGACGCCGGAGCGTCGGTCGCGCTGGCCGCCCGGCCCGGGCCGGAGCCAGCGAATCACTGCCTCGACGGGCCGGCCACTGCCTCGGCGGCCGGGTCAGAGGCCGCCGTTGCTCCACAGGAGCTGCCCGTTGATCCAACCGCCCTGCTCGGAGCAGAGGAACGCGACGAGGTTCGCGCAGTCCGCCGGCTCGCCCAGCCGGCCAAGCGGCGTCTCGCGAACGAACCGCTCCACCAGTTCCGGGCTCATCCAGCCGGTGTTGACCGGACCCGGGTTGATGACGTTGGCGGTCACGCCCAGGTGGCTCAGTTCGCGCGCGGCCGCGATGGTGATCCGGTCCAGCGCACCCTTGCTCGCGCCGTACGGCAGGTTGCCGGCGGTGTGGTCGCTGGTGAGCGCCACGATCCGGCCGGCGCCGAAGGGCTGCCGGTACCGGGCGGCGAACTCCTTGATGAGCAGCCAGGTGGCCCGCGCGTTGACCGCGAAGTGCCGGTCGAAACTCTCCACGGTCGTGTCGAGCAGCCCGGAGTCGACCGACTCGCAGTGCGCCATGACCAGCGCGCGTACCGGCCCCAGCGCGTCGGTGACCTCGTCGAGCACCCGACCGGGCGCGGCCACGTCGCTGAAGTCGGCCGAGACCGCATGGGCACGCACGCCCAGGTCGGCCAATTGGCGCTCGATCTCCGTCGCCGCCGCATCGTCGCTACCCCAGGCCATCCGCTCGTCGTACGGCCGCCAGTACGAGTACCCGATGTCCCAACCGTCTGCCGCGAGTCGGGTCACAATGCCGGCACCGATGCCCGCACGGCGCCCGACCCCGGTCACCAGAGCCACACGTTTCATTCCGGTGACATTAGGGGAGAAGGGGGGACCGCCAAAGCGATTTGATCGTTCGCCGGGCGGCTCGTCCCCGGCGGACCAGGCGCGTGGATCGGCGGGGTCAGAGCGTGACCGCGATGCGGTTGTCCACCGATGTCACCCCGGGCGCCGACCAGGCCACCCGCTCCGCCTCCTGCTTCTGGACCCAGGAGCGCACCGACCCGCGTAGGATCACCTTATCGCTCTCGACGTCGACGTTGACCTGCTCGGCGTCGGTCTCCGCGTTGCGGATGAGCGCGTCCTCGATCCGTTGGCGCAGTTCCTCGGTCGTGGGCTGGACGCGCGGCCTGACCGCGGCCAGGTTGGTCACCCCGCGCACGCCGGACAGCCTGCGTACCGCGCGCTCGGCCGACCGCCGCTGGTACTCCCACTCGACCTCACCCTTGATCGTCACCCAGCCGCGGGCCACCGTGACGTCGAGGCGTTCGATCGGCACGAACGCGTCCCACTCCAGGGCGCGGGTGGCCGCGCCGGCGATGTCGGCGTCGGTGCGTTCGGCGGAGCTGGGCAGCCGCACCTCGATGTCGTTGGCCACCGCGCGCACGCCGTTGACCCGGTGCGCGGTGCGCTCGGCCGTCCACTTCTTGCCGTAGTTGTCCACCCAACCGGTCAGCGCGACGACGCCGTCCTTGACGGTCACCCCGATCTCGTTGGGCTGGATCCGGGCGTCCCAGCTGAACTCCTCCAGCACGTCGCGCTGGATCTGATCATCGGTGCGAGTCACCGTTGAGCCGGTCATCTGCGGATACCCCCCTGGCGTCTGACGTCGTGATCGTTACCCCGCACCGGGTGAGGCGCCCTCATCTCGCGATGGTGAATCCCACTGCCGAGGCGCCCCGGCGCGCGGATGCCCTGGGCGCGGGCGCTCACAACAGGTGCAGCTCCCGGGCCCGGCGCACCGCGTCGCGGCGGCGCGCGGCGTCCAGCTTGCGGTAGATGTTGCGGACGTGCGTCTTGACGGTGTTGACCGACAGGGACATCTCGACCGCGATCTCGGTGTTGGACAGGATGCTCTGCAGGTAGCGCAGCACGGTCAGCTCGCGCTCGGTCAGCGGTTCGGCCAGCGCCGCCGGTACGGAGGTGCCCGGGCGGGCGGGTACCGGACGTTCCCCGGCCGCGACCAGTTCGTTCACGAGCGACCAGCAGGCGGTACCCGAGTCGAGGTGCTCGATCAGCAGTTCCCGGGCGGGCGCGCCGGCCCGGGTGAACACCCGCCGGAACCCCTCCGGCTCGGCCAGCCGCAGCACGTGCTCCAGCGTCCGGCTGGCTCGCCGGCAGTCGCCGGTACGCCGGGCGGCCAGCGCCTCGACCAGTCCCGCGGACAGCCGCAGGGGCAGCGGCGCACCCGTGTCCTCGTGCCACGCCGGCAGCGTGCGCAGCGCCGTGGCCGGGTCGTCGTCCCGCAGGTACGCGTGTGCCAGGGTCACGGCGACCGCGGCGTCGGGTACCGCCGGCCGGTCCTGCCGGGGCTGCCGGGTCGCCGGTTCCCCGTCGGCGGCCGGGGCGAGCAGGCGCCGTACCGTCTCCGCGTCACCGTGTGCCGTCCGCAGGTCCGCCTCGACCGCGGCGTACCACCGCTCCAGGAACGGCGACGGTGGCCGGTCGGCCAGGTCGCGCCGGCCGGCGGACAGCGCCTCGTACCCCCCGGCCAGGTCGCCCTGCTCGCGCAGCAGTTGCGCGGTGACCACCGCGATCGAGCCGGCCAGCGCCGGCTCCGAGCCGGCCTCGCAGGCGCCGGTCGCGAAGTCCAGCTCGGAGCGGGCCCGGTCCAGCCGGTCCCACTGGATGTCCACCATGGCAAGCGCGAGGTACGCGAAGCCGCGGTGCACCGCCCGGGCCTGTCCGGTGCACGGCGGCATGGCCAGGGCCGCCTGCGCCGTGCGCGCGGCCGCGCGCAGCTCGCCGCGTACCGCCTGGACGAACGCGAGCGTGCTGGAGCACACCAGCCGGGGGCAGGACAGCCCGGCGGCTTCGGCGTGAGCCAGGCCGGCACGCAGCGCGGCCTCGGCCTCGTCCAGGTTGCCGGTGGTCAGCTCGGCGGTGCCGAGCGCGGTCAGCGCGATCGCGGCGGGTCCGGCCTCGGCGGCGGGGCCGGTCGCGGCCGCCGCCAACCCGGCGCCGGTGGCCGGCCCGTTGCCGGTCGCCGCGAGCCCGGCGGACGAAACCGGCCCGGACGAGCCCGGCGCGGACGCCGGGTCGGTCCACGATCGCTGCGGGCCGAGCAGGTGGAGCATGGCCCTCGCCGCCTCGCGGGTGCGGGCCGGGTCGCCCCGCTGCTGCGCCTGGGCCAGCTCCAGCGCGGTGATGATGAGGGCGAACCGGTCCCGGCGGTCCTCGTCGAGCAGGTGCCGGTGCCGGTCGGCAAGGCGCAGGTACCCCTCGGCGGTGTCCAGGTCACGCAGGTCCAGCCGGTCCGCGGCGTACGCCAGAGCCAGCTCCGGATCGGCCCGGATCGCGTCGGCCGGCGGCGGCTCGACCAGTGCCGGCAACGGTTCGTCGTGGCCGTACCGGGCCACGTGGTGCCAGTTGCCGACCAGCAGGCCGGTCGCGTACCCCCAGTCCCGCGCGGCCAGCGCGTGGCGCAGCGCGTCGACCGGCTGATCCTGCCCGGCGTGCCAGCGGGCCGCCCGGCGGTGCAGCTCCGCGATGCGCTCGGGGGCCTGCCGGTGCAGGCGGGCTCGCAGCAGCTCGCCGAACATCCGGTGGTACCGGTACCACGAGGGCGGCGAGTCCAGCGGTACCACGAAGGTGTTCGTCCGGGACAGCTCGGCGAGTACCTGGTCTCCGTCGTCGCGCCCGGTCACCGCGTCGACCAGGCCGCCACACAGCCGTTGCAGGATCGACGTGTCCATCATCGCCTGCTGGATGCCGGGTGCCTGGTCACAGAACACCTCACCGATCAGGTACTCCGCGACGGTCGCGTCGTCGCCGGCGAAGTGGCCGGTGAACCGGGCCGGATCCGGGTTCTCCTGCAGCGACAGCGCGGCGAACCGTACCCCGGCCGGCCAGCCCTCGGTGTGCGCGTGGAGCGCGTCGAGCACGTGCCCGGGCAGCGCGAGTTCCTGCTCGTCCAGCAGTCGCGCGGTCTCCGCCGCGGTGAACGACAGGTCGCCGGTGCGCAGCTCGGTCAGCTCGTCACGCAGCCGCAGCCGGTGCAGCGGCAGAGCCGGGTCGGCCCGGGTCGCGATGACCAGCCGCAGGCCGGCGGCCGCGTGCCGCAGCAGGAACTCCAGCCCGTCCAGCACCCCGGCGTCCTGGACGTGGTGGAAGTCGTCGAGGACGAGTACCGCCGGCTCGGTGAGCCGGGTCAGCGCGCCGGCCAGTTCGGTGAGGTACCCGCCGGACTCGGGTACCGGCAGCGGTCCGGGTACCCCGGCCGCCTCCAGCGCCGCGTGCAGGTACCGCCAGAACCGCCCGCCGGTGTCGTCGGGCTCCAGCGTCAGCCAACCGGTCCTGCCGCGGTCGGTCGCCCAGCTGCTCAGCAGTACGGTCTTGCCCCATCCGGCCGGCGCGACCAGTACCGTGAGCGGGCCCCGGATACCGGTGTCGAGCAGGTTGTGCAGCCTGGACCGGATGACCAGGCCGCCGGGCAGCGGCGGTACCGCCAGCTTGGACGTCAGTAGCGACTCCCCCGGCGAGCCGGGAACGCGGCCGGAGCCGGGTTCTGGCGAAGGCGAGGCACTGCCGCGCACGTCGACCTCCGGGCGATCTTGCAACACCCGTCCCACCCCCGTGGAGATCATCGAGACAACACTCTTGCGTTATCCCCTCCGGTCGCCCGCAAACGGCTATCGCGAGAGACGTTCATCCCCCGGAGGCGACCCGGGATCACCCGGCCCGTGCAGATCATGGCGCTACGAAGTAGTTCGCGCGCCGATGTGGCCCGTCGCGGGACACGGGGGAGGTTGCACGCAGGCATGGCCAAGGCAGTCGGTATCGACCTCGGGACCACGAACTCGGTGATCGCCCTGGTAGAGGGCGGTTCGCCGACGGTGATCGTGAGCGCCGAGGGCTCCCGGACCACGCCGTCGGTGGTCGCCTTCACCGACGGGGAGCGCCTGGTCGGGCAGTTGGCCCGCCGGCAGGCGATCCTGAACCCCAAGGGCACCGCCTACTCCGCCAAGCGGTTCGTCGGCCGCCGGTTCGACGAGATCGCCGAGGAGACCAAGGCGGTGGCGTTCGACGTGGTGCCCGGGCCGGACGGGCGGGCCAGGTTCGACATCCGCGGGCAGCAGTACCCGCCCGAGGAGATCAGCGCGAAGGTCCTCGCCAAGCTGGTCGAGGACGCCAGCCGGTACCTCGGTGAACGGGTCACCCAGGCGGTGATTACGGTACCGGCGTACTTCAACGACGTGCAGCGCGCCGCGACCAAGGAGGCCGGGCGGATCGCCGGCCTGGACGTGCTGCGCATCATCAACGAGCCGACCGCCGCGGCCCTCGCCTACGGGGTGGACAAGCGGCAGCACGAGACCGTCCTGGTCTTCGATCTTGGCGGCGGAACGTTCGACGTCAGCATCCTGGACGTCGGCGACGGCGTGGTGGAGGTCCGCGCCACGGCCGGGGACACCCACCTGGGTGGCGACGACTTCGACCGCCGGTTGGTCGACCACCTGGCCGGCGCGTTCCGCCGGGAGCACGGCATCGACCTTCGCGAGGATCCGCAGGCGTTGCAGCGGCTGTTCGAGGCCGCCGAGGCGGCCAAGGTCGAGCTGAGCTCGGTCACGCAGACCCAGGTGAACCTGCCGTTCATCGCGTCGGACGGCTCCGGCCCGAAGCACCTGTGCCACACCGTCACCCGGGACGCGTTCGAGGAGCTGACCCGGGACCTGCGCGACCGGTGCGAGGAGCCGGTACGGCGGGCGATGAGCGACGCCGGGTTGAGCCCGGACCAGATCGACGAGGTGCTCCTGGTCGGCGGGTCCACCCGGATGCCGGCGGTACACACGCTGGTCAGACAGCTGATCGGCGGCAAGGAACCGAACATGAGCGTCAACCCGGACGAGGTCGTGGCGATGGGGGCCGCGATCCAGGCCGCGGTGCTGACCGGTCAGGGGCCGGACGTCGTGCTGCTGGACGTCATCCCGCTCTCCCTCGGCCTGGAGACGCTGGGCGGCGTGATGACCAAGATAATCGAGCGGAACACCACCATCCCGGTACGGCACAGCGAGGTGTTCTCCACCGCGGAGGACCACCAGTCCGCGGTGTCCATCGTGGTGCTGCAGGGGGAGCGGGAACGGGCCAGCGACAACCGGGTCATCGGGCGCTTCCTGCTGGAGAACATCCGGCCGGCGCAGCGCGGCGTACCGCAGATCGAGGTCACCTTCGACATCGACGTCAACGGCATGCTCAGCGTGTCGGCCCGCGACCACTACACCGGCGCCGAGCAGGCGGTCACCATCACCAAGGCCACCGACCTCGACCGGGTCGAGGTGGACCGCATGGTCACCGACGCGCACCGCAACTCCGACGAGGACGAGCGGGTCCGCCGGCTGATCGACCTGCGCAACGAGCTGGAATCGGTCGCGTACCTGGTCGAACGGCGGCTGGACGAGCTGGAGGACGAGGTGCCCGTGCACGACAAGGCCCGCGGCGAGACGCTGCTGGCCCAGGCCCGCCAGGCGATGGAGGAACAGGCGCCGCTGGGGCAGATCGAGTCGATGAACGCCGAGCTGCGCGAGATCGCGAAGGATTTGGTCACCCGGGGTTCGACCACCCGGATCGGCGCCCCGGACCGGCTGGTCGGGGACGACGTGATCGACGTGGAGCCCCGGTCACGGTGAGCCGCAGGGCGCCGGCGTCCACGTCCGGGATCATCTTGAGGTCCCGTATCGCGGCGTCCGGCACGGGTTCCAGCCACACGGTTTGCCAGATGCCCGTGACCGGGGTGTAGAACACGTCGCCGGGTGTGTCTCGCTGCTTTCCGCGCGGCTGGTCTCCCCAGCTGCCGGGGTCGAAGACCTCCACCGCCAGGCGCTGCGGGCCGCGCGGTTCATCCACCGCAACTGCTTCCTGGCGGACCC
>JBDZVD010000155.1:0-13261 GCA_040255525.1 Micromonosporaceae bacterium | reverse complement strand
ACCGATTTTCAGCCCGGAACGGGCCGCCCGCCAGAGGCGACAGGGACTAACCCCGGAACTGCGGGCCGCGGCACACGATCCCGACGCCTGGCCGAAGTCGCTGACCACCGACTACCTCATTTTCGACAAGAACGGCAACAAGGTTGCCGACTCCGGTCAGCAGCCTTACAGCGCCTGGTTCGTCCCACCCGGCATTCTCCAGTGGGGCGAGACCTACGAGTGGACGGCGATCACCAGCGACGGCAACCAGGCCAGTACCTCGCAGACCATCAACGCCTTCACCACCCAGGTGCCACAACCGGCGATCACCTCCGCGTTGTCCCAGAACGGCAGCCAGGGATTCGACCCGGACGTCGGCAGCTACACCACATCGGCGACCGACTCAGCCGTGGCGACGGTCGGGCCGCCGCTGTCCGTCCAGCGGTCGTACAACAGCCTCGACTCGCGCACCGACTCCTCATTCGGCACCGGCTGGTCGAGCTTGCTGGACATGACCGCGACCGTGCAGGCCGCGCCGGCGCCGAACTCGCAGACCGGCACCGTCATCGTCCGCTACCCCAACGGTCAGGACGTGGCGTTCGGGGAGAACGCGGACGGCAGCTTCACCCCGCCGCTCGGCCGCTACGCCACTCTCACCAAGCAGAGCAACGGCGGGTACGCGCTGGTCGACAAGGACGGCACCCGGTACCTGATGGATCGCGCGCTCATCGGTCCGGGCGTGTGGAGCATCGACACGGTCACCGACGCGGCCGGCCGCAAGCTCACCTTCGACTACTCCCAGTCCCCGGTGACCACCATCACCTCCGCGTCCGGCCGGTCGCTGCACTTCACCTTCGCCCCGCGGGTCGGCACCGTGCGCGCGCACGTGACCAGCGTCTCCACCGACCCGCTCGACCCGGCCGACCCCAACTCGGCACTCACCTGGCACTACACCTACAGCGGTAACCAACTCGCCACCGTCTGCCCGCCGACGTCGGCGACCGCGTGCACCAAGTACAGCTACGCCAACGAGTCACGATTTCCCGAGTTCGTCAACAGCCTGTCGCCGTACTCCTACTGGCGTCTCGGGGAGTCCTCCGGCACCAGTGCGGTCAGCTCCGTACCCGCCAACGAGGGTACCGACAACGGCATCTACACGAACGTGACCCTGGGCCAGCCCGGCCCGCTCGTCGGCTCAGCGGCCACCGCCGCCGGATTCAACGGCACCTCGACCCGGGTGGACCTGCCGGCCAACACCGCGTCCGGCACGGGCTACCAGTCGATCGGCCTGTGGTTCAAGGCGAACCCGGGGGACAGCGGTGTGTTGTTCAGCTACCAGCGGGATCCGGTCACGAACGGGACCACGTCCGGCAACTACACACCGACGCTGTACATCGGTACGAGCGGCAAGGTCTATGGTGAGTTCTGGAACGGCGGAGCACACCCGCTGGCGACTCCAACGTCGTTCGCGGACGGTGCCTGGCACCACGTGATGCTCACCGCCGAGGGCACTTACCAGAACCTGTTCATCGACGGCGCCCAGTACACCGACTCGCTGTCCGGCAACGTCCAGCCCTACGACGTCAACAGCGGTGCCCACATCTACATCGGTGCTGGATTCACCGGCGGCGGCTGGCCGGACGAGCCGTTCGCCAGCGGCACCTCCAACACCGGGCACGCGAGCTATTTCAAGGGCTCAATCTCGGACGTCACCTTCTTCGACCGGCCGCTGCCCTGGGACGTGGTGTCGACCCTCGCGCTCGCCGGCAAGTCGGCGGTTGCGATGCTGTCCGGCATAGTTCGCTCGTCGGGCAACCAGTCCGCCGCCGTCGGCTACGACGGCACCTCCGGCCGGGTCTCGCAGGTGACCGACAGCAACGGCGGTACCTGGACGGTGAGCGGCCCGGTCTACTCCGGCTCCAGCCAGGTCTACGCGGGCACGGTGCTGTCCGCCGGCCCCGCCGACTACTGGCGGTTCGCGGAGACCGGTACCGCCGACGCGATCGACCAGGTGCACGGCGGTGCCGCGCGGTACAACACGGTCACGTTGGGCACGCCGAACGGTCCGTTCGCCGACTCTACCGTCGCCGGCTTCAACGGCACCTCGTCCTACGTGTCGCTGCCGACCTCCGACGTACCCACCACCGGGCCGGTCTCGATCAGCATGTGGTTCAAGATGCCCAACGGCAACACGGCCGGCGGAGTGCTGTACAGCTACCAGAACGCCGACGCCAAGCTGAACCCGGCCAGCGGCTGGGTGCCGGCGCTCTACGTCGGCACCGACGGCAAGCTCCACGGGCAGTTCTGGATCTCGAACTCATCCAAACAGATCGTCACGCCGGGAGCGGTCAACGACGGCAAGTGGCACCATGTGGCGCTGGCCGCCAGCACCAACAGCCAATCGCTTTACCTCGACGGCGTCCGGGTCGGCAACGCGGTCAGCGCGGCGCTGGTGAATCCGGGGGTGACGGCCGACTACGTGGGGGCCGGGAAGTGGACCGGCTGGCCGGCGAGTTCCTCCGTGGCTATCGCCTACTTCCCCGGTGCCATCGCCGACTTCGCCTACTACCGGTCGCAGCTGTCCGACGCCCAGGTCGCCGCCCAGTTCGCCGCGAAGGGCAGAACCGCGGGCGCGCCGGTCAAGACCTACACCGTGACCGACCCGGGTAACCGCACCGAGACCCGGGTCTACGACCTGGCGACCAACCGGCAGGTGGCGCAGACCGACTCCGGAGGCAACAAGACTCAGTACGGTTACGACACCGGCGGCTTCCTGCGTACCATTACCGATCCGAACGGCAACGTCACAGTCAACGAACACGATGTGCGGGGCAACGTCGTCTCTACATCGACGTGCCAGGACCAGGCCGCTAACAAGTGCTCCACCATCTACTACACGTACTTCCCGGACGACACCACCAAGCTGCCGCCGGCGGACCCCCGCAACGACCTGATGGTCACCGCCCGCGACGGCCGGTCGACCTCGGCGACCGACAACGCGTACCTGACGACCTTCAGCTACGACACCGCGGGGAACCGCACCTCGATCAAGGATCCGCTGGGCCGTTCGACCGTGACGACCTACACCGACGGCACCACCGTCGCTGCCTTCGACGGCGGCTTCGCCCCACCGGGCCTGCCGTCGACGCTGACCACCCCGGGTGGCGCCAAACAGACCGTCGTGTACTACCACAACGGTGACATCGCCACCGTCACCGACCCGGCCGGCAAAGTCACCAAGTACACCTACGACGCGCTGGGCCGAACGAGCAAGACCACCGAGGTCACCGACCGGTTTCCGGCCGGGCTGGTCGAGTCGTTCAGCTACGACGGGCTCAACCGGGTGGTGTCGCACACCTCGCCCCCGGTAACCGACCGCGTCACCGGCGCGGTGCACACCGCAGTCGACAGCACCGTGTACGACGTCGACGGCCTCGCCACCTCGCAGCAGGTCGCCGACGCCACCGGCGGCGACGCCACCCGGTCCATCTCGGCGACCTACGACGCGCACGGCCAGACGGCCAGTACCACCGATGCCGCCGGCAACGTCACCAGATTCTCCTACGACGCCTACGGCAACGTGATCGACGAAATCGGCGCCGACGGCGGCGAGGTCCGCTCCACCTACGACGGTGAGGGGCACCTGCTGACCTCGACCCTGGTCGGCTACACCGGTGACCCCAACAATCCAGCGTCGCCAACCGACCTGGTCGTCACGTCGCGCGCCTACGATCCCGCCGGCCGACTCGCGAACGAGACCGACGCGATGAACTGGGTGACCGCCTACACCTACACGGACAACAACCTGACCGCCACGGTCACCCGCCGGGACCCGTCGACCGGCGTGTCCTTCGTCCAGGAGGCGACCGGGTACGACGCCGCGGGCAACGTCACGTCGCAGGTGACAAACAACGACACCACCAAGACCGTGCTCACCCTCGACGCCGCCGGTCGGACGATCTCCTCCACCCTCGACCCAGCCGGATTGAATCGGACGACGACCTACGATCTCACTCCGGACGACTACGTCAAGACCGCGACCGTCACGGACGGCACCGGTACCGTGGCCAGCCGCACGGACAGCACGTACGACCCGATGGGGCGGCTCACCTCCGAGTCCGTGCGCACCGACTCCGCGGGCACCGCACTGACCACGACCTACACCCTCGACCAGGCCGGCCTGGCGAAATCGATCACGGACCCGAACGGCAACACCACCGACGTCGAGGTCGACGAGGCCGGCCGGGTCGTCGTCTCCGTGGCACCGGTCGTGACGACCGAGACGGCCGGCGGCGGTCCGGTCTCCACCCGGCCGGTCACCTCCGCCGGCTACGACACCTTCGGTGAACAGGTCGAAACCAAGGATCCGGACGGCAACACCACAGTCACCGGGTACGACGCGGCCGGGCACCCCTCGACCGTCACCGGTCCGTCGTACACTCCGCCGGGCGCGACCACCCCGGTGGTGCCCGTGACCACCCGCACCTACGACGCCCTCGGCCAGCTCGCCACCGAGACCGATCCGCTCGGCCGGCGCACCACCTACGTCTACGACCAGCTCGGTCACGTGGCGAAGGTGACGGCGCCCAACGGTGGCGTCACCACGTTCACCTACGACCTGGTCGGTGACCGGACCTCGCAGACCGATCCGACCGGTGCCGTCGTCGCCGCGACCTATGACTTCATGGGACGCCAGCTCACCTCGACCCAGGTGGTCCGCCAGGACGGGGCCCACTACACCACCACCAATGCCTACGCTGACCCGGGGGGCCGGCTCTCGTCGACGACCTCCCCGGCTGGGGTCATCACGAAGATGACCTACGACGTCGCAGGCGAGACGCTCACCGTCACCGACGGCGCGGGGAACGTCACCACGAACTCCTACGACGCGGCTGGCCGCGTCGTCCGGAAGCTGCTGCCCGACGGCACCTTCACCACCACCGATTTAGACCTGGCCGGACGCCCCGTCGGCCAGTCCTCGTTCGACGCCGGCGGCACCAGGCTCAGCCGCACCACGACGGGGTACGACGGCGATGGCAACATTGTCGCCGCGACCGATCCGCGCGGCACCACCACGACCTTCGGCTACACCGCCACCGGCCTGCTCAGCTCCGAGAGCCAGCCGATCAGCGGGTCAGACGCGATCGACACGTCGTACGCCTACGACGCGGCCGGCCACCGTACCCGCTTCACCGACGGGCGCGGGAATGCGTTCCTCACCACGTACAACTCCTGGGGCCTGCCCGAAACCACCATCGAACCACCGACCGCGGCCCAGCCCGCGACCAGCGACCGTACCTTCACCAGCGTGTATGACGCGGCCGGCCGGCTCGCCGTCCAGCGGGCGCCGGGCGGTGTGACCGTCACCAACACCTACGACGACGCAGACGACCTGATCCGACAGGTCGGCGCGGGCGCGGAGGTTGCCACCCAGGACCGGGAGTTCGGCTACGACCTCGCCGGCCGCGTGACTTCGGCCTCGGCCCCCGACGGCACCGACACCTTCAGCTGGGACGACCGCGGCCTGCTGCGTGACGCGGCCGGCCCGTCGGGCGATTCGTCCTTCACCTACGCGCCCGACGGCGGGATGGCATCGCGCACCGACGCCGCCGGCACCACCACCTACCGCTACGACACCGCGGGCCGGCTTGCCGGGGCCACCAACCCCGACACCGCGGTCAACCAGAGCTACGGATACAACAGCCTCTCCCAGCTCATCAGGGTCACCTTCGACGGGCCGGACGGCGGCGACACCCGCTCCTTCGGGTACGACGGACTTCACCGGCCCACCAGCGATGAACTGAAGACGCCCGGCGGCGTGGAAGTCGCCGCGGTCACCTACGCGTACGACGCGAATGGCAACGAGGTCTCGAAGACCACCACCGGCTTCGCGGACTCGACCACCAACACCTACACCTACGACCTCGCGAACCGGCTCACCTCGTGGAACAACGGCACCGCCACCACGGTGTACGCCTACGACAAGTCCGGCAACCGCGTGCAGGCCGGTGACCTGCTCTACACGTACGACGCGCGCAACCGGCTGGTCAGCGCGAGCAACGGGACGCAGTACCACTACACGGCCCGTGGATCCCTCGCCTCGGTCAGCGATGGGGGCAACACGGTCACCACCCAGACCGACGCCTTCGGTCAGGTCATCAGGCAGGACGGTGCGGTCCCCCAGACCTACGCGTACGACGCCCTGGGCCGCCTCCTGCGCTCCGGGTTCAGGTACACCGGCCTGGACAACACTTTGGCGTCGGACGGGACCGCCGGCTACACCCGCGATCCCGACGGCGGCCTGATCGGTACCGACTCCGCGGGCACCAAGACCTACGTCTGGACCGACCAGCACGACGACGTGGTGGGCCAACTTGCCGGCTCCGCCGCAGCACTGAGCGGCTCGGAGTCCTACGATCCGCTCGGCACGGTCCTCGCCCGCACGAGCATGCTCGGCACCCTGGGCTACCAGTCCGAGTACACCGACCCGGCTACCGGGCGGGTCGACATGGCGGCGCGCTGGTACAACCCGTCCACCGCACAGTTCGACACCCGCGACGCCGCGGACCTGGACCCGGCACCCGACTCCGTCGACGCCAACCGGTACGCCTACGCCGCGGACAACCCACTGACCACGACCGATCCCACAGGCAACTGGCCCTCCTGGGGCAGCATCAAGTCCGGCCTGTCGAAGACGGCCCACGCGGTCGCCTCCGGCCTGTCGACGGCCTACCACGCCACCGTCAACGGGATCGCCGCGGCCTACCACGCCACCGTCAACGCGATCTCCTCTGCAATCGACTGGGGAGTCAAGAAGGTCACGCAGGTCAAGAACGCCGTCCAAAACAAGATCGAAGAAGGACGCAAGTGGGTCGCGCAACAGGCTGAGAAGGCCAAACAGAAGCTCCAACAGGAGTACCAGGCCGCCAGACAGGCCGGCAAGGCGATCGCCGCGCAGACGGTACGGGTAGTCAAGAAGGCGGTCACCACCGTCAAGGATGCCGCCGCCGCCACCGAGAAGTGGGTCCAGGACCACAAGGACATGCTGATCGAAGTTGCCGCGATCGGCGCCGGCATCGTGGCCGGACTGGCCTGCACCGCGGCCACCGCGGGAACGGCCGCCGTGGCCTGCATGATCGGCGCGGCTGCGGTGATCAACCTTGCCAAGGACGCGGGTGAGGGCAACATCCACAACTGGGGGGACGCGTTCGCCTCGCTCGGTACCGGCGCGATGCAAGGTGCGCTGGGCGCCGTCGGCGGTGTCGTCGGCGGAAAACTCGCCGGCCTCGCGGTCGCCAGACTCGGGAGCCTCGCCGGTTCGCTCGGCGGCCGGGCGCTCTCCGGCGCCCTGGCCGGAGGCATCGGCGACGCAACCGTCCAACTGCTGACCACCGGCAGGGTCGATTGGCGGAGCGTGGGGATCAGCGCCGGCATCGGCGCGGTCTTCGGCGCGGCCACCAAGGGCGGCTGCCTGCACAGCTTCGCGGCCACCACCCGTGTGTTGATGGCCAACGGATCGACCCGGCCCATCAAGGACATCAACGTCGGGGACAAGGTTGCGACGAAGGACCCGACCAGTGGCGCACGTGCCCCCGAGCCTGTCGTTGCGCTGCACCTGAACCGGGACACCGACCTGACCGACGTGACCGTACGGACGAGCAGCCCGCGCGGCCCACCCGCCGCCTCGACGCTGCACACCACTCAGCACCATCCATTCTGGGACAAGACGGCCAAGGCGTGGGTACTCGCGGCGGACCTGGTGGTCGGGCACGAGTTGCTGACCGACGACGGCGGCAGCGCGACCGTCACCGCGGTGTCCAACCACACCGGCACGGCGGATATGCGCGACCTCACCGTCGCCGATGTCCACACCTACTATGTGATCGCCGGCACGGTGCCGGTACTCGTACACAACTGCAATACGACCATTTACCGCTACCAAGAACACGCCGATAGCATGCGGGTGTCGGTCGGTGAGGATGGTAACGTTGCGATTCATGGTGATGGCATGCTTCATCTGAACATGAGCGGCGATATTTCGCACTCTCAGGCATTCGGCGGCGCGGACGGTCATATCGCGGCTTTCGATGTGCCTGACTCCTATGTCGCTCAAGTTAGGGCGGGCGCGATTGATCAGCGCCCGCCAAGCGGTATGAGTAGGCGTCAGTGGAATATCTTCAAGTTTGGCCGTGCACAAATTGACGATCCAAGCAGGGGCGCGGACCTCTACGGGCTACCTTCGGAGATGTTTGGTGACCTATTGGATAACATCGTGCCGGGCTCGGGCCGGATTCTTCCAGGCAGATGATTATGGGTCGTGAACTGAGCGTTGAGTTGAAGAGGGTGGAGTCGCGACCACTACCGAATCAGAGCCCTCAGGTGCTTTCGGCGCTTGTCGTAGACGTGGACGTGCGTGGGCCAGGCGCAATGGCAGCTTATGCTTCACGGCTCCGTGGTGCTCTCCGGGCAGGCATTGCGTTGGCGACGGCGGAGTCATTCGAACGTGACGAGTTGCCGGAGTCGACTGTCCCGGAGTGGCTCGTGACGATCAGCCAAGACGCACTTAATCCGTCGGTCATCCCGGTCGAGGTTATTAGCGGCAAAACTAGATATGTTGCTAGGCGCGAGCAAGAGGCATGGCGGCTTCAGGACTGGTTGTGGTCATTTGAGCCCGGCGTCAGGCAGTGGGAATGGTGGGACGTTGCGACGGGCGGGGGGACCTCGGCTGTGATATGGCTTGATTCAAAAGGTGAATTATCATACTCCTGCGACGACATTAGGTGGCTCGCATACGTAGCTGGCGCCGTAGCGGTTTCTGGCCCGATCGCTCTCCCGTCGACGGTATGGGAAGGTCAAGTATCGCTGCGGTGACCGAGTGGCAGCGGCCCCACTTTGTCCGTAGTTGAGCGTCCTCGTTCGCGGCGGTTGCGGTCACGGTTGCTGTCAGATACCCGTTCTATATGTACATATATCGATGTTGCCCCTTAGTCGGCCTCATCGGCCCGGTCTGGCTCACCGTTACCGCACCACCCGGGGAGCGTTGGACTCGTGACACGGTGGCGTGCCGCGTAGCGCTGCGGCGTCGATCGCCGGGAGCAGGTCGATGGGCACTGGTCCTGGGCGATCGTCACGGTCGACTGGCGGTGGGCCGTCCGGTGGCTCGCTTCTGCCGGATCGTTCCGCGTGTTGGTGGGCGTGCGCGTGGGGCCGTAGGCCGTAGCGCGTGCGCGCGGCCCGGCGTATGCCGGGCCGTACTTGATTCCTTATGTATAGCAATTTTGAGCCAGCCTGTGATCTTGGTGGGCTGGCGGGGTGAGGATCAGGCGACGTTGAGCTGGATGTTGCCGATGCGGGCGACGATGTCGAGGTGCCCGCCCAGGCCGGCTACGTAGGCGCGTAGCGTTTCGAGGCTGGTGGCGGTGCCGTTCTCGATCTGGCTGATGCGTGCCTGGGTCAGGCCGGTGGCCTCGGCGAGCTGGCTTTGGGTTAGGCCGAACTGTTTGCGGATCTCGGCGAGTTGGGCACCGCTGACGGTGGCCAGCATCTCTTCACGCATGCGGGTACGTCGGGCGGTGCGCTCCGGGGCGTCCCAGGTGGGATCGCTTTGCTGTGCCTTGGCCTTGACGTCTCGCCATGGTGTGGGCTTGGTCATGACTGCTCCTGCTTCAGGTCCATCAGGTGTTGCTCGAATCGTTCGTCGGCCAATGGGATCGCGGCTTGGTACCACGTCTTCCACTGTCCGGACTTGTCCCCGGCGACCAGGAAGATCGCCTCACGTGTCGGGTCGAACGCGAAGATTAGCCGTACCTCGGTGGAGCCCGCCGATCCGGGCCGTAGCTCCTTCATGTTGTGGTACCTGCTGCCCTGGAGGCGGTCCACCAGGGGTCTGCCCAGGGCCGGACCCTGTTCGGCGAGCAGGTCGATCGCCTCGCTGACCAGGTCCGCGGTGACCGGGTCGTTGCGGCAGATCTCCAGGAACCAGGCCTCGACGGCGGGGTGGAGACTGACTTCCCACACCAACGTAGTATAAGCACAGCTTATGTTGAGTGCCAGCCCGGCGGCTGATGCATCGATGACGGTCGTCGAACCGTATCTGATCACAATTACCGTCCCCCGAGGTTGCGGTCACGGTCGCTGTCACTATCGCCACCTGTCGACGGGCCGTCGTCAGGCGCATCGCCGACATTGCACGTCAATGGCATGATCAGCACCATGTGCCGAGTCCGCCCACCGTAGTGACGCCACACGTACTATGTGATAGCCGGCAACACACCGGTCCTCGTACACAACTGTGGCGGCGGTGGATGGGCTGGGTTGAAGGGGGATCCGTACGATCCAGATAAGGTCGCACAGAGAAGCGCAGGTTGGCAAGCTAGAATCGATGACATAAACGCACGAATCGCTCGTCGTGCTGTGTTGGATGGTAAGGCGCCGCCGGAAATACATCGAATCGACGGGCCCAACACGAATATTCCGGGAAGCAAGTGGCACGCTCAGGGAAAGGGAACGGGGTCGCCCGGGATAAACATCGATGGTACGTACCACGATGGCAACCCGCACTGGCCGAACCGAGTACTGAGTTGGCTGAGCAGTAATGGCTGGAGGCTCCTCTAATGACGGTCGCGTCAAGTCCCCATTATGCGGAAAATTTCCGCAGGCTTCTTCAGGACGAGGGGCTGCTCGGCGGGCTCGCGTTCAACGATGCCCGAGGTGTCGAAGAGTTGCCATTGTTCTCTCGAACTAGTCAGCTTGGCTTCCTTGATGCCCTTCCTGTCGCTGAAAGGAACCGTCAGCTAATCCGTGCAGCCGTTTCCCATCTCGATCTCGTCACGAGTTCCTTCGGCGGAAGCCCTACGGCGGAAAACTCAAGGTATCTCAGAATGGTTTCTATTGTCGGGTGGTGGGTTGACGACGAGGCTGGGACAGGTGCGTGTACTGACGGAGCAACTCAAGTTGTCATCCCTTACTTCTGGGTTGGCGACCTGCAGGATGAAGTGATGCGCGAATTTCGCTTGTATCCGGCTATATCGCCATGCGCCAAGTTTGTTAACGACACTGTACATTGCGCGCTCTTTTCTGTGCTGGAAGACGAAGTGAATGAGTCGAACGGTTACTGCCCAGAGCACGTGTACGTCATGCCTTCGTCGCAGGTGTCGTCCGTGCTGATCAAAAATCGCTAGTGTCTCGTGATTCCAGTGCCTTTACTTGACGTTGGTCTGGACGAGTTGAACCTTGTACTCCAGCCGCACTTCAGGTTTGGAGTCTTCGCTGGTAGTGGCTGGTTCGAGCGCGGTACTGGTGCCTGCGGCGCCAGCGTGACCACTGATCGATATGATCGCGCGGTCGAATCACCGTGATCAGATGTGCCAGGAGACGTCGAACCTCGCCGAGAGTGAGGGGGATGAGGGCATCCCGATCGGGCCGGCTGCGGTGTTTGCCGATTGCGCGGTCACGGCCAGGAAGGCGTGCGCCCACATGGCAAGGGTGATGTGCCGGTACCAGGCTTCGTAGCGGCGCACCTGGTACTCATCCAGGCCGACTTGACCCTTCGCGGTCTGGAAGCATTCCTCGATCGCCCACCGGGTGCCGGCGACTCGGATCAGTTCGTCATCGGTCGTGGCGGCCGGGCCGTAACAGAGGTAGTAGGCCAGCTCGGCCGGGTCGCTGATGCTGCGCCGGATCAGCAGCCACCGGGCGAAGCCGTGCTCGGCGGTGCCGGTATCCGGCAGCGACGCGAGGGCCCAGTCGTAGAGGCGGGGCCCTTTGACTCCGTCGCCGCAACTGCGCCGTTTCCACGCCGACAGCGGCGCCCGAGTCGCCAGGGCATCCGCGCGGGCGCTCCCGCCCTCGGTCGGGACCTTCTGACTACACGGCACCGCGAGCACGTAACCGATGTGACGGCGTTGCAGCCAGGCCCGGAACTTGGCGTCCTTCCCATACGCCTCGTCCGCCGTCACCCACCGCGCCGGCAGGCCACCGTTGATGGTGCGGCCCAGCATCGCCAGGCCCTGCGCCGGCTTCGTGGCGAACGGCACGTCCTCGTTGATGCCAGCCTCGGCCCGGCGCGGCAGGTCATTGCACCAACGTTCGGGCAGATACAGCTCCCGGTCCACCAGAGCGCGTCCCTTGCTGCTCGCGTACGCGAGAAACACGCCCAGCTGGCAGTTCTCCACCCGCCCGGCGGTGCCGGAATACTGGCGTTGCACACCAGCGGACTTGACGCCCTTCTTCAGGAACCCGGTCTCGTCCACGATGAGCACACCGTCATCGTCGGCGAGGTGCTCGGCGACGTACCCGCGCAGGTCATCGCGGAGGGCATCAGCGTCCCACTGGTAGTTGTTGAGCAGCCGTTGCATCCCGTCCGGGCTGTCGTCGCCGGCCGCCTCCGCGATCGTCCAACTGTTCTTGCCGGCCAACGGTGATAACAACCCCAGCAGGTATCCGCGCGCCCGCCGCCGCGGTTCCACCCTGCCGAACCGGCGCGCGATGCGCGCCATCATGTCGTCCAGACCCGCAACCCAGTCAGTAGCCTCATCGAGGGACACAAGCACGGGAGTCTACATAGGATGATCACGATCCGGCGTCGCAGGCACCAGTACCGCGCTCGAATCAGCCACTACCAGCGAAGACTCCAAACCTGAAGTGCGGCTGGAGTACCAGCGGGGCTTCGCCCCAGCCCAACGAGGCATGTAGCGCGTTCACGCTGGTCAGTGGCAGACTCCGGTCGCGGGTCAAATGACGATGACCGATGCCGGTCTCGTTGATTGAACCGCTCGAAGCGGTTGGTGGCCTTTGGCCTGCGCCCACGACCGGAGCCTGTGATGACGTTACCCCGCAGCGTGGCTGATGTCCTGGATCGGCACGTCACGTTCGAGATCGAGTCGATCGACCGGATGTACCTCAACGTGTACCAGCCGCGACTGCAGTACCCGAAGGGCGCCGCGGCGTTCTTTCACTACCACCGCGGGCACACGTTCGCCTCCTCGGCGTTGATGGCGCCGATGACTCGGTCGTTCGTCGCGGCGATCCACGACTTCGTCGAGGCGCAGGGGCTGGATCTGGTCAACTTCGGCAAGGGCCAACGCAAGGACGATCTCACACAGGCATACCTGGCCGAACACGACGGCATTGAGGGCGTGCTCTACGTCGGCCGGGCGCAAGAGAAGGCCAGTGTGATGCGTACCGAACGCCGCTACGATCCCCACACCGGCGCCTCGTACGCGTGGCTACAGATCTTGAATGGTCAGGTTGTGTTGGCTTCGAGAGTCAGGCCGGTGTGGGT
>JBDZVD010000272.1:0-2474 GCA_040255525.1 Micromonosporaceae bacterium | reverse complement strand
CGCCGGCGCACCAGCCACCCGACCGCGGCCGCCGCGGCGACCACGACCACCGCGCCGCCGGCGAGCCAGCCGGTGGCCACCCGGCCGTGGCCCGGCGTCGTGACCGTGGCCGTGGCCATCGCCGTGGCCGGCCGCAGGCTGACCGTGGGCGCGGGGTGGTCAGGGTGGGGATCGGCCGCCGTCGGGCTCTCCACCCAGCCGTCGGTACGCCCGTCGGAGTACGTCACCACGGTCCTGAGGGTCAGCACGCCGGCCCGGTCGGGCAGGTGTGCCAGCGTCACCACGATGCGGGCGTCCACCCCGGCCGGAAGCACCTTGCCGGTCACCGTGTACCCGTCGCCGGCCGGGGTGAGCGTCCAGCCGGCCGGGGCGCTCGCCAGGCTGACCTGGTCCGCGGTGAGGCCGGCGGGCAGGGTCACCTGCACCGACGTGATCCCGGCCGCGTCGTCCTCCGCCTCGGCGCGCATGACCATCCGTACGTTTGCCGCGCCCGCCTGGTCGTTGTTCAGATGGATCTCGGTGTGCGCCGCGGCCGGCCCGGCAGCCGCGAGGCTCCCCACGACCGCGGTGCCGGCCACGAACCCGATCCTTGCCCAACGCCTCATCGCCACGCTTCTCAATGGGCCCTCCGCTCAGGACAGTTCGGCGCGCAGCGCCGCTACCACCCGGTCCTGCTCCGCCTCGGTGAGCCCCGGGTAGAGCGGCAAGCACGCGTGCCGCTCGGCGAACCAGCGGGCGTTCGGGTACCGGTCGGCGAACTCCGCGCCGGCCGGTTTCCCGCCGGCCGGTTTCCCGCCGGCGAAGTACGGCTGGTCGCACAGGATCGCGTCGTACACCTCGCCGGACAGCACTATCCCGTACCGGTCGCGCAGCCGGCGCTTGAGGTCCGCGCGGTCCACGCCGTCGTCGAGGTAGACCAGGTACTTGTAGTAGTTGGTCTCCACGCTGGCGGGCAGCTCGTACCGGCGCAGCCGGGGCAGGCCGGCCAGCTTTGCGTCGTACCGGGCGGCCAGCCGGTGCCGCGCCGCGTGCATCCCGGCGAACCGCTCCAGCTGCGCCGCACCGACGCTGGCGTGCAGCTCGCTGAGCCGCCAGTTGCCGCCCAGGCAGTCGTGCCGGATCGCGCTGTACTCGGTGCGGCCGTGGTCGCGCAGCCGCCGGGCGAGCGCCAGTTCCCGACCCGACGCGCCGGTCAGGATGCCGCCCTCCGCGCTGGTGAGCACCTTCGTCGGGTACAGCGAGAAGGCGGCCAGCCGGCCGAAGGTACCGGCCGGGGCACCGTCCAGCCGCGCCCCGAAGGCGTGCGCGGCGTCCTCGACCACCGGGACCCCCCGGGCGCGGCACTCGTCCAGCACGGTGCGGATGGACGGGGCGACGATCCCTCCAATGTGGACGACCACCACTGCGGCCACGTCGGCCTCCCGGTCCAGCGCCTCGCGCAGCGCCGCCGGGTCCATGCCGAGCCCGGTCAGCTCCAGGTCCACGAAGCCGACACTGGCCCCCAGCCGCAGCGCGGTGGCGGCCGTGGCGAAGAACGTGTTCACCGGCACCAGTACCCGGCGGCCGGCCACGCCGATCAGGCTCAGGGCGATCTCCAGCGCCCCGGTCCCGGCGTTCACCGCGATTGCCTGCCCGCCCACCCAGGGCGCGGCGAGCCGCTCGAACCGCTCCACCTCGCGCGCCTGGGTCAGCATGCCGGAGGCCAGCGCCGCGTCCACCCGGTCGAGGATGTCCCGCCGGGCGGCCACCTCCAGGTGCACCCGCACCGGCGGCACCAGCGCCGCCGGCTGGTCGGCGGCCTTGACCGCGCGACCGAGGAAGTTCACCGCCTCGGCCACCGAGACGCCCGGCCCGTCGAGCGTGCGCACCTCGCACCGGTGGGTCAGTCCGCCTGCGGCGTACCCCTCCTCGACCGCGGTCGCGGCGGCGCGGGCGTCCGGCTCCGGGCCGGCCGGATGGTACTGGAGATGCAGCGCCCCGGGCTGGCAGGCGGTCAGCAGGTCGGGCAGGTCCGCGTACCGCAGGATGCCCGGCAGGGTCAGCGGCTCGTACCCGGCCGCGAACAGTTCGGGATAGGTACCGAGCGGACCGGCCAGGCACAGCGGCGGTGCTACGTCCCGGGTCAGCGCGGTGTGCAGCGCCACCGCCGCGGCCGCCCCGATGCCGACCAACCCCACGGGCTGCCCGGCGACGGATGGACTTGCGGCGAGCCACGCCAGGGCCGCTGCCGTCTGCGCGACCAGGGCACCCAGCAGCGACTCTCCCGCGAGACGGTACCGGTTGTCCAGCGCGGTCCGGGCCGCCTCGGTCGCGGGCAGCCCGTAGTCGAGCACGAGCGCGGGCAGCCCGGCCTGGGCCAACCCGGTGGCGAGTTCCTCGGCGACGGCCGGTGCTGCCGGGTCGAACCCGGCGCAGATCAGCACGGCGGCTGACGCGGCCCGCGGTGGCTGCCCGGTGGCCTCACCCGGCGCGGC
>JBDZVD010000154.1:0-13313 GCA_040255525.1 Micromonosporaceae bacterium | reverse complement strand
GCCGAGACCGGGGGCGGTTGCCGGGCGGGGCGCTGCGGCCCGGCCGGTGCCGTTGGGGACGAGCCCGGCCGGCGCGGGAGCGGGCACGGGCTGGTCGGCATGCGGGAGCGGGTCGCGGTACACGGCGGGACGTTGGAGGCCGGGCCGAGATTCAGCGGCGGCTGGCGGGTCTGCGCGGAGGTGCCGTGGACGTGATCCGGGTGGTGATCGTCGACGACCAGTCGCTGGTCCGCGCGGGGTTCCGGATGGTGCTCGCGTCCCAGCCGGACATCGAGGTGGTCGGCGAGGCCGGGGACGGGGCGCAGGCGTTGCGGCTGCTCTCCGGGGTACGGGCGGACGTCGTGGTGATGGATGTCCGCATGCCGATCATGGACGGGGTGGAGGCGACCCGCCGGGTGTGTGGCGGCGACCGCGACGGAGGCACCCCGCGGGTACTCGTGCTGACCACGTTCGACACCGACGCCGACGCGTTCGCCGCGCTCCAGGCCGGCGCGAGCGGCTTCCTGCTCAAGAACGTGCCGCCCGAGGACCTGCTGTCCGCGATCCGGGTGGTGGCCGGCGGCGAGGCGGTGGTCGCACCACGGATCACCCGGCGGCTGCTCGACCGGTTCGCCGGCCAGTTGGCGCCCCGGCCGGGCGACAGCGCGCGGCTGGACCAGTTGACCGACCGTGAACGCGAGGTGTTGTTGCTGGTCGCGCAGGGGATGTCGAACGTGGAGATCGGCGAGCGGCTGTACGTGGCGGAGACCACCGTCAAGACGCACGTCGGGCGGATCCTCACCAAGCTCGGGCTGCGCGACCGGGTGCAGGCGGTGGTACTCGCGTACGAGGTGGGGCTGGTCCGCCCCGGCCAGTGAAGATCCCCACACGTCCTGGGTGGGGTTCGGCGTGCCAGCGCATACTGGGCATCGACCGGTACCCCACCTTCGAGGACTGGATCAGAGCATGGGCGCATCGACGCGCGTACAGAACGTCGGCATCATCGGAGCCGGACGGGTCGGTTCCGTCCTGGGCGCGGCGCTTGCCGGCGCCGGGTACGACATCATCGGGGTGTCCGGCCGGTCGGCCGAGGCCCGAGCCCGCATCGAAGAGCTCCTTCCGGGTACGCCGCGCCGCCGGCCCACCGACATCGTCGCCGGAGCCGATCTGGTGATCTTCGCGGTACCCGACGATGTCCTCGCCCCGCTGATCGCGCACCTGGCCGAATCCGGCGCGTTCCGCCGGCCGGAGGGCCGCCCGGGGGACCGCGGGGATGCCCGCCGGCCCGGCGACCGCGGCGCGCGGATCGTGGCGCACACCAGCGGCGCGCACGGCGTCGGCGTGCTCCACCCCGCCGTGGCCCAGGGCGCCCGGCCGCTCGCGCTCCACCCCGCGATGACCTTCACCGGACGTGCCGAGGACCTGGCCCGGCTGCGGGCCGGCATCTCGTTCGGGGTGACCGCCCCACCGGACGTCCAGCCGCTGGCCGAGGCCCTGGTACGGGACCTCGGCGGTACGCCGGAATGGATCCCGGAGCAGCGCCGCGCGCTGTACCACACCGCCCTCGCGCACGGCGCGAACCACCTGGTCACGCTCGTCAACGACGCGCTGGACCGGCTGCGCGACGCGGGCGTACGCCACCCCGAACGGGTACTCGACCCGCTGCTGCACGCCGCGCTGGACAACGCCCTGCGGATGGGTGACGCGGCGCTGACCGGTCCGGTGTCGCGCGGCGACGCCGGCACCGTGTCCCGGCACCTCGACGTGCTGGCCGAGACCGCGCCGGACTCGCTGCCCGCGTACCTCGCGCTGGCCAGGCGTACCGCGGACCGGGCGATCGCGGCCGGCCGGCTCGGTGGTGCCGAGGCCGCGCCGCTGCTCGACGCGCTCGCCGACGCCGGGTACCGCGGTGACGGCGTACCCGCGTCCGGAGCGGCCGGCCGCGGCGGGAAAGAGCCCGTCGCATGATCGTCGCGACCGCCCGGGCGGAGCTGGCCGCCGCCCGGGCGAAGCTGGCCGGCACGGTCGGCGTGGTGATGACCATGGGCGCTTTGCACGACGGCCACGAGGCACTGATCCGGGCCGCCGCCCAGCAGGCAGACAAGGTCCTGGTTACCATCTTCGTCAACCCCTTGCAGTTCGGCCCGAACGAGGACTTCGACCGGTACCCGCGGACGCTCGACGACGATCTCGCGATCTGCGCCCGCAACGGGGTGGACCTGGTCTTCGCGCCCCCGGTGGGCGAGATGTACCCGCACGGCGAGCCCTCGGTACGGGTCAACCCCGGCCCGCTCGGCGAGATCCTGGAGGGTGCGAACCGGCCCGGCTTCTTCCACGGCGTGCTGACCGTGGTGCTCAAACTCCTGCACCTGACCCGGCCGGACCTCGCGTTCTTCGGCGAGAAGGACTACCAGCAGCTGACCCTGGTACGGCGGATGGTGCGCGACACCGATCTGCCGGTACGGGTCGTGGGCGTGCCCACGGTACGGGAGCCGGACGGTCTGGCGCGCTCCAGCCGCAACCGGTACCTTGCCCCGGCGCAACGCCGGGCGGCCCTGGCTCTGTCGGCCGCGCTGGCCGCCGGAGCGAGCGCGACCGGGGGGCAGGACGGCGTGCTGGCCGCCGCCCGGTCCGCGCTCGGTCCCGGCGTCGACCTCGACTACCTCGTGCTGACCGACCCCGACCTCGGCCCCGCCCCGCGCAGCGGCCCCGCGCGGCTGCTGATCGCTGCCCGGGTGGGCAGCACCCGACTCATTGACAACACGGCCCTGGAGATCGCGTGACCATGCTCCGTACCATGCTCAAGTCGAAGATCCACCGCGCCACCGTCACCCAAGCCGATCTGCATTACGTCGGCTCGGTCACCGTCGATGAGGAGCTGATGGACGCGGCCGACCTGCTCCCCGGTGAGCAGGTCACGATCGTGGACGTGACCAACGGCGCCCGCCTGGAGACCTACGTCATCCCGGGCGAGCGCGGCTCCGGCGTCATCGGCATCAACGGCGCGGCGGCCCACCTCGTGCACCCGGGCGACCTCGTGATCCTCATGGGGTACGGGCAGATGGACGACGCGCTGGCCCGCACGTACCAGCCGCGGATCGTGCACGTGAACGCCGCGAACCGGGTCATCGAGCTGGGTAGCGACCCGGCCGAGGTGGTGCCCGGCATGGTCGGCGCCCCGACCCGGGGCGACGCCGTGCGCGGTGGGCCTCCACGGATCAACGCCTGACCGGCCAGTCCCGGCTGATCGGACCATTGCGCACCCTCACCGGATCCTCGTAGGCTGCGCTGCCTGCGTTGACGGGGAGGGCAGCTCATGCGGCGTGCATGGCGTTCCGGTGGTCTGATCGCCGCCGTTGTTCTGATCGGTGTCACGGGCCTGGCCGCTTGCGCGTCGCCGGCCGGTGTCGACGGGAACCTGACCAACGGCTGGCCGGCCATGCCGAAGGCGAAGGTCGCGGTACCGGTGGCGGCGGCCTGCTACCCGAGCGTGCTCGACGGCGACACCTGGTACGGCGACTTCACCACCGTGCCATGCTCGGGTGACCACGGCGAGGAGACGGTGTTCGTCGGTGCGTTCACCGGTGCCACCGCGAGCCGGTCCACCCCGCCGGGCTCGGACAGTCACGACCGGGTGGTTGCGTACACCCAGTGCCGCAAGGGCGCCAGCGACTACCTCGGCGGCGACTACCACCTGGGCCTGTTCGATCTGGACCTGATCCTGCCCAGTTCGAACGCGTGGACCGGGGGCGCCCGCTGGTTCCGGTGCGACATCGTGCGGTACACCGACGCCAACGAGACCGATGTCGCGCGGACCGGCAGCGTGAAGGACGGTTTGCGGGGTAACCGGCCGCTCGCGCTGACCTGCTCCACGGTCACCGACGACGGCAACGGTTCGATCACCGATCAGCAGGTGACCGAGTGTTCCAAGCCGCACAACGCCGAGGTCGCCGGCCTGTACCTGGCGCCGGACGTCCCCTGGCCGTCCGACGACAAGACCCGCCAGAACATGTACAGCAACGGCTGCGAGGGCGTCGTCGCCAGGTTCCTGGGGCTGTCCGGCAGCCGGGTGGCCAGCAACTACCTGGGCTGGATGACCAGCGGCCCCTCCGAGGACCAGTGGAAGCTCGGCGACCACACGGTGGTCTGCTCGGCGCTGGGCTTCAAGGGCGACTCCGTCAACGGCGCCCGGTTCACCGGCAGCGTCAAGGGGCTGAAGGACAGGGCGCCGACGTGGGCGTGACCGGCATCGGAAGCCGGCGCGGCCGGGCATAGCGGCGGGAGGGGAGCCATGCGTCGCTGGGGCGGGTTGGTCGCCGGTCTCGCGGCGGTGCTCGCGCTGTCCGGGTGCGGCAAGCCCTCCGGCGTCGACGGCGACCTGGTGGACGACTGGCCCGCGATGGCCAAGGCGAAGGTCGGGGTACCGGTGGCCGGCGCCTGCTACGTCCAGCCGTACAGCAAGGTCTGGTACGGCGACTTCGAACCGGTGGACTGCGCCAGCCGGAAGCACCAGACCGAGACGGCGTACGTCGGTACGTTCACCGGCGCCGATGCCGCGCGCTCCCAGCCGCCCGACGACGAAAGCCCGCTCCTGCCGAAGCTGTACGCCCAGTGCCAGAGGGGTGCGTCCGACTACCTGGGCGGCGACTGGCACACCGCGATGGTCTTCCTGGGCCTGGTAGTGCCCAGTTCCGGGGCGTGGTCCGGCGGCGCCCGCTGGTTCCGCTGCGACCTGGTCCACCTCGCCGACCCGGACGGGACCTCGGTCGTCGAGACCGGCACGCTGAAGCGCGATCTGGCCGGCCCCCGTACCGCGGCGTACGGCTGCCTGACCGTGACCACCGACAGCAAGCGCAACGTGCTGTCCGAGCGGCCGACCGACTGCGCCAAGCCGCACGCCGCCGAGTTCGCCGGCACGTTCACCGCTCCGGACATCCCGTGGCCGGCCGGCGCCGCGGCCCGGGAGAGGCTGGAGGACAACGGCTGCGGGGAGGTGGTCGCGAAGTTCCTCGGGTTCGCCGGCGTCCGGCAGTGGAACAACTCGGCGGTCGGTTGGTGGGAGCAGTCCTTCGACGAGGACCAGTGGAAGCTCGGCGACCGCACCGTGCAGTGCTTTGCGTACGCCTTCACCAGGAGCGGAAACTTCATCGGCAGTGTCAAGGGCATCCGCGGCAGGACCCCGAAGGGCTGACCGGGCCGCGGGCCCGGCAGGGGAGAGGTAGGCAGATGTCCCGGCGCGCTCTGGGTCTGATCGCCGCGATCGTGGCGGTACTGCTCGCGATCGGCGGTCTCGAGTGGTGGCTCAACCGGCCCGATCCGGTACCGGGCGCGACACCGGCCGGCGCGCCCGCGGTCGGCTCGTGCTGGCAGGTGGACCCGGCCGCGGCGCGCGGCACGTTTCCCTGGCGGGGTACGGCGGCGCCGTGCACCGCTGGGCACACCGCCGAGGTGTACCACGTCGGGCAGGTCGATCACGACCTGATCGTGCGCGGCCGCAAGGGCGGCACCGACGGGAAGGTGGCGAACAACCTCATGCTGGCCGAGGTGCGCCGGGCCTGCGGTGGCTTCGCCTCGACGTACCTCGGCGGGGACTGGCACAGGGCACGGGTGACGGTACTCGCCGACTGGATCAGCCCGCAGCGCGACGGGTTCTTCGGCTGCGCCCTGGCGCAGACCCTGGACGCCGCCGGTACCCGGTTCGCCACCCGTACCGCCAGCCTGAAATCGGCGGGCAGCCAGCTCACCGTCGCCTGTGTGGCGCGAGGGGCCGGCGGGTCGGTGTACACGCCGTGTGATCAAAAACACGACGGTGAGTTTGTCGGTACTTATCGGATCACTCCGGCGGATGCTCCGTTCGACGCGGCATCCGTCAAGGACACCGCGAGCCGCGGCTGCGGCGAGGTCGTGCGCGGCTATCTGGGCCTGGTCAGCAGCGCAAACCGCACCGACCTGTCGGTCGGCTACGTGGGTCCGACGACCGCTTCGACCTGGCTCGGCAGCGATCAGACTTTCGCCTGCTATGCGCTGTCCAGCGTCCCGCTGCGTGGCTCGATTCGCAGTCTCGGGGCCCGGCCGCTGCCACAATGAACACGTGGCTTTCAATCGCCAGATGGCGCCGTCCACGCTCAGCTCCTCCGCCGCGACCCTGCCCGGCCTGCCGCCCCTGACGGCGCTGCCCGTTCCGCCGGACCTGCCGGCAGTCCCGGGGCGGCTGCCGGCGCCCGAGCCGGGCTGGGCGGAGAACACCGACGTGATCGTGGTCGGGTCCGGGGTGGCGGGCCTGACCGCCGCGCTGCACCTGCGCGAGGCCGGGCTGCACGTCACAGTCGTTACCAAGGTCAACATCGACGACGGGTCGACCCGCTGGGCCCAGGGCGGGATCGCCGCGGTACTCGACCCGCTGGACACGCCGTCCGCCCACGCCCTGGACACGATCACCGCTGGGGTCGGGCTGTGCGATCCGGCGGCGGTCGACGTGCTGGTCACCGAGGGGCCGACGAGGGTACGGGAGCTGATGCGCTGGGGCGCGGAGTTCGACCGGTACCCGGACGGTTCGCTGATGCTGGCACGGGAGGGCGGGCACCACGCGAACCGGATCGTGCATGCCGGCGGCGACGCGACCGGAGCCGAGGTCCAGCGTGCCCTGCACGCCGCGGTACGGCGTGACCCGTGGATCCGGCTGGTCGAGCACGCGCTGGTCCTGGACCTGCTGACCGACGCGACCGGTCGGGCCTGCGGGCTCACCCTGCACGTGCTCGGCGAGGGCACCGAGGACGGCGTCGGCGCCATCCTGGCCCGGGCCGTCGTGCTGGCCACCGGCGGGATGGGCCAGGTGTACGCGTCCACCACCAACCCCGCGGTGTCCACCGGCGACGGCGTCGCGCTCGCGCTGCGGGCCGGTGCGGCGGTGACCGACCTGGAGTTCGTGCAGTTCCACCCGACCGCGCTCGTCGTGCCGAAAACCGCCGGCGGCCGGTCGCTCGGCGATCAGCAGCCGCTGGTTTCCGAGGCGCTGCGGGGCGAGGGCGCGTACCTGGTCGACGGCGACGGCACCCGGTTCATGCTGGGCCAGCACGAGCTGGCCGAGCTGGCGCCCCGCGACGTGGTGGCCAAGGGCATCTTCCGGCAGCTGCGCGCCCGCGGCGACGACCACGTGTACCTCGACGCCCGGCACGTACCGGAGCTGGCCCACCGGTTCCCCACCATCACGGCGTTCTGCCTGGCCGGCGGCATCGATCCGGCCGTGGACCTGATTCCGGTCGCGCCGGCCGCCCACTACGCCTCCGGTGGCGTGCGCACCGACCTGCGCGGCCGCACCTCGATTCCGGGCCTGTACGCCTGCGGCGAGGTCGCCTGTACCGGCGTGCACGGCGCCAACCGGCTGGCGTCCAACTCGCTCCTGGAGGGCCTGGTGTTCGCCCGCCGTATCGCCGTGGACGTGGCGGCCGACTTGCCGCCCCAGGCCGATCCGGTGCCCGGCGACCAGCCGGACGGGTTCGTGGTCGACGCGGCCATCCGCGCCCCGTTGCAGCGCGCGATGACCGTGAACGCCGGGGTGCTGCGTTCCGCCGAGTTGCTGGAGCGGGGCGCGCGGGAACTGGTGGAGTTGGGCGGCACCCGGTCGGTCCCGGGTACCGGCACGTGGGAGGCGACGAACCTGCTCACCGTGGCGTCGGCGCTGATGGCGGCGGCGAGCCGCCGCGAGGAGACGCGGGGCTGCCACTGGCGGGAGGACTTCCCCGACGCCTCCGAACAGTGGCGTGGACACCTGCTGGCCGGGGTCGACACCGAGGGCCGGCTCACCGAGGAATGGTTGGCGACAGCATGAATCAGTCCACAGTGGACGCACTGACGGCCGCCGGGCTCGACGCGGCGGAGGTACACGACATCGTGCTCCGCGCGCTGGCCGAGGACCTGGGACCGGACGGCCTCGACGTGACCAGCGTGGCCACCATCCCGGCGGACCAGACCGACACCGGCGACCTGGTGGCCCGCGCACCCGGCGTCATCGCCGGGCTGGCCGTCGCCGCAGCCGTCTTCGATGCCGCCTCGGCGTCGGCGACGCCCGCGGGCGGCGGCACGCGGTCGGCGGACGGTTCCGGCGCGGGTACCGTCTCGTTCGTCCCCGCCGCCAAAGACGGCGAGCGGGTGACCCGCGGCGACGTCCTCGCCACGGTGTCCGGGCCGACCCGGGCCCTGCTGACCGCCGAACGCACCGCGCTGAACCTGATCTGCCGGATGTCCGGCGTCGCCACCCACACCCGGGCCTGGGCCGACGCGCTGGCCGGCACGAAGGCGACCGTCCTGGACACCCGGAAGACAACGCCCGGCCTGCGGATCCTGGACAAGTACGCGGTCCGGGCCGGCGGGGGCGCCAACAAGCGCATGGGCCTGTACGACGTCGCGATGATCAAGGACAACCACAAGCTCGCGGCCGGCTCGCTGACCGCCGCGTACGAGCGGGTCCGCGCCACCTTCCCGCAGGTACCGGTGCAGGTCGAGGTGACCACGGTCGCCGAGGCGCGGGAGGCGGTCGGCGCCGGTGCGACGTTCCTGCTCTGCGACAACATGTCGGCCGAGTTGCTGGCCGAGGTCGTCGACGCGGTGGGCGGCCGGGCCGAACTGGAGGCCACCGGCAACCTGACGCTGGCGGTGGCCGGCCGGTACGCGCGGACCGGGGTGGACTACCTGTCGGTCGGCGCGCTCACCCACTCCTCGCCGATCTTGGACATCGCGATGGACCTGCGCTCGCGCACCGGCTCCTGACGCCCGGTCCGGTCGGTCCGCCGCGCTGGCCCGGCCGCGGATCAGCGGCGGGACAGGGCTTTCTCCGGGCGCCGGGGTCCGCCGTAGAGTTTCTGCGTGCTGCTCTGCATCGACATCGGGAACACGAACACCGTGCTGGCCACGTTCGAAGGCGACAAGCTGGTGCATTCGTGGCGGATCAAGACCGACGCCAGGAACACCGCCGACGAGCTGGGCCTGCACTTCCGGGGGCTGCTCGCCGCGGACAACGTGGAGTTGTCCGGGGTGGCCGCCTGCTCGACGGTACCGGCGGCGCTGCGCTCGCTGCGCGGCATGCTCAGCCGGTACTACGGCGGGCTGCCGACGGTGGTGGTCGAGCCCGGCGTGCGCACCGGCGTGCAGTTGGCCATCGACAACCCGAAGGAGGTGGGCTCCGACCGGGTGGTGAACACCCTGGCGGCGTACACCCTCTACGGCGGCCCGTCGATCGTGGTCGACTTCGGTACCACCACGAACTTCGATGTGATCAGCGCGCGCGGGGAGTTCCTCGGCGGCGCGTTCGCGCCCGGCATCGAGATCTCCTTCGACGCCCTCGCGGCTCGGGCGGCTCAGCTGCGCAAGGTGGAGCCGGTACGGCCGCGCTCGGTGATCGGCAAGAACACCGTGGAGTGCCTGCAGTCGGGGATGTACTTCGGCTTTGCCGGCCAGGTCGACCGGATCGTCGAACGGATGACCGAGGAGCTGGGTGAGGTGGAGGCGGTGATCGCCACCGGTGGCCTGGCTCCGCTGGTGATCGGGGAGTGCCGGACCATCACCCACCACGAGCCGATGATCACGCTGATCGGGTTGCGCATGGTGTTCGAGCGCAACACCTGAGCGCGGCCGGAACGGGTAGTGGCCGGCACGGACCCCGGAGCCGCGTGTCACCCGCGCCCGGCCCGGGGGCGCGCGCCGTCAGTGCCGGACGGCCTTGTAGATCATCGTGACGTACGGCAGCGGAAACACCTCCGGCAGGCCGGCGACCAGCTCACGGACCCGCGAGTCGATCTCGGCCTGCCGGTCCGGCGTGGCGGTCAGGTAGTAGGACCGGGTGGAGACGAGCGCGACCAACCGGTCGGCCGTCATCGCTACCTCGTGCCGGAAGCCCTTGCTGACGACCGGCCCGAATTCCGGTCCGAAGTTCGGGTGTTCGAGCAGCCCCTCGTGGGTCCCGCGGTGGGGTTGGTCGCGGTCGTTGAGGATCTCGGTGAGCCGGGCCACCCACGCCACCGAGCCGTCCCGGATGTTCCAGACCGGTGCGAACACGCCCCCGGGCCGCAGGACCCGAGCGATCTCCGCGTGCGCCGGCTCGCGGTCGAACCAGTGGTACGACTGCCCGGCGACGACCGCGTCCACCGAGCCGTCCTCGATCGGGATCCGCTCGGCGGAGCCCTCCAGCGGCACCGCGTCGCGGACGGTCGCGGCCAGCCGTTCGCGCATGCCGGCATCCGGCTCGACCGGCCGTACCCGGTGGCCGAGAGCCAACAGCACCCGGGTCAGGATTCCGGTACCGGCGCCGAGGTCGACCACGTGCCGGGCCGGGGTGCCGAGCGCCCAGGTCAGGGCGGCCGGAGGGTACGTGGGGCGGTGGGCGTCGTAGCGCTCGGCCGCCGCCCCGAAAGACAGCGCCTGATCGTTCGGCTCGAAGCGCGGCCCGGCGGCGGGGGACATCGGGCCGCCGGTGCTGTCGAGGGGCGACGTGCCGCGTCCAGGCGCTCCGGGAATGCCCGGCGGGGTACCGCCGTCGGGCGGCGGTTTCTCAGCGCTCATGGGCAGCCAGGTTAACTGAGTGGGGAGTCGAAGTTGACGGCCAGTAGGCTTGGCGCCGTGACCGAAACGCCGACTCAGCCCACTGCTGACGACCTGCCGGAGCAGATGAGGGTACGCCGGGAGAAGCGTGCCCGGATCCTCGCCGACGGCGGTCAGCCCTATCCCGTCGGCTTCCCGCGCACGGCCTCGCTGGCCGACATCCGGGAGCGCTACGCCGGCCTTCCGATCGACCACGCCACCGGCGACCGGGCCAGCGTGACCGGCCGGGTGATCTTCATCCGGAACACCGGCAAGCTGTGCTTCGCGACCTTGAGGGAAGGCGACGGTACCGAACTGCAGGCCATGCTGTCGCTGGACCGGGTCGGCCCGGAGTCGCTGGAGAGCTGGAAGCGCCTGGTCGACCTCGGCGACCAGGTGGGCGTCACCGGAGAGGTGATCACCAGCCGGCGTGGTGAGCTGTCGGTCCTGGCGGACTCCTGGGCGATGACCGCGAAGTCTCTGCGGCCGCTGCCGGTCGCGCACAAGCCGCTGAGCGAGGAGGCCAGGGTCCGGCAGCGGTACGTCGACCTGATCGTCCGGCCGCAGGCCCGGCAGACGGTACGGAGCCGGGCGGCCGTGGTGCGCAGCCTCCGTGACTCATTGCACAGCCGCGGTTACCTTGAAGTCGAAACGCCGATGCTGCAGTTGTTGCCGGGGGGAGCGGCAGCCCGTCCATTCGTTACACACAGCAATGCACTGGATGCGGATCTGTATCTGCGAATCGCGCCGGAGTTGTATCTGAAGCGTTGCGTGGTGGGCGGAATCGACCGCGTCTTCGAGATAAACCGCAACTTCCGCAATGAGGGTATCGACTCCTCTCACTCTCCGGAGTTCGCGATGCTCGAGGCGTACCAGGCCTACGGCGACTACGACACCATGGCGACGCTCACCCGGGAGCTGGTACAGGACGCAGCCCGGGCCCTGTCCGGTTCACTAGTCGTCACGCATCACGACGGCACCGAGTTCGACCTTGGCGGGACTTGGCGGTCCGTGACGTTGTTCGGCGTGCTGTCCGGCGCGCTCGGCGAGGAAGTGTCCGTGGAAACGCCGATGGCCACTCTTCTGGAATATGCGGCGAAGCACGACCTGGCGGTCGACCCCAAATGGACCCACGGCAAGCTCGTGGAGGAGCTGTTTGAGGCGCTGGTGGTGCCCGGGCTGGTGCAGCCGACGTTCGTACGGGACTTCCCCGAGGACACTACGCCGCTGACCCGGGCGCACCGGGTGACGCCCGGTCTGACCGAGAAGTGGGATCTGTACGTACGGGGCGTCGAGCTGGCCACCGCGTACTCGGAGCTCGTCGATCCGGTGGTGCAACGGGAGCGTTTGGTGGCCCAGTCGCTCATGGCCGCCAAGGGGGATCCGGAGGCGATGCACCTCGATGAGGATTTCCTCCGGGCCATGGAGTACGGAATGCCGCCGGCCGGCGGGATGGGGATGGGTATCGACCGGCTTCTGATGACACTGACCGGCCTAGGCATTCGGGAGACGATCCTGTTCCCGCTGATCCGCCCCGAGTGATTTCTGGGTTCCTATTGACGGAAAGGCGGCCGTCCGGGTTATTGTTTCCGGGTCGGCATGAGCCGATTGTGCGAAGGGAACCTGTACGGTGGCGAGACGGGAAGTTGTCATCCTTGAGGATGATCTGGAAGGCGGCACTGCCGACGAGACCGTGAAGTTCGCTCTCGACGGTGTGCAGTACGAGATTGACCTCTCGAAGAAAAACGCCGCGCGACTGCGGGAATCGTTCTCCGATTTCATCGCGCACGGTCGCCGGGTGGGCCGGGGCGGCGTGGTCGTGGGAGGCCGTGCCGCAGCGCGTGCCCGCGGCAGCGCCGCGGCCGACCGCGAGCAGAACAAGGCAATCCGTACCTGGGCGAAGCGCAAGGGGCGCAATATCTCCGACCGTGGCCGGATCCCGCAGGAGATCGTCGACGAGTACAACGCCGACGCCGGCCGCTGAATCGACCGCACCGACGCACCAGGAGACACCGCGACCGCCGGGTCGCGGTGTCTCCTGGTCTGTTTCGTGCCCCAACCCGTGGTTCTCTCGGGTGGCGGTGTCCGGGCGCCGGGGTCCGAGGTCCGGGGAACGGGTGTCCGGGTGGCGGTGTCCGGGCGGTGCCGCGCCCGGCCGGCGGGCCCACCGGCGGACGGCCCGTCCGGCAGGCCAGGGAACGTTTGATCGAGCGGATCATGGGACGTCTCTGCCTGGTTTGCCGGTAATTTCCGCAATTCTACGATCTGCTCGTGATACCGGGCCGATTCGGCGGCCGGCCCCGTGCTGTCCCTTCTCCCGCCCTCCGCAATGCGAAGGCGGCCCGAGGCGTCCGGCACCCGGCGCGGGGAGGCCGGCGGCAGATGGCCGGGGCCCGCGCCGCGGGAGCAAGGCCGGGTCGGTCCAGCGGGAGACGCTCCCCCCGCGAGGCCCGGTGACCGATTTCGCTCTGCGCGTAGCGCTCGGCTGGAACACGCTGGTGGCCCGCTCGGTTGGACTGGGGGACCGAGGTTTAACCGCTGGTACGCGGTGGTTTGTCCGGCCACGATCGGTTGGGCCGCGAAGGGATAGCGAAAGCTCGGCAAGGCCGAGTGTCGGCCAGCGGCGATAGAGTGATAGATGCGGTTAGGCCTTCATGGGCTTGCGAAGCGGTGCCGCAAGGCACGTGAGGAGATACCTGGAATGTTCGAGCGGTTTACCGACCGAGCACGGCGGGTTGTGGTCCTGGCTCAGGAAGAGGCCC
>JBDZVD010000153.1:0-13394 GCA_040255525.1 Micromonosporaceae bacterium | reverse complement strand
TCCGCTAGCCCATCGACAACAGTCTCCGTCCACCCCTTTGCCATCAGGCTCTGAGAGACGTCGTCGTGGTGGCGCCGGCTGGCGCCGGCTAGGTCCGCTGTCCCAGGTTGTTTTGGCCCCAGGCCACGCGCGCGGTGTGGCGGCCTGGTTGCGCGTGGCCAGTGAGCATCGGCTCGGACCGGGATCGGTCCGGCGCATCCCCGACAGGTGCGGCCCGGGGCCGCTCGGTCTTGCCGTGCTCAAATCGGCCCAGACGTTCGTGGTAGGGCCAAGCGGGTGTCGAGCCGAGGCTTGTCTTAACGTCGTTGTATGGGCGAACCAGCTGGTACCAATGTCCGAGCGCTGCTTATCACGGGCACCGTCGGCTCAGGCAAGACCTCGGTCGCGGACACACTTGGCGACTTGCTGACGCACGCCGGGATATTCAACGCTGTCATCGATGTTGACTGGCTGCGCCGGTCATGGCCTTGCCCACCCAATGATCCGTTTAACAGCGGCCTTGCCCTGCGTAACCTGCGCGCTGTGTCCCAGAACTACATCGAGGCGGGAGCCGTTCGGCTTGTCCTGGCTGGCGTGGTCGAGAGCCGCTCGGAACGGGACGCCTACCAGGCCGCTTTGGGTGTCCCGCTCATGGTCTGCCGACTTCGGGTGCCCCTGCCAACCGTTCGCGAGCGCCTGCTGCGGCGCCACGACGGCGACGCCGACCGGCTGCGCTGGCACCTCAACCGGTCGGGCGAACTGGACCATATCCTGGAGCATGCGCAGGTCGAGGACGCTGTCGTGGATGCGCCGACCGAGTCCGTGCGCCACATCGCCCACGTGGTCATGGCCGCGGTCGGCTGGCGACCTGGACCGTGGGTGTTGGGTGGGACGCAACCTAACCGCGTCGGCGGTTATTGGTAGTAGTGCGCGGCCGGTAGGAGTCGGTGCGGTCTCGACGGTGTGGGGTTTGAAGGTGAGGCGGTCCACGATCGCGGTGCAGAGTCGCGGGTCGGTGAAGGTGTGCTTCCACTCGGAGAATGGTGCGTTGGACGCGACCGGTCACCGTTATGCCCCTGGGCGAGCAGGAAAGACCCACCAGCGGATGAGCTAGGCTGCGCCGATCGGGACGGCAGGAGGTCATCGTGGGTGCGTCAGCGTGGGCCAGTCGAGTTGCATACCAGCCGAACATCGCTGCCGCGTTGGAAACAGCCAGGTGGGAGGCATTCCGAGCCGGCAACTTCTATCGCAGCCCTGACGAACTGCCTCACGCACGAACCATGACCGAGGACCAGTTCGTCGCATGGTGCGTAGAGGAGTACGGACCGCAGGCCGACGGAGAAGAAGCCCGCCTTATGTGGCGGGCGGCCAGAATCGAGCCTAACGACCCGGACACCCTGTTGGCCGCGCAACCTTACTCAGGTACCCACTCAGTGATCGACATGACCGGTGTCGCGGACATCCCCAGCTACAACAAGGTCGCACCGGTCGGCGACGACCAGCTCGACGCGTTGTTCTCGACACGCACGCCCAGTACCGACGCGGTAGCGGCGGCCGTCGCGGAAGGCAAACTCGATCTGTACGGCCGCTGGCACGGCACGTACATCGTCGGGTACCGGGACGACACACCCGAGGAGATCTTCTTCGTCGGCCACAGCGGTGATTGAGACTAGCTACCGATCCCGATTGAGGTCGAACGGTCCACGCTGCCCACGGTCGCGCACCCGCCCAACTGGCGATCGATCCCGCACGGTACAGGTAGCCGGTGACTGGTCTAGTAGATCGGAGCAAGGACTGGGCCCCTTCACATCCGGCCACCGCCGGCGACGGCTCAATCACGTTGGCTCGACACCATCAGACGCGCCGGGTGCCTCAGGACGTGCGCTGGTTATCCGAGGAGTGCGTGGTGCCATTGCTGCCCGTGCTGGGTGATGTACTCGGCGTCGGCGTGCCAGGCGTCGCCGTGTCCTTCCTGCCATAGCCGTGTCCAGGGCTGGACATTCTGAGCTGCTTGTTCGGCGAGGAAGGTGTACATGGCACGGGTGCGTCGGGCGAGGAGCGCAAGGATGTTAATGCGTTGCCTCTCAGTCAGCTCATACGTGTCGGCGATGAGACGTAGCCGGCGACCGGCGTCCTCGCGATGATAGGCCGGATCGGCGGTCAGCGGCACGAAGCCGTGGATGGCGTAGGCGAGATCCCACAGCCGGGTACCGGGCGCTGCGGTGTCCCAGTCGATGAAGGCCCACTGGCGGTCGTTGATGATGAGGTTCCAGGGTGCCAGGTCGTGGTGGACGATGATGTCGTCCCCGTCAGCCCGGATGAGCCTTTGCCACTGCGCGTCGGGTGGTGGGATGAACTCGGCGACCGCGTCGTGGAGGTCGCGGATGAGGCGGGTGACGTGGGTAGCTGCTCATCGCTGTGCAAGAGGTGGAAATGGTCAGGCCAGGCCACCGTGCCCGGGATGAAGGCGAGAACCTCGCGCCCTTGGTCGTTGAGGCCGAGCGGGCGCGGTGCACCATGAAATCCGACAGCACGGAGGTGATCGAGCAGGGCGTGTACGGCCGGCGTCCAGGCACCGGCCGGGCGGCGCACGGTGTCTCCGATGCGAACGACCCCGCTGCTCATGTTGCCGCCTTCCAGCGGTAGCTCAGCGCCGGTCATTGGTCGACTGCCCTCTCTGTCTGTTGTTCCGGATGTGGAGTTTCGGCTGCTGACTGAGCCTTTGATGGACAGGTCACGGGTCGGCCGACTCTCCGAGACGGGTGGGGTTCGAGCAGGTAGCCAATGAGCTGCTCGATTGGTTCGCACTCGAGGCCCGGCGTTGGCACGAGGGGCTTTTGAGGCACGTTCAAGGTCAGCTTCCGGTGTGGTTCTGGGACCGGTCGGCGACGATCGGCAGCCCCCGCATGAACGAGGTCAGGCTCTTGTAGGGCTCACCGGTGAGCACGCGCGTCGCCGCTCGGAATGGAAGGCGGTCACGCCGAGCGCGCAGACGCCAGGAGCGCTGGGAGAGCTCTCGTGGATGATCCACCTGCCGGCGTAGGTCCGGATGACAACCTCTCCGGTATATCCGCCGACCAGTCGACCACAGATCCAGGCGCTCGCCGGTCAGCGGGCCGTCAGCGAGCAGCGGCGCGCATACCTCATCGAGCACCGAGTGACTCTCGGGCGACCAATCCGGCTGGCGGTCGTACTGGTTTTCCATTAGCTGGACGCACTCGGCCGCGAGGCGTTGCAGGTAACGTTGCGCTCGTGCCTTCTGTCCTGTCCGGGCGACGAGATCACTCATTTCTTGCACGTTGCCATCGTCGCTGTTACCGACGACCACCTCAACGTGAGGGCCCCTGCCAGGGTTCATTTCGGCCAAGTGGTGATGCCGCGAGAGTTCACGTCGGGACGTGGCGGCCAGTATCGGCGCACAGTGCGTTCGGACCGGCCGATACGTTCGCCGATCTGTGCGGGATGTAGGGTTGGATCTTGACGGTGCCAGTACGCGACGGCGGCGGCCGTGCTCGGTGGAACGCTGTTTGAGAACTTGGCGGAGTCGTCGGACGCACCCGGTCGGCCGCCCTCGCCGCTACTGTCATCCGGGCCAGCGGTAATGGTTGTGGCGCCGGAATCAGAACCGTCGGTGGGCGCCGATGACGCATCGGCAACTTCGTGCGCCGTCGTGGTACTCCTCGTGGCATGCGTTCGCGTCAGCCGCGTCCGTGTTGTCCAGGCGGCCCCGGTGACCGCGGTGCTCGGCGCCCGAGTGGTGCTGAGTGCTGCTTTTCCCGTCGTTTCGGCAAACGTTGCTGAATCAGGCCGGCTGTCGGCCGGCGGCGGGGCTGACGTAGGGCCCACTCGGGTGGCGGCGAAGGCTGGCGACGGGTTTCCGGTGAGCTGGTCCGGTTGGAGGTCGGCGGCGATGAGGTCGCTGAGGGTGGTGTAGTCGGCGCGGGCGGCAAGTCGCCGGGCGATTTCGTCGAGGTCGTAGACGGCGATGGCGAGCGCGGCCGTGTCCCGGTCGACCGCGGCGTGGATCTTCCGTTTGAGTACGGCGGCGATGGCGTTGCGTCGGTGTTCCCGTTCCCGCCGCTCACGTGCTGCGGTGATCGATGCGTACAGGCCGAGGGTCGGGTCCGCTTTGGCCAGGGACCTGGCCCGTTGGGTCAGCAAGGGGTGGCGCAGCCAGTGACCGAACAGCTCGTAGGCGGGGGTGGTGGGTGGCAGGTCGCCGGTGGCCCGCAGGCGGTCGCGGCGGGTGTTTTCGCTGTGGGTTAGCCAGACCAGGTAGCCCAGGGCGGACATGCCGGCGAAGAAGCCGCCGACCAGGTGGTCGTCGTGGGCGGCGGCGTTGAACCAGACAGCGCCGGCGGCGATGGCGGCGGACAGGATCCGGGAGCCGATGGCGCGTTCGCCGAGTTGCCGGCGGACGTCGGCGTTGGACAAGACCACCATGCCACCCAACTCGAGGGCGGCGACGGCGGGGATCGCGGCCAGGGGGCGCAGGTGGAGGGATTCGGTCGCGCCGGAGACCTGGCCGGCCAGGGCGACGAGCAGGACGACGAGGTAGAAGCCGCGCCGCAGGTGCGCCGCCTGACCTACCGCGCGCCGCAGTTGCGCGTCTCGGTCGACACCGACGCCCCCGCTGCCCGTGTCTGTCGTCGGGCCGACGTCGGTGCCGGTGGAGGTGATGTCGCGTGGGTTCAGTGGGCGGGCTGGCTGGAGGATCGTGGGGTTCACGCGGCGGCTCCCTGACCCTGTCGAGGGGTTTCTGAGCTGTGACCGGATCTACGCTGGCGGTGCTGGAGCTGTGCGACGAGCTGGTCGGCGAGGGTGAGGGTGTCGTCGCTGGGTTCGGCGTCGATCTCGGCTAGGCGGCGGGCAAGTGCGCGGCGTAGGTTGCGGATCGCGTCGAGGTTGCCGAGGGCGGCGTGGGCGCGCATGGCCTGCTGGTAGGCGGGTTCGGCGTGCGGGTCGAGGTCGATCGCGGCGTGCAGGATCGGCAGTTGCTGGGTGGGTTGCCCGTCCAGGGTCTCGGCGAGGGCGAGGTGGGCGTCGAGGATCTGCTGCCCGATGGCGTGTCGGTAGGGTTCGATCCATTCGTAGTCGAACCCGTCGGCCAGTGGCCCCTGGTAGGTGTCGATGGCGCGGCGTAGCGCCGCGGCCCGGGTGTGTGGGTCGGTCGCATGCTGCGCTTGCCGTAGCGCGTCGCGCATTCGCCACAGGTCGATGTCGAACAATCGGACGGTCAGGGTGTACTGCAGCGGGGTGTGGTTGACGAAGTTCGCGCCATGCCCACTAGTGCGGCGCAGTGCTTGGCGGAGAGAGGAGACGTAGGTGTGCATCCGGTGTGGGGCTTTGGAGGCGGGGGCTTCGGGGATCAGGTCGTCGAGGATCGCGTCGTGGCGGGCGGCGCCGTCGTGCACGATGAGGTAGACCAGCAGTTCGAGTGCTTTGGCGCGCAGGTGGTAGGCCGGGTCGGCGCCGTTGATGGCGGCACCGCCGAGGACCGTGACCGCGACTGTGTCGGCCCCGGCGGTGGGGAAGTCGTCGACCTGGGTGGCCGAAGCCGCCGTGTCCGGGGCGTCGGTTTCGCCGAGGTCTGGCGTGTTCGCCTGGGACGGTGTGGGGTACGCGGCAACGGATGGTGACGGTGCCTGCGGTGCGAACGTCTCCGCGGTCGGGCCTTCGCCGCCGGGTGGCTGTACCGGGCGGGGCGCTGGCTGCTTGACGGGTTCGGGCAGCGGAATATCGGTCGGGGTTACCGGGGCGTGGATCGCCCGTGTGGTGGCGACCTGGGCGGATGTCGGGGGTGGCTGAGGCAGGCCGGTGTGGGATTCGGCCAGGGTCGCGATCAGGTCACGGGTCTCGGTTGGGTTGAGCACCGTGAGCCGGCCGATCTCGCGCGGGTCGCTGCCCTGGTGGGCTTCATCGTCTGCCCAGGCTGTGGTGCCGTCGTCGGCTACCGCGATCGTGGTGCCGGTCAGCCATGGGCCTATCACCACCCCGTGGATCCGCAGGAGCGCCCCTGCTGCGAGCAGGGCGGCCATGCGGGCCTGTTCCTGGTCGGGGACCTCGTCGGTGATCAGGACGATCGGTGGCACTGGTTCGGTGTAGGGGGCGGCGTGCAGCAGCTCGGCGATGTCGGCGGCCTCCTGCTGCTCCAGCAGCCGGGTACGGTGCAGCGCCTGGGCCTCCAGGAACTCCAGGGCCTCGCCCAGATCAGCGGTCACCCTCAGCCGAGGCGTGGCGGGCAGGGGGAGGGCTGCCGCGCCGAGCAGCGCCGCCGCCGTCGCCGAACCGATCACGACCTCAAGGCGGGCGTCGGGATCGTCCAGGCCACCGGCGGCCAGGGCCGCGGCGAGCAATCCTCGGCCGGCGGCCTGCGCACCCGGACCGGTCAGTCCGAGTCCCGCCGCGGGCGAGGGCATTGAGTGCGCTGAGGCCAGCACGGCGGCCCAGGGCAGTGTCTTTTCGGCTGTGCCGGACGCGGCTGTGTCCGGTTCGGCTGACTCGCCGGCGGGGTTGGCCGACGCTGTCTGCTCGTGCCCGCCGGCGGTGTCATCCAGATCGTCCAGCAGGTCCGCAGTCCCGTCATTGGGCTCGGCTGTGCGGGTGGTCGACGCCGCGGCGACGCGGCGCAGCCCGCGGCGGATGTGCGCGATGACCGGTGGCATCGGGGCCAGGTTCGGGTCGCCCCGGCGCAGGTCGGGTGACGGTGGTTGGGGGGTGTAGCGATGGCGCCGGTGTGCCCAGACCAGCGTGACGGCGGCGGCCACGGCCACGGCGAGTCCCAGGTCGACCCAGCTGTCACCGGGCAGGTCCACGCCGCGCGGCCGTGACGACCTTCGCGCTGGGCTTCCAGGGCTGTGGGTCGGGGATGGGGAGGCGGGCGCCGCCATCATGGACCGAGGCGGGGCGGTGCCCACACCGGAAGGCGTTGTGGTCGCATCGTGGGTGCGGGCCTGCTGTGGGTTGGTCGAGTCGGCGCACTCTGCGGGTGCGGAGGATGGCGTGCCGGTGCGGGTCGGTGTGTCGCCGTCTGAAGATGACGCAGGTGTCGTGGCCTGGGACGGCGTCGGAGAAGGAGACCTCGACGCGGGGCTGCCCGGTGTGAGCCGGTGGGCGGATCCGGGCTGCGGTGGAGGGCTGGCCGGACGCGTTCCCGAAGGTGGTGTGGCGTCGTCGGGCAGGACCAGCACCCAGCCGGTTTGGATATGGTCGCCGTGGCGCATCCGGCCGTGCTGGTCGTAGTGGTCCTGGTTGAGGTGGTAGATCTCGGGCCAGCGGGTGGGGTCGCCCAGCCACTTCGCGGCGATGTGCCAGAGGGTGTCGCCGCGGTGGACCGTGTAGGCGTAGTGCTGATTACCGGCGCGTACGACCGCAGTGGCCCCGGATGTGACGGCTCCAGTGGGGGTCGTCCGGGACGACGCGTCCACCGAACGGGAGGTGGGGGACGTGACCGCTGCGGCCGGATGGCCGGTGTCGGTCGGCTGGGTCAGTCCGACATGGATGGCTGGCGGCAGGGCGGCGCTCGCGGCGGTGCCGGCGCTGCTGACCGCCACGGTTCCCAGGATCGCGGCGCTCAAGCTTTGCAGCGGCCCCGGCATCCGCATCTGTGGCAAGCGGCGCCGTACCCGGACCGCCCACCGGCGGACATCGGTCAGGATCGCGTAGACAAGGATCGCCCAGCCCAACCAACCCAGCACGATGACGCAGGCCACCGCGGTGTCACGGCTCATTGGCTGTTCGGCAAGTGCTGCCCACTGCGCGTTACTGGGCCAATGTCGCGGCAGCGACGGCCGGTCGGGCATGTGCAGCAGTCCGACCGGCAGGCCGATCACCATGAGCCCGGGCCACACCAGGAAGCTGACCGCTCGTGCCAGGCCACGCATGACACCTCCTCAAGCCGGTGCACCGCCCGGTCGAAGCGTCGCGACCGGTGACAGCGCCTACCTGTGGAATGCCGCTCGCCGGCCTGCCTCGGATGCCGATCGGATTGGGGTCGGGAGCGTGTGGCGACGGTATGCCCGATAACGGCCGTTGGGCCTCTGTGAGGTTCTGACAAGACCTCACAAGATGTAACAGCGCAGGTCAGACAGTTGAGGAGGCTCGTGGGTGTTCGCCATCTGGACCGACGATCGCCGACACTGATCCGGAAAGCAACCCATCCAGGACCGCTGCCGTGACGGCGTGACGGCGGCCGATCCGGTTCGGCACCATGTGCCGATGGAAAGCTACGTTGCCCCAAGCTTGGTAGGGCAGTCGTATGGGCTCGGTACCGTTCTGGCACGGCGTACGCCCTGCCTGGATCGGGACAGTGGTTGGCGCTGATGGTCGTCGCCCTGATGCCGTTGGCCCTCGCGGCGTTCATGGTGGGGCTTGTCGTTCAGGTCATTCGGCAGTGGCGGCGTATTCGGCGGTGGTTGACCATCTGACGACAAGGCTGTGGTTGCCCAACGTTGCCGGGTTACGGAGCCGGTGCGGTGGCGGGGTCCGCAAGGGCGGTGTGGGCGTCGAGAACATGCCGGCGGAGGGCCTCCCGATGGGTGTCCAACCAGGGCCAAGGCCAGCCCTTGGCCAGCTCGTCGGTGTAGGTGTCGATGACCTGCCGCAGGGCTCGCCTCTGCTCGATGGGACCGGTGGCATGCGTGGCCTGGTCGACGGCGGCGTGCAGCCGCCAGATGTCGACGTCGACGTGTTGGGGGTCGAGGCGGTACCGTTCGCCGGCTCGGATGATGGTCGGTGCGCCGGCGATCGGGTCCAGGGCGCGGCGCAGGGTGTTGATGGTGGTGTAGACCCGGCCGGTGATCGTGCGGGCGGGCAGCTGCGGCCACAAAGTGGTAGCTAGGTCGGTGGTGGTCAGGCCGTTCGGGTGCAGGGCGAGCAGGACCAGGATGGGCAGGGCGGCGCTGCGGGGCAGTCGTATCGGGGTGGTGGTGGCGGCGGGATACACGGCCGGGTCGCCCAACACCCGAAGGTGTACCTGCGGGCCTGGTGGGAACCAGGGGCTGCCGCTGTCCGGGTTTCCGGTCGGTGAATGCCTGGGTGTGGCGACAGGTTGCTGGCCGGGGCGGACAGGTCGGTTCGGCGTGGTGATCGGGGGTTGTTGGGGTGTGGGTTGGTGGGTGTCGCGGTAGAGGGTGAGCAGGTCGCGTGTCGCGGTCGCGTTCAGCACGCTCAGCCGCGCCAGCGGGGTGTCCGCGGCGTCGTCCCGGTGGACGGTTCCGCCGTGTTCGACGTGCCAGGTCGTGCGGTGTGGCCATGGTCCGAGCACGACACCTGTGACCCCGATCTGGGCGGCGAGGGCCAGCAGCACGGTGAGCCGGTGAACGGTCGCCGCGTCGGGTGGGCAGGCGGTGATCAGCACGATCGGGGACGTGGTGTGCGGTGCTGGTGGTCCGCTGCTGGTTGGGTGGGGGTAGCGGTCCGCGGCCCGGTGCAGCGCGATGGCCTCGACGGTGTTGATCGCGTCGTGGATGTCGGGGGCGCGGTGCAGGCCCGGGATGGTGTCGTCGTCGGCAACGCCGAGTAGGGCGGTCAGGGCGTCGTCGGTGGTGACCACCCGTAGATCGTCGGGGGTGCCGGTGCCGGCCAGGAGCGCGGCGACGAGGACGCCGCGGGCGGCGTCCAGGGCGGCGGGCCCGGTCAGTCCGACTCCGCCGGTGGGCAGATCTGCCGGGCGCAGGGCTCGTCCGGCGGTGTCGCCGAGTACCGCCGGCCCAGGGTCTGTTTGGCTCGGGTCGGTGGGGGGCCGGTGGTGGGCTGGGTCGGGTGGCTGGTCTGGTGGTGGGTGGAGTTGGGTTTGGATGGTGGTGACGGTGGCGGGAAGCGGGGTGAGGTCCGGGTCGTCGCGGACGGCGCCGCGGGGCGGTCCGGGCAGGTAGCGCAGGCGGCGCTGGCGCCACAGCATGGCCGCGGACGCAGCGACCGCGGCGGCGGTGCGCTGGGTGACCCATCCGCCGTCGGGCAGCATCACCCGGTGTTGGTCGCTGCCCTGCGGGTCCCCTGGCACAGGCGCAGGAGGGTGCGCCGGGGTGGTCGACCGCGGCGAAGCTGGTGCGGTCGAATAGTCGGCGGCCGCGGCAGGAACCGGTGGCTGTGGTACCGCGATCGTTGGGTGTGCCGGGTGGGTGCCGGCGCTGAACACGGCCGCGCCGAGGATGCCGTTGGCGGTAGCCTGCACTGCTGCGGGCAGCGGTGGCAGGTGCAGCCGCGGGCCTCGTCGGGCCAGGCGTGCGATCCAGGCCGACAGGTCGGCCAGCACGGCGTAGACGAACACGGCCCACATCAGCCAGACCGCGATCGCGAACAGGTCGATCACCCCGGCGCGAGTCAACGGTTGCGTGGCCCACTGGCCCCACTGCGCCCGGGTGGGCCAGTGGTGTGGCAGCGGCCAGCCGAAGAAGTGGATCAGCGCCCCGGGTGGCACGGCCAGCAGCAGGAGCAGCCAGACCGCGGACCGGGCACGGCGCAGCAGCCGACCGATCACGATGGCCGCCGCGGCGGAGCGGTGTGTGGGGTGGTCATGACGGTCGGGGGAGGGAGCCTTCGGGGTGGTAGGCCAGCTCCCACGCCCGCCGGCCCCACCACCCGGTCACCACCGCCACGTACAGGCAGGCCAACACTCCCGTGGTGGACGGGGCCACCACGCCCGCGGTGAACGCCGCGAGCGGCACGGCCAGGATCAGCCGGTAACGCCACCGCCTCGCCGCGGCTACGACCAGCCCGACCGCGAACGCCACCGCCCCGGCCCGCAGTAACACCGCAAGAAAGGCTTCCTGCGACGCGTACCGCGGGGCGCCCAACCCCTGCTGAATCATCGCCATCCCGACGGCGGTGACCAGCACCGACAACGGTGGAAAGTCCAACCACACATGCCACCCGGCGGCGGGGACGTGACCGTAGCGGGTGGCCAGGGCGGCGGTGATCAGGATGACCACCACCAGCGGCAGTAGAGGCAGCAGCGCCCACCGCAGGAACGGGGCGTTGGTGTAACCCACCATCGCCGCGTCGAACACCGCGTACAGACAGGCCACCGCCAGGCCCAGGCCGCACGCGGCCAGCAGCGCCGTCCCGATCTGCTGCCCCCGGCCTGCCGAGGCCCGGGGCTGGCCGAGTGGGGTGTCGACGGGAATCGCCGCGGCGAGGACCGTGGCCGACGTCAAACAGGTCAGCAGGGCGAACAGGGCGGCCAGGGCCAGTTCCCCCCAGTTCGCGAGGAGGTAGGCGTTCGGGTCGTAGCCGAGGCCGGCCGCGACCCGGTGCAGGTCCGCCGTGGCCAGAAACTGCGTCATCAAGCCCAGAGACGCCAGCCCGGGCAGTAGCGCCTTCACCGGCTGCCGCCAGCCGGGCACCCGGGGCTGCACCGCCTCGGCACCGGGCACTGTAGTGGCTGCGGGGCCGGTGGCGTGCGCCGCGCCCAACACCGCCGCCTGCTGCGGCTCAGCCACCGGGGTGAACACCAAACCCGACGCCCGGGCCAGCATGTCCACCATCACCGGCGACCGCGCGACCCCGCCGACGCAGAACACCCCGGTCAGCTCACCGATCGGCGTCTCAGCGGCCTTGATCGCCATCCGCACCGCATCCGCGGCGCGGGTGACCACCGGCGTGAAACTCGCGTGCACGCCGGCCGCGGTCACCACCACTGGGCCAGCCGACGGCAACGCCACCGTCGCCGACCCGGTAGCACCCAGCAGCTCCCGGGCTTCGCGGGCGGCCGACCACACCGCGATGGACGCACCCGCCGACAGCGGCCCCGGCCCCGGAGCACCGACCGCGGCCAGGGCCGGCAGCTGCTCGGCGAGGACCTGGTCCAACGCCAACCCGCCGGCGTCGGAGGCGTCGATGCTCGAGAGCACCTCGAACCCGTACCGGGTACGGCGCAGCACACTCGCGGAAAACCCGCCACCCCAGTCACAGACCAGCAGAAACGATCCCACGACCAACCGCACACCCGACGCGACCAGATGACTGGCCGTGGCCGCCGGCGCGTCCACCAACGACGGCAGCCCCAACCCGGCCCGCCGCGCCGCCTCCCGGATCGCCGTACGCCGCCGCGGACCCCACCCCGCCGGTACCACCAGCCGCACCTCCGCCAGCGGCGCCCCGCGCAGGCGAGCGGTCGCCGCCTGCGCGACCCGCCGCAGCGTGACCGCGACCACGTCCACCGGGTCTATTTCCGCATCGCCCAACCGGACGCGTGGCTCGCGGAGAAGGCGAACAGGGGCTGACTCGAACCGCTCCGGTGCGCTCGCGCCCCACTGCCACGCCGATGCCCCGGTCACCCACGAACCATCCGGATGGAGGAACACGGCGCTGTCCAACCGATCCACGCCCTCGAACCGCACCGGTTCCCATGTGCCGTCGGGACCGACCAGGACCGCGGACGTGGTCGCCGCGCCGTAATCGACGCTGAGCACAACCTCCCCAGGCTGCATGGACATAGTCCTATCAGCACCCTGTGCCTGAACGTAACCCTCAGATCATCATCAGTGACCATCGACCCAGGTCAACACGTACCAGAACAGTGTTCCAGGCCAAGGAGGAAGCGCGGGGTCATTGCCCCGGCGGGTCGAGCAACGACAACGTATCTACGTAGGCATGTAGCATGCGTGCATGGACGACGATGTCATTCGATGGCGCGCGCTCGCCGACCATCTACGCCAGCACGTCCGCTCCGGCCACCTCGCCCCGGTGACCGCCTGCCCTCAGAACAAGCCCCTGATGCAGCGATCAGGACTCAGCCGCACCACCGTACGACGAGCCATCGCCCAACTACGCCTCGACGGTCTCGTCGAAACCCGCCCCCAACACGGCACCTTCGTCCACACCACGCCCGGACCAATCCACCTGCAACCAGGCGACTCAGTGACCGCCCCCGCCGCGCTGACCCTCACCCGCGCCGACGGATCCATGCAGCGACTACCCGCCGGAACACCCATCATCGCCGCCTGCCCCACCACCCAAGTCATCTGACACCCGCCGACGACCGCCGGATCCCGGGAGATCACCGTGCCGGTCGAGCGTGCACTGGGGCCAACCGTTGCGACTCAGAACGTGCCGTTCCGCCGGCGGTCACGCCGCCACATGCCTCGGTCTACTCGGCGATCGAGTTCTCGCACCGGTGGCAGCCGATCAGGCACACGCCAGGCACGGCCGACCGGCGAAACAGATCGGCGAGATCACCTAATGGATCTCGCAGCGCCTCGGTAGGCGATGGCTGGTCCACACCCGCAGCAACCACAGCACGGCACGCCGCCTCCAGACGATCCCCGTCGCCGGACAACCGCGCCGTACGGACCTCGGCGATCAGGTCGCCGTACCGCTGTCCGAGCCTGCCCCGCATGATTTGCGGCGCGGTCAGGCACCTGCGTTCCGCAGCTTCGCTTCGATATAGTCCGCGAATTTGGGGCTTGAGCTGG
>JBDZVD010000152.1:0-13505 GCA_040255525.1 Micromonosporaceae bacterium | reverse complement strand
CGTGGTGTCGGGGCCGATCGAGGCACTCGGGTGCGGGGGCGAGATCGCCCTGGACACGGTGTCCGGGGAGATCACGTTGGCGGACACGGCGGCGAAGCGCCTGACCGCGAAGACGATCTCCGGTGCGCTCACCGCGGACCTGGACAACCCGCCGCACGACAGCCAGATCAATCTTGGGACCATTTCGGGGGAGATCACCATCCGGGTCCGGGAGGACAGCGACCTGGGTGTCGAGCTGTCCGCGGCCCACGGCCGGGTGACCAGCGCGTTCCCGGATCTGCAGGTCAAGGGCGAGCGGGGCACATCGGTGAGGGGAACGATCGGCGCGGGCACCGGCCGGCTGCGGGCCAACGCCATCGGCGGCAACATCTGTCTGCTGTGCCGCCCGGTGGATGATGACTTCGGCCAGGACGGCCCAGAGCCGGAAGACACCGGCCCGGACCCCGTAGGGGCGGCGCGATGACGGCTGTCTTCAGCCACGGCCGACTCCGCCTGTATCTGCTCAAGCTGCTCGCCGAGGGGCCGAAGCACGGGTACGAGCTGATCCGGCTGCTGGAGAACCGGTTTCTCGGGCTGTACGCGCCGTCGGCCGGCACGATCTACCCGCGGCTGGCCCGGCTGGAGTCCGAGGGGCTGGTGACCCACACCCAGGCCGGCGGCCGCAAGGTCTACGAGATCACCGAGGACGGCCGGGCGGAGCTGACTCAGCGGGCCGGCGAGCTGGCCGAGCTGGAGTCCGAGATCCACGCCTCGGTGGCCGATCTGACCACCCTCGCGACCGAGATCGAACAGCACGTCAGCGGCTCGGTTCGGGACCTCAAGCGGGAGCTGCGGGACGCCACCCGGCAGATCCGCACCGGCCGCGGCTGGCCGGAGGGGCGGCCGTGGGCGCGCGCCGCCGAGGCGGACCGGCCCGGCCCGGCAGACTCACCGGCGGATTCGCCGGGGCCGGCGGTGCCCGGCGCGCGAGCCGGTCAGGGGGCGCAGCACGGCCGTCCGGGTGCGGCATCCGGGCCGGTGGGGACGGCCGGGACAACCGGGTCGGCAGCGGGCGATCTGGAGCGCGCGGTCGGCCAGCTCGCTTCGGAGGTACGCCGGATGACCAGGCAGGGCGCGGCCGGCGAGGCCCAGCTGCGCGCCGCCGCGGCGGTCGTCAGCAGCGCGCTGACCGAGCTGCGGCGGCTGCTGCGGGGATGAGCGGGCCGGCGGTTGATGGGCGCGGCCCGGACCGTTTGCGCGATTGGCGCCCGATCGCTGATTCCCAGGCAATTCCCAGGCAGACTTCAGTGATGGCACAGCATCGGGAGCCACGATGAAGCGCATGGGGGTACGTGACGGCGTTGCACAATCCGGGGGTGCGACGCTGTCCGGTGCGGCGCAGGCTGAGGCGAGACTGCTCGTGGTAGAGGATGATCCAAACATCCTCGAGCTGCTCTCCGCCAGCCTGCGCTTCGCCGGATTCAGCGTTTCCACGGCGACCAACGGCGCCGCCGCGGTGACTGCCGCGCGGGAAGAGCGCCCAGACCTGATCGTCCTCGACGTGATGCTGCCCGATCTGGACGGCTTCGAGGTGATCCGGAAGCTGCGCGACAGTGGCACCCGCACTCCGGTGGTCTTCCTGACCGCGCGGGACACCACCGACGACAAGATCCGTGGGCTGACCCTGGGCGGCGACGACTATGTCACCAAACCGTTCAGCCTGGAGGAGCTGACCGCGCGGATCCGGGCGGTACTGCGGCGGACCAGCGGCGAGACGACCTCGGCCCGGCTCACCTTCGCCGACCTGGAACTGGACGAGGAAGCGCACGAGGTGTGGCGCAACGGCGAGCGGATCTCGCTGTCGCCGACCGAGTTCAAGCTGCTGCGGTACCTGATGGCCAACGCCGGCCGGGTGTTGTCGAAGGGCCAGATCCTCGACCACGTCTGGAGTTACGACTTCCGCGGCGACGACAGTATCGTCGAGTCCTACATCTCGTACCTGCGGCGCAAGGTCGACTTCACCGAACCGCGCTTGATCCACACTTTGCGGGGCGTCGGCTACGTGCTGCGCCTACCGTCCTAGCCGCACCGATGACTCATCTCTTCAGCCGCGCTCCGCTGCGGCTCAAACTCGTCGCCGCGGTCATGGCTTTGGTCACCGCCGCCCTCCTGGTCATCGGGGTGTCCAGCTTCATCGCCCTGCGGGAGTACCTGCAGGGCCGGCTGGACAGCGACGTGAGGGGCGTGTCCGCCGACCTCAACGCGCTGTCCGTCGAGGTGTTCGAGCACCCCTTCGTCCAGTCCCAGGTCGGCATCCCGACCCGGTTCTTCGCCCAAGTGGTGACTCCGAACGGGCTGACGACCGCGCTGGTCAGCCAGCACTACGAGCGCGGCCAGCTCCCCGAGGTGCCGGTCACCACCGGTGCCGCGGCCGGTCAGGTCGGGGACATCCACGTCGTCCGGTCCATCGACGGCGGCCGGCGCTGGCGGATCCTGGTCACCCGGCTGTCGACCCGGCCCACCGACTACCTGGTGGTGGCGGCCGACATGTCCGACGTGGACAGCACGCTGTCCCGGCTGGTCGTCGCCGAGTTGCTGGTCGGCGCCGGAATGCTCATCCTGCTGGCCGTCGCGGGTACGGCGATGGTCCGGGCCAGCCTCGGGCCGCTGCGGTCCATCGAGCACACCGCCGCCGCGATCGCCGGTGGCGACCTGACCCAGCGGATACCCGAGTTCGAACCCGGGCACGAGGAGCCGCGCACCGAGGTCGGTCACCTCGCCCGTTCGCTGAACACCATGCTCGGCCAGGTCGAGGCCGCGTTCACGGCGCAGGCGGCGTCGGAGGCGGCGGCACGGTCGGCGGAGTCCGCGGCGCGGAGTGCGGCCGAGGCGGCCCAGCTCTCCGAGAGCAGGGCGCGGCGTTCGGAGGAGCGGATGCGCCAGTTCGTCGCGGACGCCTCCCACGAGCTGCGTACCCCGCTGACCACGATCAGGGGCTTCGCCGAGCTGTACCGGCAGGGGGCGGCCCGGTCGCCGGAGGAGGCCGAGCGGCTGGTCCGCCGGATCGAGGGCGAGGCGGCCCGGATGGGGCTGCTGGTCGAGGACCTCCTGCTGCTGGCCCGGCTCGACATGGAACGGCCGCTGGTACCCAGCGCACTGGAGCTGCGGGTGATCGCCAACGACGCGGTGATCGCGGCCCAGGCCGTCGCGCCGGACCGGCAGATCACGCTGGAGATCGCCGAAGGTACCGGGCCGCTGGTGGTCAACGGCGACGAGTCTCGGCTGCGCCAGGTCACCGGGAACCTGATGACCAACGCGCTGGTGCACACTCCGGCCGGTACCCCGGTGTGGCTGCGGTTGCGCCGCGAGGCGGACCGGGCGGTGATGGAGGTCACCGACGCCGGTCCGGGCCTGGCGCCGGAGCAGGTCGAGCGCGTCTTCGAGCGGTTCTACCGGGCCGATACGGCCCGCACCCGGCGGGACGGCGGTTCACCCGTGCCAACCAGCGGGACGGGTCTCGGCCTGGCGATCGTCGCGGCGCTGGTCTCGGCACACCGGGGCACCGTCGAGGTGGAGAGCCAGCCGGGGCAGGGCGCGGCGTTCCGGGTACGGCTCCCGTTGGCGCCCACCGCGGACATCGTCGCCGTCGAGGGCGGGGACGAGTAACGATTCCCAGCCAACTTCCAGCCCGAACCCAGGACTGACGCAGTCGGGCGGTGCAGTCTGGGGTCCATGAGCGAGAGCGACACGAACCCGCAGCGCTTCCCGGAACCGGACGATGGGTACCAACGGCCGACGAGCGAGCTGCCGACCGACGCACCGGCCGGGCAGTCGAGGCCGGGCGGGCAGATCCCCGCTGACCAGCGTGCCGCCGCCCCGGCGGAAGCCTCGCCAATGCACCAGCCCCCGGCCGGCCAGCCGGCCGCGAACGAATCCGCCCCGGCCCCGGCGCCGTCACAGTGGCAGCAGGGGCAGGCCGCCCCGTTCGGGGCGCCGATGCCCGGGCAGAGCGGCTGGTACGGAGCCCCGGGCTACGGGCCGTCCGGCTACGGGCCGTCCGGCTACGGGCCGTCCGGGTACGGCGCGCCCGGGTACGGTACGCCGCCGCCTGCCGGAGGGCCGGCAGGCGCGCAGCCATCCGGTCCGCAGCCACCCGGTCCGCAGCCCTTAGGCCAGCAGCCGACCGATCAGCAGCCGGCCGCCGAGCAGGCGGCTGCCGGGCAGCCGTCCGACCAGCAGGGGCAGTCCGCGCCGCGCCAGTCGACCGGCCGCCTCGGCAGGGGGATCGCGGTCGGCCTGCTCGCGCTGCTGCTCGCCGGCGGTGGCGGCGTCGTCGGCGGTCTGGTCGTCCACGCGACCGAGTCGTCCACCGCGAGCGGTGCGCTGGCCCCGGCGCCGACCGTCGACCGCTCGACGCTGTCCGGCATCGTGAACAGCGTCAAGAACAGCGTGGTCTCGATCCAGACCTCCGACGCCGAGGGCTCCGGTGTGATCTTCTCGGCGGACGGGTACATCGTCACCAACAACCACGTGGTGGCCGACGCGACCGCCAAGACGGTCCAGGTCACCTTCGCCTCCGGCAAGACGGCGCAGGGGACGGTGGTGGGTACCGACCCGAAGACCGACCTGGCCGTGGTGAAGGCCCAGGGCGTGTCGAACCTGGCCGCGGCGAAGTTCGCCAACAGCGACAGCGTCCAGGTCGGCGACACCGTACTGGCCATCGGCAGCCCGTTGGGGCTGAGCGGGACGGTCACCGAGGGGATCGTCAGCGCGCTGCACCGGACCATCCAGGAGCAGCCCGAACAGCAGCGGCCGCAGAACCCGTTCGGCCAGCAGAATCCGTTCGGGCAGCAGCAACAGCAGCAGTCCCAGCAGCAGACGAACATCGCCGGGGCCATCCAGACCGATGCCTCGATCAACCCGGGCAACTCCGGTGGCGCGCTGGTGAACACGCGCGGCGAGGTCGTCGGCATCAACACCAGCATCCTCACGGCCGACGGCGGCGACGGTAACGGCGTGGGCTTCGCGATCCCGTCCAACCGGGTCAACGAGGTCTCGCAGGACTTGATGAAGGGCCGGAAGGTCAGCCACCCGTACATCGGCATCAACGTCGGTACCGCGGACGGCAACGCCGGGGCGTCGGTGGCCAGCGTGGTCAGCGGAAGCCCGGCGGACAAGGCCGGCCTCAAGCAGGGCGATGTCATCGTCAAGGCGGACGACGCCGACATTCACAGCAGCGACGACCTGCTCGACGTGGTGCAGTCCAGCAAGGTGGGCGACAAGCTCCAGCTCACGGTGAGCCGCAACGGCTCCACCCAGACGGTCCCGGTGACCGTGGGCGAATCATCCTGACCAAAAGGCTTTGCCTCCTCCCAGAAAGGCGGGCGGCGTGACCTCCGGGGGGTCACGCCGCCCGCCTTTCGCCGAGAGGCTGTGCTCGCCTCCGCCAGGGGGCGGCTCCGGCCGCGCTCAGTCCTGCCAGCCGAGGGAGCGGTCGACGGCCTTGCGCCACAGGCGGTACCCGCGGTCCCGGTCGGCCGCCGGCATCCGGGAGTGCCACTGGGCGTCCGCGCGCCAGTTCGCCCGCAGGGTGTCCAGGTCCGGCCAGAACCCGACGGCGAGCCCGGCGGCGTACGCCGCGCCGAGCGCGGTGGTCTCCGCGATCGTCGGCCGGACCACCGGTACGTCGAGCACATCGGCCTGGAACTGCATCAGCAGGTCGCTGGCCGTCATCCCACCGTCGACGCGCAGCTCCGCGATGTCCACGTCGGACTCTGCCGCCATCGCGTCGGCGACGTCCTTGACCTGCCACCCGGTAGCCTCCAGAGCGGCGCGGGCCAGGTGTGCCTTGGTGACGTAGCCGGTCAGCCCGGCGATGACACCGCGGGCGTCGGTGCGCCAGTACGGCGCGAAGAGGCCGGAGAAGGCGGGTACGAAGTAGCAGCCGCCGTTGTCCTCGACGGTCGAGGCCAGATCGTTGATCTCCGGAGCGGAGGAGATGATGCCCAGGTTGTCGCGCAGCCACTGCACCAGCGCGCCGGTCACCGCGATGGATCCCTCCAGCGCGTACACCGGGCGGTCGTCCCCGATCTGGTACCCGACCGTGGTCAGCAGCCCGCGCTCGCTGCGTACCGGCGTGGTGCCCGTGTTCAGCAGCAGGAACGAGCCGGTGCCGTAGGTGCACTTGGCCTGCCCGGGATCGAAACAGGTCTGGCCGAACAGGGCGGCGGACTGGTCCCCGAGTGCGCTGGCCACAGGTACGCCGCCGAAGTCGCCCCGCGCCTCGCCGTACACCCGGGACGACGGCAGGATCTCGGGCAGCATCGCCCGGGGGACCCCGAACGCGTCGAGCAGCCGCTCGTCCCAGTCGAGGGTGGACAGGTTCATCAGCATGGTGCGGCTGGCGTTCGTCACGTCGGTCGCGTGCCGGCCGGTCAGCTGCCAGATGAGCCAGGTGTCCACGGTACCGAAGATCACCTCACCGGCCTCGGCGCGGACCCGCAGCTCCGGACGCTCGTCGAGCAGCCACCGGATCTTCGGCCCCGCGAAGTAGGTCGCGAGCGGCAGCCCCGAGGACTCCCGGAACCGGTCCGACCCCGCGTCGCCGGCCAGTTCCCGGACGATGCGGTCGGTGCGGGTGTCCTGCCAGACGATCGCGTTGTGCACCGGCTCGCCGGTCGCGACATCCCACAGCAGCGTGGTCTCGCGCTGGTTGGTGATCCCGATCGCGGCCAGGTCGGCCCGGGACAGCCCGGCGGCGTCCAGCGCGGCGCGGGTGACCGCCTGGACGTTGTGCCAGATCTCCGCCGCGTCGTGCTCGACCCATCCGGGACGCGGGTAGATCTGCCGGTGCTCGCGCTGGTCAAGCGCGACGATCTGACCGGTGTCGTCGAAGAGGATGCAGCGTGTCGAGGTGGTGCCCTGATCGATCGCCGCGATGTAGCGAGAGGTCACGCGGACAGTCTGCCAGCCGGGCCGGATCCCGCGGCGGCGCCGGCAGCCGCCGGAGCCGGACCGGGCCGGGACCGGCCGGTGCGCCGGGCGTCACCCGGCGGCCCGCGCGGCCCGGGCCACCACCGCGCGCAGTCCGACCGCGACCGTGGACGACGGCAGGCACGGCCGGGCGGCGTCGAGCACCTGCTCGGGGGCGAACGGTACGTGCACGAACCCGCCGGTCAGCCGGCCCGGACGGCGGGTCGCCGCACGGTGCAGCAGCTGGTACATGACGTGGTTGCACACGAACCGGCCGGCCGACTCGGACACCACGCCGGGTACGCCAGTCGCCCGGACCGCGGCCACGCACTCCTTCACCGGGATCGTGGCGAAGTACCCGACCGGGCCGTCCGGCACGATCGGCCGGTCGACCGGCCGCGCCCCGGCGTTGTCCGGGATGCTGGCGTCGTCCAGGTTCACAGCCACCCGTTCGACGGCCAGCCCGGTGTTCCCTCCGGCCTGCCCGACCGCGATCACAATGTCGGGATCGAACAGCTCGACCGCGTCCCACAGCACCTCGGAGGCCGCCCCGAAGACGCAGGGCAGCAGTTGAGTGTGCAGGTCGACGCCGGGGAGCGGCGAGGCGGCGGCGAGCCGTACCGCTGACCAGGAGGCGTTCAGGTCGGCGCCGTTGAAGGGTTCAAAGCCGGTGAGCAGTACGCGAGGGGACACCGAGGCATCCTCGCATCTGGCCGGACGGCGATCGTGATCGCGTCGCGTCCGGGCTCACCGGCGGCCGGCGCGGCCCGCGGCCGGTGGCGTGCTCAGGCTGCCGGCCGGCGGCGTGCTCGGGCTGCCGGCCGGTGGCGTGCTCGGGCTGCCGGCCGGCGGGGCGCTCAGGCCGCCGGATGCAGCTGCGGCAGGGTCGCCCCGACGGCGTCCACCGCCAGCAGGTACCGCGAGTTGATCTCGGCGAGCCCGGCCCCGATCTCGTCCAGTGCCGGCCGGTACTCGCACAGCAGTTCCTGGCCGCAGAAGTCCTCGGCGACCACCCGCGCCGCGGCGAACTCGAGCACGGCGGGCAGGAAGTCGGCCCGCTCGTGGTCGGCGGGCCGGAAGCCGGCTCGCCGGTACGCCCGCGTGAACGCCGGGTCGTCCGGCCGGCTCAGGAACAGCAGGCACCCGCCGGGCGCGAACGTCGCCATGTACTCCTCGACCGCGGCGGCCGGCCCGGCGGCGCGCAGGTGGTCGGCGAGTGCCGCGAGCGGTGCACCGGCGTCACCCGGCAGCATCGACGCGACCTCGGCGATGTGGCCGAGCTGGCGATCGAGCGCCCCGGTTGGAAACCGCAGGAGCTGGGCCGCGAGCTGTTGAGCGATCCCGATCACGGACGGCCGCACGATGCCTCCCCAATGAGGCCGGACAATTCACTATGACACTACCAGAACGGGGCGAAACACCTCGGCGCCAGTCCGTCAGGTGGACACGCCTCGCTATGGTGCAGGCCATGGCTGGGACCATCAGGGTCGACGGGGTACGGAAATGGTACGGCGACACCCATGCCGTGGACGGCGTGTCGTTCGACGTCGAGGAGGGCGAGTTCTTCGGCATCCTCGGACCGAACGGCGCGGGGAAGACCACGCTACTGGAGATTGTCGAGGGCCTGCGCAAGCCCGACGATGGCGACGTGAGCCTGCTCGGCGTGCGGCCGTGGCCGCGCAATCCCCGGCTGCTGCCACGGATCGGCGTCCAGTTGCAGGCGTCCTCCTTCTTCGAGCGGCTCACCGCCCGGGAACAGATCCGCACGTTCGCCTCGCTGTACGGCACCCCGGCCGCGGACGCCGATCACTGGCTGGAGGTGGTCGGGCTGACGGACAAGGCGGATACCCGGACCGAGAAGCTGTCCGGCGGCCAGGCGCAGCGGTTGTCCATCGCGTGCGCGCTGGTCCACGGACCGGACGTGGTGTTTCTGGACGAGCCGACCGCCGCACTCGATCCGCAGGCACGGCGCAACCTCTGGGACCTGCTGCGGGAGATCAACAAGCAGGGGCGCACGGTCGTGCTGACCACCCACTACATGGACGAGGCGGAGCTGCTCTGCGACCGGGTCGCCATCATGGACCACGGCAAGATCCTCCGGTCCGGTCCGCCGGCCGCCCTGGTACGCGGCCTGGACGCACCCACCCGGATCGGCATCGAGACCGGCACGGTGCCGCTCGACGGCGCCCGGCAGCTCTTCCCTGACGCGGAGATCAGTGACGATGGCGTGTCGCTGACCGTGTCGACCCGCAACCCCGCCGCCGTGCTCTCCGCGCTCGCCGAACGCAACGCGCTGCGCGGCCTGGCGGTCCGCGGAGCCTCGCTGGAGGACGTGTTCCTCGACCTGACCGGACGGGAGTACCGGGCATGAATTCCGCGCAGCGACCTCTCGACCACGACCCGCTGGAGGTGTCCGGCGGGACGGGTGACCAGCCGGCGTCGGCCGTCGCGACCGCGCCGCCCGCCGTCGCCGACCGGCCCGCGCCCGGCGGCACCGGCGGCAGAGCCAGCCGGACGACGAGCTTCCTCACCCTGGCCCGCGCCATGTTCCTAGGCTTCCGGCGCGACCGGGCCGGACTGTTCTTCACGCTGCTGTTCCCGCTGGTGTTCCTCATCATCTTCGGCGGCCTGTTCCGCAACGCCGGCACCTCCCCGCAGGACGTGCTGGAGGTCGGCTCGGTACCGCTGATCGACCAGTTGCCGGCGGACGCGCGCGCCGAACTCGGGCACGTCTTCAAGATTACGAAGGTGACCGATCGGGCGGTCGCGCTGAACAAGGTGCGCAACGGCGACGACGCGGCGGTTGTCGAACAGGTCGGCGACCGGATCGTGGTGCACTACTCGGCCGCGGACGCGACCGCGGCGGCCACCGTCCAGGGCGTGATGACCTCACTCGTCCAGAACGCGAACGTGGACGCGACCGGGCAACCGCCGAAGTTCTCGCTGGACACCCAGGCCGTCGAGGACAAGTCGCTGTCCTACATCCAGTACATCACCCCTGGTCTGCTCGGGTACGCGATCGCGATCGGCGCCACGTTCGGTGCCACGTCGACCCTGGTCACCTGGCGGCAGAAGAAGATCCTGCGCAGGCTGACCCTGTCCCCGGTCGGGGTGCCCACCGTGATCAATGCTCGGATCGTGGTGTCGATGGGCATCGCGCTCATCCAGACGGCCATCTTCCTCGCGGTGGGCGCCGGCTTCTTCGGCCTGAAGCTGTCCCACTACTGGTGGATGTCGGTGCCGCTGATCCTCGCCGGAACGCTGGCGTTCATGTCGATCGGCCTGCTCGCCGGTGCGAAGGCGAAGTCGATGGAGGCGGCCAGCGCGATCGCGAATCTGATCACGATCCCGATGGCGTTCCTGTCCGGGTCGTTCTTCCCGCTCGACAGCGCGCCCGGATGGCTCCAGAGCCTGGCGACGGTGTTCCCGCTGCGGCACCTCAACACCGGCATGCTCGACGTGATGGTGCGCGGCAGGTCTCCGGTCAGCGTGCTGCCGGAGATCGGCATCCTGCTCGCGTTCGCGGTGGTCCTCTCGGCGATCGCGGCGCTGATGTTCCGCTGGGACGACATCTGACCCGAGCGGTGGTGTGGGCGGCCCGTGCTCGCGGTACCGAGCCGGGTCCGCCGTGCCGTGGCACGATGATCGGGTGTCTGTTGGCCCGGTCGCGTTCGTCCTCGGCGGCGGTGGCGTCCTCGGCGCGGTCGAGGTGGGCATGCTCCGCGCGCTGCTGAGGCACGGTGTGCTGCCGGATCTGATCGTGGGTACCTCGATCGGCGCGGTCAACGGCGTACTCGTGGCGGCCGACCCGACCGAGGCGGTCACCCAGCGGCTGGGCCGGCTGTGGGCCTCGCCACAGGCCCGGGAGGTGTACGGCGGCTCCGCCTCCCGGCAACTCGTCCGGGTGGCCCGGCGCCGTACCCACCTGCACTCGCCGAAGCCGCTGCGCGACATGCTGTACCGCGAACTCGGCCCGGCGACCACCTTCGCCGACCTGCGGGTCCGGTTCGAGTGCTGCGCGGCCAGCATCGAGCGCGCCGCCGAACACTGGTTCACCGAGGGGGACCTGGTGCCGGCCGTACTCGCCTCGTCGGCGGTACCGGGCCTGCTGCCGCCGATCGCGATCGGGGGCGAGCACTTCATCGACGGCGGCATCGTCAACTCGATCCCGGTCGGCCGCGCCGTGGAGTTGGGCGCGCGGACCGTCTACGTGCTCCAGGTCGGCCGGACCGACCGGCCGCTGAAGGCTCCCCGGTACCTCTGGGACGTGGCGAAGGTCGCCTTCGAGGTGTCCCGCCGGCACCGGTACGCCCGCGAGATGTCCAACCTGCCGGACTACGTCGACGTCTATGTCATGCCCACCGGCGGGGGCTCGGATCGCGACGACTCGCCCCTGGCCTACCGTGACGTGGCAGCCGCCGCCCGCCGGATCAAACGGGCCTACGAGGCCTCCGCGGAGTACCTGGACGCGATATCGGCATGAGACCGCCTCCCCGCTGGCTGCGCCGGGTGCTGCTGGCACCCGCGGTGGTCGGGTTGGCGTTGGCGCTGGTCGGTACGGCGCCGGCGTGGGTACTGCTGACGCTCGCCGGCTCCCCGCTGGCACCCGGTCGGCTGCGGCCCCTGCGGCTGCTCTGGCTCACCACGGTGTACCTGCTCGTGGAGGCGGTCACGCTCGCGGTGATGTTCGCGCTGTGGCTCAGTTCCGGCTTCGGCGTGGCAGTGCGCCGACCGGCCTTCCAGCGGGCCCACTACCGGCTCTGCGGGCGGGCCATGCGGGTGCTGTACCAGCAGGCCAAATGGGTGCTGCGGCTGCACGTCGAGATCGAGGGCACGGCGCCGGACTCCGCACCGGTCGGCCGTCCGCTGCTGGTACTTAGCCGGCACGCCGGTCCGGGGGACTCGTTCCTGCTCGCGCACGCGCTCATCAACTGGTACGACCGCGATCCGCGCATCGTGCTCAAGGCGGCGCTGCAGTGGGATCCGTCCATCGACGTGCTGCTGAACCGGCTGCCCAACCGGTTCATCGCGCCGGGTCAGGGGCGCGGCGGGCAGGCCGAGGCGGAGATCGCCTCGCTGGCCGCCGGGCTGGGCCAGCACGACGCCTTGCTGATCTTCCCGGAGGGCGGCAACTTCACCCCGCGTCGCTGGGAGCGGGCGATCGCCCGGCTGAACCGGCTGGGGTTGTCGCAGATGGCCCGGCGCGCGCAGCGGATGCACAACGTGCTGCCGCCACACCCCGGCGGCGTGCTCGCCGCGCTCGACGCCGCGCCGGACGCGGACATCATCATGGTCGGGCACACCGGAGTGGACCACCTGATGACCATCGCCGATGTCTGGCGGGCGCTGCCGATGGACAAGACGATCATCATGCAGTGGTGGTTGGTACCCCGGGCCGACGTACCGGCCGAGTCGGAGGCGCGGATCGAGTGGCTGTACCGCTGGTGGGCGCGCATCGACCTGTGGATCGAGGCGAACCGGCCGGTCGCGGTCGGCTTCCCGGGCTAATCCCTTTCGGGGTTTTCTCGGCAAATCGGCCCTCGCCTTGACCCGGTCGATCAAGATTGGACACGCGTGCCGTGTGGCCGTCTGCCGCGAAGACCGCGTCCGATCGGGTCAGGATCGGATCCGGTAACGGGGGGCGGTGGCCGGTCACACGGCCACGTCAGACCGGGAGCCGCAGCTGCGACGGGTGCGCCTCGTCGTGCCAGATCTCCTGCGTCACCGGGCGCAGCTCGGTGGCCGAGCCCAGCGGTTGCCCGGTACCCGTGTTGCGCGCGCACCGGGGATGGGCGCCGCCGGCCAGCTGCACCCGGATCCGGTGGCGGCGCCGGAATACGTACCCCATCGGCCACAGCTCGACCTCGACGGCGCGCACCCCGTCCGCGTCCGGCGGGAACATCCCCGGGCAGATGCGGATCAGCCCGTCGCTGATGTTCTCCGAGCGCCCGCGCGGATCGACGTCACAGACCCGGACCGCCACGTCGAAGTACTCGCCGTCGGCACGGACGTGGATGGTCGCCGAAACCGGCCCGATCGCCTCGACGTCGGTGCTCAGCGGCTGCGTGGTGTAGACCACGGTGTCCGCCCGGGCCTCCACCGCCCGGTTGTCCCGCCGCCCCGCCTCCCGGGTCAGCAGCGGCCCGCCGGGCGATGGCGTCGGGTCCGCCGGGTCGTACCGGAACCGGTCCGGCGCTGCGGGCTCCGGCGGGGTGGTGGCCAACCCGCCGCCGGGTTGCAGGAGCCACGCCGTCGTGCGCTCGTGCGGCGGCCAGGCGGGCAGCTCCCGCCACTCGTCCACCCCGCCGACGTGGACCCGGACCCCGCCGGTGGCGCCGCCGTTCATGGCCGCGCGGAACCAGCCGATCGCCTCGCTCATCGACGCGTCGAGCAGCGCCGTATCGGCGTGTGTCCAGGTGCCGATCACCAGCCGGGGTGCCGCCCCGGCGGCGCACAGGGTGGCGTAGTCGCGCAGCTGCCAGGGCAGGAAGATGTCGTACCAGCCGCCGACCATGCACACCGACGCCCGTACCCGCGAGATGTCGGCGTTGCCG
>JBDZVD010000032.1:0-59490 GCA_040255525.1 Micromonosporaceae bacterium | reverse complement strand
CGCCGGCACGCCGTGGCCGGTCAGCCCCGCTCAGGGGCCGGCCGGCCGGCGGCCGGCGGGCCGGCCTCGGCCCGGACGGGGCGCGGGTCACGCTCCAGGATGTCGCCGTACCGGGCCAGGACCCGGGCGCGCAGCACCGGATCGCTGCGCGGCACCGGCTCCAGGAAGACCTCGTCGAGATCCTGGAACGCCTCGCGGAGCGTTCCGTCGATGCGTACGCAGGCCCGCTCCAGCTGGGCGGCGGTCAGCGTGTCGCGGAAGTCGAGCCGGGCGCAGAGCAGCACCCGGTCACTGCCGACGATCATGGTGAGGATGTCGACCACCTTCTCCACCTCGGGCTGCTCGGCCAGGTGGACGCGGATGGCCCGGACGAGCTTGACGTTGGCCTGCTGGCCGATCAGCAGCGCCTTGCTCGTCTGGGCGAGCTGGTAGGCCACCACCACGAGCAGCGCGCCGATCGCCAGCGCGGCCGCGCCGTCCCAGACGGCCGACCCGGTCGCCTGGTGCAGCGCCAGGCCGGCGAACGCCAGCAGGATGCCGATGAGCGCGGCGGAGTCCTCCAGCACCACGCTCTTGACGGTGGGATCCCGGGGATTTCTCAGGTACGCCGGCCAACGTTCACCGAGCCGGCCCGACTCCGCCCTCAGCTGCCGTACCCCCTGGGAGAACGAGATGCCCTCCAGCACGGCGGACAGGGCGAGCACCAGGTACCCGACCCAGGCGTGGTGGCCCTCCACGCCGCCCTGGCCGCGCAGCGTCCGGTACCCCTGGTAGAACGAGAACGCGGCCCCGGACGCGAGGATGCCGACGGCGGCGAGCAGCGACCAGAAGAAGCGCTCCTTGCCGTAGCCGAACGGGTGCCGCCGGTCGGCCGGCCGGCGCGAGCGGCGCAGCGCGGTGAGCAGCAGCAGTTCGGTGACCGTGTCGCCGACCGAGTGGGCCGCCTCGGACAGCAGCGCGGCCGAGCCGGTGAGCAGGCCGGCCAGCGCTTTCAGGATAGCGATGCCCAGGTTGGCGGCCAGTGCGAGCAGCACGGTGAGGGTGCTGCCGTCCGGTGGTCTGTTCTGGCTCGCCGTCGTCATGCCTCTCATCTTGGTGCTCCCGGCCCGGCCCCGCGCGCCGGCGGGCGATGGCCGGCGGCTCCGGCAGTCCACAGTGGAGGTGAGCGGGGTTGGTGTTCGCCGCGCCGGCGCACTGGCCCTGAACCGGCCGGGCCGCCACGGGGCGGCCCGCGCACGCCGGGCCCCGGCTGGCCGGTAACCCGTCGGTCCGGTACCGGCGGGCCCGGTGCGGGCAGCCTGGGCGGAGGCCGACCTCCGGTACCCGGGCGCTTCTGCGCGGTTACCGACCGTTTCGGCTGGGTACGATGATTGACACGTTCGGGTCATCTGTGAGGGCTCATGTCCGGGTTTCTGCGCTCGTCCCCCGATCGCCGCACTGCCCGGCGCTGGGCGCTTCGGCGCCGGCCCGCAGGACGCCCGACGAATCGCCGCCGCCTGCGCCTGACGTTGCTGGTCGGTGCCGGCGTCGCCCTGTTCCTGCTGCTCTGCTGCGGCGGCATGATCGTCGGCCAGGAGACCCGGTTCGGCTGACCGGCACACGGTTTCAGCTGCCGAGGCCGGCGATCAGGTTGATGGTGACCGCGACGATCACCGTGCCGAACAGGTACGAGACCAGCGCGTGCCGCAGCGCGATGGAACGCGCCTCCCGCGTCTCCAGATTCGTGTCGGACACCTGGAAGGTCATGCCGATGGTGAAGGCCAGGTACGCGAAGTCGGCGTACGCGGGCGCTTCCGTCTGGTTGAAGCTGATGCCACCGTCCGGTCCGGTGTAGTACATCCGTGCATACCGCAGGGTGAACGTGGTGTGCACCAGCGCCCAGGACAGCACGATGCTGGCGATCGCGAGCGCGACCTGGAGCAGTTCGGTGACGCCGCCGGAGTGCCTGGCCTGGACGAGCACGAATCCCACCGCGACCAGGCTGGCCACCGCCGCGAAGAGCAGGAGCAGGTCGGCGAGCGGCCGGGTCGGATCCTCGTGTCCGGCCCGGGCCGCGGTCTGCTCGGCGTTCATCGGCCAGATCACCGTCCAGATCAGCCCGACCCAGGTCAGCGCCGTCGCGTCCCATCCGACCAGTGGGGCAAGCTGCCAGGGCCCGAGGACACCGGCGAGCGCACCGGCGACCAGGCCCGCGGCGGCCGCCACGCCGACCCGAGTCAGGGCCGAGGCCCGGCGCGGCGCTCTGAAGGACATGAAGCGCCTCTACCCATATCCGGCGGCACCACCCGGACGGCACCGACCGGGGCGTCAACCGCACTGGGCTAGGCTCGTCCAGTGGCCAGACCCATCGCCGTGTCTGGCGGGATCGGCGAGCGACGGTCAGGCGGGACTGATGATGATCGACCACGACAAGATACGAGTGCTTCTCCTGGAGAACATCCATCCGGACGCGGTGTCCCGGTTGGAGTCCGAGGGTTACCACGTGGAGACCGTGGGGCGAGCCCTGGACGAGGACGAGCTGCTCGAGCGGATCGACGGCGTACAGATTCTGGGGATCCGGTCCAAGACCCACGTCACCGCGCGCGTCCTAGCGGCCGCGCCCGATCTGGTGGCGATTGGCGCTTTCTGTATCGGTACCGACCAGATCGACTTGACGACCGCCGCCGCCAGCGGGGTCGCGGTGTTCAACGCGCCGTTCTCCAACACGCGCAGTGTGGTCGAACTCGCACTGGCCGAGATCATCGCGCTGACCCGGCGGATGATCGAGAAGAACGCCGGCATGCACGCCGGCGTCTGGGACAAGGCGGCCGACGGCAGCCACGAGGTGCGCGGGCGCAGCCTGGGCATCGTCGGGTACGGCAACATCGGCACGCAGCTTTCGGTGCTCGCCGAGAACCTGGGCATGCGGGTGTACTTCTACGACACCGCGGACAAGCTGACCCTGGGCAACGCGCGGCGCTGCGGCACCCTGGACGAGCTCCTCGAGAACTCGGACGTGGTGACCCTGCACGTGGACGGCCGGCCGGGCAACAGCGGGTTCTTCGGCGAGCAGCAGTTCGCCCGGATGCGGGAGCACAGCCTGTTCCTCAACCTCAGCCGGGGCTTCGTGGTCGACCACGCGGCGCTGCGCCGCCATTTGGTCTCGGGGCACCTGGCCGGTGCGGCCGTGGACGTGTTCCCGAAGGAGCCGAAGGGCCGCGGCGACGAGTTCGTCTCGGAGCTGCGCGGCCTGCCCAACGTGATCCTCACCCCGCACATCGGTGGGTCGACCGAGGAGGCCCAGGCGGACATCGGCGGTTTCGTGGCCGGCAAGCTCGTCCAGTACCTCCGCGAGGGCAACACCACGCTGTCGTCCAACCTGCCGGCGATCGCGCTGCCTCAGCCGCCCGGCACGTACCGGCTGGTCCACATCCACCGCAACATGCCCGGCGTACTGGCCCAGGTCAACAGCATCCTGGCCGAGCACTCGGTGAACGTCGAGGGGCAGCTGCTGTCCACCCGCGGAGAGCTGGGCTACCTGCTGACCGACATCGGCATCGACTACTCCGAGAACGTGTTGACCAAACTGCGCGCGATGAACGAGACCGTGCGCCTGCGCGTGGTGCGGTGAGCGCCCGCCGGAAGGCTAGCGGAAGCGGTGTGACAATCTAGCCGGCTCGTGACGCGGGCCGCGCGCTCGCGCGAACGCCGCTGCGGGGCCTGCGCTAGGCGGGACGGTGGCGGGCGGCCCGGCGGTGGTGCCGGGCCGCCGCCGCGCGACCGGCCGCCACGTCTGCCAGCGCGGCGACCAGGGCCACCACGTCGAACGCCACGCTGAGCAGCACCGCTCGCTGGAACGCGGTCGCGTAGCCGTCGCGGCTGGACGCCACGGTGGCGAAGAAGACCGATCCGACTGTGGCGATGCCGATCGCGGAGCCGATGCGCTGGAACGTCTGGAGCACCCCACCGGCGCTGCCGGCCTCAGGCACCGGGACCTCGGACAACGTGAGGGTGAGGTTGGGTGAGATGACCGCGCCGCTGCCCGCCCCGGCGACCAGCAGTGGCCCGGCGGTCGCCCAACCGACCGCCCGGCCCGGTACCAGGTGGACCGCCAGAACCGCGCCGCCCACCCCGATCGCCACCACCGCCAGCCCCACCGCCACCAGCGGCCGCCCGAACTTCGTGATCACCCGTCCGGCCAGCGCCGACGAGACCGCCGAACCGGCGGCGAACGGCGTGACCGCGACGCCCGCCTCCAGCGCGCTGTAGTGCTGCCCCTGCTGGAGGAACAGGGTGAACACGAAGAATGTGGCGGTGAACCCGGCCAGGTACACAAGGCCGATGATCAGACCGAGCGCGTACGACCGCCTGCCGAACAGTTCCAGGTTCACCAGCGAGTCGCGGCGCCTGCCGTACCGCCGCTCCCACCACACGAACACCACGAACACCGCCAGCGCGACGATCAGCAGCAACCACTTCGACCGGCCGCGCCACTGCTGTTCCTGGGCAAGCGGCAGCAGCAACAGCACGACGCCGACGCCCAGCAGGGCGACGCCGACCGGGTCCAGGCTCTGCCTGCGCCGGTTCTCCGCCCGCCTGGCCGGAATCAGCCGCAACGCGAGCAGGATCGCCAGGGCGCCGATCGGCACGTTGACGTAGAACACGTACCGCCAGCCCTCCCGCTCACCCCCTACGGCGATGAGCAGGCCACCGAGCAGCGGACCGATCGCGGTGGAGACGCCGATGGTCGCGCCGAGCAGCCCGAACGCCTTGCCCCGTTCGGCGCCCCGGAACAGTTGCTGGATCAGTCCGCTCACCTGCGGGATGAGCAGGCCGGCGGCGAGCCCCTGGATCAGCCGGGTGACGATCAGCAGGGTCGGCTCGGGCGAGATACCGCAACCCGCGCTGGCCAGCGCGAACGCCGCAACGCCGAGGATGAACACGTTGCGCCGGCCGCGGGCGTCGCCGAACCGTCCGGACGGCACCAGGATGAGGCCGAAGGTCAGCGCGTACCCGGAAACCACCCACTGGAGGTCACTCTGCGTCGCGTGCAGTCCCACCTTGATCGCCGGAAGCGCCACGTTGACGATGCTGACGTCCAGCAGTGACATGAAACCGGCCACCAGGCAGACGGCCAGCGCCTTCCAGCGGCGCGGGTCGGGCGTGTATTCGGCCGGCTCGTCGCCGGGTCCACCGGCCGGGCGCACCGGCTCAGCTCAGCCGCGAGCGGAGTTCGTCGGCGGGCAGCACGACACCGTAGATCGACGTACCCGGCTGCTGCTTCCGGCCACCCTCGGCGAGGCTGCCGTCATCCACCGGCTGGAAGCCCATCTCCTCGATGAGGTCGAACACGCAGCGCTTCGCCGCGTCGTCGTCACCCGAGACGGGGATCCCGTACAGCAGAGCCTCGCCACCCGTACGCGGGAAGTCGCGCAACTGGTCGAACGGCGTGGTGTTGAACGCCTTGACGACCCGCGACCCGGACAGGTGCCGCTGCACCAGCTCGCTCGACGTGGTCTGGTCGGAGTCGAGTTCCGGGTAGACGCCGTCGCGCTGCGGGTAGTAGTTCGTGGTGTCCACCACCGGCTTGCCGGCCAGCTCGGCGACCGGGATCTCGGTGTACCGGCCGAACGGCACCGACACCACGGCGACCTCGCCGAATTTGCCGGCCCCCGCGGCGGTGGTGGCCCGGGCATTGTAGCCGAGGTCGGCCTCCAGCCCCCGGAGCGTCTCGGGCCCGCGCGAATTGGCGATGGCCACCTCGTGTCCGGCTGACACGAAGTACTTGGCCAGCGTGCTTCCGATGTGGCCGGCGCCGATGATCCCGATCCGCATACCGCGCTGCTACCCGACCCCGCACCGGCTAACCCTACGGTCGCCCGAACCCGGCCCCGGCCTCCGATAGGCCCCGAACCCCCACGACCCGGCGCCAACCGCCGAGTTCGCCGTCATCGGCACCGAACCGGAAAATGCACGAAGGCGGCTACTCGCCCAGCGGCTTGAGGGCAACTTATCCGGCCGCTGCCGATACGTTCCAGTCACCGGCCGTGGCCGGCAATGCCCCGATTTGTTTGTCAGCAAGGTGACATGAAACCGGCGGTCACGATGATGACACTGGCGAAAATCGCGCCGGCATCGCACGCTCTTTTGCGGGAGGATTTCCGCCGGCGCCTTCAGCCCATTTCCGAGCCACCTGTTTCGCCATGTGCACAACGCAAGGCATCTGACGATTTGCCGGGGACATTACGGAGGGGAACGGTGACGACGACCGTCTCGACGTCCAGTACTGCCGTTGACCACGACACGACCGTCACCGTCCCCTTCGCGCCGCTGGACCTGCCCAACCAGGCCGGGTTCGCGCGTACCGGCTGGGAAACCCGGTACGCGCGGGCCCTCGTGGGCCTCGATCTGCTGGTCGGCATGATCGCCGCCGGCATCGCCCTGATCTCACGATTCGGCTCTTCGGTCAGCGAAAGCTACCACCGGGACTATCTGTGGTTCACCCTTGCGTTGCCGTTCGCCTGGCTGCTCGCGTTGACGATTTACCGGGCGTTCGAGCCCAGGTACCTGTTCGTCGGGAACGATGAGTACGAACGGGTATTTCGAGCCGGCGTTGGGCTGACCGCGGCCCTCGCCATTTTTTCATTCACGTTCGATTTGCGCCTGGCCCGGGGGTATGTCGTCATCGCAATGCCGGTGGCGATTGTCTGCGCCCTGTCCGTTCGGTACCTGATGCGCCGGCGGCTGCACGCGGCCTGGGCGCGCGGCGAGCGGCTGCGCCGGGTCATCCTGGTGGGTCACGAGCGGGCCGCCCATGAGACCGTCCGCCAGTTGCGCCGCGAGCGGTACCACGGCATGGGCGTGGTCGGGGTGTGCCTGCCCCCGACGCACGCGCGCGGCCCGGCGATGATGACCCGGCTGCCCGGCCTGCCGCCGGTGTACGGCAGCTTCGACGAGGTCGCCCTGGCGGTCCAGCGGGCGCACGCGGACACCGTGATCGTGCTGTCCTGCCCGGAACTGGACGGCACCGCCCTGCGCCGGCTGGCCTGGAAGCTGGAGCGCGACGACATCGACCTGATCGTGGCCAGCACCCTGGTCGACGTCGCCGGTGACCGGACCACGATCCGCCCGGTCGACGGGCTGCCGCTGCTGCACGTGGAGCACCCGCGGCTGCGGGGCGGCCGCCGGGTGTTCAAGGAAATCTTCGACCGGGTCGCCTCGCTGTTCGGGTTCCTGCTGCTGCTCCCGCTCCTGCTGACCGTCGCCGTACTGATCAAGACGACGCCGGGCCGGCCCGGACCAGTGGTCTTCCGGCAGATCAGGGTGGGACGCAACGGGCGCAAGTTCGTGATGTACAAGTTCCGCACCATGTACCAGGACGCCGAAGCCCGGCTGACCGAACTGAGCCATCTCAACGAGACCGGCGGCAACCTGTTCAAGATGCGCAACGATCCCCGGGTCACGCCGGTCGGCCGGTGGCTGCGCAAGCTGTCCATCGACGAGGTACCGCAGTTGGTCAACGTGGTGAAGGGGGACATGTCGCTGGTCGGACCGCGACCACCGCTGCCCCGGGAGGTCGCCGAGTACCCGTTCGACATGCGCCGCCGGCTCGTCGTGAAGCCGGGGCTGACCGGCCTGTGGCAGGTCTCCGGCCGCTCCGACCTGACCTGGGAGGAGTCGATCCGGCTGGACCTGCAGTACGTGGAGAACTGGTCGTTCTTGATGGATCTGATGATCCTCGCCCGGACGGTGATCGCGGTATGCCGCAGCGCCGGCGCCTACTGAGCCTCGCCGAGCACCCCGCCGGTCTCCACGTACTCGACGCCGGTGCTCGGGCACACGAAGGTGCCACCGTCTGTCGCCACCAGCGGAACCCCGGCCCGCCCGACCCAACCCACCCGGCGCGCCGGTACCCCGACGACCAGCGCGAAGTCCGGTACGTCCCGGGTCACCACGGCACCGGCCGCGACCAGCGCCCAGCGACCGATCCGTACCGGCGCGACACAGACCGCCCGCGCCGAGATCGACGCGCCCTCGCCCACGGTCACCCCGACCGCGTGCCAGTCGTCGCCGGTCTTGAGCCTGCCGTCCGGCGTGACCGCGCGCGGGTACTGGTCGTTGGTCAGCACCGCCGCCGGTCCGACGAACACGCCGTCGCCGAGCACGGCCGGTTCGTACACCAGGGCGTAGTTCTGCAGCTTCACGTTGTCGCCCAGGCGAACCCCGGGGCCCACGTACGCGCCGCGACCGATGTTGCAGCCGCGTCCCACGGTGGCGTCCTCCCGGATCTGGGCAAGGTGCCAGATCGACGTGCCGTCGCCGATGCGGGCCGAGCCGTCCACGTCGGCGGTACTGGCGATGCGGGTGCCCATGTCGGTGTCCCTCCGGTCGTACTCGGTCGTCGGCGGCGTGCGGGCGCGCGGCGTCGCGGTCGGGCGCCGGCCCCGACGGATCGGGCAACGGCCGCGCACGCCGAACGGTAGCGGACTTCTCCACGGCTAACGACCAGCAGGGAGCATGCGTGTACGTCACGATCCGGGACCGTCCCGCAGGACCACCCGCGCCGGACGCGCGTCCGGTGCTTCGGCGGGTGGCAACGACCGTCTTCCTGCTCGGCGCCGTCAGCATGCTGACCGACGTCTCGTCGGAGATGGTCAATGCCGTGCTGCCGCTGTACCTGACCGCCGAGGTCGGCATGGGACTGGTCGCGTACGGCTTCGTGGACGGCCTGTACCAGGGCGTCAGCGCGCTGCTGCGGGTCGCCGGCGGGTACGCCGGGGACCGGCACGACCGGCCCAAGTGGGTCGCGGTCGCCGGGTACGGGATCTCCGCCGCCAGCCGGCTCGCGATGGTTCCCGCGCACGGGCTCGCCTCGATCACCGCGGTCATCACGGCCGACCGGCTCGGCAAGGGCCTGCGCACCGCACCGCGCGACGCGCTCATCGCCGACGTCACCGAACCGGGGATGCTCGGCCGGGCGTTCGGCGTGCACCGGGCGCTCGACACGCTCGGCGCGGCGGTCGGCCCGCTGCTGGCGTTCGCCGTCCTGGCGGCGGTACCCGGCGGATACAGCTCGATCTGGGTGGTGTCGTTCGCCGTCGCGGTGGTGGGTTTCGCGGTGCTCGTCCTGGCGGTGCCGGACCGGCGCACCGCCGGTGGCGGCGGCCGGCCGGCGGCGAGAGACCTGCTGCGGGTGATGGTTTCCGCGCGGCTACGCGGCCCGCTGGTCGCCTGCGCGCTGCTCGGGTTCTGCACGGTCGGGGACGGCTTCCTGTACCTGTCGCTGCAGCGGCGCGACGGCTTTGCCGCGCAGTGGTTCCCGCTGCTGTACGTCGGCACGAACATCTCGTACCTGTGCCTGGCCGTGCCGCTGGGCCGGCTGGCCGACCGGATCGGGCGGACTCCGGTGTTCCTCGGCGGCCACCTGATGCTGCTCGCCGGGTACCTGGTCGCCGCGCTGCCCTCTGCCGGCACCGGCTGGACCGTGGCCACACTGCTGCTGCTCGGCGTGTTCTACGCGGCCACCGACGGAGTGCTCGCGGCTCTGGTGAGCCGGCTGATCCCGGCCGGCTCCCGGGGCAGCGGCCTGGCGTCCGCGCAGACCGTCCAGGTGCTGGCGAGGTTCGGTTCGTCGGTCGCGTTCGGCGTGCTGTGGACGCTGGTCGGCCCGCGCGACGCGCTGCTGATCGCGGCGGCCCTGCTCGCCACCGCCGTTCCGGTGGCTGGGTGGCTGCTGCGGGAGGCCGGCGACGCCGGCCCGGCCGGTAGCGGCGCTGCCGCCGCGGCGGGTACCGCGGAGGTGGTGGCGTGACCCGGCTGCGCCTGGCGATGCTGGCCGCCGTCACCGCGCTCGCGGTCGGGGCGGCCATCGGGTACGTGGTGTACGCGCACGGCCAGCAGGCGTCGGCCGCGGCCAAGCAACCGGGGACCCCGGCCCCCGGACTGACCGCCGTCCCGGCCGGACCCCGCCTGGTGTTCCGCAGCACCGCGCTCGGCTCCGGGTACGGGCACGTGGCGGTGGTGCCGCTGGCCGATCCCGACGGGCCCCGGGCCGTCACGCCGGCCACCTGCGACCGGGTCTACGCCAGAGCGTCATCGGCGCTGTGCCTGGTGGCCGACCGCGGTCTGGTCACCACGTACAAGGCCGAGACGCTCGACGCGGGTTGGCGGGTCAGCCGCTCATCGCCGCTGCCCGGGCTGCCCAGCCGGGCACGCCTGTCGCCGGACGGCACGCTTTCCGTGACGACGACGTTCGTGTACGGCGACGCGTACACGAACCCCGGCCAGTTCTCCACCCGCACCCTCATCGGCCGCTCCACCGGCTCCCCGATCGCGGACCTGGAGGAGTTCGCCCTGTTCATCAACGGCCGCAGGGTGACCGCCGCCGACCGCAACTTCTGGGGCGTCACGTTCGCCGACGACGACACGTTCTACGCCACCGCGGCCACCGGCGGCCACACCTGGCTGGTCCGCGGCAGCATCGCGCAGCGCCGGATGACCTCGCTCCGCGCGGACGTCGAATGCCCGTCGCTGTCCCCGGACAAGACCCGGATCGCGTTCAAGAAGCACGGGAACCTGCCGCCCGGGCACTGGCGGCTGGCCGTCTACGACCTGCGCACCGGCCGGGAGACCCTGCTCGCCGAGCAGCACAGCGTGGACGACCAGGCGGAGTGGCTGGACGACGACCGGATCCTGTACGGGATGCCGCGCACCGGCGGGGCGTCGGCGACCCAGGACGTGTGGGTGGTGCCGGCCGACGGCAGCGGAAGCCCGCGGGTCTTCGTGCACGACGCGTGGTCGCCGAGCGTGGTCCGGTAGCCGGGATGCGACGCCAATCCGTTGTCCGGCGGGGTTTTCGCCCCGCTGTGGAGTTCGCTGTCGAACCGGAGGGGGTGGACGCGTGACGGCTGTCAGCAGGCCCGCCACCGCGTCGAGGATCGTGCTGGGTGGCGCTCTGGTCGACCTGCTCCGGCGGGACGACGTGGTGTCGGCGGTCGGCGACCGGCTGGGTGCCGGTGGAGCGGCCGGGCCGCCCGGCGTACCGCTGGCGATCGGGTCGGCCAACCTCGACCACGTCCACCACTTCGGGCGCCGTGGCCGCAGCGCCGCCGACATCGACGTGGCCGGCCAGACGCCGGAGTGGCTGATCCTGCTCGACGGCGCGCCGATGGTGCGCCGGGCGGCCAGCCTCACCGGCCAGTCGTGGCCGCTGCTCGCCGGCTCGGATCTGCTGCCGGTACTGCTCGACACCGCGCAGTCGGCGGGAGCCCGGGTGGGGTTCCTCGGCGGTAGCGCGCAGATGCACGACATCGTGCGCCCGGTGCTGGCCGACCGGTACCCGGACCTGACGGTGGCGGGATTCTGGGCACCGCCGCGCGCCGACCTCGCCGACGGCGAAGCCTCGGCGCGGCTGGCCGGCTCCATCCGCGGGGCACGGGTCGACCTGCTCGTGGTCGGGTTGGGCAAGCCCCGGCAGGAGCGGTGGATCCAGCGGCACGCCGGGGCCAGCGGCGCACGGGTGCTGCTCGCGTTCGGGGCGGCCACGGACTTCCTCGCCGGTACCGTGACCCGGGCGCCCGGCTGGGTGCGGCGTGCCGGGGTCGAGTGGCTGTACCGGCTGGCCCTGGAGCCTCGCCGCCTGGCGCGCCGGTACTGCGTCCAGGGGCCGCCGGCCCTGTGGCGGCTGTGGACGGACTCCCGCCGGTGAGCGGCGTGACCGGTTCCGAGCCGACCGGCCCCGTCGACTGCACGGCGATCGTGGTGACCTACAACAGCGCGGCGGACCTGTCCGGCCTGCTCGACTCGATGCCCGCGGCCGCCGCCGGCCTGCGGGTACGGGTTCTGGTGGTGGACAACGACTCTGCCGATGACGTGAAGCCCATTGTGGACCGACGGCCGGGCGTCACGCTGATCCGGGCGGGCGCGAACCTCGGCTACGCCGGCGGCATCAACACCGGCCGCCGGCACCTCGGCCCGACCCGTACGGTGGCGATCCTCAACCCGGACCTGCGCCTGGCCCCCGGCAGCCTGGCGGAGCTGGTCTCGGCCGCCCGTCGCTCGGGCGTGGGCGCGGCGGTGCCCCGGTTCGTCGGCGAGGCGGGCACCACGTTCCCGTCCCTGCGCCGGGAGCCGTCGGTCACCCGGATGCTCGGCGACGCCCTGCTCGGTGCGCACTGGCCGGGCCGGCCCGGCTGGCTGTCCGAGATGGTCTGGCAGCCGGAGCAGTACGACCGGCCCGGCCCGGTGGACTGGGCCACCGGTGCGGTACTGGTGCTGAACGCGGAGGCGGACGCCACGGTCGGCGAGTGGGACGAGCGGTTCTTCCTGTACTCCGAGGAGACCGACTACTGCCGGCGGTTACGGTCGGCCGGCTGGACCGTGCAGTACGTGCCGGAAGCGCGAGTGTTCCATGACGGCGGCGGTTCCGGCACCGGTCCCGCCCTGACCGCGCTCAACGAGGTGAATCGGGTGCGTTATTTCGGCAAGTACCACGGCCCGCTGGCCGGCGCCGCGTTCCGCGCCGCCGCGACGGTCGGGCAACTGGCCCGGGTACGGCGGCCGGGCAACCGGATGGCGCTTCGCGCGCTGTGGTCCCGCCGGTACCGGGACGGGCTGCCCGGCCGGCCACGCCCGGTCGCGGCCGGCACCCCGGCGACCGCCCGGGAGTACGCGCGGTGAGCGCGCCCAGCCCGTCCCCCGCGGCGACCACCGGCTCGGGCGGCCCGCTGGGATCGGTGGTCATTCCCGCGCACAACGAGCGGGCGGTCATCGCGCACTGCCTCGCCCCGCTCGCCCCGCTCGCCGAGCGCGGCGAGCTGGAGATCGTCGTGGTGTGCAACGGATGCACCGACGCGACGGCGGAGGTGGTCCGGGCGTTCGCCGGGGTACGGGTGGTGGAGCTGCCGGTGGGTTCCAAGCCGGCCGCGCTGCGCGCGGGAGACCGGGCGGTGACCGCCCTGCCGCGGATGTACCTCGACGCCGACGTGGTGCTTCCACCGGAGGCCGCGCGGCAGGTGCTCCGGCTGCTGTCCGGGGACGCGCCCGCCGCCCGTCCCCCGGCCCCGCTGGCGGCACGGCCGCCGGTGCGCTACGACGCCAGCGGCTCCGCGCCGCTGGTGCGCCGGTACTACCGGGCCCGGTCCCGGATCCCGGCGGTCCTCGGCTCGCTGTGGGGCGCCGGGACGTACGCGCTGTCCGCCCGCGGCCGGGCGCGGTTCGGCGAGTTCCCCGACCTGGTCGCCGACGACCTGTGGGTGGACCAGCTGTTCGCACCGGGCGAGGTGGCGGTCCTGGACTGCCCGCCGGTCACCGTCACCGCACCGGCGCGCACCGGCGACCTGCTGCGGGTGCTGCGCCGCACGTACCGGGGGAAGGCGGAGCACCACAGCAGGAACCCGGACACCGCGTACGAGACGTCCGGCGGCACGGCACGGGACCTGGTACGGCTGGCCCGCAGCGGGCCGTCCGGGTTCACCGACGCGACCGTCTACCTGGGACTCGTGCTGACCGCGCGGCTCCTGTTCCGGCTGAAGGGCGGCGGTTCGTGGGAGCGGGACGACAGTTCCCGCGCCGCGAGCGGTCGTCAGTAGGCTCCGCAGCTCGAACCGCCGTCCACCCGGTAGACGTGGACGGCGTTCCCATCGGCGAACCGGTCGCGGAACGTACCCTTGCTGACGTTCAGTGTCCGGTTCTCGTTGAGCACGGTGACCCGCGCGCTGCCCACGCAGGGCAACGAGAACGTCGCGGTCTGGGCGGTGGTCACGCGGGCACCGGCCAGGATGTAGAAGTGGCCGCCGTACCACTTGGTCGACACGTCCACTCCGGAGCTGCCCCTCACCACACCGTCGGCGAACGGCGCGTTGAGCACCGGGGCCAGCGACGCGATCCGGGCGTCCAGCGCGGCCACCGCCGCCCGGACGCGGCTGTAGCACGGCTCGCGCAGCGCGTGCTGCGTCTGGCACGGGCCGCCGAAGCTGTGGTTGAAGTAGATGATGCCCCGGGCGCCGTGGATGAGGCTGCTCCACACGGCGGCGACCACCTGCGCCGGCGTGATGGACAGCGAACCTTGCTCGGTGAACGGGTGGCCCACCTCGACGAAGCCCCAGACCGGCCGGCTGCCGGCCGGCGACACCAGCGCACGCAGCCGGTCGACGGTGCGACCGTAGTTCGACGCGCGGTGGCAGGCCGCGGGCGACAGAGCCCGGTCGCCGAAGAGGCTTCCGCCCTCATTCGCGCCGCAGATGTTCTGGTCGCTGAACCAGTAGTTGTCGGCCGAGACGACATCCTGGTACTGGTTCACGAACCGGCCGGCCTGAGCGTCGCTCTCCTGGAACGTGACGCCCTTGCCGTAGTTGGTGTAGCGCATCCGGCCGTCGGCCGGGAGCTTCGCGGCACGCTTCTGCTGGATCGTGTACCCGCACTGCGCGCCCGCCGGGAAGCAGATGTCACCGGAGCCGGGGTAGTTGCCCGTCCACGACGCGGTTCCCGGGCCACCCCACATGTCGGCCTCGTCGGAGAGCATCCAGCCGGCCGTCTCGGTACCCATGCCCGGCAACGGTTCGTCGATGATGGCGTGCATCCCCTGCGCCCGTACCAGGTCCAGATTCGTGGTGCCGGTCAGCTGCACGTACGTGTTGATGCCAGCCGCCTTGTCCGTGGCCGCGTCGGTCGGCTCGACCACGCTCTCGTACCAGACGGCAACCGGGAAGAACGACGGGCTGCTCGGCAGTCCAAGATGGAACCGCCCGTAATAGGCCGCGCCGCCGTCCACCTGACGCAGCCGGGCACCCGCCCCGCCGTGCGCGGCCGCGCCAGAGGGGGCCGCGGACGCCGGCGGGGAAGCCGACCGTGCCGGGGACGGCGACAAAGAACCGGGCCGGCTGGTGGCCGCGTGCGCCGCAGACGTGGTGGGGGCGCCGGCCGCGACCACCACCCGATCCCGCTCATTCCCCAGGTACCTGCTGGCAAATGCCACCGCCCCGCCGGCCAGGGCGACCAGTGTCAACGCGACCGCCCCGGCCACGATGGCATGGGTCCTGGTGACCCGCCTCCCCGCTACCCGCATGCCCCACCCCTTGTTCACACGCTCACGTCGGCACGGGTCCAGCCCCCGGACCGTATGCCTCGTCTTCGATGGTCTCGACGACCGACCGGGCCGCCGCACTCCAGCCGGCCGACGCCGGCACGCTCGCCGCCACTTGCGCCGGAGACGGATCTCCAGCCGCCACGATCCGTTCCAGTTCCTCGGCGATCCGTCCGGGCGTCGGCTCCGCCCAGCGCAGGTACGGGTTTTCCAGGTCCGACGACTGCTGCGCGTACCCGCTGAGCACCGGCACCACCCCGCAGGCCAACATCTCGACCGGTACCAGCGAGATGTTGGTGAACGACAGGGCGATACCGGCCCGGCACTGGTTGTACAGCGCGGCGAGCCGTACCGGGGTCAAACGACCGTGGTTGACCGCGGGAAACGGTGCCACCACGGCGGGATTGCCGAACAGGTGAATCGGCTGTGCCGGGCGGCGCCGGTGAAATTCGGTCAGTGCGAGCATGCCCAGCTCGTAGCCGCGCCGGGCGACGCCGGGCCGCGCGTAGAACACGATGCCATCCCGGTCGCTGGCCTCCCCGACCTGCTCGGCGAGCCGGTACACGTCCGTATCGCACCCGAACTCGGCGACCGCCGCGGCCACGCCGTACCGCTGTCGCAGCAGCCCGGCCAGCATGTGGCCGACGGTGACGCACCGGAACCCGAACCGGTAGGTGTCCTCGGCCAGCGCGTACTCGGAGCCCTGCGGGTAGAAGTAGGGCTCGAAGTCCTGGATGAAGTAGAGCCGGCGGGTCGGCAGGTCGGCCCGGGCGGCCAGCACGTGCGCGGTCTGCCATGCCGAGGCCACGTACGCGTCGAGGGCCGTGAGGCCGTCGTCAACGGATCGGACCTCGGCGCGCACACCCGGCCAGTACCGCCGGATCACCTGCTCGTGGCGGGCCAGCTCGCCGTGGAACCGGTCGTAGAGGTACAGCACGCACCGGTGTCCCGCGGCCTCCACGGCCTCGACCATCCGGAACATCGTGGTGTGGCCGCCGGATCCGGGGCCGGGGGGCGTGCAGACCCAGCCGACGGTCAGCGGTGTGCCGCGGGCGGGGCGCTGCCGGGGAGTCGCCAGCGCCAGCCCCCGGGAGTCCGCGACATCCTCGAAGTCCAGTGGGAAGTCCAGATCCGACGCGGCCAATCGGTTGTACGCGACGCGCGAGACCCGTTGCGCCAACCGCCTCGGCCCGCCCTGCCGCAGTACCCGCCACGCTTCCCGAGCCCGACTCGCCGCCGCTGCCGGCATACCCGCGCCTCCCTGTCCCACTCTCACCGGCCGGCCGGGTCCCCGACCGGTACCGGACGTGTTCCGTTACGGTCTCTCGCCGGTAGCGGCCATGCTCAGGTCGGCGGCCGGGGCACCGACGGCCGGCGCCGGCAGGTCCGTGGCCTCCCCGCGCGAACCCTTGCGCCCGTACAGCTCCGCCAGCTCCCGCTTGACCGACAGCAGCCAACGCCCGAGCGCGGCGAGGTACACCACGGCGAACGCGAGGCCACCCCAGATCAGCTTCGCCCAAGGCGAAACGAACTGGCTGGCCAGCAGGTAACCGGCGACCCCGGCGAGTACGGCGGCCAGCAGCGGGTACGCCACCGCGCCGCGCAGCCTCGCCAGCGGGAGGCGGACCGCCCGGCCGAGCACGATCAGGTGCGCCGGGACGACGACCAGAAGCACGACGGCGACGTGCGCGAGGCCGGCCCCCCGCCCCCCGTCCCGGTGCACACCGAGCAGCATCGCCGGCAGCAGCGCGCCGAGCCAGATCAGTTGCAGTCGGAACAGCCACCGGGTGTGGCCCAACGCGACCAGGACGTCGTAGAACAACGCCAGCGTCACGCGTACCGCACCGAACACCGCCAGGACGGCCAGGATCGGGGCGGCCGGCAGCCAGCGCGGCCCGTAGACGACGGTGACCAGCGGGCGGGCCAGCACCATGCACACGGTGGCGACCAGGAACGCCGCCGCGCACAACGCCGCAAGCGCCACGCCCACGTGCCGGCCCAGTTCGGCCATGCCGCCCTTGACCCGGGCCAGCGCGGGCAGCGTGACGCTGGTGAGGATGGCGGTGAAGACACTCGTGGGCCAACTCGACACCGTGAACGCGAGATTGTAGAAGCCGAGCTGCACCGGGCCGGCCAACCGGCCGACCACCATGAAGTCGAGGTTGCTCAGCACGAACACGGCCAGGCTGGAGCCGGCGAGCGGTGCGCCGAACCGCAGCAGCCGGGCGGCTTCCCGGCCGTCGAAGCCCGGCCGGTACCGCTCCGGAGCCAGGATGAACAGCAGGACGGCGGACACCACCTGCCCGGCAACCCGGGACCACGCCAGAGCCATCACTCCGGAGCCGTTCAACGCGAGTACCAGAAGGAGTCCGTTGGCGACAACAAAGTTGGTGAGGTCGGCCGCCATCTTGCGGCCCTGCCGGAAGTCCCGCGTCAGCAACGCCGCCGGTACCGCCGTGGGGCCGGCGAGCAGCACCGGGATCGCCAGGACCCGCGCCGCGGTCGTGGCGCCCGGCGCGCCGAACGCGGAGGACAGCCACGGCGCGGCGGCGAACAGCGCGGCGGCGAGCAGCGCGCTGTTCGCGATCGCGATGGTCGACACGGTCGGCGCGATCCGCTTGGCGTTGTCCACCTCACGCACCAGTGCCGTGCTCACGCCGACTTCGCTGACGTTGATCACGATGAGGTAGAGGGTCGACGCGACCACGAACACACCGAAGTCGTGCGGGGAGATCAGCCGCGCGATGACGACGCTCAGTACGAACTGGCCGAGCCGGAGCACGGTGGTGCTCAGCGAACTCCACAGGGCACCGCGGGCCAGCATCCGGCCGAGGCCGGCGGTCGAACTCCCACCGGTGGCCGGCCGCGGGCCGACGCCGGGCGGCCCCGCGTCGGGCGCTCCCGCGTCGGGCGCTCCCGCGTCGGACCGGGCGGTGCCGGGCGCTGCGGTGCTGAGCGGCCCGGGGCGTCCGGCACCGGCGCGGTGGGCACCGCGCCGCCCTACCGGCGTCACCTCAGACACCCACCTGACGCCACCGCCGCCAGCGAATCCGGTCGCCCAGGTCGCACGCCAACCGCCTGACCCGCAACGACGGGCTCCGGCGCAGCGCGTCGCCGCCCAGGCCGCGGATCTGCTGGAGTACTGCCCACTCCGGCAGGTCGGTCACCGCCGGATAGGCCGCCACCGCCACGTCGACGAGCCGGTCGACCACCGCCGCGGCTTCTGCGCCGCCCGGCCGGGCGCCCACCCCGCCGAAGTCGTCCGCCTGGCGGGCCTCGCCGGGCCCGGCCGGGCCCGAATCGGTGAGGCAGGCCGCGATCGCGTGCTCCAGCGCCTGGCGGGCAAGTGCACGGTGCGCGGCGGTGAGCAGGTCGCGTGTCGCGCCCGGGATCGCGGCGCCGGTGAGTGCCCGGTCACCGGCGAGCGTGACGTCGAAGGTCAGCAGCCGTTGCTGGATGTCGATGACCATGCCGGCGTTGACCGTCTTGCTCATGCTCTGCGCGTGCACTCGGTAGTACGCCTGGTCCGCCCCGCCCACGTAGCCGATGTCCGAAACCATCGCGGCGCCCAGCCACATCGCGAAGTCCGCCGCGTGCGGCAGGTCGGCCCGGTACCCGCCGAGCTTGCGCAGCACCGACGTGCGCATCACCGCCTCCGGTGACAGCAACGGGTTGCGGCCGCTGCGGCACCGGCCGGCGAGCCACTCGCTGCCCTGCCAGACGATCCAACTCGTCGCGTCGGTTCGGGCCGGCGGCGGCGTGCCGGTGAAGTCGACCGTGGCACCGTAGACGAGCCCCACGGACGGATGTACCTCCATCAGCGCGGCGGCCCGGCCCAGCGCTCCCGGCACCAGCAGGTCGTCGGCGGACAGTAGGAGAACATACTCGCCGCGGACGGTGGCCAACCCGTCGTTGTACGTGGCAATGTGCCCCTTGTTGGTCTCGTGGTAGATCGCCCGTAGCCGTGGATCTCCGGCCGCCAGCCGCCGTACCGTCTCGGCACTGCCGTCCGGCGACGCGTCGTCCACGATGACGACGTCGAGGTCCACGCCCGGCTGGTCGAGCACGCTGGCGACGCAGCCGGGAAGGTAGTGGCCGTAGTTGTAACAGGGGATGACGACCGAAACCAGTGGCCGCGTCCCGGTCAGCGGACGGGGTCGGGTGACCCGGGCCCCCGCGTGACCGAGGAGCGCCAGCCGCTGGGCAGCGGTACTCAACAATTTCGATGCTCCCTTTGTCGCGCCAGCTCGTACCCGCGCCGACCACCCGCGCACCGCCGCGGCTGCCGAACCATCCGCCTCGGGCGGGCGTGTCTGTCATCGACAGCCGAGCCCAGCTTTGCGTACCCAGGGTGGTCGGACAACTGCCCTGCGCGGTCGTATTGATGACACGCTCGCCCGGCCTGCGCTAGCTGTTCGGCCGGAAAATCACGTCCACCCAGTAGTTGTGTGCCGACGTGCTGTCCGGGAACCCGCTTCCGTAGTGGTAAACGCCGCCGGACGCCGGCACGTGCAGGTGCCCCCGGTCCAGTGGGTCGGCCAAGCCGTTCAGGGTGGCCGCGTAGTACCCGACGGTCGTGGAGTACGACGCCTCATACGTGGTACCGGCCGCGACCGTCACCGGTTGGGAGAACAGCACGGTCTCCCAACCCGAACCGGTCTCGCCCTGGAACGTCGCGGTGGCCAGCAACTGGCCCGTCGAACTCCAGAGCGAACCGGTGTGCGTGCCGGTGTTCAGCGTTCCCTTGTAGAACCGCACACCCAGTACCTGCCCGGCCACGTCCGAGGAGAAGCGCACACCGACCTCGATCGCGCTGCCGTCCGGCCAGCTCGCCGAGGCAGGCGTGTCCGAGTCGGTGAACAGGGTCACCGCGCCGCTGGGTACCGGGATCGGAGTCGGGCTCCCGGTCGGCGATGGGCTGGGGCTGGGCGCCGGGCTGGGGCTGGGCGCCGGGCTGGGGCTCGTGCCGTCGGACACGAACAGCGGATCGACCCAGTAGTTGGCCGACTGATAGGTGTTGGTGGGGAACGCATCACCGGCACCGTAGATGTACACGCCGTTGCCCTCCGATGGTGCGGACAGCAGCCCCCGGCTGTACGGCGTCGCGAAAAACCCGGAGCTGACCGCGTAGTCGCCGTGCGGCGCATAGTACGAGGCGACATAAGTGGTTCCGGCGACCACGCTGACCGGCGTGGCGAAGCGGACGCTCTGCCAGCCGGAGCCCGTCTCCCCGGAGAAGGTGGCCTTCGCCAGCAGCGTCCCGCTCGACGTCCACAGGCTTCCGGTGTGGATACCGGTGTTACCGGCGCCCTGGTAGAACCGGACGCCGACGATCCAGCCGTTGGCCGCGGTGGTGAACTTCACCCCCAGCTCGACCGCGCTCGGGTCGTCGATCGACGCACTGGCCGGCACGGCGGTGTCGGCGAACAGGGTGCTGATCGAGGTGTACTGGTCGGTGGTGAACGACCACGTCGTCGTGCCCGTCAACGACAGGCCCTGCAAGTCCTGCGCGTGCACGGTCGCCGTGTAGGTCCGGCTCGTCGACAGGTCGGCCGATGGCGTGAACGTCACCGTCCTCGACCCGGCGTCGTACCCGGTCGAGCCGGCCACGATGCCTTGCTGGTCGTCGGTCAGGGTGAACTGGAGCGTGGCCGGGTCGATCGGCTTGGAGAAGGTCGCCGAGGGGCGAGCGCCGATGGCCACGCTCGTGGCTCCGTCGGCCGGCGAGCTGGCGACGATCGTCGGCGGACCGGCCTCGCTGTCGGTGTAGACGACATCGACGTAGTAGTTCGTGTCGGCGGAGGTCCGGTCCGGGAAGTTGTCGCCGTACGCGAACACGCCGTTTCCGTTGTCCTCACCGAGTGAGCGCGGGGCGGACAGGGGCGGGGACACGAAATCGCGGTAGCTGAACGTGAACGCGTCGGCGGGGTAATGGCCGTTGGGCGCGAAGTACGAGGCGACGTACGGGGTGCCGCCGATGACCGGTACCGGGGTGCCGAATGTGAGCGTCTGCCAGCCCGACGACGACTCCCCGGTGAACGTACCGGTGGCCAGCACGTCGCCGTCGACCGTCCACAGGGTACCGGTGTGCGTGCCGGTGTTGCCGGTGCCTTTGTAGAACCGGATTCCCTTGATGTACCCGTCGTCCTGCGGCACCACCTTCACGCCCAGTTCGACCGCGGACGTGTCGTCGACCGCCGGGGTGGCCGGCACCCGGTCTCCGAACAGCGAGTCGGTGCCGGTGACGGTGAGCGTGAGCGTCGCCGGAACCGGCTGGATGTTCGCGCTGTCGTCGATCGCGCGCACCTTCACCGTCTGCGAGTTCACGCCCGAGGCGTAGAAGCTGTAGGACCACGACGTGGTGCCGGTGGCCGCGTGCCAACTGGTACCACCGTCGGTGGACACCTCCACGCCGGCGACCACGCCGGGGGTCGTACCGCCGCCGGTGTCCGCGGCGGTGCCCCGCATCGTCACCCGCGCACCGTTCGCCACGCTGGTACCGCCGGCCGGCGTGCTGATGGTCACGGTCGGCGCCTGCGTGTCGGTCGACTTGGCGGCCGGCTGCATGCCGCTCATCAGGGTTGCCGGCGCGGCACCCATGTCCGCGAACAGGTTCACGGTCGCCTGCTGCATCGCCGGGCTGGCGTTCATCGTGGTGCCGTCATGATCGCTGTCCAGGCCCCACGCCCACTGGATGGTGCCCGCCGAGAACACCAGCGCGCCGCTGGGGGCCTTGTACAGCGTGAGGTGATGGGTGGTCGTGCCCGCCGAAACGACGCTCCCGAAATCCTGGAGTTCCTGCGGCGTCGAGCCGGTGGTGGTGGACAACCAGATGAGGCCGGCCGGCCGGAACCCGTTGTCCACGTCCTCGTCCGACTCGTACCCCACGACGTGCTGGGCGAGGGTCACCGTGGTACCCGGCCCGAGGTTGTACGCCGAGGTGTTCCTCCAGATCCGGTCGTGCCCCTCCGCCGCCGGTACCTGCAGGGGCAGGTCGTCGCTGTTGGACATGTACTCGGTGCCGGTCAGGCCGTTCTCCGGGTCGCCCCCGTTCGACGGTGGGCTGAATCGCGGGTCGCGCCAGGTGCCGGTCCACTCCGGGGACGGGTCGGTCTTCGCGTTGTCCCAGGTTTCCTTGTAGCACACCAGGGTGCGGTCCGGTGTGTTGGAACCGTCCTCGCTGTTCTCCCAGCGCGTCTTCCAGTACACCTCGTTGCCGCTGAAGAACGCGAGGTTCACCCCCGCGTCCCGGGCCGCCTCGACGTTGGCGCGCTCCGCGCCGGACCAGTACTCGTCGTGTCCGGTGGACATGAAGACCTTGTGATTCTTGATGAGCGCGCCGTGCCGGTCGGAGTCCACATCGGTGGTGTAGCTGACGTCGTACCCGTTGCGCTCCAGGAAGCGGATCATCGGGTACTCGTTGCTGAACAGGAAGTCGCGGCCCTCGTTGGCGCCCCGGGTCGCGAATGGACGGTTGAGGCTCAGCTTGTAGGACCGGCCGTTCGGATCGCCCTCGTAGAAGTCGGAGCCGCCGTAGGTGTTGTACGCCTGCCAGGTGTTGTCCGATGTCTTGAAGTAGATGTCTGACGTGCTGGCGTCGTCGCGTACCACGAAGGTGATCTGGCTGGCCTCGTGGTCGGCGTCGTCGGTGCGGGTCAGCTTCGCGATGTAGACGCCGGACACCGCGGTCGCCGGGACCGGCCACGACGCGGAGACCGACCAGTTGCCGCAGTCGTAGATCTGGGTCGTCGGATCGGTGATGCACTGCGGCTGGCTCTGCGGGAGGTGCGCCGGCGGGGCCACGCTGGTGATGAACCGGGCGCCGTCGTTGTTGTACCAGCCGAGCCGGTAGATGTCGATGGTGTACGACGTCGCCGGGGTGGAGATCTTGAACGAGATGGTCTGTCCGGCGTTCACGCTGATGTCGGTGGCGAATCCCTGGATCGAGTCGTCTCCGGCGCCGTTGATGTCCCACTCCGATTCCGGGTTGCCGGTCTTGGCGTTCTCGCAGACGATCGGGTTCGGCGCACAGGTGTCGGCGCGGGCAGGCGACAGTTGCACGGCGCTCAGGCCGGAGGCGACCAGCACCAGCGCGGCCCCCCAGGCCCCCCGCCTGACCCGGCGCTTGACATTGAGAGATGACGATGGTCTGCTGTCGATGGCCATGACCGCCCCGATCTTCTGCGAGAAGTGACGCGCCCTCCACCCACGGGTCACCACTCGCAGTATCGGCCAGATGAGCCATATTCATGAACGATCGCGGGCCTCGAACCGTCCGCCCTATCAGCTACCGCGCCCCGGCCGTTCGGCTCCAACCCGAGTCCGGAACCCGACAGAATCCCGACACCCCCGGGCCGGCCCCGGACCGCGCTCAGTCCCTGCCCTGCTTGCCCCGGGCGGACTCCTCCAGGCTCTCGGACATCAGCCGGGGCAGCACGACCGTGAGGTCTGTCTCGCCGTTCTTGCGGTCCACGGTCGCGCCCCCCTCACCCGCGGATCCCAGCTGGCGCCCCGGTAGCACGGGGCTCTTCCTCGTGCGCCGCGGGCCGATCGCCTCGGCGAGCGAGATGGCAGCGAACAGCAGGACGATCCCGGCCGCTCCGACCGCGATGAGCGAACGCATCGTTCCGGTCACCTTGCGCGTCGGCGGGGTCGGCGGGCTGACCGGCAACGCCTGGAACAGGTAGCGCTCGCTCGCGCCGTCGACGGTCTGCATGGTGTGCAGTTCGACCTTCATCCGCTCGACAACCAGATTCAGAGTCTGCGTCGACCCGCTGGCCGAATGGCCGGTGCCGGTCACCTGGATGACCAGGCCCGAACCGATCTCGTCGGTCGAGGTGATCGTGTAGTCCTTGTCGGCGCCCTTGGCGATCAGTTCGTTGCGGACTCCGTCCGCGGAGACCCGCTGGGCGAGTACGTCGACCACAATGGACGGATTGGGCAGCCGCAAATACGGGTTGTTCGTGTTCAGCTTCGACAGGCTCGGATCATCCTTCAGCTGGTCCTCGGTCGGCTGCGGTGGCGGCTCGATGAGCACGTACTGGACCTGGGATTCGTACTGGGGCGGAATGCCCAGCACCACATAGGCGCAGCCGGCGACGATCATCGCGAGGACCACCGACACGATGACCTTGTGCCGGCGCAGGGTCGAGAACAGGTTCAGCAGGTCCATCAGAGGCTCGATTCGCGCAGGAGGGGAGACCGACCGACCGGTTCGGCGTACGGCGGGCGGGACGACACGAGGTCAGGCCGCGCGGAGCCACGGCGGGGCAGCGCGATAGCAGCCGCGGGCAGGCCCGCCGGCCAGCGCCGCGCTCCCAGCCAACATGTGCCACAGAGTCCGATCATGATGGCGTCCACGGAAGCGAATTGAGGGAACGAGAAGGCGTCAAACGTATACGAGCCGACCGCGGCGGCGAGGCACGCCCCGGCCAACGCCGCGCACAGGCTCCGGAAATTCGGCTCGCGCGACCGGTACCGGGCGACCAGCGCCGCCAGCGGAGGTACCAGAAAGAACATCACCAGGGCGAACACGCCGAACAGTCCGGTCTCGATGGCCGACTTGAGGTACTGGTTGTCGAGAATCTTCGTCGCGTCCGGCGCCAGATAGGTACCGCCTCCCCGGCCGAACCACGGAGCCCCCTGCACGAACGCAACCACCCGGGGGTAATTGTCCAGCCGGTTCGTGATCGAGGAGTCGGACTTACCGGCAAGGAACGAGTTGAGGATGGTGGTCATGTATCCGGGTGTGGTGGCGAAGACCGCGACGATACCGAGCGGCGTGGCCGCCAGCACCCATGCGCGCGCAACCACCGGCAGGCAGACCACGAACACCCCGAGGGACACCACCACGGCCAGGATCGCCGACCGGGACACCGACATCGGGATGCACATCGCGATCAGCGCGACCGGACCCCAACGCCGGGTGGCCGAACGGCTCCGGTCGTTGAAGGCCAGCCAGATGGCCAGCGGCAGCAGCATCGCCGCGACCACCCCGAACTCGATCGGGTGGTTGGCCGTACCCGACACCCGCACCAGCGCGGCCCGGTCCTGGAAGCCCGTGTACGCATCGCTGGAGGTGAAGCCGACCAGCAGCAGGCGCAGCGTCGGGCGCAGGTCCCAGTGCAGCCAGAACTGCAGGACGGCCACGCCCGCCGAGAACGTCCCGCCCCAGACCAGGGTCCGCAGGGTGCGCATCAGGTCGGCCGGCGTCCGCAGGTGCTCGGCGGCGACCAGGATGACTCCGGACATCCCGACCAGCAGCATCATCCAGCGCTCGGCGCTCAGCCGCTGAGTCTCGTCGGGCACGTAGAACGGCATCGCGGTGTACGAGAGCAACGACGAGATCCAGAGCAGGCCGAGCGCACCCCGGGTCGGATGGCGGGTGTGTACCGGGTCGTGGAACCCGAAAATCGCGGTCACTCCCCACGCGGCGAACAGCAGCATCGCCACCAGGTTGGCCACATAGCCCTGCGCGCCGATGACTCGGATAACGGTGTCGGTCGGCAGCACGAACGCGCTGAACACGAAGATCCGCAATACCAGCGCCGCCTGCTGGGAGCCGGACGGATACACCGCCGTCGCCATCACATCGCCCCGCCCCATCCTCGGCGGCGATCCTCCGTTCAGCGGCCACCGCGCTGTGCGGGACTTGCCCGCCAGGTGTCGGGGGACGGTTCGCGCCGACGGAAGGGACCTCCGGTCCGGGTTGCGCATCAGCGCAGGTCCTTCATGAGTGGCCCTTCACTGAGTGCTACGGGATCATACCGCCCTGTAGATAGATGGCAAAGCGACCGGGCGGCCGTGGATCAGCCGAGCGCGGCGGCGAGGCTGTTGACCACGGTCTCCTGGGCGGCCTCGGTGATCTGCGGGTAGATGGGCAGCGAGAGGATCCGGTCCGCGGCGGCCTCGGCGTGCGGGAACGCACCCCGGCGGTACCCGAGGTGCTCGAACGCCGGGGTGAGGTGCACGGGCACCGGGTAGTGGATGCCCGCGCCGATCCCGGCCGCGTTGAGCTCCGCGACCACCCGGTCCCGGTCGGCCACCCGCACCACGTACAGGTGCCAGACGTGCACGTTGCCGGCGAGCGTCACCGGCCGCACCACGTCCAGGCCGGCGAGCAGCGCGTCGTACCGCCGCGCCGCCGCCCGCCGGGCCTCGTTGCCGCCGGCCAGCTTGGCCAGCTTGGCCCGGAGCACGACCGCCTGCAGGGCGTCGAGCCGGCTGTTGAATCCGACCAGATCGTGCGCGTACTTGGTCAGGCCGCCGTGGTTGGCCAGGGTCCGGACCGTGGTCGCCAGGGTCTCGTCGGTGCTGACCACCGCGCCGGCGTCGCCGTACGCGCCGAGGTTCTTGCCGGGGTAGAAGCTGGTCGCCGCGATCCCCCACGATCCGGCTGGGCGCCCGTGCCGGCTGGCGCCCTGGCACTGCGCGGCATCCTCGACGACCGGCACGCCGGTACCGGCCAGCCCCTCGACGAGGCGCTCCACCGGGGCGAGCTGCCCGTAAAGGTGCACCGGCAGCACCGCGCGGGTGGCCGGGGTGACGGCGGCCAGTGCCGCGTCGGCGTCGATGAGGTACGTGTCCGGGTCCATGTCCACGAATACCGGCCGGGCACCGGTCCGGGCGACCGCCTCGGCCGTCGCGATGAACGTGTTCGCCGGCAGGATCACCTCGCCGCCCGGCCCGACGCCGATCGCGCGCAGCGCCAACTCCAGCGCGTCGGTGCCGTTGGCCACCCCGACGCACTGCGGGACGCCGGTGAACGCCGCGTACTCGCGCTCGAACGCGGCCACCTCCTCACCGCCGACGAACCCGGTCGTCGAGATGACCCGCTTGAAGCCCAGCTCGACCTCCTCGGCTACCTCGGCGTGCGCGGCCTGCAGATCGACGAGCGGAATCCTGCCCATGTGTGTCAGCTACTCCCTACGGTCATCCCGGCGAGCGGTACGGTGCTGCTTTCCGCCGAGCGCAGTCGCCGGGCCGGGTTGCCGGCCCACACCTCGCCCGCCGGCACGTCGCGCAGCACCACCGCGCCCATGCCGACGAGCGATCCCGTGCCGACCCGGACCCTGTCCCGGATCAGCGCGCCAGCGCCGATGTACGCGCCGCGCCCCACCCCGGTCGCGCCGCCCAGGCGCACTCCGGACGCGAGCGTGGCGTAGTCCTCCACGATGTCGTCATGCGTCAGCACCACGTGCGGCATGATCGACACGTGCGCGCCGACCGTGACGTCGGCGGTCAGCACCGCACCGGCCAGCAGCACGCTGCCCGGGCCGATCGTGCAGCCCGCGCCCACCGAGGCCGCCGGGTGCACGATCGTCGCGTACCGCTCGACCGGCAGCCCCAGCCGGTCCACCACCCGCGCGCGGGCGGAGTAGTCGCGCGGGTTGCCGATACACACGACCACCGCCGCGTCCGCTCGATCGTACACATCAGACAGTCCACCGAGGACGGTCACGCCGGCGCGCTGAGTGCCGTGCAGCGCGGGGTCGTCGTCCAGGAAGCCGAGCAGCCGGAAGGCCGGCCGCAACCTGCCCACGGCACGCACGGCCGCCGCGGTCTCCCGGGCGAACCCCCCGGCGCCCGCGATCAGCAGGTCGGCAGTCATCCCCGGGCCAGCTTCCGCAGCGCGGCGACGACCTGCTCCTGCTCGTGCTCGGCCAGCGTGTGGTACAGGGGAAGGATCAGCGAGTCGCGGGTCAGCCGCTCGGTCGCGGGCAGCACCGCCGACCGGTCCTGGGCGTACGCCGGCTCCAGGTGAGCCGCCATGATTCCCCGGCGGGCGGAGATGCCCGCCTCCGCCAACTCGGCCAACACCTCGTCCCGGGTGTGCCCGAACCGTTCGTCGATCAGCACCCAGAACGACTGGAAGTTGGTCTGGCCGTACGGCGGGTCGGTGACCGGGGTGAGACCGTCCACATCGGACAGCTCCGCGTGGTACCGGGCGGCGAGCTCCCGGCGCCGGGCCACCATCGCGTCCAGCTTCGCCAGCTGGACCAGACCGACGGCGGCCTGGATGTCGGTCATCCGGTAGTTGTAGCCGGTCTCCAGGTACGCCTCGAACACCGGTTGGGCGCTCGCGTGCCGGGCGGCGGCCGAGACATTCATGCCGTGCTCGCGCAGCCGGCGCAGCCGCTGCGCCCAGTCCTCCCGGTCCAGGGTCAGCGCGCCGCCCTCCCCCGTGGTGATCACCTTCCGTGGGTGGAAGGACCACGCCGCCAGCAGCGCGCCCTCCCCCAGCGGGCGGCCGTACTCGGTCGATCCGGCCGCGCACGCCGCGTCCTCCACCAGCGGCACGTCCCAGTCCCGGCACGCCTGCCGCAGGGCGACCGTGTCGAACGGCACGCCGCCCTGGTGCACCGCGATGACCGCCCGGGTGCGCAGCGTGCGTACCGCGTCCACGGTGTCGACCGTCACGTTGCCGGTGGCCAGGTCGACATCGGCGAAGACCGGCGTCGCGCCGACGTACCGGGCGGCGTTGGCCGTCGCGATGAACGACAGGGACGGCACGACCACCTCGTCGCCGGGGCCGATCCCGAGCGCCACGAGCGCGAGGTGCAGGGCGGTCGTGCAGGAACTGAGGGCGACCCCGTGCCCGGCGCCGACGTAGGCCGCGAAGGACTGCTCGAACCGGGCCACTCTCGGTCCCGCGGCGACCCAGCCGGACCGGACCGCCTCGGCAGCGGCCTGCGCCTCCTCCTCGCCGAGGTACGGCTTCATCACCGGGATCATGACGTGCCACCGGCGCTCGCCCGGGCGCGCACCCGCATCGGCGCGGTCATGACGCCGCCCGCTCCGCGCGCCACCAGCGGACGAGGTCCGCCAGGCCGTCCGCCAGCCGGATGCCGGCGACGAACCCGAGCTTGTCGGCGGCCGCGCTGGTGTCCGCGAGCCGGCGGGTCACGCCGTTGACCGCGCGGGGCGGCCCGAACTCCAGGTCGGGCTTGGCCTCCATCACCTCGGCGAGCGCGAGGGCCAGCTCCCGCAGGCTCGTCTCGACGCCGCACGCGATGTTGAACACGTCGTCGGTCACGTCGGCCCGCGCGGCCAGGATGTTGGCCCGCGCGATGTCGGCGACGTGAACGAAGTCCATGGTCTGCGTGCCGTCGCCGAGAATGAGCGGTGGCTGCCCCGCCTCGATCCGCTCCATCCAGCGGATCAGCACCTCGGTGTACAGGCCGTGGATGTCCATCCGTGGGCCGTACACGTTGAAGTAGCGCAGCGCCACGTAGTCGAGGCCGTACATCGCGTGGAAGCTGCGCAGCATGCTCTCGTTGAACGCCTTCGCCGCGCCGTAGAACGTGTCGTTGTTGTACGGGTGGTGGCGCTCGGTCGTGGGGAACTGCTCCGCGAGCCCGTACACCGAGGCGGACGACGAGGCCACCACCTTGCCGACACCGGCGGCGGCCGCCGCCTCCAGCACGTTGAACGTGCCGTCGACCAGCACCTCGTTGGCCAGTCGGGGCTCCTGCGCGCACTGGGTGATCCGGATCGCGGCGAGGTGGAACACCAGGTCCTTCCCGGCGGTCAGCTCGCGCACCAGGCCGGCGTCCCGGATGTCCCCCTCGACCAGGCGGACCCGGCTGTCGTCCAGCGCCCTGGCCAGGTTGGCCAGCCGCCCGCGCACCAGGTTGTCCAGCACCACGACCTCGGCCGCGCCGCCGTCGACCAGCAGGTCCACCACGTGCGAGCCGATCGTCCCGGCACCCCCGGTGACCAGCACCCGCGCACCCTCGATCGGCACCGCCGCCGACCGCCGGCCCTCGAAAGCGGCGGGGGACGCCGGAGCGCCGGGGGCGCCGCCGGACGCCGTGCCACTGCCAGCTGGCCGCTCGATACCGGTCATGCCGCCGCCTCCGTCAAACAGCTTCTCGCCAGCCCATTCTCGTTCAACGCACTCTCCAGGGGGATCGACGCACCGCCCTCGGCGAGGCTGCGCGAGGCGGCTTCCAGGATTTCCAGTACCCGCAGCCCGGACCGGCCGTCGGTGAGCGGTGCGCGACCGGTGCGGATGGCGCCGGCGAACGCCTCGGCCATCGAGCGCAACGCCTCCCGCTCGGGCATCGCCGGGGCGACCATGTCGCCGGAGCGGTACGACACGAGCATCTCCCGCCGCTGCTCGGTGCCCAACTCGTCCGGGCCGGCCACATCCACGCCCCGGTCGTACACCGACAGACGTTGGGTCGGGTTGAGGTCGTCCCACACTATCGTGCGCTTGGAGCCGCCGATCAGAGTGGTACGCACCTTGATCGGGGACAACCAGTTCACGTGGACGTGCGCGATGGCGCCTCCGGCCAGCCGGAGCGAGAGGTACGCCAGGCAGGAGCGCCCCGCTCCGATCGGATCCGCCCCGGTGGCCGTCACCGACAGCGGTCGCACGGTGTCGGAGAGTACGAAATCCAGGATCGACAGATCGTGCGGCGCCAGGTCCCAGATGACGTCGATGTCCCGCTGCACCAACCCGAGGTTGATCCGCACCGAGTCGAGGTAGTGCAGCTCGCCCAGCTCGCCGCTGTGCAGCATCTCCCGGATGCGCAGTACCGCCGGGGTGTAGCAGTACGTGTGGTCGCACATCAGGATCAGCCCGCGACCCTCGGCCTCCTCGACCAGCCGCAGGCCGTCGGCGTACCGGGCGGCCAGCGGCTTCTCGACGAGCACGTGCTTGCCGGCGCGCAGAGCGGACATGGCCACGTCCAGGTGGGTACCGGCCGGTGTCGCGATCGCCACCGCGTGCACGGCCGGATCGTCGAGCACCCGGTCGAGCTGCGCGGTGGCGTCCACCGTCGAGTACCCGCCGAGGGCCCGCTGCGCCCTCGCGACGTCGAGGTCGCACAGCCAGCGCAGCCGGAACGAGGGCGAGGCCTGGAAGTTGCGGACCAGGTTGGGTCCCCAGTAGCCCGCCCCGATGACGGCGACGCCAATGGGTTCCTCGGTGGGCGAAACGCTCACGGCTCCTCTTTCGGTCGGCGGCTCATAGTCCAGCCCGGCACATGACACTTGCGGCCGGGGGTTGTCCCGCCGGTCGCGAAGGGGTGCGCTGCCAAGGTTCGCCACGGAACGTACCGGCGCCGGGACAGCGCAGGTAGCCCGCTGACAGATACCCGGCAGACCGTGGCCGGGAAGCGATCCCTTCGGCTGATCGTCGACTCGACGGACGACGTGGAACCCGACCGTTCACGGCCGGCGGGGCCGGCCCGATGTCTGGCCGTACCGGCCGAGAGGGCAGCGTTCCTGGCGATCCGCCGGATCTCCGGTCGACCGGCGAATCACCCCGCCACGTGGCAGACCGCCTCCACGTTGTTGCCGTCCGGATCACGCACGAACGCCCCGAAATAGGACGGATGGTATTCCGGCCACACCCGCGGCGCGTTCAGCACCTCCGCCCCGGTCCGCACGGCGGCCTCGTGGAACGCCATCACGGTGGCCCGGTCGGCGGCGCGAAACGCCAGGTGCGTCTCCCGCGCCGGGCCGGTGCCGGTGGCCCGGCCGAGCCAGAACCGGGGCTGCCCGTCGCCGTACCCGACCGTGTCGTCCAGCTCGATCATGCGCCGCACGCCGAGCGGGGCCAGCACCTCGTCGTAGAACGCCGCGCTGGCCGCCAGGTCGCTGACCTGGATCGAGATGTGGTCAATCATGTGGCAAGCATCCCAGAGGGGACCGGCGGATTTCCGGACTAGAGTCGAGCGGGTCGGATTCTCACGCGGGTCGGAGGGCACCACGTTGGTCACTGGACCGGATGTCGCAGCCCCGGCCGCACCGGCCCCCGGGACCGGACCGGCCGAGGAGGACCTCGGGTACGCGCGGCTGGATCTCGACCGCGCCGCCCGCACCGGCGATCCCGAGGTGGTCTACGGCGCGGGCAAGACCCCGGAGCAGGTGGTCGGCGCGCTGCGCTCGCTGGCCGCGGCGCACCCCGAGCGGGCCGTCCTGGCCACCAGGGTCGCGCCGGAGGCCATGGCGCTGTGCCGCGACGAGTTGCCCGGCGCACGGCTCGACGAGACCGGCCGCACCGTCACCGTAGGCTCCCCGCCGGCACCGGTGGGGCGGGTTGCCGTGGTCTGTGCCGGCACGTCCGACCTCCCGGTGGCCCGGGAGTGCGCGACGGTCGTCGAGGTGTTCGGCGCCGAGCCCGACCTGATCGTCGACGTGGGCGTCGCGGGACTACACCGCCTGCTGACCCAGCGCGACCGGATCGCCGGCGCCGACGTGGTGGTCGCGGTCGCCGGGATGGAGGCGGCGCTCCCCTCGGTACTGGCCGGCCTGGTGGGCGTACCGATGATCGCCCTGCCCACCAGCGTCGGGTACGGGTGGCACCTGGAGGGGCTCACCGCGTTCCTGGCCGCGCTGAACAGCTGCGCGCCGGGCGTGCTGTGCGTGAACGTCGACAACGGGTTCGGGGCCGGGGTGGCCGCCGCCCGGATCGCCCGGAGGGCCGGCCCGCGCCGCTGAGCCCTACCCGGCCCGTTCGTCGAACAGCCGCCCGACCCGGGTCAGCGACTCGCGGAGGTTCGGCTGCGTGACCAGCGCGCCGGCCTTCGGGATGGACAGCCAGCGCAGCTTCGCCGCCGGGTTCTCCGGCCGGGCGGACTCCGGCTCGTCGGTGGCCAGGACGTACCGCACGTCGGCGTGCTCGTGCGCCGGCTCGGTCGCCGACGGGCTCACCGGTACGACGGCCAGGTGCAGGACCGAGGCGTCCGGCCACGGGCGCAGATCGGCCAGCCCGGTCTCCTCCATCCCCTCCCGCAACGCGATCGCGAGCGGGTCGGTCTCGCCCGGGTCGGCGTGCCCGCCCACCTGCAACCACGCCTGCTGGCGGGCGTGCCAGCGCAGCAGCACCCGCCGGGTGGGCGGGTGCACGATCAGGGCCGAACCCGTGACGTGCAGGGGCGTCGACCGGTGCCATGGATCCCCGGCGGCAAGCAGCGGGCCGAACCGCTCCAGGTCCGCGGCCTCCACCGCCCCCCGCGGCCGGTACCCGGTCAGTGCCTCGATCATCGGCCCGCGCCCGGTGCTCTCGTCGCCCAACGCTCCTCCAGCGGTCACGGTGCCCGGCGCGGGCACGCGCTCCACCGTATCGGCCGCCCGGGGAGCCGGCGAGCCGGTTCGCCGGTCGGTCCCCGTCCGGCCGGCGGCACCATGAACCCCCGCCCGGAGGCGGGGGTTCCGAGGCCGGTTCCGGCGTCAGATGTGCCAGACGAGCCCGTTGTTGGAGCGGCTGAGGGCGCCGAGCACGACGCCGAGCAGGATCAGGTCGATGATGCCCAGGACGACGGCGGCGATGGAGAGGCCCTTGCCCCTGGCACCGTGATTTGCCCGGTTCCATCCGATGGCACCGAAAATGATGGCCAACGGGCCGAGAATCACCTGGGCCACGAAGATCCCGACGATGCCCAGTACCAGCCCGGCGATGCTGAAGCCGTTGGCGCGGGCCGGAACGGACTGTCCGCCCATGACGTTCGACATCTCGCTACCTCCCGGTTCGCGCCGCTCCTACGGTCAATATCTCCGCTGGATGCGGAGGGAAACCCCGGCTGGGCGCCCGATCGGGCGGGGCGCCGCCGCGGCCAGCCGGGCGGTGGGGCCGCCGGTTCGCTCCGCCCGCCCCGGCGCGGCCGGAGCCATCACCGCAACGCGACGACCCGCTCCGGGTACGGACCCAGCCGCTGTCCGCGTACCGCCGCCGCCAGTACCTCGGCCAGGTGCACGCTGCCGCGCCCGGTACCGGCGCCGTCGATCTGAGTACGGCAGGAGAACCCGTCGGCTATCACCACGGTGTTTGGATCCGCCTGCCGGACGGCCGGCAGCAGCACCCGCTCGGCGCAGGCCAGCGACACGTCGCGGTGCTGCGCGGTCATCCCGAAGTCTCCGGCCAGACCGCAGCACCCGGACGCGAGGACCTGGGGTTCGAGCCCGAACCGGCACATCAGCTGCCGGTCCTGTTCGAAGCCCAGGATCGCGTGATGGTGGCAGTGCTTCTGGACCACCGCCGCGGGCCGACCATCGTCCACGGTGGACACCTGCGGGGCGAAGTCGCCGGCCCGCTCGTTCAGGAGCTCGGCCAGGGTGACGGTCTGCTCGCGCAGCCGTACCGCGTCCACGTCGCCGCTCAGCAGTTCGACCAGGTCGGAGCGGAGCACCGCGGTGCAGCTGGGCTCCAGGCCGACCACCGGAAGCCCCTCCCGCAGGTACGGGACGAGCGCGTCCAGGCTGTGCCGCGCCACCCGCGCCGCGGTCTTCAGTTGGCCGGTGGAGATCCAGGTCAGTCCACAGCAGACGGTCCGGTCCGGCACGATGACCTCGAAGCCCGCCGCCTCCAGCACCACCGTCGCGCTGGCCGCGATGTGCGGCTGCATCGAGTTGCTGAACGTGTCCGGCCACAGCACGACCCGGCCCCGGTGGCCGCCGCGGTTGCCCCGGCGGCGGAACGAGTCGGTGAAGCGCCGTGGCGCGAACCGCGGAATCGACCGCTGCGGATCGATCCCCGCGACCGCCTTGGCCAGCCGGCTCAGCACCGGTGTCTGGGTCATCGCGTTGGCCAGGAACGGCACCGGCGCGACCAGCCGCGCCAGCAGCGGCAGCCAGCCGAGGGAGTAGTGGGTGGCCGGCCGCAGCCGCCCCTGGTAGTGGTGCGAGAGGAATTCGGACTTGTAGGTGGCGACGTCGACGCCGATCGGGCAGTCCCGCTTGCACCCCTTGCAGGCCAGGCACAGGTCGAGCGCGTCGAGTACCTCGGTGCTGCGCCAGCCGTCGGTGATCAGGTCGCCGCGCATCATCTCGTTCAGCAACCGCATCCGGCCACGGGTCGAGTGCTCCTCCTCGCGCGTCACCACGTAGCTGGGGCACATCACCTCCGCCCCGGGGTCCCGCCGGCGGCACTCGCCCACGCCGAAGCAACGCAGGGTCGCGCCGGGGAATCCGCCGTCGTCCGGGTAGTCGAAGTGGGTCCGCGTGGCCGCGGGGCGCCAGTCGACGCCGAGGCGCAGCTGGGAGTCCAGCGGGTTCGGGTTCACCACCTTGCCGGGATTCATCCGGTTGTCCGGATCGAAGATGTTCTTGAATTCGGTGAAGGCCCGGACGAGCCGGTCCCCGTACATGATGGGCAACAGCTCGCCGCGGGCCTGCCCGTCGCCGTGCTCGCCGGACAGCGACCCGCCGTAGTTCACGACCATCTCCGCCGCCCGGGTCACGAACGACCGGAACTTCGCGATGCCGTCCGAGGTGACCAGGTCGAAGGGGATGCTGGTGTGCACGCAGCCCTGGCCGAAGTGCCCGTACAGCGGCGCCTCGTCGTAGTCGTAGTCGTCCAGCAGGTTGCGCAGCTCGCGCAGGTACCCGCCGAGCCGCGCGGGCGGGACGGCGGAGTCCTCCCACCCCGGCCAGGCGTCCCGCCGCCCGGGTACCCGTGAGGTGGCGCCCAGCGCCACGTCACGTACCTTGTCCATCTTCTCCTGCTCGGCCTCGTCATGGAAAATCCGCCAGGCGATCACGCCGCCTTCGGCCTGCAACCGGGTCAGCAGCGCCCCGGTCCGCTCCCGAGCCTGTTCCGGGGTCTCCCCGATCGTCTTGACGAACAGCCACGCGCCGACCTCGGGCAGGTCGTGCAACGCGGGCATGTTGAGCCGGCGGTCCCGCTCGTACCCCAGCAGCCGCTGATCCAGGCCCTCCACCATGAACGGGTGGAACTCGTCCGCGATCGCGACCCGGTCGCCGACCGCGGCGATGTCCTGGTACCCGACCATCAACAGGCACAGGCTCGGCGGCTCGGGCAGCATGTTCAGCTCGGCGTTCAGGATCGTGACACAGGTCGACTCGGAGCCGACCAGCGCGCGGGCGAGGTTGAAGCCGTTCTCCGGCAACAGGTCCGGCAGGTTGTAGCCGGAGATGCGGCGCGGGATGTCCGGGAACCCGGAGCGGATGTCGTCGGCGTACCGGTCGGCCAGTTCCCGCAGCGACCGGTAGATCTCCGCCCGCCGGCCGCCGCCCCGCTGGATCTCCTGGTACTGCTGCTCGTCCGTCGGGCCGACCCACATCCGTACGCCATCGTAGGTCAGCACCTCCAGCCGCCGTACGTTCTGGGCGGTCGTGCCGCTCCACTGCGCGGTCGAGCCGCAGGAGTTGTTGCCCAGCATGCCTCCGATCGTGCAGTGCGTGTGGGTGGCCGGGCGCGGGCCGAACATGATCCCGTGCTCGGTCCGGGTCACCACGTTCAGCTCGTCGAGCACGATCCCCGGCTGGACCACGGCGGCGCGCACCTGTTCGTCGACGGACACGATCGCGTCCAGGTACTTGGCCATGTCCAGCATGACCGCGGTGTTCGTGCACTGGCCGCCCAGGCTGGTGCCGCCGCCACGGGAGAACACCGGCGCGCCGAACCGGTAGCACACCGCCACGGCCGCGACCACGTCGTCCGTGCTGCGCGGGACCACGACGCCGATCGGGATCTGCCGGTAGTTGGACGCGTCCGTGGAGTAGGCACCCCGGGTGCCCTTGTCGAACCGCACCTCGCCGCGGACCGCCTCGCGCAGCGCGGTGGCCAGCGCCTGAGTGTCCAACGTGGACCCTCCCGCCCCGTCGGGGGGCGGCAGGGGCGCCGGCCCGAGCGGCGACAGCGCGCCCGGGGCGGACACCTGCGGCGCGGACGACGCCGGGCCGCTGGGCGACGGCAGCGGCGCGGCCGGCATCAGCGCGCCCTCAGCTGCTGGATCTGGTCCTTGAACAGGGTCGTGGCGATCGCGACCTTCTGCGGCTGGCCGCGCAGGAACGCGGTGGCGAACTTTTTCGCCTGCTCGTAGCTGACCTTCCCCGGCATGGGCGGCTCGTTCGGGTCCACCGCCACGTCCAGCAGCGCCGGCCCGTCCGCGGCGAGCGTGTCGCGCAGCGCCCCGGGCAGGTCGCTGGCGTGGTCCACGCGCGCGCCGTACCCGCCGGCCGCCCGCGCCCAGGCCGCGTAGTCCGGCTGCGATCCGGTGAACCGCACGCCGTGCTCCGGATAGCCGAGCACCATCTGTTCCCACAGGATCTGCCCCAGGGCGTTGTTGTTGTTGATGACCACCTTGATCGGCAGTCCGTGCCGGACAGCGGTGTTGAACTCCGCCATCAGCATGGCGAAGCCGCCATCGCCGATGTACGCGATGACCTGCCGGCCGGGGAACGCGTGTTGGATCGCGACCGCGTACGGGAGGCCGGGAGCCATCGTGGCAAGGTTGCCGGACAGGTAGAACTCGCGCCCGCCCCGGATGTTCCAGTGCCGCGCGGCCCAGGTGGCGATGGTGCCCGAATCGCACGTCATCACCGCGTCGTCGGTGGCCAGCTCGTCCAGCAGGTGGGCGAGGTGCTGGGGCGCGATCGGGTCCCGGTCCGAGGTCTCCAGGGCGGACATCTTCTCCCGCCAGTCGGCCATCTGCTTCTGGTACTTCTGCAGGTGCGCACGGTTCTGCTTGTGGTGCAGCTTCGGCAGGAGTGCCTCCAGGGTGGCGCCGACGTCACCCACCAGCGGCACCTCCGTGGGCATCCGGATGCCGACCCGGGTCGGGTCGATGTCCACCTGGACCACCCTGGTCTTGCCGGGCGGCGGCAGGAACTTCGTGTACGGGAAGTTGGTGCCGAGCATCAGCAACGTGTCGATGTCGTCGACCAGCTCGGCACCCGGGGCCGTGCCGAGCAGCCCGATGCCGCCAACGGTGTACGGCGAGTCGTCCGGCAGCACCATCTTGCCGGGCAGCGACTTGATGACCGGTGCGCCCAGCGCTTCGGCGGTGCGCTCGACCAGCGGCCCGGTACCGCGCGCCCCGACCCCCGCCAGGATGGCCACCCGGCGGCCGGCGTTCAGCACGTCCGCCGCCCTGGACAGGTCCTGTTCGGACGGGCGGACCGGAGGGTTGAGGTACACCGGCGCGGTCGCCGGCGGGTTGGCCGGGGCGACCTGCTCCCACGGGTTCATGCCGGCCTCGGCGACCTGGATGTCGTTCGGAACGGTCAGGTGCGCCACCCCGTGCCGCCCGTACGCCGTGCGTACCGCGATGTCGACCAGCCCGGGTATCTGTGCGGGATTGGTGACCATCTGGTTGTACTCGGTCACGTCCGCGAACAGGCGGTCGAGTTGCACCTCCTGCTGGTACGAGGTACCCAGCACCGAGGTTTCCTGCATGCCCGTGAGGGCGAGGACCGGTGCGTGGTCCAGTTTCGCGTCGTAGAGCCCGTTGAGCAGGTGGATCGCCCCGGGGCCCGAGGTGGCGAGGCAGACGCCCAGCCGGCCGGTCGCCTTCGCGTACCCGGTAGCCATGAACGCGGCCGCCTCTTCGTGGTGTACCAGGATGAAGCGCATCTTGTCCCGGTTGCGCCGCAGCCCTTCCATGATCCCGTTAATGCCGTCTCCGGGCAGCCCGAAGATGGTGTCTACTCCCCACCGGGTCAGGGCGGCGATCAGCACCTCAGAAACAAGCTCGACCATGCCGGGGCCGTACCCGGGCGTCGGGTACCTATGCGGCCCGCCACGACTGGGGTACCGGAGCCCGTTTCAACCGGGGTGTCCCCGGGTAGCGGGCGGTCATGATTCGCCAGGTCCTGCTCGGCGCGGCCGCCGGTGCCGCCGGGACGACCGCCCTGAACGCCGTCACCTACCTGGACATGACGCTGCGCGGGCGGCCGGCCAGCACCACGCCGGAGCGCACCGTCGACCAGGTCGCCGGGCGGGTGCACGCGCACATCCCGGGCGACGACGAGCGTCGCGGCAACCGGCGCACCGGGCTGGGGGCGCTGGCCGGGATCGCCACCGGGGTGGCGGTGGGCGCCGCCTACGGCGCCGCCCGCGCGTGCGGGTTCCGGCCTCCGCTGTGGGTCGGCGCGCTGACCGCCGGCGGTGCGGCGATGCTGGGCGCGGACGCGCCGCTCGCCGCGCTGAAAGTCAGCGATCCGCGTACCTGGAGCCGTTCGGACTGGGCCGCCGACGCGATACCGCACCTGGCGTACGGCGCGGTCACGGCGGCCACGGCCGAAGCGGTCTGCGGCCGCTGACCGAGCGGCCCGGTCACCGGGCCAGCGGGTCGTGGCCCCAGTTCATCAGTGAGTACCGCCACTTGGTCTGCCGCACGTCGCCGGACGGGCGCTGGGCCATGTGCCGGGCCACGTACCCGGCCACCTTGCGCATGTGGGAGAAGTCGGCGTCGGTGAGGTCGGATCGCTTCTTGCGCAACAGCCCCACGATCCGCCGCCCGGACTGGTGCCCGGTGGACTCGGCCCGGGCGGACTTCCGCTGGCCGACCGCCTTGGACTGCGCGCTGTCGAGCCAGCGTTCGAGCTTCCCGGCGTTCATGTTCACCGCGTCGCGGAACCGGCGGTACGCGGACTCGCGCTCACTGTCGTTCACGGCGCAACGCCTCCGGCTTGTGTACCGCGACTCCGCCGCTTTTGTCGCTGCGGACCTGGTACTGCGGCGCCTGCCTGGACGCGGCCACGAGCCGCCCGCCGGCCTCGGTACGCCGGGTGATCTCGGCCTCGACGCGGCCGTGGACCCGCACTCCGTGGCTCTTCCAGCTGACCCGGTCGCCGGGCTTGAGCCTCTCGGTTGCCATGCCCGGCGGGTACCCGCTCGGGCCGGGAGGAAACGGTGGCCGGACTCCGCGCCGGAACTATCTCACGCGGGCCGTACCGGGGTGGTCGCACCCGGCGCCGGCCGCGGAGAGCGGCGGGGGCGCAATGGCCGTCCCGGCAGTAACGGCGCCGCCCGGAGCAATGGCGGCAGTCGGAGCAATCGCGGCACCCGGAGCAATGGCGGCACTGGGAGCAATGCGAGCGCTGGAGGGCAATCTCCACAGCCACCGGCAATGGGCTCCGGAAGGCCATTCGGGTACGGCCGGCCAGCAAATGGCGCGGCCGGTCGATCGGGCGCCGGAGGCGACCAACAGACCCCATTCCTGGTCGCTGCATTTCCCGACAGAAAGCGCCCATTCGGTGAGTCCGCCCGGCTTCCGCACCCGGCCGTGGCGCCGGACAAGAGCCCGCGGCCCGCCGGTACGGGGCGGGCCGCGGCACCTCTGCGAACCCGGCGACGGGGCGGATACGGATAAGGCCCCGACCCGGGGAACCCCAGGCCGGAGCCTTGATCGCGAGTGCGCCGCCAGGGACTCGAACCCCGAACCCGCGGATTAAGAGTCCGCTGCTCTGCCAGTTGAGCTAGCGGCGCGTTTCGCAACGGACAGAACCATAGCACGCACCCCGCCCGGTGCCCCAATGAGATCCCGCCGGGTCCGGGAAAACCGACCACGCGAAAGCCACAAATGGGGCAGGCTGAAATTACCACTCACCAAGCGAGGTCTCATCATGCGTCTGACGAAAGTCGGCTGGGCCGCCGCTGTCGCGGCGCTAGCCACCGCACCCCTGGCATTGTCGGCCTGCACTCACGGCCCGTCCGTCGCCGCGGCCTGGCACCACGGCAAGAAGCTCGGGACGGACGGCAAGCCATTCTCGGTGCAGGTCACACCGGCCTCGGGAGCGGCCAACCAGCCGATCACGACCGAGATCGGCACCGTCAGCAACGGTGGCAAGATCAACAGCGTTACGATGACCGACGCCTCGGGACGGCGCGTACCCGGCACGGAGCGTCCGGACGGCAGCTCCTGGGTGCCCGGCATCCAGCTGACCTACCACGCGACGTACCACGCCACCGTGAACGCGACCGGCCCGAACGGCGAGAAGCGGACCAAGACGACAACGTTCACCACGATGGCCGACCCCGGCGGGAACACCATCACCAGCACGCTGTACATGCAGGACGGCCAGACCTACGGCGTCGGTATGCCGGTCGCCCTCCAGTTCGACACGCCGATCCCGGACAGCGCGAAGGCCGCGGTGGAGAAGCGGCTGTTCGTCCAGTCCGATCCACCCCAGGTGGGCGTCTGGCACTGGTTCGGTGACGATCAGGTGATGTTCCGTCCGGAGAAGTACTGGCAGACCGGAACCAAGATCACAGTACGGGCCGCTCTGGGTGGCCTGAAGGTGGGCGACGAGTACCTGGACTCCGACCGCACAGCCACCTCGACGATCGGCAGCAAGACGGTTTTCCAGGTCAACAACGCCAACCACCAGATGCAGGTGTTCCAGAACGACAAGCTGGTGAAGACGTTCCCGGTGAGCCTGGGCGAGCCGAACACGCCCACATCGTCGGGCAACATGGTGTTGATGACCCACGAGTACACGTCCCTGTTCGACGTGCCCGGCGAGTACCGGGTGAACGTCATGTACGCGGAGCGGTTCACCTGGGACGGCCAGTACCTGCACGCCGCCCCGTGGTCCGAGGGCGACCAGGGCTACACCAACGTCAGCCATGGCTGCGTGAACCTGTCGCAGACCAACGCGGAGTGGGTCTACAACAACAGTAAGATCGGTGACCCGGTGAGCGTCAGCGGCACCGAGGTACACGTGACACCCGGCGATGGCTGGACCGTGTGGGACATGAGCTGGCCCGACTACATCAAGGGCAGCGCGCTGCCGCAGCAGGACCTGCTGAACCAGGCCGCGGCCGAAGCCGGCTCGGGGCACACCAGCAGGACGGCGCCGCACGTGAACTGACGCCGCGGCAGGACAACCAGCACCGGGGTGCCCGCAGGGCGCCCCGGTGAGCCGTTTTCGTGAGAACCTCTGCCCGGGCATGTCATCCATGCGGTGTATCCACCGCGCCGACCGCCCTCATTCAGGCACGATGGATGACATGCAACCGCAATACAGGGCGAAGCAGGCTGATCGGGTGAAGTACCCCAACCGGGTGCTGCTCGGGCTGGCCGTACTGGGCACCCTCGCGCTGACGGCCTGCGCCGCGCCGGCGTCGACCACCTGGTACCGGGCCGGCGGCCAGACCGCCCGCACAGACCAGACCGCCAACGCAGCCCAGACCGCCAACGCAGCCCAGACCGCCAACGCCGATCAGGCCACCAACGCCGACCAGGGAGCCGGTGGCGCAGCGACGGTCACCTCGCCGAGCGACGGCGAGCACGATGTCCCCGCGTCAACCGAGATCACCTTCGCCGCTCCCCGCACGACGAAGACCACGGTGGTGCTGACCGACGACGAAACCGGCGCGGTCGTCGACGGTGCGATGCGGGCGGACGGCTCGTCCTGGGTACCGGAGCAGGCCCTGAAGTACGACACGGAGTTCACCGTCAAACTGGTCTCCACCGACCAGTCCGGGCACTCGTCCACCCACACCTCGACGTTCACCACCATGGAGGAGCCTGGCGACGTCGTGCACCTGGACAGCCAGATGGGCGATGGCCAGGAGTTCGGGGTCGGCGCCCCGATCGTCCTGAACTTCTCCGCGCCCATCCCGCAGAACGAGCGGGCCGCGGTGCAGCGCCGGCTGTTCGTCCAGACCACACCGCCTCAGGAGGGCGCCTGGAACTGGTTCGCCGACGACGAGGTGCACTACCGGCCCAAGGACTACTGGAAGACCGGCACCAAGATCACGCTGCGCGCGCTGTTCGGCGGCCTGCCGCTCGGCGACGGCACCTACGGCGGCAACGACATCACGGTGAACGCCTCGATCGTCCAGCACGACCTGCGGATCAACGTCGACGACAAGACCAAGGAGATGACGGTCACCCAGGACGGAAAGACGATCAAGACCATGCCGGTCAGCATGGGCAAGGCGTCGACCCCGACATCGAGCGGCCACATGGTGATCATGACGAAGAACGCCAAGGAACTGTTCGACTCGACCAACGACGGCATCGGACCGGACCAGCCGGGCTACTACCGGCAGTGGATCGACGACGCGCTCCGGCTGACCTGGGGTGGCCAGTACATCCACTCGGCGCCGTGGTCGGTCGACGACCAGGGCGAGATCGACATCTCGCACGGATGCACGAACCTGTCCGCGGAGAACGCCCAGTGGCTGTTCGACAGGGTGCACGTCGGCGACCCGGTGACCATCGAGAACACCGGCGCCCCGCTGGAGTGGGCCGACGGCTGGACGGACTGGGACCGGCCGTGGAGCGAGTACCTCGAGGGCAGCGCCATCCCGTACGACGATTCGGGCAACGCCACCACGGCCGGCGACGCCGCCGTCTCGTTCCCGGTCGACGCGACCACCGGCGGCTGAGTGCCCCCACCACGCCCCCAAGACGATCAGGCCCGGTCCGAAGACCGGGCCTGATCAGCGTCGCACGAGATCAACCATTGGGGTGACTGATGGGACTTGAACCCACGACACCCGGGACCACAACCCGGTGCTCTACCAGCTGAGCTACAGCCACCACGCGCAGACCGCGCCAGGGCGCGGAAAGCGACGAGGCAATGATAGCCACCTTCGGGTAGGTCGCGTCGACGGGGTTCCGCCTGGCGGGTCAGATGATGGGCCGGTCGGCCGTCACCTGGGCGGCGACCGACTTCGCGGTGTCCACGTCCAGGCCCGGACCGGGCACGAAGATCGTCCGGCGGTAGTACTCCAACTCCCGGACGCTCTCCTGGATGTCGGCCAGCGCCCGGTGCGCCAGCCCCTTCGCCGGCTGCCCGTAGTAGCTGCGCGGGTACCAGCGGCGGCACAGCTCCTTGATCGACGAGACGTCGATCATCCGGTAATGCAGGTGGGCATCGAGCCGGGGCATGTCCCGCGCGATGAACCCGCGGTCGGTGGCGATGGAGTTCCCGCACAGGGGAGCGGTCTTCGGGTCGGGCACGTACCGAGCGATGTACGACAGGATCTGATCCTCGGCCTCCTCGACCGTCACCGTCGACTCCCGGACCTGCTTGGTCAGCCCCGAGCGGTCATGCATGTCCCGGACCACGTCGACCATGGTCGACAGCAGCGCGTCATCAGCGTGTATCACCACGTCGACGCCCTCGCCGAGTACGTTGAGGTCGGGATCCGTGACCAGCGCGGCCACCTCGACCAGCGCGTCCCGCCCGAGGTCAAGCCCGGTCATTTCACAATCGATCCAAACGAGGAGATCGCCCACGAGCCACAGCTTAAGACCCTCCCCGAAGACGCCTGCCGGCGCCGATAGGCTGAGCGCCCGAAAGTCGGGCAAAGCGCTGGGGAGAGGTCGCATGGGGAACCCGGCCGGAACCGCCCGGTCCGCGTCGTCGCTGACCCGGAACCGGGTCCTGGTGGCGATCACGGTCATTCTGGCTGTCACCGCCGGGCAGTATCTCTACGGCAACCGGCACGACTTCTTCGACCTCAAGATCTATTACCACGCGATCCGCTGGTGGGCACACGGCCACTCGCTCTACGGGTACCTCCAGGCCGACCGGGTACAGGCGACGCTCGGCTTCACGTACCCGCCGTTCGCGGCCCTGCTGATGTACCCGATGGTGTGGCTGCCGCTCAAGCTGGTCATCGTGCTCGCCTGGCTCGGCTCGGCCGTCTGCGTCGTGGTGACCAGCGCCTGGCTCCTCGGCCCGGTCGCCGCCCGGCACGGTTGGCCCGGCTGGTTCCTGATCTGCGTCGGGGTACCGCTGATCACCACGCTGGAGCCGATCCGGGAGAACACCACGTTCGGCCAGATCAACATGTACCTGGCCATCCTCGTCCTGGCCGATCTGCTGTTCGCGCTGCCGCGCGGCTCCCGGTGGGCCGGGTTCGGCGTCGGGCTGGCCACCGCGATCAAGCTGACACCCGGCATCTTCATCCTGTACCTGCTGGTCACCCGCCGGTTCCGGGCGGCAGCAATGGCAGCCGGCACCGCGGCCGGCGCCACCATGCTGGCAGCCGCGATCTCGCCCCGCGAGTCGTGGACGTACTGGGACCGGACGCTGTGGCAGACCAACCGGATCGGGCATCTCTACCTCAACCAGAACCAGTCGCTCATGGGCATGCTGTCCCGCATCACCCGGCCACACGAGGCCAGCGGAGCCGTCTGGCTGCTGCTGGCCGTGATCGTCGCCGGGTACGGGCTGTGGCGCGCCGGGCGGGCAGCGGCGGCCGGCGACCAGCTGACCGGCGTGACACTGACCGGCCTGGTCGGCTCCCTGATCAGCCCGGTCTCCTGGCAGCACCACCTGTACTGGTTCGTCCCCGCGCTGGTCATCCTGGTCGACATCGCGGCCGCCCCCGAGGTGTCACGCCGGCGCTGGTACGCCTGGGCGGCCGGGATCATCTGGTTCACCGTGACGTTCAGCCTGATCGAGTTGTTCGACTGGCACCTCATCCCGATGCACTACCTGAACACCCCGGAGGGTGTGCTGCTCAGCAACTGGTACGTGCTGCTGATGCTCGGGCTGCTCGTGGCGCTGCCGGTCCGGATGCTGCCGCCCGGCGAGCCACCGGCGACCCGGCTGGTCGAGACCCTGCGTACCAACTACCGGCCCGCCCGCTGACCCGGCTCAGCTGACCTTCACCGTCGTCGTCACCGTCGCCTCGTCGATCTCGGTGGTGCGCAGAGTGAAGCTGAACGTCCACTGGCCGGGCACCGGCAGCGTGATCTGACCGATCTCGTGGGAGTCGGTGACCGGCGTCAGCACCGCGGCGATCGGCTCGATGCCCTGCGCGGGCAGGCCGGCGCGGACCTTCCACTCCACCACTTTCAGTGGCGCGCCCTGCGGGGTGTAGGCGTACAGGTGGATGTCGTTCGGGCCGGTCTGCGCGGGCTCGATGTCGAACTGCAGTTGGTACAGGTCGGATGTCAGGGTGGCGGAGACCAGGCCGCTCTGGCCGGTCGAGCCGGTCACCGCCGCCTGGGTACGGGCCGGCGTCGTCTGTACCAGCACCGAGGCGACCCCGATGATCACGACAGCGCCGACCACCTCGGCCAGCACGGTACGCCGCAGCCGCGCGCCCACCGTCCGGTCCGGTACCCCCTCGTCGTCGTGCACGCCGCGGCGCACCAGCCGGCGGGAGAACGCGGCGACCACCAGCACGACGGCCAGCAGCCCCACCTTGACCAGGACCAGCTTGCCGTACGCGGTGTGCAGCAGCGCGTCCACCGACCCGATCTGGACCAGCGCCTGAGCCGTGCCGGCGAGCACCAGCGCGGCCACCGAGGCGGCGGCCCAGTCGGACCACACCGGCAGGATGGCACCCAGTTCGTCCGGGTCCGCCCGGCGCAGCAGGAACGCGACCAGCGCGACCAGGCCGCCGACCCAGATGGCCACGCCGCCCAGGTGGACGGCGTCGGCGATGACGGTCAGCGCCGGGGCGACCGAGGTACCCGGATGCCCGGCGATCGGAAACGTGGTGACGGCGGCGGCGCCGAGCACCACGGCCGCCCCGCGCTGCCACCGCGAGCCGCCGCCGGCGAGCACCGGCCGAAGCAGCAGGGCGGCGGCCGCGATCACCCCGAGCCGGACCAGGTGAGCGATCCCGTACCGGTCGGCCAGTTCACTGCCGAGGTCGCCACCGGAGATGCCGAACAGGCCGGTGCCGACCGAGTACGGCACCTCCAGGTACAACTGCAGGACGGTGGCCACGGCGAGCAGGGCGAGGCCGCCGTACGCGAGGCGGATCGCGCCGCCCCGTGCCAGCCGGTGGGGCCAGAGCAGCAGAAGTACCAGGGCCGGCCCCACGGACAGGATCAGCCCGGCGTACCCGAGGAAGTTGGCCACCGAGACGCCGGCGGCGACCACGGCGTCGGTACGCGCGCCGCTGTTCACGTCGGCGGTGGCGGTGTTTCGCGACGGGGCGCCCACCGAGTAGGTGAACGCGGCACCCACCGGATGCCCGTCGGCCGAGATCACCCGGTACCCGACCACGTACGTGCCCTGCTGGCCGCCCGAGCGCAGCGGGATGTGCAGGTCGTCCCCGCGGACCGTCGGGGTGCCCCGGTCGACGCGCCTGCCGTCCGGCCCGATCACTTTGATCTTCTCCCGGACCGGCGCGACCACCTCGGAGAAGGTGATCACGACCTCCCGCGGCGCCTGCTGAACCACGGCTCCCTGGGTCGGCGACGTGCGGATCAGCGCGGCGTGGGCATCGGCCGGGCCGGCGGGCAGCGCGAACACGCCGGACAGGCCCAGCAGCACACCGGCGACGGCGATGATGACTCGGCGCGGGGTCATGCCGGATATCGTGCCGGGTCGATCGCGCAACCGGTAGTCGACCGCCACAACCCGTCGCCTCGACACCGAACGCCTCACTGACGGGTGGTCGTTCCCGGCGATCGGAAAGTTCCCGCTTCGATGCCAGTACTCTGAGTTACCGTCAGCGCTGCTCAGCGTGGCAAGGCGCCACCCCTCCATCCTGCATTGGACGTTCGACGACGCCTGCGCGGCCGGAGTGGAGGAGTCAGAGTGAGTTCACGGATCAGCGACAATTCGGGCTTCGGGAGCGCTCCGGGCGACCTGGTGACCGAGGAGGAACTGCCCGGGCAGCGGGAACGGGAGCGCCGCCGGGCCCGCCGAACGGTCACCATCCTGGTGGTCGTCGCGCTGCTGCTGGCCGGTGTGGCGGGATGGCGCGCGTACGAGCACGAGAAGCCGGCGGGCTTCCCGGTCCCGACCCGGGTCAGCGGCGACGGCACCGGGATCCTGGTCTCCTCCGGGAGGGTCCGGGTCGACGTCTACCTCGACTTCAACTGCCAGCGCTGCAAGGATTTCGAGTCCTCGGCCAGCGATGCGATCAGCAAGCTGGTCGCGTCCCGGACGATCGCGCTGACGTACCACCCGATCGCCATCCTCGACCAGGCATCGAACCCGCCCGGGTACTCGACCCAGGCCGCCGCGGCGGCGGCCTGCGCGGCCGACGGCGGCAAGTTCCTCGACTTCGTCAAGACGCTGCTCGCGATGAAGCCCGCCGATAACGGCCCGGGCCTGCCCGACGACGAGCTGGTGCAGATCGGCGCCTGGGTCGGCTTGATCAATCCGGAGTTCGCGCACTGCGTCCGGCACGGCCAGTACCGGCGGTGGGTCACGCACAGCACGGACGAGGCGACCGCCAAGGGAGTACAGGGGACGCCGACGGTACTGGTGGCCGGCCGGACCATCCCCGCGCCGGCGGCGGACACGTTGCTGGAGGCGGTGGACGCGGCGCAGCGGTGACCACCGGCGTTACCCTGGGCTTCATGACACAGCCCGTACGCCTGGCACCCGGCGACGCCGCCCCGGATTTCACCCTGCTGACCGATTCCGGCGAGAAGTTCACGCTCTCCGCGCTGCGCGGCCGCAAGGTCGTGCTCTACGCGTACCCGGCCGCGATGACCCCCGGCTGCACCAAGCAGGCGTGCGACTTCCGGGACAACCTCGCCTCGCTGCACGGGACCGGGTACGAGGTGGTCGGCATCTCCCCCGACTCCCCCGCCAAGCTGGCGAAGTTCCGCGAACGCGACCAGCTGACGTTCCCCCTCGTCGCCGACGAGGACCGCAGCGTGCTCACCGCCTACGGCGCGTACGGCGAGAAGCAGCTGTACGGCAAGACGGTCACCGGCGTGATCCGGTCCACCTTCGTGATCGACGAGAAGGGCCGCATCGAGCGGGCCATGTACAACGTCAAGGCGACCGGGCACGTCGCCAAGCTGCGCAAGGATCTGGGCCTGGACTGACCGGGGCCCGGTAGGTCCACATCGGACACCGACCCGGCCGGCGGGTACCCGCCGGCAGTCGCCGTGGTGGTGCCCGGCCGACCAGCAGGTACTATCCGGAGGTTCGGGGCCGTAGCCCAATGGCAGAGGCACGCGGTTTAGGTCCGCGCCAGTGTGAGTTCGACTCTCACCGGCCCCACCACGTCACGCGAACCAGGACACCGGTCTGCGCGAATGCGCGCGGCAGACTCTGGCTACGAGCTGGTTCATCACGACGAATGCCCACGCGGACGGCACGGTGACATACTCTGAACCACTGGCCACCGCGACTGTCAAGAGTTTCCGAGCGGCGGTCAGGGGGCGCGTCGACTTCGTGCGAAGCGTGCTGGACTGACCGGCGGCTAGGCAGTCAGTCGAGCAAGGCTGATTCCATACACTCGTGCGGCCGCCATCGTCGCCGCCTCGGTATCCCTTTTGTCGAACGAATCGATAAGAACTGCGCGATCACGGGCCGTGATGGTATTCGGATGAGGAACACGGATACGCCGTAGATATTGCGCCTGAAATCGCAGCGTCCCTCCGCGCATCTTTACGGCGTATGCCTCGATGAATGCCTGCGCGACTTTTGAGAGCAGCAGGCCACCGAGCACCCGGAGATCCCAACCATCGGAGGCGCTCGAAATAGGCGCGGAGCCGTGGATAGGAGCTCAGGTTCACCAGCTGACCGTCGGCATCCCAGGGATCGACCAGATAATGGCCGGACCAGTTCAAGGTGCCCGATGCAGTGTCTCGAACCATGGATAGCGGGAGCAGCCCGCCGGATCCGGTGGTCGGACATCCTCGACATCGACCGGCCCGGGCCGTTCAAGCACATGGGCCAGTACAGTGGGTGGTACAACCGGAAAAACGGCATCCGGGTCCGGCTGAGGAACGGAGACCTGATCGTCGCCGTCATGTACTCCCCTGCTGGCTGGGATCCGCCGGAGTTCGCCGACGACGTGATCAGTGACCTCCGCCGCGCGTACAACGCGGCCACCGCTCCGGCGCGGGCATCCCCACCCCGCCCGAGGCTTCGCCGGGCCAGGCCGATCGCGCGGAACCACCAACGCCGGCGGTGACTGGCGCCACGCGTCAGTCCAGGATCGTGACCTCGTCGCCGACCCGGATCTCGCCCGTACCGTCCGGGATGAGGTTCAGGCCGAACAGCAGGCCCTGGTCGACGTTGCGGTGCCGGGCCAGCGTGCGCAACGGCTCGCGGCCGCGCACGCCGGTCTCCTGGTCGGTGGTCGTGATCACGCACCGGTCGCACGGCTTCGGCGCCCGGAAGGTGACCGCGCCGATCCGGATCCGCCCGCCCAGCCAGCCGTCCTCGGCCCAGGCCGGGGCCCCGTCCACCGCTACGTTGGGCCGGAACCGGGTCATCGGCAGCGGCCACTCGGTCGGGCTCTCCTCGGCCAGCCAGTCGTTCACCGCGGCCAGCGACGCCATGTTCGCCAGCAGCAGCGGGTACCCGTCGGCGAGGCTCACCCGGTCGTCCGGCTTGGCGTACCGTGGGTTGATCGGCCGGCGGGTCGGGTCGTCGAGGTAGTAGAGGCGCACCTTGCGTTCCAGGACCGCGGACAGCCAGACGTCCGCCTCGTCACCGGCGCGGCTGAGGCCGACCGTGGTGCGCCAGACCCTGACCGGCTCCAGTTCGCCCGGGGTCGCCGGTACCGTCAGCTCGCTCGCGGCCTCGTGCCGCAGCACCAGCGCGCCCGCGGCGAGCACCGGCCGGATCCGGCTGAGCCGCGGCTCCTCCCGCTGCGTCAGCATGCTGCCCTGTTCGTCGGTGATCAGCCAGCGCCGGTCGCCGGCCAGTCCCCACCGGAGAACGTCGGCGCGTTGCTGGTCGATCCGATGGCAGCTCTTGACCGGGTAGGTGGCGATGGCCGAGAGGCGCATGAGGTGAGCGTACCGGTTGACGGGTGAATGAAAGTCTGCATACATTCGCCGAATGAATGGTGGCTTGCTCCGGCTGGTGGACGGGGTGCGGCTGACTCCGACGCAGCGGCGCATCGCGCAGTGCCTGCTCGACCGGCCGGACGATGCGGCGTTCCTGTCCAGCAACGAGGTCGCCGAGCTGGCCCGGGTCAGCCAGCCGTCGGTGACGCGCTTCGCGATGGCCCTCGGATTCGACGGATACCCGGCGCTGCGCCGTGCCCTGCGTGACCCCGGACCGTCGGGCCCGGCCCGCCCGGCCGGCCAGGCCGCCCCCTCCAGCCTGGCCGGTCCGTCGGGCCAGGCGCTCTGCTCCGGTGAGGCGGTGGCGGTGGACGCCACGCCGCGCAACGAGCTCCAGCACGCCATCGACGGCGAACTGGACAACCTGGGTCGGCTCGCCGACCGGCTCGGCGAGGGAGGCCCGGACCGAACCGCCGTCGAGGCGGCCGGGAAGCTGCTCATCGCCAGCCCCGCGCTGCCCGTCCTCGGGTTGCGCGCCGCGGCGCCGATGGCCACGTATTTCGGGTACTTCGCCGCCAAGATCCATCCCGACGTCCGGATCTTCGATCAGGGCGGCAGCCTGCTGGACGACCGGATCGAGCAGGCCCTCGCGGCGGGTGCGACGGCCATGCTCGCCGTCGTCCTGCCCCGGTACCCGAGGGAGGCGCTCGACGCCCTCGGCACCGCCCGGGCCGCCGGGCTCTCGCTGGTCGTGTTGACCGATTCACCGATCAGCCCCGCCGCCGCCGCCGCGGATGTCACGCTGAGCGCAGCGGTCGGCGCCCGGCTGGTCTTCGACCTGCACGTCGCCCCGATGGCGCTGGCGATGATCCTGCTCCAGGCGATGTGCGACGCGGCCCCGGCGGCCACCCAGGCCCGGCTGGAGCAGTTCGAGTCGTCCGCCGCCCGGCGCAACGTGTTCGTCCGCTAGGCCGCCCGCCTGATTTTCGGGCGGCCGGTCAAGCGGCCGGAACATGATCAGACTGGCAACAGGTCCGCCGGCCAGACAGGAGTTCACCGTGAACACGATCCGAGCCCCGAGGGGCACCACGCTGACCGCCCGCGCCTGGCCTCAGGAGGCCGCGCTGCGGATGCTCCAGAACAATCTCGACCCCGACGTCGCCGAGCGCCCGGAGGATCTGGTGGTCTACGGCGGCACCGGGCGGGCCGCCCGGGACTGGCCGTCGTACCACGCCCTGGTCCGTACGCTGTCCACTCTGGAGGGCGACGAGACGATGCTGGTGCAGTCCGGCCGGCCGGTCGGCGTCTTCCGCACCCACGAGTGGGCGCCCCGGGTGCTGATCGCCAACTCCAACCTGGTCGGCGACTGGGCCACCTGGCCGGAGTTCCGGCGGCTGGAGAAGCTCGGGCTGACCATGTACGGGCAGATGACCGCCGGGTCGTGGATCTACATCGGCACGCAGGGCATCTTGCAGGGCACGTACGAGACGTTCGCGGCCGTGGCGGAGAAGCGGTTCAACGGGACCCTTGCCGGGACCCTGACGCTCACCGCCGGCTGTGGCGGCATGGGCGGCGCGCAGCCGCTCGCGGTCACCATGAACGGCGGCGCCTGCCTGATCATCGATGTCGACCCGGCACGGCTCGCCCGCCGGGTGGCCACCCGGTACCTGGACACCGTCGCATCCACTGTGGATGAGGCGGTGGCGCTCGCGGTCGCGGCGAAGCGGGAACGCCGGGCGCTGTCGGTCGGGGTGGCCGGCAACGCCGCCGTCATCGTGCCGGAACTGCTGGCCCGCGGCGTACCGGTGGACATCGTGACCGACCAGACCTCGGCACACGACCCGCTGTCCTACGTACCGGTCGGGGTCGAGCCGGACGACGCGCCGGACTACGCGGCGAAGAAGCCCGAGGAGTTCACCGACCGGGCCCGCGCCTCGATGGCCGCGCACGTGGCGGCGATGGTCGGCTTCCAGGACGCCGGGGCCGAGGTGTTCGACTACGGCAACTCGATCCGTGGTGAGGCGCTGGCCGGCGGGTTCGCCGGCGCGTTCGCGTTCCCCGGCTTCGTACCGGCGTACATCCGGCCGCTGTTCTGCCAGGGCAAGGGGCCGTTCCGGTGGGCCGCGCTGTCCGGAGACCCGGCCGACATCGCGGCCACCGACCGGGCGGTCCTGGAGCTGTTCCCGGAGAACGAGTCGCTGGCCCGGTGGATCCGGATGGCCGGCGAGCGGGTCGCGTTCCAGGGGTTGCCGGCCCGGATCTGCTGGCTCGGGTACGGCGAGCGGGACCGCGCCGGGCTGCGCTTCAACGAACTGGTCGCGGACGGCACGCTCAAGGCACCGATCGTCATCGGGCGCGACCACCTCGACACCGGCTCGGTCGCCTCCCCGTACCGGGAGACCGAGGCGATGGCCGACGGCTCGGACGCGATCGCGGACTGGCCGCTGCTCAACGCGTTGCTGAACACGGCGTCCGGCGCGTCCTGGGTGTCCATTCACCATGGCGGTGGGGTCGGCATCGGGCGCTCGATCCACGCCGGGCAGGTCACCGTCGCAGACGGCACCGAGCTTGCCGCGCAGAAGATCGAGCGGGTACTGACGAACGACCCCGGCAGCGGCGTCATCCGGCACGTGGACGCCGGGTACGAACTGGCCACCCAGGTCGCCGAGGCACACGGCGTGCGGATCCCGATGAGGGAGTCCGGTTCCGGGCAGTCCACCGTGGACGGACCGGCCGCATGAACCCGGAACGGTTCGCCCGGTTGTGGCACACGCTCGCGCCGATCGGGCGTGGCCCGCACGGGTACCACCGGTTCGCCTGGTCGGCGCCGGAGCTGGCCTGCCGGGAGTGGTTCGCCGCGCAGGCCGCCGAGCGCGGGATGCCGGTGGAGACCGACCGCAACGGCAACCTGTGGGCCTGGCTCGGCGACCCGGGCGCCGGCGACGCGGTGGTCACCGGGTCGCACTTCGACTCGGTACCGGGTGGCGGCGCCTACGACGGCCCGCTCGGTGTCGTGTCCGCGTTCCTCGCGCTGGACCTGCTCGCCGAGCGCGGCCTGGCGCCGGTGCGGCCGGTCGGCGTGACCGCGTTCGCGGAGGAGGAGGGCTCCCGGTTCGGCATCGCCTGCCTCGGCTCCCGGCTGATGTGCGGCGCGCTCGACCCGGAGCGGGCGGCGGCGCTGCGCGATCCGGACGGCGTCTCGCTGGCCGAGGCGAGCGGCCTGGATCCGGCCGGGTTGGGGCCGGACCCGCAGCGGCTGGCCGGCATCGGCGCGTTCGTCGAACTGCACGTGGAGCAGGGCCGGGCGCTGGCCGCTCCGGTCGGCGTGGCCAGCGCGATCTGGCCGCACGGCCGGTGGCGGCTGGAGTTCACCGGTGAGGGCAACCACGCGGGCACCACCCGGATGGCCGACCGGCACGACCCGATGCTGACCTTCGCCTACACGGTGCTGGCCGCGAACAAGGAGGCCCGGCTGCGCGGCGGCCACGCCACGATCGGGCGGGTGGCGGCCGTACCCAACGCCACCAACGCGGTACCGGCGTCGGTGACCGGATGGCTGGATGCCCGGGCAGCCGACCAGTCCACACTGGACGGCCTGGTCGAGGCGGTCACGGCACGGGCGGCGGAGCGGGCCGGCCGGGACGGCACGGCGGTCGCCGTCGCGGCGGAGTCGGTATCCCCGGTGACCGGGTTCGACGCCGCCCTGCGCGACCGGCTCGCCACCCTCCTCGGCGGCGTACCGGTGCTGCCGACCGGCGCCGGGCACGACGCCGGGGTGCTGGCCACCCGGGTACCGACCGCGATGCTGTTCGTCCGCAACCCGACCGGGGTGTCCCACGCGCCCGGCGAGTACGCGACCGACGAGGACTGCGCCGCCGGGGTCGCCGCACTGGCCGACGTGCTGGCCGAGTTGGCGTGCCGATGACCGCGCCCAGCCGGTACCACGCGGAGTACGCCTGGCTCGGCGGCCAGACGCCGGTCCGCGACGTGCTCATCGAGGTGGTCGACGGGGTCATCGCGCAGGTCCGGCCGGCCGCCCCGGGAACCGCCGCGACCAGGCTGCCCGGGCTCACCCTTCCCGGCCTGGCCAACGCGCACTCGCACGCGTTCCACCGCGCGCTGCGCGGCCGTACCCACGGCTTCGACCGGTCCGGCTCGGCGCGTCTGGCGCCGCGCAGCGACCCGGACCGGTCGCTCCACCGGTCGGGCTCGTTCTGGAGCTGGCGCGAGGGCATGTACGCGCTGGCCGACCGGCTCGACCCGGACTCCTACCACCGGCTGGCCCGCGCGGTGTACGGCGAGATGGCGCTGGCCGGCATCACCGCGGTCGGCGAGTTCCACTACCTGCACCACGCTCCCGGCGGCGCCCGGTACGCCGACCCGAACGCGATGAGCGACGCGCTGGTGGCCGCGGCGGCCGAGGCCGGTATCCGGATCACCCTGCTGGACACCCTGTACCTCACGTCCAGTGTGGACGGCGATGCGCTGGCGGGCACGCAGCTGCGTTTCGGGGACGGCGACCTGGACGGCTGGGCGGCCCGGGCCGCCGAACTGCGGCTCGGGCCGCACGCCCGGCGGGGTGCCGCCATCCACTCGGTACGGGCGGTGCCGGCCGAGGCGATCGGCGGGTTGATCGCGGCGACCGACGGGCTGCCGGTGCACGCGCACCTGTCCGAGCAGCCGGCCGAGAACGAGGCGTGCCTGGCCCGGTACGGTCGCACCCCAGCCGAGCTGCTCGACTCGTACGGCGCCCTGCGCCCCGGCACCACCGTGGTGCACGCGACCCACCTGTCCGATGTGGACCGTACGCGGCTCGGTGCCACCGGTACGGCGGCCTGCTTGTGCCCGACCACCGAGCGGGACCTGGCCGACGGCATCGGGCCGGCCCGCGCGCTGGCCGACGCCGGCAGCCCGCTGTGCCTGGGCAGCGACTCGCACGCGGTCATCGACCTGTTCGAAGAGGCGCGCGCGATGGAGTTGGACGAGCGGCTGGGCACCCTGCGGCGGGGGCACTTCTCTCCCGGCGAACTGCTGACCGCGGCCACCGCGGCCGGGCACCGTGCGATCGGCTGGCCGGACGCGGGGGCGCTGGCTGCCGGCCAGCGGGCCGACCTGGTGACCGTCGACCTGGACTCGGTGCGGACGGCCGGATCCGAGCCGCTGGCCGGCGCCGTCCTGGCCGCCACGGCGGCGGACGTGACCCACGTGGTGGTCGACGGGCGCCCGGTGGTCCGGGACGGGCGGCACGTGAGCCTGGACGTCGCGGGCGAGCTGCGGGCCGCGATCGAGGCGGTGACGCGATGAGCGGCGGTGACGCGATGAGCGGTGCCAGCCTCCTGATCGACGACATCGGCGAGCTGACCACCCACGGTCCACAGGGGACGCTCACCGGCGCCGCTCTGGCCATCCAGGACGGCCGGATCGTCTGGCTCGGACCGTCGCAGGCGGCGCCCGCGGCCGACCGGCGGATCGGCGCGGCCGGCCGGGCGGTTATCCCGGGCTTCGTGGACAGCCACACCCACCTCGTGTTCGGCGGCGACCGGGCCGCCGAGTTCGCCGCCCGGATGGCCGGCGAGCCGTACACCGGCGGCGGCATCCGCACCACCGTGGCGGCCACCCGGGCCGCCTCGGACGAGGCCCTGCGCGCGAACGTCGCCCGACTGGTCGCCGAGGCACGCCGGCAGGGCACCACGACCGTCGAGGTGAAGAGCGGGTACGGGCTGAGTACCGGTGAGGAGGCGCGGGCGCTGCGCATCGCCGGTGAATTCACCACCGAGACCACGTACCTCGGTGCCCACGTGGTGCCCGAGGGCGTGCCGGCCGACGAGTACGTCCGGCTGGTCTGCGGCCCGATGCTGGCCGCCGCCCGCCCGTACGCGCGGTGGATCGACGTGTTCTGCGAGCGTGGCGCGTTCGACCCGGACCAGGCCCGGGAGGTGCTGCGCGCCGGGTCGGCGGCCGGCCTCGGTACCCGCATCCACGCCAACCAGCTCACCGCGGGCGAGGGCGTACGGATCGCGGTCGAGGTGGGTGCCGCCAGCGCGGACCACTGCACCCACCTGTCCCCGGCCGACATCGACGCGCTCGCCGGCTCCGGTACGGTCGCCACGCTCCTGCCTGCTGCCGAATTCTCCACCCGGTCGCCGTACCCGGACGCCCGCGCCCTGCTCGATGCCGGGGCCACCGTCGCCCTTGCCACCGACTGCAACCCGGGTTCGTCCTACACCTCGTCGATGCCGTTCTGCGTCGCCCTCGCGGTGCGCGAGATGCGCATGACGCCGGCCGAGGCGCTGTGGGCCGCCACCGCCGGCGGCGCCCGCGCGCTTCGCCGGCACGACATCGGGCACCTCGACGTCGGCGCGCGGGCGGATCTGTCCATCTTGGACGCGCCGAGCCATGTCCACCTGGCCTACCGGCCGGGAGTACCACTGATACACCAGGTAATTCAGGGCGGAGAACCGAAATGACGAGCACCACCACCATCACGATCACGCCCACCGGGCTGTCGCCCGCCGAGGTGATCGCGACCGCCCGCCACGGCGCCCGGGTCACGCTGGCCCCGGCCGCGCTCGACGCGATGGCCGCCAGCCGGCAGCTCGTCGACGCGATCGAGCGGGACGGTCGCCCCGTCTACGGTGTCTCCACCGGGTTCGGGGCGCTGGCCGACACCTCGATCGCCCCGGAGCGGCGGTCGGAACTCCAGCACGCGCTGATCCGCTCGCACTCGGCCGGGATCGGGGCGCCGATGCCGCCCGAGGTGGTCCGGGCGATGATGCTGCTGCGGGTGCGGTCGCTGGCCATGGGCCGCTCGGGGGTGCGGCCGCTGGTCGCCCAGGCCCTCATCGACCTGCTCAACAACGACGTCACCCCGTGGGTGCCGGAGCACGGCTCGCTGGGCGCGTCCGGTGACCTGGCGCCGCTGGCCCACTGCGCGCTGGTGCTGCTCGGCGAGGGCTGGGTGCTCGGCGCGGACGGCTCCCGGGTGACCGGCGATGAAGCGCTGCGCCAGGCCGGCCTGCGACCGATCCGGTTGTCGGCGAAGGAGGGGCTCGCGCTCATCAACGGTACCGACGGCATGCTCGGGATGCTGCTGCTGGCCGGCGCCGACGCGGCCCACCTGTTCACCATGGCCGACCTGACCGCGGCACTGTCCATCGAGGCCATGTTGGGCAGCGACCGGCCGTTCCAACCGGAACTGCACGCCATCCGGCCGCACCCGGGCCAGGCGGTCTCGGCCGCCAACATCCTCCGGCTGCTCCGGGACTCGACCATCATGGACAGCCACCGGAACGACATGTCGCACGCGGTGCAGGACGCGTACTCGATGCGGTGCGCGCCGCAGGTCGCGGGGGCGGCCCGGGACACCTTGGACCACGTGACGGCGGTGGCCGGCCGCGAGCTTGTGTCTATTGTGGACAATCCGGTGGTCCTGCCGGACGGCCGGGTGGAGTCGACCGGTAACTTCCACGGCGCCCCGCTGGGTTTCGCGGCGGACTTCCTGGCCATCGCGGCCGCCGAGGTGGGTGCGATCTCCGAGCGCCGGGTGGACCGGCTGCTCGACGTGTGCCGGTCCCGGGACCTGCCGCCGTTTCTCAGCCCGGACGCCGGGGTCAACTCCGGGCTGATGATCGCGCAGTACACCGCGGCCGGGATCGTCGCCGAGAACCGGCGGCTGGCCGGTCCGGCGAGCGTGGACTCGCTGCCCACCAGCGGCATGCAGGAGGACCACGTGAGCATGGGCTGGGCCGCCACCCGCAAGCTGCGTACCGTGCTGGACAACCTGACCAGCCTGCTCGCGGTCGAGTTGCTGGCCGGCGTACGGGGGCTGCAACTGCGCGCCCCACTCACCGCCTCGCCCGCGGGGCGGATCGCCATGGCGGCGTTGACTCCGTTCGCCGGTGAGCCCGGGCCGGACATCTACCTCGCGCCGGTACTGGAAGCCGCCCGCGACCTGATCCGCGGCACCGCACTGCGTACCGCCGTCGAGGAGGCGGTCGGCCCGCTGCGGTAGCCGGCAGCTCACCCCCATGGCGGGCGCCGCCCGGCCGGTCACCGCGGGTCGAGCGCGCGGGCTACCTCAGAGTTCCTTGGTGATGACGCCCGCCAGCACGCGGAACGCCTTGCCGCGGTGGCTGATCGCGTCCTTCTCGGCCGGTGACAGCTCGGCGTTCGTCCGGGTCTCGCCGTCGGCCACGAAAATCGGGTCGTACCCGAACCCGCCGTCCCCGCGGGGTTCGCGGACCAGCCGGCCGGTCATCTCGCCGCGGACCGTCCACTCACGACCGTCCGGTAGCACCAGCGCCGCCGCGCACACGAACGACGCGCCGCGCGCCCCGTCCGGTACGTCGCTGACCTGAGCCAGTACCAGCGACAGGTTCGCCAGGTCGTCGCCGTGCCGGCCGGACCAGCGCGCGGAGAAGACCCCCGGCATCCCGTTCAGCGCGTCCACCGCCAGCCCGGAGTCGTCGGCGACGGTGGGCAGTCCGGTGCGCGCCGCGCCCTCCCGCGCCTTGATGAGCGCGTTGTCCTCGAACGTGAGCCCGCTCTCCGGCACCTCCTCGTAGGCCGGCACGTCGGCGAGGCCGACGAGCGCGACATCGATGAGGATACGCTGCAGTTCGGCGAGCTTGCTGCTGCTGCGGGTAGCGAGCAGGATCTTCACGAGGCCAACGCCTTGCGCTGCAGTTCGGTCAGCGCCGCGCAGCCGGCGGCGCCGAGGTCGACCAGCGCGTCGAGTTCGGCGCGGTTGAACACCGCCTGCTCGCCGGTGCCCTGCACCTCGACGAAGTCGCCGGTGCCCGTGCACACGATGTTCATGTCCACGTCGGCGATGACATCCTCCTCGTAGCAGAGGTCGAGCCGGGGCTGGCCGCCGATGATGCCCACGCTGACCGCGGCCACCGACCGGTGCAGCGCCTCTTCCGGCTTGCCGGACAGCGCGTGCTGCCGGGCCAGCCAGTTGACCGCGTCGGCGACCGCCACATAGCCGCCGGTGATGGCGGCGGTGCGGGTGCCGCCGTCGGCCTGCAGCACGTCGCAGTC
>JBDZVD010000031.1:1164-59924 GCA_040255525.1 Micromonosporaceae bacterium | reverse complement strand
GCCGGACTGTTACCTTCGCGCCGGGCACCCCGCACCGCGTCACGGCGGGCTCGCGTGAGCGATCACCCGGCCGGGATTTCCGGCGTTTGCCGAGGTCAGCGACGTGTCGGCGGGGTCGCTGCCGGTGCGGCGCTCACCCGTTCGACAACGCGGAAGAAATTCTCCTTAACGTCGGCGGTCTGGAAGATTAGTTTCAGCTGTGCCAAGATCCTGGAGAGTATCGAACGGTCGCTATGGCCGTGTTCACCCAGAGTCCGAGCCACACCTAACCCGGAGCGCTCTCCATGAGAAGAACCGCAGTAGCGGCGACGGTGCTTGCCCTGTGCGCCGCGCTCACCGCGACGAGCTGCTCGTCCTCGAGCAGCTCATCGAAGGGCGGGGGAACCTTCACCGCGATCCTCACCCATATCGACCCGAAGGCGCCGATAAACCCCTACAACCAGTCGACCAACTCGTTCCGTGGCTACAACGCCATGATGTTGGGGTGGGCGAAGAACACCCCGACCGACCCGAACAAGTTCTACCCAGCCATCGCCAAGAGCTGGGAGTTGTCCTCTGACGGCACGAAGTTGACGGTGCACATCCAGCCGAACGCGAAGTGGTCGGACGGCAAGCCGGTGACCGCGGACGACCTCAAGCTGTCCGCCGCCGTCGCGTACGCCGAGGGCGGCTCGGCTTTCGCCGCCATCCCGGGTACCGCGGGCGGGACCGTGGACGTCAAGGTCATCGACGACAAGACCGTCGAGTTCGACCAGAATGCGACGAAGCCGCTGAACACCTGGTTCGCCAACGTGATGACCATGTACGTGCTGCCCGCGCACGTGTGGTCGGCCCAGGTGCCGAGCACCATCTGGGACACGATCCACACCGCGCTCACCGGCAGCGCGTCGGACGCCAAGGCCGCCCAGGACACGATCACCGCCCTGGGTAAGAAGCTGATCGGCTGGGGTCCGGACAAGGACGTCTCGGCGGGTCCGTTCACGCTCACCCGGGTCACCACGTCCGAGGCCCTGCTGACGAAGAACAAGTACTTCTACGACGCGGATAAGATCGCGCCTTCCCAGGTGGTGATCAAGAACTACCAGGACAACTCGACCATCGTGAACCTGCTGCTCAAGGGCGAGATCGACGGCAGCGTCTACGTGGCCGTCTCGCAGAGCCAGCTGGACAAGATCCTCGCGGTCAAGGGCAACCAGGTGGTCAGCGGGGCGAGCCCGGTGCAGGCGTCGCTGGTCTTCAACGAGTCGAAGAAGCCGTTCGACAACGTGCACGTCCGCCGCGGGCTGGCGTACCTGATCGACCGGGCCCAGGTGACCAAGGTCGGCGAGTCCTCGTCGGGCAAGGCGTCACCGTACCCGACCGGCCTGACGGCCGCGCAGATCCAGGGGTGGGGCGTGGACACCTCCGGCCTCAACGCGTACAGCGTGGACACCGCCAAGGCGGCGAGCGAGTTCCAGCAGGCCGGGCTGAAGCAGGCGGGTGGCAAGTGGACGCTGCCGGACGGCAAGCCGTTCACGGTGCCGATCCAGACCACGAGCGACTTCAACGACTGGACGTCCGGGGCGAGCAACGTGGCGGCCCAGCTCAACGCGGCCGGGGTGGACGCCAAGGTGACCGCCTCGTCCGACTACGCCACCTACCTGTCTGACCTGGCGGCGGGAAAGTTCACGGTGTCCTGGTGGCTGACCGCGCTGGGCCCGTCCGCGTACAACATCTACCAGCGGCTGTACGGCTCGGCCAACGGCTGGGCGCTGGGCACCGGCGGCGGGGTCGCGCACTCGGCGCCCGGGCAGAGCGGCAACTGGATCGGTGAGGCGGAGACCGCCGACGTGCCGGGCCTCGGCACGGTCAACCCGGGCGAGCTCACCAACCAGCTCTCCCAGGTCGGCACGGACCAGCAGAAGCAGATCGTGGCGAAGCTGGCGGCGTTCACCAACGACCAGGTCCCCGCGATCGCCATGTGGGACTACGTGAACCAGAACTTCGTCAACACCAACCACTTCACCGGCTTCCCGCCGAACGACTCCGACGTGCTGCGCCAGCCGCAGGGCGTCTGGATGCAGCTCGGTTACATCAAGGCCAAGGCCAAGTAGGGGCCGGCGGTCGGAATGCTGTGTCCGACTGGTCTGGCTCGGCGCGTCTGACGCCGCGCCGCGACCCAGACCAGTCGTCCGACCTGTCTGGCTCGGCGCGTCTGGCGGCGCGCCGAGCCAGACCGGTCGCCCCTGGGGCGTCGCGGGATCGACCGGGCGCCCCAGGGGCTGTCATGATCGAATACGCGTGATGTGTGCGGAACGAAGGTGACCTCGAGTGAGAAACCTGCTGTTGCGGCTGGCGGGCCATCTGGTACGCGCGCTCGTGATGATCTGGGTCGTGGCGACGTTCACGTTCTTCCTGATCCGGCTGATGCCCGGCGATCCGGTGGCGGCGCAGTACGAGAACCTGGTGCAGCAGGGCATGTCGCCGGACGCGGCGCGCAACGCCACCCGGCTCACCTACGGCTTCCTGCCCACCGGGTCGGGTTGGGACCAGTACACGCACTACCTCTGGCGGCTGCTGCACTTCGATTTCGGCCGGTCCACCCAGACGCTCGGCGTGAGCGCGTCGGCCGAGGTGCTCACCGGAGCGAAGTGGACGATCGGCCTGGTCTTCGCCGGCATCCTGATCAGTTTCGCCCTGGGTACGGTGCTCGGGGTGGTGGCGGCGACCCGCCGCAGCAGCGGGATCGGTGACGCCCTGACGATCACCGGATCACTGTTCCACGCCATCCCGCAGTTCGTCATGGCGCTGGTACTGATCACGGTGTTCACCGTGATCTGGCCGGTCTTCCCGACCGACGGCAACGTCGACATCCTGGTCGATCCGGGCTTCAACGGGCCGTACCTCGCCTCGCTGGTCAGCCACGCGACCCTGCCGGCGCTGGCCTACGCGCTGTCCATGTTCGGGTCGTACCTGCTCACCATGAGATCCAGCGTGATCTCGGTGCTCGGCGACGACTTCGTCCTCGCCGCCGAACTGCGCGGACTGAGCCGCACCACACGCCTGCGCTACATCGCCCGCAACGCGCTGCTGCCGCTGTTCACCATCTTCGCGCTGACCATCGGCTTCATGTTCGGCGGCGCGGTGTTCATCGAGAAGGCGTTCAACTACCCGGGAATGGGCATCACCCTGATCAACAGCATCGGCCACCGCGACTACTCGACGATGAACGCCACGTTCCTGCTGATCACGGCCGCGGTGATCGTCGCCAACGTGGTGGCGGACCTGCTGTACACCGCGATCGATCCACGGGTGCGTCGCGGCGGGGAGGCGGTGGCGTAGCCATGGTGACCGCAGTCGAGATCCCGACCGGAAACACCCCGGCGCTCACGCCGGCCCGCCGAGGCTTCTGGCGCAACCTGTGGCGGGTGCTGCGCCGCAAGCCGACCCGCATCGCCGGTGCCGTGATCGTCGCGGTGTTCGTGGTGGTGGGCGTCGTCGGTCCGTTCCTGTACCCGGCGAACCTGCCGACCGACCCGGGCGACGCCTACGCCGGGCCGGGCTGGTCCCATCTGCTGGGTACGGACTTCCAGGGCACGGACGTGCTCGCGTTGCTGATCACCGGCTGCCGGTACGTGCTGGTGGCCTCGGTGATCGCGGCGGCCTGTACGGTGATCGTCGGTACCGGCATCGGACTGTACGCCGGGTACCGGCGCGGCGGACCGGACTCTGTGCTGATGCGGATCACCGACTTCGTCATCACCATCCCCGGGCTGCCCCTGCTGCTCGTGCTCTCCACGCTGTGGAAGTACTCGAACCCGCTCACCATGGGCCTGGTGCTCGGCGTCACCGGCTGGGGCAGCCTCGCCCGCGCCGTGCGGTCGCAGACCCTGTCCCTGCGCGAGCGTGGCTTCATCGAGGCGGCCCGTGGGCTCGGGCTGTCCACCGCGCACGTGGTGCGCAAGGAACTGCTGCCCAACGTCGCGCCGTACGTCGCGATGAACCTGCTGATCAGCGTGACCGTCTACATCTACCTGGAAGTCGGTCTGTTCTTCCTGGGCGTGCTGCCATTCAATGAGAACAACTGGGGAGTCATGATCAACCAGGCGGTGCAGAACGGCGTGACCCAGACCGGCCAGGGACTGGCCTACCTGCTCTCCCCGCTCGTCGCGATCCTGCTGCTCACCCTCGGCGTCGTGCTGCTGGTGGACGCGATGGACGAGGTGTTCAACCCCCGGCTGCGGGAGGACTGAGTGACCGCGACGACCCAGACGACCGCGAGTACCGTGGCGACCGCGCCACCGGCGGTGACCGTCCGCGAGTTGACCATCGTGTACCGGACGCCCGCGGGCGAGCTGCCCGCGGTGTCCGGCGTCGACCTCCACCTGCCGCCGGGCACGATCACCGGGCTGGTCGGCGAGTCCGGTTCCGGCAAGTCGACGCTGGCGCTGTCGCTGCTGGGCGCGGTGCAGCGACCGGGGCGGATCGCCGCCGGCTCTATCCAGGTCGAGGGGCTCGGCGACCTGGTCCAGCTGCCCCCGGCCAGCCTCCGGGCGGCCCGCGGCGGACAGATCGGCTACGTCTTCCAGGCCGCGCAGAACTCGCTCAACCCGCTCAAGACCGTCGGCAAGCAGCTGCTCGACCTGGGCCGCTCACACGGGGTCAGGGACCGCGCCGCGCTGGTGCGCTCGGCCAGGGAGCTGCTGGCGCGCATGGGGCTGGACGCGGCCCGGGTGCTGGACTCCTACCAGCACGAACTGTCCGGCGGGATGCGGCAACGCGTCGGAATCATGTTCGCTCTGGTGCTGAACGCGCACGTGCTGGTACTGGACGAGCCGACGACCGCGCTCGACATGATCTCCCAGGCGAACGTGCTGAAGATCGTACGCGCGGTGCACACCGAACGCGGGCTCACCACGCTCCTGGTCACGCACGACATCGGGGTCGTCGCGGAGGTCGCCGAACGCATCGCGGTCATGTACGGCGGGGTGCTGGTCGAGCAGGGGGAGACCGCGGAGGTCCTGGGCGCGCCGGAGCACCCGTACACCCGCGGGCTGATCAACGCGATCCCGCGGGTCTCCGGCGATCTGACCGCTGCCCGGCCGCTGCCCGGCCGCCCACCCACGCTGGCGACGATCCCGACCCGGGGCTGCGTCTTCCGGGAACGCTGTGCGGTGTACGCGGAGCGGCAGCTGGCGGCGTGCGTGGCCGAACGGCCGCCGCTCGCGCCGGTCGCCGATGGTTCCGGGCGGCTGGTGGCCTGCCACGCCGCCGGTGCCGAGGACCAGCAGGCAACGAGAGAGGTTACCCGTGACTGACCAGAACCGGTCGCCTGCCGGCGCCATCGAGGCCCGCGGCATCGTCAAGTCCTTCCACGCGCGCGGCGACGTGCTGGCCGGTCGTACCGTACGGGCGCTGCGTGGCATCGACTTCCGCATCCCGCCCGGCGGGGCGGCGTCGTTCATCGGCGAGTCCGGCTGCGGGAAGACCACCCTCGGCCGGATCCTGGCCGGCGTGGAGTCCTTCGACTCCGGGGAGCTGGTCGTGGGCGGCGTACCGCTGGCCGGGCTGGCGCCGCGCAAGCGGGCTCCCCACTTCCGGCGGGTACAGATGATTCACCAGGACCCGTACTCGGCGCTCAACCCGACCCGTACGGTGGAGTCGATCCTGTACGACCCGCTCGCCCTGCGGGCCCGGCAGACCGGTCAGTCCCGGGCCTGGATCGATAAGCGGGCCCGCGAGGTACTCGACCTGGTCGGGCTCGACCCGGGCTACGTGCTGCCGCGCTTCCCGCACCAGCTCTCCGGCGGCATGCGTCAGCGGGTGGTCATCGCGCGGGCGCTGACCGTCGATCCCGCCGCCCTGGTGGCCGACGAGGCCGTGTCGATGATCGATGTATCGCTGCGGCTCGGCATCCTGAATCTGCTGCGCACGCTGCGCTCCACTCTCGGCGTCAGCGTGCTGTTCATCACCCACGACGTGGCCACCGCGCGGTACATCGGGGCGGACGGCGAGCTGTACGTCATCTACCGCGGGAAGATCGTCGAGCATGGTCCGACCGAGACCGTGCTGGCCGATCCGGTGCACCCCTACACCCAGTGCCTCCTGTCGGCGATCCCCGTGCTGCACGGGCTCGAACAGCCGGGTGCCGACCGGCTGGCCCCCACCGAGCCGCTGGACGAGTCCCAGCCGGAAAGCGGCTGCCTGTTCGCCGCCCGCTGCCCGTTCGTCACCGACAGGTGCCGCACCGAGGCCCCCGAACTGGGCCATCTCGGCGACACCGCCCAGGAGCACGCCTGCTTCTACCCGCAGCGCCGGTCCGTGGTCGCCACCCCGCTCGCCGGCGCGTCGGGCAGCAGTTCGTCGCTCGGCCGCTGACCGCACCTCACGCCCGATCGGCGACCAGATCGCGGCCGTACTGCCAGAACACCCGGCCGACCGTCGCGCCCACCGTGAGCAGGTAGAAGCGCTTGGGGCCCACCCAGCCGATCTCGGCCCGGCGTGCGCCGTTCGCGCGCAGGTCCCGCAGGCAACGCCGCAGCAGTACCGCGCCGAAGCCGAGCCCGCGCGTGGATTCCGCGGTGCCCATCGGCCCGAACCAGTGGAGACGGGCACCCCAGGCCGCGAAGCCGAGGCGCTGTTCGTCACCGGCCGAGTCCAGGTCGAGGGTCAGGTCGGCGGTCATGTTCCACGCCGTTGCGATCAGCGCGTAGCCCAGTTCCTCGGCCAGGCACGCCGCCGCGGTGTAGCGCACATGCACCGCGAGCAGGTCCCGGTGGCCGACCGCCGGATCGCGGGCGGATAGTCCTCGCTGTCGAGGGTTTCCCGGCCGCCATCGTCGCACGGATGGTGTTGGTCGTGCCCAGCGGGCTCACCGAGACCCGGCCGGGCCGGCCCGGAGTACTCCAGGCCGGCCCGGCGGGTGTTGCGGATAAAGCCGTCGGGTCAGGGGCTCGTGCAGCTGATGCTGCTCGGGGTCTGCGACCCGTCCCCGTTGCCGGTGTACCCGAACGTGGTCGAGGAGCCGGCTGCGATCGTTCCGTTGTACGAGGCGTTCTTCACCGTGACCGCCCCGCTCGTACCGCTGTTCACACCGTTCCAGAGTTGGGTGATGCTCTGCCCACTCGGCAGGGTCATGTGCACGGTCCAACCGTTGAGTGTGGACGATCCCGCGTTGGCCACGGTCACCGTCGCCTGGAAGCCACCCGGCCAGCTGTTGACCGGCGTGTAGGTGGCGCGGCAGCCACTGCCGCCACCGTTGGTCGGCGGGGGGCTCGTCGGCGGGGCGGTGGTCGGCGGTGCGGTGGTCGGCGGTGCGGTGGTCGGCGGTGCCGTGGTCGGCGGAGCGCCACCGATGGTGACGCTGGAGCTGCCGCTGCCGCCGCCCCAGGCCTCGGTCGCCATGATCTGGTAGTTCATCGAGCCCAGGTTCATGCCGTGGCTGGCCCAGGCGTTGACGAAGTTGGAGAAGGTGATCGTCCCGCCGCCGCTTCGCGGCGAGGTCCGGATCGCCAGGTACTGGTTGAAGGTCGCGGTGCCCTGGATCGAGGGCTGGTTGACCTGCTGGTGCTCGATGATGTCGTACGTGCCGCCGTCACTGGTGACCTGGCCCATGTAGGTGCCGGCCCGGTTCGGCGAGCCGATCCAGTTGTCGATGACGTAGTACTCGACCAGCGGGTTGGTCGACCAGCCGTAGAGCGTCATCAGCGCGGTGCCGCCGGAACCGCTCAGGTTCCCGGTGTAGCTGATCGTGCGGCTGGTGCTGCCGGGGTTCCAGCCAACGCCGCCGACCCAGTCGCCGATGTTGCTCCACTGGCTGGAGTAGCTGGTGCCCGAGTTCAGCGTGATACACGATGACCCCTGGCCGTTGTTCCAGAACGAGTAGTAGTTGCCCCCGTTGGTTCCGGTCTGGGGGGAGCAGATCTGCGTCGCCGCGTTGGCGATGCCCGGCAGGACCGCCGCGACCACCGCGGCGACGCAGGCGCCGCCGAGGAGCAGCCGCAGCCGGCTGCGTCGGCGGCTTCTGGATGGGGCGGGAGCGTCGTTCATCTGCGTGTGTTCCTCCTTCTCGCGGCTGGCTTCTGCACCGCGGACGGGCCGCCCGGGCAGCACGGTTCCGGTGTTTGTGGCAAACCGGCCGGGGAGCGGATTGCGATGGGTGATGTGCATCGACAATTATCGAATTTGCCGACGCCGAAAGTATGAGCCGAACTCGCGTCGATGACAACAGTTTCCGGAAGATTTCGGAACGGTTTGATCTCGGCGTGCGCCCTTGCCGATTCCTGTCATTTGTGGTCAGCGACGACTCATCGTGCGCCTTCCGGCAGGCCCGCTCGATGGTTCCGGCGATTCGACGGCGAGCTGGCTGCCCGTGCTTCCGGAACTTTCGAAACGGCGGCACCTCGGTTGTGCGGGTCGATCCGGGCGTCGCACGGTGCTGGCCGGCCGGTTGCCGGTCCGGTGCCGGGTCGCTCCGCGTTCGCTGGCCCGGGGATCTACGGCGGCGTGGCCTACGAGCCGCACGGGTTGTTCGACGAGCGGATCGGCTACGCCAAGGTGCTCTCTACGACGGCAGCACGTCGCAGGTCGACATCACCGTCTGGAGCCTCCAGTTCGACGGAGGCTGACCGCTCACGGGGCCGGGCGCCCCGTTGACGGACGGGGAAAGGACCGGGCCGGTCGGCCCCACGGTCGCCTGCCCTGATCGCGCCGGGTTGGCAAGGCGGTTGGCAAGGCCAAGCGTTCATGATGTCGCCACCATCGACATCTTTGATCCGAGCGTGCGACCACCACGCGTGCCGATCCCCGGGAGTAGCGATGCCTCGACAACGTCCCCGCGACTGGTATTCGCGGGTCTTCAGAACTTCGCCGCTGGTCGTCATCGCCAGCGTTTCGCTGGTGGCCGGTGTGCTGGCCACCACGCCCGACGCGGCCGCGGCGCAAGCCTCGCGCAAGCACCCGCCGGCGGCACCACCGGGCGCGGTGAGCGCCTCGGTTGCGGGGCGCGGCGCCCCGAAGGTCCGGGCGGTGGCCGATCCGGACCGGCCGGCGGCGCCGCTGGCCGCGCCGTCGTACCCGGCGGCGCAGTCGGCGACGGTGACCGTGCCGCCCCCCGGTACCGGAGCACCGGTGAAGCTGGGCGGCCTGCCGGTGACGGTCGCGGCCCTCACCGGCGCGGCCGGCCGGAGCGGGGCAACCTCGGCCGCGAAGGCGCTGCCGGATGGCACGGGCACGTCGGTGCCGGCGAAGGTGACGGCGCGAAGCCTGGACCGCGCGACGGCGGCGACGTTGGGCGCGGGCGTCGGGTTGGCGATGTCGCTGCGGCGGGCCGATGGCCAGCAGGCCGCGGGGGCGGTGCGGCTGACCGTCGACTACTCGCGGTTCGCCCAGGCGTACGGGGCCGACTACGCGGACCGGTTGCGGCTGGTGAGCCTGCCCGGCCGGTGCGCCACGGCCCCAACCGGTACCGGGTGCACCGGCGGCACGCCGCTGCCGGCGGACAACAACGTGACCACGCGTACGATGGCCGCGACCGTGAACCTCTCCGGCACCGACACCGTGGTCGTCCTGGACTCCGGAACCTCCAGCGAGAGCGGCGACTACCGGGCCACCGACCTCAACGTCGCGCAGAAGTGGACGGCGGGCGGTTCGGGAGGCGACTTCACGTACACCTACCCGATCGAACTGCCGCCGCCGCCGTACGGACAGGCGCCGGACCTGTCCCTGAGCTACAACTCGGGGACCGTGGACGGGCGCACGTCCAACAGCAACAACCAGGTGTCCTGGGTCGGGCAGGGCTGGGACATCAACCTTCCCTACATCGAGCGCCAGTACAAGCCGTGTTCGCTGGACGGGCATGCCACCTGGGGTGATCTGTGCTGGGCGTCGCCGTACTCCGGCGACCCGGCGGCCGCGTCGTACGTCATCTCCATCGGCGGGCACACCAGCGAGTTGCTGAAGGCGGCCGACGGCTCGTACCGGATGAAGGACGACCAGTCGTACCGGATCGACCACCACACCGGCGGGCCGAACGGGGACAACGACGGCGAGTACTGGGAAGTGTCCACATTGGATGGCACCCGGTATTTCCTCGGCTACGGGCAGGACCAGCGCCGGTCCACCGCGACGCCGACGAACTCGAACTGGACCGTCCCGGTGGTCAGCGACGACTCGGGGGAGCCGTGCCACCAGTCGAACCTGGCCTCCTGCCAGCAGACCTACCGGTGGAACGTCGACGAGATCGAAAGCCCGAACGATATCTACCAGGTGTTCTTCTACAACACCGAGACCAACAGCTACAAGCGCGCGTCCTCCGGCAACGTGCTGAGCTACATCAGGGGCGGCTACCTGGCGAAGATCGAGTACGGGAAGGTGACGACGGCGGACGTGCCGGCGCCGGCGTACGTGACGTTCCAGAACTACAACCGTTGCACCCAGCGGGTGGCGGTCGACGACCCGGACACCACGCCGGAGCCGACCTGCCCGACGCAGGCCGCCTCGCCGACCTCGTACCCGGACGTGCCGACCGACCTGCTGTGCTCCAGCTCGTGCAGCAAGCACTCGCCGACCTTCTTCATCAGCGACATGCTGGACTCGATCCAGGCGTACGTGCGCAACGGCTCGGGCGGGTACGACGAGGTGACCAAGTGGCAGTTGAAGCACTCGTTCCCGGCCAACAGCGACGGGTCCGATCCGCAGCTGTGGCTGGACTACGTCCGCGAGATCGGATATGTGGGCGGCACCATCCGGGACGCGGTCACCTCATTCGACGGCACGAACTACAACAACCGGGTGGACTACAACACCAGCCTGGGGGTGCGGCCGCTGTCGATGCGCCGGGTGACCGCCATCCACAACGCGTACGGCGGTGAGACCGACATCGCCTACGGGCACCAGAACGGGTGCTTCACCGGCGGTACCGGAGCGTCCGGTTGGACCAGCTGGTACGACAAGAAGAACGGGCACTGGGACTCCAACACCGACGAGTGCTACCCGCAGTACTTCAAGCCGGAGGGCGCGGACGCTGGTTGGGGCATCTTCCACAAGTACGTGGTGCTGTCGGTCAAGGACACCGACCACGTCGGCGGCCAACCCGACCGGGTGAGCACCTACACCTACCTGGACGGAGCCGGCTGGCACCATGACGAGGGCATGCTGACCCCGGACGACGAGAAGTCCTACGGCGACTGGCGCGGCTACGACGGGGTGCGGGTGGTCGAGGGGTCCGGGGCGAACCCCGAACGGACGGTCACCACCACCTCCTACTTCCGGGGCATGGACCAGAACGTCATGGAGGACGGCACCAACAAGAGCGTGTCGCTGCCCGATTACGACGGCAACACCTACCCCGACTCGCACTTCCTGGAGGGCAAACAGCTTCAGGAGCGCAGGTACCGGCTCAACGCGGACGGCACCTCCACCGAACTGGCGTCGCAGCGCTGGACTTACTGGGACTCGGGCATCACGGCCAACGGACCGGGGCTGCACAACGCGCACATGGTCCGCACCGCCAGGCACCTCAGCCGGGACCTGCTCGACGGCGGCGGCTGGCGGGTCAGCGAGACCGATGACACGTACGACTCCTACGGTGTGGTGTCGACCGAGACGGACCTGGGCGACGCGGCGGTGTCCACCGACACCACGTGCACCACGACCGGCTACGCCCGCAACACCGACGACTGGCGCTGGATGATCTCCTACCCGGAGACGGTCGAGGTGCACCAGAACTCGTGCACCGGGCCGGTCCTGTCCCGCACCGTGACCCTCTACGACGGGGCGACGTCCACCGATGACACGGTGAACAAGCCGTACGACGGCAACCCGACCGAGGTGCGTTCGTACGTCGACGACACCACGTACAGCTCGCAGTGGAAGACCTACGACGACGAGGGCCGGGCGCTGACCGCCACCGACGCGCTGCACCACACCACCACGACGACCTACGCCCCGGCCGTCGGGTACCCGGTCGACGGGGTCACCGTGACCGACCCCAAGGGCCACTCCACCACGACCTGGACCAGTCCGGCGTTCGGTGAGCCGACCAAGGTCTCCGACGTCAACGGCCGGATCACCGAGACCGACTACGACGCGCTGGGCAGGGTCACCGCGGTCTGGCGGCCGACCGAGCCGCGTTCGGGCGGCACCCCGTCCTACAGCTACAGCTACACCGTCCCGGCGACCGGGATCAGCCCGCCGACCGGGCCGACCGTGGTCACCACGAAGCAACTGCAGTCCGGTACCGGATCGGGGGCGGTGTGGCTGACCAGCGACGAGTACGAGGACGGCTTCGCCGAGCCGGTCGAGACCCAGACGGCCTCGCCGCAGGCCGGCGGGCGTGAGGTCACCGTCACGCGCTACGACAGCCGGGGCCTGGAGGCGCTGAAGTCGGAGGAGTTCTACAACTCGGCCGCCCCGGGCTCCGGACTGCTCAACCCGGCCGAGTCCGCGATCCCGGTCTATACCACCACGAGCTACGACGCGCTGAAGCAGAAGACCACGGAGGTGGCCAGGTCCGCCGGCACCGAGCTGTGGCGCACCACCACCACCGACCACGGCGACCACACCGTCACCGTGCCGCCGACCGGCGGGCAGGTGGTCACCTGGACCGACGTGTTCGACAAGACCGTCAAGGTGCAGAACTACCTGGACGCCTCCACCCACCAGGACACCACGTACACCTACACGCCGGACCACAGGAACGTGGCCAGCATCACCGACCCGAACGGCAACGTCACCACGTACACCTACGACTGGCTCGGGCAGAAGCTGACCAGGGTGGATCCGGACATCGGAAAGACCACCGACAGCTACGACCTGGCCGGCAACCTCGTCGCCACGGTGGACGCCAAGGGGCAGAAGGTCTCCACGGCCTACGACGAGCTCGGCCGGGTGACCGGTACCTGGTCCGGTGACGCCGGCACCGGTACCCAGCTGACGGCACGGACCTACGACACCGTCTCCGGCGGCGTCGGCCAGTTGGCCACCTCGACCAGCTACGCGGGCAGCCAGGCGTACACCGTGGCGGTCACCGGCTACGACGCGCGGTACCGGGTGACGAGCCGGACCTGGACGATCCCGGCGCCGACCGGGCTTGCCGGCACGTACGAGTTCGACTACGGCTACGACGCGGCGGATCACCAGACGTCGGTCACCTACCCACCGGCGGGCGGGCTGCCGAAGGAGACCGTCACGGAGAACTACACCGACCTGGGCCTGCCCAACACCCTTGTCAGCCCGCTGGCCACCTACGTGGCCGGCACCAGCTTCGCCGGCGACGGCAAGCTGGCCGGCCGGCAGTACAGCTCCACCCTGCAGCGCCGGTACGCCTACGAAGCGACCACGAACCGGCTGTCGACCATCCAGACCCTGACCGACGGCACCACGGTGCAGGACGACGGGTACACCTATGACAGCGCCGGCGACGTGGTCAGCATCGCCGACCGGGTGGCCAACCAGAACCAGTGCTTCGGCTACGACGGCCGGCAGCGCCTGATCTCCGCGTACACCAACAGCACCGGCTGCGGGCACCCGGTCGACTCCGCGGGCCCGGTACCCTACAGCCTCACCTACAGCTACGACGCCGCCGGGAACATCACGGCGAGCACCAGCAACGGCACCGCGACGAACTACACCTACCCGAGCCAGGGCCCCGGTTCCGTGCACCCGCACGCGGTGTCCGCGGTGGGGAGCGACAGCTACACCTATGACGCCAACGGCGACCTGGCCACCAGGACCGCCGGTGGCACCACCGCCAGCCTCAGCTGGAGCGTGGACGACCAGCTCGACAGCGTGACCGTCGCCGGGAAGACCGCGTCGTTCGTGTACGACGCGGACGGCAACCGGCTGCTGCGCAACGACTCCGGCTCGACCACCCTGTTCCTCGACAACACCGAACTGACCACGACCGGCGGCACCCCCACCGCCACCCGCTACTACACGTCGGGGGCGGACGGCTCCACCGTCGCGGAACGCACACCGGCAGGATTCAGCTGGCTCGCCGCAGACACCCAGGGCTCCGAACAGCTGGCGGTCAGCGCCGCCGGTACGGTCACCCGGCAGCGGTACCTGCCCTACGGCGGGTTGCGCACCGCCGCCGGGCAGATCCCGGGCGACCGTGGTTTCCTCGGCAAGGTGCGGGACGACTCCACCGGACTGGACCTGCTGGACGCCCGCTACTACGACCCGAGCATCGGGCGGTTCGTCTCACCCGACCCGATGGACAACAACGACAAGCCCGAAACCGCCAACCCGTACGGCTACGCCGCCGACAATCCGGCCAGCTTCAGCGACCCGTCCGGCCTGTACCCGGCGGACTGCACCGGGAAGTGCTGGTCGGAGTGGTTGAAGTCGCAGCGCGAGGCGGCCACCCGCTCAAATTCGCACCACCACTCGAGTTCGCACCACCACTCGTCGTCGACGTCGCACCGGTCCAGTGGCTCGCACGCGGTGCACCGGTCCCGGTGCACCGGGTGGACCTGCAACCCGGACATCGCGGAGCAGGCGGCGATGCAGAACGTGTGGTTCATGACCTGCTTCTCCGGCTCCATGCACCTGGACCTGTGCTCGCCGCCGAAGAAACCGGCCGAGCGCAAGGATGACAAACCACACGGCTTCTGGGGCAAGGTGAAGCACTGGGTATCGAACCCGCACAACCTGCTCAGCGCCACCTCGTTCGTGGCGGGGATCCTCGCCTTCACCCCGTGCTCGGCGATCTGCGCGGGCATAGCCGCCGGCGCCGACCTGGCCAATGCCGGCCTGGACTGGAGCGAAGGCAAGAAGGGCGCGGCCTTGTTCGACGCGGCGGGGGCACTCTCGTTCCATGCCGGCGAGGTCGTCAAGTACGCCCAGGAATCCCACCGGATCCTGACCGCGTACAAGGTCGCCAACGCGTCGGGGTTCATGTCACGGTCGGCAGCGTCCGGCGCGGTGCACGCGCAGCGGTGGATCGCTGCCGGCAGCGAGCTCTACGAACACGCCGAACAGGGCATCCGGGTGTTCGGCCTGGAGAACACCGGAGCCGGATTCCTGGCCGGGGAGTCGGAGGAGGGCTGAACCGTGCGCGCCACGACGGATGGCCGCGGCGCGACAGGGGGGCCGGAACTCGTTCGGGGTTCCGGCCCCCCGCACGTCTCACGTGCCGGCGCCCGGCCGCCGCACGCTGTTTGCAGCGGCACGACCACACTCGAACAAGGCGGTACCCCGCTTCCCTTGACCGCCGGTGCGCCGGTCAGAGAACTGCCGGCATTCGGGCGGGGAGGGCGGCGGTGAACGCATCCGCTGGCGGCCCGGTCGCCGCCGGGGTCGACGTCGCCGAACGCAGTAAGCGGGCCGCCTGGGCGGGCGCGTGGGAGGCACGGTGGCGCGGCGCGCCGCTCCGACTGGTCTGTGGCTGGGCGGTCGGCTCGCCGACCACCACCCGGGTCTGGCGCTGACCGGCGATGACTAGCTCCGTACCCCGCCGCTCAGTGCGCGCAGTGCGTTGACGATGACGAGGATGTCGATGCCCTCCTGCAGGAAGGCGCCCGCGACCGGGGGTAGATAGCCCGCCGCGGCGAAATCCGTCGCCACCACCGCCATCCCCATCCCCATGCCTGCCGTGGCGCTCTGCCAGGCGATGCGGCGGGAATGCCGGGCGATCTCGACGGTGTCGGCCCCGGTCGAGCCGGTCAGTGGTGAGCACGGCGTCGGCGACCTCGGCGGGCGCGATGTTTCCTGCAGCCCGAGCAGTCTGTCACCGTCTCTTCCGCTTGCCCCTTCTGTGCGGGAGAGGCCGCGATCGTGCCGCTGGAGCCGAAGCCTCGGCTGCCGGATCGACGCGACCGGCATGGCGATTCCCATCCGGTCGTCCGACAACCCGCTAGGCATCCCCGCCACCGTCGCGGCACACCACCGTAGGGGTCGGCCGGCACCGGCCGTTCCCCGGAGGCCGCGCTCTCGTGTGGACACGTCCTCCGGGGTACCGCTGCGCAGTGGGGGACGGGGCGCTGCTACGCCTCGACCAGCTCGGCGTTGGCCACCTTGCGACTCTTCCTGATCAGCGCGTGCACCGACCAGACGCCGGGGCCGAGGATGGCGATGAGCAGGAACGACCAGCAGAACATCACCGGCAGCTCCCCGCCGTTCTGGATCGGCCACAGCCCGCGTTCCTGGTGCACCGTGAAGTAGGCGTAGGCCATCGAGCCCGACGCCAGTAGCGCGGCCGGGCGGGTGACCAACCCGACCAGCACCAGCGCTCCGGCGACGAGCTGGATGAGCGCCGCGTACCAGCCGGGCCAGGAGCCGGCCGCGGCCGGGTGTCCGGTGCCGAAGGCACCGCCCAACACGCCGAACAGGGTAGCGACGCCATGGCACAGGAACAGCAGGGCCATCACGATTCGGAACAGTGACAAGACTTCCCCATGGACCCGGTCGAACACCTCGGTTCCTTTCCGTCATGCGAATACGGGCTCCCCGGACTAGTCGAAGTATATATATGTATCAATCCCTACGTCACGTAGGTCCGGGCGATCCCGGCGGAGGCTGCCGCGCCTGCCCGGGACTGCTCGGAACTCTCATGGGACTCAAAGAATTGGTCGCCAGTCTTGACCGGTGGTGGGTGAGCGGATCGAGGCGCGGCAGGCGGAGCCGGCCCGGTGGTGGGCCGGCGCGGCCGGCGTGCCGGCGATCGGCGGTCGCGGGACCGATGGGGCGCCGGTGTCCGATCCCGAGGCTTCTGCCCGCCGGGATCGGGATAATCGGACGGTGGCTGACCTGTTCGCGAACGATCCTCCACGGATTCTCGTGGTGGAGGACAGCGCCGAGCTGTGTGGGATGCTGGGCCGGCTACTGGGCGACAGCGGATACCAGGTGGACCTCGCCAGGGACGGGCAGGCCGGCCTGCACCAGGCGCTGACCCGCGAGTACGACGTGCTACTGATCGACCGGGGTCTGCCGGCGATCGACGGTCTCGACCTGATCCTCCGGTTACGCCGTCGTGGCCTGACCACCCCCGTGCTGATCTTGACCGCGTACTCGGCGGTGGCCGACCGGGTCGCCGGGCTCGATGCCGGTGCCGAGGACTATCTGGTCAAGCCGTTCGAGGTCGACGAGTTGCTGGCCCGGCTGCGGGCGCTGCGCCGCCGGCACTCCGCGAGCGCCGAGGTATTGCGGCTGGGCGCCGGCGAGGTCGACATCGCCGCTCGGGTGGCGAGGACGGCCGACGGCAGCGAGGTGGAGCTGTCCGGCCGGGAAGTGGCCCTGCTGCGGGTGCTGGCGGCCCGGCCGACCCGGGTGTACAGCCGGGATGAGCTGCGGGAACAGGTCTTCGAGGCGGCCGAGTCGGCTTCCATCGTCGACACCTACGTGCACTACCTGCGGCGCAAGCTCGGCAGTGGCGCGGTCCGCACCGTTCGGGGGCTCGGCTACCGTGCGGGCGCCCTGTGAGGCTGCGTGGCCCGGCCGCCGCCGACCAGGAACTCATCTCCCGGGCCTGGCGCCGGATCACCCTGCAGACGGCTGCCATGTTCGCCGCCGCCCTGCTCCTGCTCGACGCGCTCGCCGTCGGCCTGGTCCTGCAAACCGGCCACTCCGACGCCCGCCGCCAGGTGGCGGAGGCGGTCGCCGATCAGGATGCGTTGACCAAACCACCCCGAGGAGTCTGGATCTACCAGCGCACCTCCGGGGGCCTGCGCTCCAGCCCTGGTGCCCCGGCGACTCCGATCGACCCGGCCGCCCTGGACTCGGCCTTCTCCGGCGGGGGCACCCGTACCTCCACCATCCACCGCGCCGGCCGGGAATATGAGGTGCAGACACGACGGGTCGGGCCGGCCGCGGTACAGGCCGTGCTGGACATCAGCGACGCCGAACGCGAGCGACACCGGCTGTACTGGGGGCTGGCCGCCGCCGGAACGGCCGGCCTGGGACTGGCCGCGCTGGTCGGTGCGATCATCGCCAGGCGCGCGATCGTCCCGCTCGGCCAGGCGTTCGACCGGCAGCAACGGTTCATCGCCGACGCCAGCCACGAACTGCGCACCCCGCTGACCCAGCTGCACACCCGCGCGCAGCTACTGGACCGGGAACTGCGCCGGGGCGGCGACCCGGCCCGGCTGAGCGAGGACGTGAGCCAGCTCGTCCTCGGCACGCGGCACCTCGGTGAGGTGGTGGAGGAGCTGCTGCTCGCCGCCCAGTTGCGCGCCGAACCGGCGACCTTCGGCCCGGTCGACCTGGCCTCGCTCGTCCGCGACGCGGTCGCCGCCGAGCAGGCGCGCAGTACCGGGCTCGCCGTCGAGCTGCGCGCCGTGGTGCCCCCCGAGGGCGTGTACGTTGTGCGCGGCGCGGCCACCGCACTGCGCCGGGTACTCACCTCATTGATCGACAACGCGCTGGGTCACACTTCGTCCGGCGGTCATGTCACCGTACGGCTGGGGCAGGAGCCCACCGCGGGGGTGGTCACCTGCGTCGTCCAGGACGACGGCACGGGCCTCGACCCGGCGGCGGCACAGCGCATGTTCGAACGCTTCGCCCGCGGCGGCCACGGCGACCGGCGCCGCTTCGGGCTGGGCCTGGCGCTGGTACGGGAGGCCGTACAGGCGCACGGTGGCGCGGTCGCCGCGACCGGGGCGCCGGGCGCCGGTGCCGCGTTCACGGTCACCCTGCCGGCCTGGACCACAGCCGTGACCGGCGGACCCGCACCACTCGGGAGCTGCTCGACGCGCCGGACCCGTGGCGGGCACTGACCGACTCGCTCCAGCTTCGCGATCGGAGCGCGACGCAGCGGCGGGCCACGGGCAGACGGGACCGGCAGCTTCCGCGGCACGCATGAGGCAGATGAGCACCGGCTCCGGTGTGGCCGCGATGACGCGGAGCAACGCGCGGGGGATCCTTGCGTACCTGACCGGTGCGCCCCGAAGCAGGGCGCACCGGTCCGGCGGTACGAGGCGGGTGTCAGCCGAGCGCGCAGCTCGCGCCGTTGAGGGTGAAGGAGTTCGGCGCCGCCGTGTTGCCGGTGTGGTTGGCCTGGAACCCGATGGTGAGTGAGCCGCCGGGCGGGAGCGACGCGTCATAGCTCAGGTTGGTCGCGGTCACCCTGCCGCTGGTGGGGCTGTACGCGGCGTTCCAGCCGTTCGTGATGGTCTGTCCGGTGGGGAGGGTGAAGACCAGCGACCAGCCGTTGATGGTCGCGCCGCCGGTGTTCGTGATGGTGATGTTCTCGGTCAGCCCGGTGTTCCACGCGTTGACCGCGTCGGACACGCGGCAGGCGCCCGGCGCCGATGTCGTCGGCGGTGTGGTGGTCGGCGGCGCGGTGGTCGGCGGCGCGGTGGTCGGGGGGGTGGTGGTCGGCGGCAGCGTCGTCGGTGGAGCGGTGGTCGGTGGTGCCGTGGTGGGTGGCGTGGCGCCGGTCAGCCCGAAGAACTCGATGGCGTACGCGGCCATGCCGCTCTGCGGTAGCACGTGCCCGGCGCCGGCGATGCTGATGGCCTCGACGTCCACGGTCCCGGTCGAGTCCGCGAACCGCTGCCGGGTCCAGCCCTGTTGCGGCGTGTCGGTGGACGTCGGTGTCTGGCTCAACCCGAAGACATTGGTCCATTGCTTGATGTCCTCGGCCAGCAGTTGATAGGGCACGAGAGTGTCGGCGGTGCCGTGCCACAGCTGGATGCGCGGGCGCGGGCCGGTGTAGCCGGGGTAGGCCGACCGCACATCGTCTCCCCACTCCTGTGCCGATCGCACCATCTGCCCGCCGGTGCACTGGCTGCTACCCGGCGGGTAGTCGGCCGCGTTGGCGAAGCAGTCGAACGGCACGCCCATGAACGCCGCTCCGGCCTTGAACACGTCGGGGTAGAGGGCGAGCATCTCGTCGGTCATCATGCCGCCGGACGAGCTCCCGGTGGCGTAGACCCGGTTGGGGTCGCCACCGTAGTGCTGCTCCGTGTACGTGATCATCGAAGCGAGCGAGACCGGGTCGCTGCCCCCGCCCCGGTGCTTGGCGGCGTCCGACCAGGTGTCGAAGCACTTGCCGAACCCTGCCTGCTGCTCGGCGCTCGGATAGATGACGATGAACCCGTACCGGTCGGCCAGCGACGCGAACTCGGAGGAGGAGTAGAACTGCGGCCCCGACCCGCCGCAGCCGTGCATCGCCAGCACGATGGCCGGATTCGCGGGGTGGCTGTTCGGCACGTAGACGTACATCTCCATGCCGCCGGGGTTGTTACCGAAGTTGGTCACCTGCACCAGGCTCGCCGCCGCGGCGGGACGTGCGAATGCCAGCGCGGCGGCCAGGCATGCCGCCCCGACGGCGATGCCGGCCGACATCCTCGTGAGTCGTCTCATGGAGTTCCTCCGATCGAGACATTGAAATGAATCGCTTGAAGGATAGGTCTGAGTGCGAGGTCGGTCAAGCGCGATTCCGGCCAAAGTGCCGATAGGTGAAGGGATTCGGCACAATATCAAGTTACTTTCATTCAAGTAGCTTGATACTACTGCAGTGTCGGGACGGTGACGGTTGAATCCCGGCGACGCGGTATGGTGTCCCGTGTGACCGGCAGCCACAGCCCTTCCGACGATCTGTCAGCGCCCCGCGTGAGTTACCTGGTCTTCCGGGTGGAACGCCGCATCCGGGCCAGCCTCGATGAGGCGCTGGCCCGCCACGGCGTCACCACCACCGAATACATGGCGCTGAGCGAGCTGCGAATCCGTGATGGCTTGTCGTCCGCCCAACTGGCCCGCATCGCGTTCGTCACCCCGCAGGCGATGAGCCTCGTGGTGCGCGACCTTGAGGAGCGTGGGCTGATCCGGCGCCGGCCAGATCCGGGGCAGCGACGCGTGCTGCGCACGAGCCTGACCCGCAAGGGGCGCAACACCCTGCGGCGCTGCGACGCCGCGCTGGACGGCATCGAGGAGGTCATGCTCGGCGGTGTGGATGACGCGGCGCGCAAGACGTTGGCGGAGACCCTCACCGAGTGCGGGCGCTCGCTGCGCACCGGCGGTGCCTCCGCCTGATTCCGCGGCAAACCGCGCCTGCCGGCCCGTCCGGGCGTTTCGCGCCTGCCGGCCCGTCCCGGGCCGCGGTCCGCATCTGGATGATCAGACCGCGGCCCGGATCCGGACCCGGTTCGCCGGATCGGGGGCGCGGGCGGCCCGGCCGCCTGAATGAGGCGACCCGCGTCAGTCGGTGAGGGACTCCTCGCTGACCAGGGGGCGGTGCGCGGATCCGCTGAGCCCGGCCGCCGCCAGTACGGTGGCGACCAGGGCCGCGACGCCGCAGACGACGTAGCCCAGCGCGTACGCGTGGTCGAGTGCGGCGAACGCGATCGCCTTGATGGGGTTGCCGGGAATGGCGTTGGCGCCCAGCGGGCCCGAGTGCACCGCGCCGGAGACCGCCGGCGGTGCCTGCTTGTCGAAGGCGGCAAGCGCCGACTGCAGCGCCGGGTTTGCGGCGATCTTGTGCTGCAGGTCGGCGGCGGCCCGGCTCAGCGCGATCGCGCCGATGACGGCCGGGCCGAGAGTGAAGCCGAAGTCACGGAGCTGGCTCGTGGTGCCCGACGCCATGCCGGCCAGGTGACCGGGAACGGTGTTCACCGCGACGGCGGTGACGCTGGAGAGGGCGAAGGCGAAGCCGATGCCGATGAGGACGAGCGGCGCCACGATCGGCCAGATCGACAGGTGTGCGGCGGACTGGCTGGCGATCCACAGATCGCCGGCGCCGATGAGCAGGAAGCCTCCGGTGAGCGCCCAGCGCGGGTTGTAGGAGTGGATGACTTTCGCGGTGAGCGGCATCAGCACCAGCGCGAATCCCTGCAGCAGCACGAAGGCGACCGCGGTCTGCATGGGCGAGAAGTCCTGGATCGCCGCGAGCCGGATGCTGGTCGAGTACGCCGTGCCGAGAAAGGCGAACATGCCGATCACGGTGATGACGGAGGTGACGGAGAAGGCGCGGTTCCGGAAGAGTTCGAGTCGCAGCAGCGGGGCCGCCGACCGGCGTTCGGCCGCGATGAACAGGACGAAGAAGACCACCGAGGCGACGAATCCGCCGATCACCCAGGCGTTCGACCAGCCCCACGACGAGCCCTGGATGACGGAGAACAGCAGCGCGAACAGCGAAACCGCGACCGTGATCTGCCCGGGCCAGTCGAGCGAGCGGCCTTCCGGCGCCGACGAGTTCTCGGCGAGCACCGCCACCGCCATGCTGATCAGGGCGAGGATGCCGACCGCGACGAATGCCCAGCGCCAGGTGGCGGTCGGACTGCCGCCCCAGGACAGCTTGGTGACCAGCCCGCCGAGCAGGGGTGAGACGAAGCCGCCGGAGGACAGTGCCGCGGCCCAGATCGCGATGCCACGGGCGCGGTCGCGCACGGTGTGGGTGCCGGCCGCGACCATGGCGAGGCTGGTCGGGAAGAGTACGGCCGCCCCGATACCGGCGAGGGCCTGTCCCGTCCAGAGCAGGGGGATCGCGCCGGTGTTCGAGGCACCCACGGCCGGGGTGAGGACGCTGAGCGCTTCGCCGACAGCCATCAGCAGGCTGCCGCCGATCAGCAGGCGCTTGCGGCCGAACAGGTCGCCGAGTACGCCGAAGGTCAGTTCGAGCAGGGTGACCGGCACGAGGAACGCGTCGGAGATCCAGGTGAGCTGGGCGGAGGTGGTGTGCAGGTCTTCTTGGAACAAGCCGTTGAGCACGGCGGGGATGGCGAGCCCGACCTGCGCGGTGAGCACCGCGAGTGCGGTGGCGACGCGGGTGCCGGGAGTGAGGAATCGGGTGTGTACGGCGGATCGGGAGCCGGTGGTCGAATCGACGACGGTGCTCATGACGCCTCCGGGAACGCGCGGGGGTCGCACGGGAGAATAGATGCACTGTGCCACTCGCCACGGGAGATGTACAGGTTTCCTGGCTAAACGTCGTCTGGGAAAATAGCCATCGTGACGCCGCCGACGACGCTTTACCTGATCAAGCAGCTGGAGTTGGCCGTGCGCTCGCGCCTCGACGAGGTGCTGCGCCCGGTGGCGATCACGTCGCTGCAGTACACCGCCCTGACCGTGCTCGAGCGCCGATCGGACCTGAGCACCGCCGCACTCGCCCGCAACGCGTTCGTCACCGACCAGAGCGCGGCCGACATGGTGACCGTGCTGGAGCGGCGCGGCCTGATCGCCCGCCTGCCCGACCCGGCGGACCGGCGGCGCCGGGTGCTGCGGCTGACCGAGCAGGGGGCGGCGCTGCTCGACCAGTTGCGGGACGACGTGGCGGCGGTCGAGGCCCGGATGCTCGCCGCGCTGAGCCCGAAGCAGGCCGGGGACCTGCGGCGGTACGTGATGGCCTGCCGGAGCGCGCTGTCGGAGAAGCCGCCGCACTGAGCGCCCGCGGCCGCGGTGGTCGACCAGCCCCGGCCGGCGGGCCGGCGCGTTCGCGGAGCCGCGCACCGTCGGCCAGCCGGGAGTGTTCACCCTCGCACGAGCGGCGACAGATGTACAGGTTTCCTGTCTTTCTTTTCGGTGTGTGCGGGCCGACGTGCCGGCACCCCACCCGGTCGTATCGGCGGTCGTATCGTCGGGCGGCGGACCGGTGGCGCATCAGGAGGCTCGGTCGCGTCAGGAGGCATGGCCATGAACCTTTCCGGCAAGGTCGCGATCGTGACGGGTAGTGGGCGGGGTCTGGGCCTCGCGTACGCCCGGGAGTTGGCGGCCCGCGGCGCGGCGGTCGTCGTCAACGATGTCGACGAGGGGCTCGCCAAGGAGGCCGTCGACGCCATCACCCGGGCCGGGGGCAGCGCGGTCGCCGAGGTCGTGCCGGTGGGTACGAGCGAGGCGGCGCAGGCGCTCGTCGACCGGGCGGTGGGGGAGTTCGGCAAGCTCGACGTGCTGGTCAACAATGCCGGCATCCTGCGCGACAGCACCCTGTGGAAGATGAGCGACGCCGCGTTCGACGCGGTGCTGACCACCCATCTGCGCGGCACGTTCACCTGTACCCGGGCCGCCGCCGTGCACATGCGCGGGCGCGGCGAGGGCGGGCGGATCATCTGCGTCGGGTCGCCGACCGGGCAGCTGGGCAACTTCGGCCAGACCAACTACGCGGCCGCCAAGGCCGGGATCGTCGGCATGGTCCGCACCTGGGCCCTGGAGCTGGCCCGTGCGCGGATCACCGTCAACGCCATCGTCCCGGTCGCGGCGACCGGTATGACCGAGACCGTACCGTTTCTCAAGCCGTACGCCGACAAGGTGAACGCGGGTGAACCGGTGCCGGCGTTCGCCCGGCAGCAGCTCGGGTTCGGTACGCCGGGTGACGCCGCCGGCCTGGTGGCGTTCCTGGCCTCGGACGCGGCGGCGGGCATCACCGGTCAGGCTGTCGGCATCGGTGGCGACCGGCTCGCGCTATGGAGCCACCCGGCGGAGGTGGTCGTCGAGTTGGCCGACGGCACCGGGTGGTCCGCCGACGCGATCGCCGCCGTATGGCCGTCCCGGTTCGCGCCCTCCCAGCAGCCGGTCGGTCAGCAGCTTCCCGCCGGGGACAGCGAATGACGCTCGACCTCGACGCGTTGGACGCGATCGACGTGCACGTACACGTCCACGCGGACGCGCAGGGCCGCCTCGCGCTCGACCCACAGCTTTCCGCGGCCGCCGCGGAGTACTTCAAGGGCGAGCGGTACGACCCGACGGTCGCCGACATCGCGGCCGACTACCGCGCGCAGAACATGGCGGCGGTGATCTTCTCGGTCGACGCCGAGGCCGCCACCGGGCAGCCGGCCCTGTCCAACGAGGAGATCGCCGACCAGGCAGCCGAGCACGCCGACGTGCTGATCCCATTCGCCTCGATCGATCCGGCCCGCGGTCGGGCCGGCGTGCGCGCGGCCCGGTGGCTGGTGGAGCGGCACGGCGTACGCGGCTTCAAGTTCCACCCGAGCCTGCAGGACTTCGAGCCCAACGACCGGCGGGTCTACCCGCTCTACGACCAGATCCAGCAGCTCGGCGTACCGGCGCTGTTCCACACCGGGCAGACCGGCATCGGCGCGGGCCTGCCGGGCGGACGCGGGATCAAGCTGCGCTACTCCGACCCGATGCTGATCGACGACGTGGCCGCCGACTTCCCCGGGCTGACCGTCATACTGGCCCACCCGTCGGTGCCGTGGCAGGACGCCGCCCTGTCCATCGCCACCCACAAGGCCAACGTCTACATCGACCTGTCGGGCTGGTCGCCGCGGTACTTCCCGCCGCAGCTCGTACGGGCGGCGGGCGGCAGGCTCGCCGGCAAGATGCTGTTCGGCTCCGACTACCCGCTGATCCGGCCGCAGCGCTGGATCAGCGACTTCCGGCAGCTCGGCCTGAAGGACGCGGTCGAGCCGCTGATCATGAAGGAGAACGCCGTACGGGCACTCGGACTGAAGAAGGACCCCCGATGATCACGACCACCACCCTGGCCGGGCTGCCGGCCCTCGCCGGTACCCGGCTCGGCACCAGCGACTGGGTCGAAGTCACCCAGCAACGCGTCAACCAGTTCGCCGACGCCACCGACGACCACCAGTGGATTCACGTCGACGTCGAGCGGGCCAGGGCGGCCAGCCCGTTCGGCGGCCCGATCGCGCACGGCTACCTCACCCTCTCGCTGCTCATCCCCATGTGGTCGCAGGTGCTGGCCGTCACCGACGCGACGATGGCGGTGAACTACGGGCTCAACAAGGTGCGGTTCCCGGCGCCCGTGCCGGTGGGTACCCGCATCCGGCTCGAGGCCACCCTCACCGCCGTCGAGGAGGTCAGGGGCGGACTGCAGGTCACTGTGGCCGCCGTCATCGAGGCCGAGGGCGTGCCGAAGCCGGCGTGCGTGGCCGAGCCCGTATTCCGGTTCCTGGCCTGAGGCGGCACATCATGCGCAACGCGGGACTCGGCTCCTGGCCGGAACGCCGCCTCCGCATGTCACCGCACCGCGACGCGATCTGGTTCGAGGGCACCACGACCTCCTACCAGCAGTTCGCCGAGCGGGTCCGGCGCACCGCCGGCGCCCTCGCCGCGCTCGGCGTGGCGGCGGGCGACCGGGTGGCCTGGATCAGCGCGAACCATCCGGCCGGCTTGGAGACCCTGTACGCGTGCGGCCAGCTCGGCGCGATCTGGGTACCGGTCAACGCGCGCCTGACCGTACCCGAGGCGGCCTACATCCTCGAGCACTCCGGCGCCACGGTGGTGGTGCACGGCCGGGATCAGGGCGCCCTCGCCGGTTCCCTGCGCGCACGGCTGCCCGGCGTGCGGGCCTGGGTCGCGACCGGGGAGGCGGGCGACTCGCTGCCCTACGAGAGCCTGCTGGCCGCCGCCGCCCCGGAGCCCCGCGACCAGCCGGTGAGCCTCGACGACCCCTGCCTGATCATGTACACGTCGGGTACCACCGGCCGGCCCAAGGGCGCGGTGCTCACGCACGGCAACATGACCTGGGCGTGTCTCAACCAGATCCTCGGCTTCGATATCGCGTTGGACGAGCGCACGTTGGCGTTGGGCCCGTTGTTCCACATCGGCGGTCTCAACGGCACGGTCAACCCGACGCTGCTGCGCGGCGGATGCGTGGTCGTGGTCCGCTCGTTCGACCCGACCGACACCCTCGCGGTCATCGCGTCGCAGCGGGTCAACTCGTTCTTCGCGGTGCCCACCATGCTCGACGCGATGGCGCACGACCCGACGTTCCCCACGCAGGACCTGTCGTGCCTGCGGACGGTCGCCGCGGCCGGGGCGCCGCTGCCGCTGCCGACGCTGCGCGCGTGGCTGGAGCGCGGTGTGACCGTGCAGCAGGCGTACGGGATGACCGAGGCCGCCCCGTCCGGTACGGTCCTCGAATCGGCCGACGCCGTCCGGTACGCCGGCTCGGCGGGGCGGGCACAGTTCTTCACCGACGTACGCGTCAGGCGCCCCGACGGCAGCGAAACCGCGCCGGGTGAGGTCGGCGAGGTCGTGCTCTCCGGTCCGAACATCATGGCCGGCTACTGGAACGACCCGGCGCAGACCGCGGAGGTGCTGCGGGACGGCTGGTACCACTCGGGCGACGCCGGCGCGGTCGACGAGGACGGCTACCTCTACATCCGCGACCGGTACAAGGACCTGATCATTTCGGGCGGCGAGAACGTCTACCCGGCCGAAGTGGAGTCCGCTCTGCTGGAGCTTCCGGGCATCGTCGAGGCCGCGGTCGTCGGCGTACCGGATGACAAGTGGGGCGAGGTGGGACTGGCCTTTCTGGTCGGCGTCGAGCGACCGGCCGAGCAGATCCGCCTGTCGCTGCGCCAGCACCTGGCCGGCTTCAAGATCCCCCGGTACGTGCGCTTCATCGACGCCCTCCCCAAGACCGCCACCGGCAAGATCCGAAAGTCCGAGTTGCGCGGCGGCGCGACGGCCCCGTTCGACAGCTGACGAACAGCGGCGGGCACCGGAGCCGGCGACCGGGATGGTGCGGTCGTCACCGATGCGGCGTGCCCGGCCGGTCGCCGCGACCGGCCGGGCACGCCGCCTTTCAGCCTCGTGGCGCGAACGTCACCTCGGCCCGGGACCGGCCGGCGGCTGGCCTGCCCCCGGGCCGGCCGGCGGCTGGGCCGGCTTCTCGCGCACCAGGGTGTTGACGGCGTTGCCGACCAGGATCCACTTGGCCGCGGTGTCGATGACGTACTCGCTCTCGAACCACAGCATGCCGAATCGGTCCTTGGCTTCGGGCAGGTCCGGCATGATCTGCACGTAGCCCGGAACGACGCCGCCGGCCACGAACGTGTCGTCCGCCCGCGTGTTGCCGTAGGCATGCTCCACAGAGGACGTGCCCACTCCGGAGACCCACGACGTGTTGTTGTGCGGATGGGTTCCGAGGATGTACGTCGCCGCCCTCAGGGTGTAGTCCGCACTGATCGTGTGCGGATCCACCTTGTGCAGGAAGTACATCTTCTCCGCCATGTCGAGCACCCCGGTGGTGCCGCCCCACATGCCGACGGTGGGCGGCACGCCGTACGGGTTGTCGGCGACGGAGGCGTCGTACGCCACCTTGTAGTCGGCGATCGCCGACGTGAAGCTGGCCTTGAACGCCGGGTCCATGTGGTCCAGGACGAGTGCCGCCTTCCAGCCACCGCCGCCGAACGACAGGAACCAGCCCTCGGCGACCTTCACCAGCGGCCAGAGGGCCTTGACCGCGTCCTTGTACTTCTGTTCGCCGCCAGTGGCGATCAGCAACTCGATGGCGGCGTTCCACTCGACCGCCATCTGGCGCTGCGCCGTCACGATCGCGCGGGTGTCTGTCGAGGGGATTCCGTCCAGGGACAGGATCAGCTTCTCGGTGTCCCAGATCTGCTTGGCGGCGTTGAGGCACCTGGTCGCGAACGCGTCGTCGTACTCCTTCAGGACGCTGGCCGCCGCGGCCAGCGCGTAGGCCGCCGTGTACTGCAGGTTCGTGTCCTTGAGCCCGACCATGGCGAGCCGGTCGTCCTGCTTGCCGGCGCGGAGGCCATCGCGCTCGTTCTCACCGAGCGACGGGTCGTAGATGTAGCCGTCGGTGTCCCTCGCCCCGTCACCCAGGTGGGTGTACTGGCGAAGCGTGGGCACCTCGACCACCTTGAAGTTGTAGCCGATGGCCTCGACCCGTGCCAGGACGTTCAGGGCACCGTGCTTGATCTGCTGGAGCAGGTCGGGCGTGCCGTCCGGGCGGTGGAGTTCCACCATGCCGCCCGTCGTGGGGTCCCACGTCACGTCCATCGTGTCGTACGCGGGCCTGAACTCGCGGTAGGCGATCGCAAGGTCCTCGATCACCTCCGCGTGGCGGGTGGCTTCGAGGTCGAAGTCGCCGGCGTCGTACCAACCCCCCACGGCCAGGCCGGGGATGTGTTCCAGCGACCGGTACTTGGTGTTGGTCCGGCTGGTGGGCGCGAAGTTCTGCCCGTCGAACCAGGTGCCGTCGTACGCGGCCTCGTTCCGGAACGGCTCGCCCAGCAGCGGCCACATGATCGCGTCGTCCATGTGCGAAGCCGCGTGCACGATCTTGTAGGCGTCCCGTACGGCGATGTGGTCCATCTGCTTCGCGAGGAACCCGACGAGCGTCTGCTGCCAGCACTTCTCGTACGCGTCGTCGGCGATCACGAACACCCCGGTCCGTACCCCGTCGTAGTTGATCCGGTAGACCCCGGGAGTGGTGACCCTCGAAAAGTCGAAGTTCCGGTAGTCGTAGCGCAGCCACCGCTTGGCCTTGCCCAGGTGGCCGCGCAAGACCGTGGTGGCCGTCCCGTCGGCGTTCACCCGCTCCAGGCTGGCCGCCGGCGAGCCGTGATGGTTCGGGTCGAGTTCGAGGACCGCGACCTTGGACTGGTGGGGCACGTAGCCGGCCTGGCTGTGCCCGATGTTGGGCTGGCGCGTCCAGTGCTTGTCGACGTCGGCCTTGATGTGCCACACCAGTTCGGTGCTCCCCGGCTTGAACAGCGTCCGCACCACGAACCAGCCGTTCTGGGCGCGGTTGCGCCCGTCCAGCAGCTGTAGGTCACCGCTGTCGGAGCTGATCCGGATGCGGTTCTGCGGGTCCTCGGGGGCCAGCGTGATGGTCCGGCCCGTGGTCAGCGGAACCGGCTGGTAGTCCCCGCGGTCGGCGTTCCATTCCTTGACGTACCAGGCCTGGTCGTCGGTCCGGGCGCGCTCCTTGCGCTCCATGTCGTCGAAGGGCAGCAGCGGCATGACGCCGAAGTGGTCGTACCGGCCGTCGCCGTTGGTGTCGGTCTGGAAGGTCTTCGTCCGGTACCGGTCGGGAATGAACTCGAGGTTGAACCCGGCCTTGCCCTCCAGATCGGCCGGCAGCGGCTTGTCCAGTACCACGGTCAGCTTCACCCCGCCGGGCTCCGGGGTCGCCTGCAGGGTGTAGTCCACCGCCGGCTTCTTGCCGTCCTTCGTGCCCGGCAGCGTGAGCGTCGCGCTGACCGTCTTGTTCGGCTTGTGGGACGAGCGCGCCTTCAGGATCGGGGCGGGAGTGGCGTCCCACTGCTCGGGCGTCGGCAGCAGATGGATGTCACCGTTGGTGGCGACCCGCTCGCCGTGCAGTACCAGTTCGACTCCGGCGCAGTGCTGGTCGCCGAAGACCCCGGAGAAGGTCGTGTTGTACATGAACAGCTCGAAGCCCGGGGCAGTGAGGGTCTCGTACGGCATCGCCGTGCCGTTGCTGGTCTCCCGCACCTTCATCAGGTACTTGCCGTTGAAGTCCTTGGACGCCGCCGGCGCGGCCTTGGCGGCCGCCTCGTGGGCCAGGTCCGCGGCCATCCGCGCGGGCGCGATCCAGGTGCTGACCGAACTGACCGTGGCCTCGTTCTCGGCCCAGAGGAAGGCGAAGTTGTCCAGGGACTCGGGGAAGTCGGGCTTGAGGTTCAGGTATCCCGGCACGATGGAGCCCGGGATCTTCCCGCCGTCGGCCCGGTTGGAGTTGTACGGCAGTTGGTGTGACTTGACCCCGACGCCGGTCACCCACGAGGTGTCGTTGTAGGGGTGGTTGCCCACCGTGTAGTTGACGCCGCGCAGGACCACGTCCTTCAGCGGTTCGAGCCCCGGCGTGCCGGTGCCGAGGTTCTTCAGCAGCATCGTGGCGTTGAACGCCGTCTGGTACTTGCTCGTGCCCGGACCCCAGGTGGCCGTCAGGCTCTCCGGGAAGCCGAACGGGGTCGTGGGGTTGAACGCGTAGCTGCCCGCCGCGGCGATGGTCGCGTCCCTGACCTGGTCGCGGAAGCCCGGCGCGACCTTCTCCATCTGGTCGAGGACCAGCGCGGCTGCGTAGTAGTTCGTGATCGGCAGGAACGTGCTGAACGGGTTGGTCGTACCGGCCGGCGCCTTGCCCAGCAGCTCCACGAGCTTCGCCGTGTAGGTGGCGTACTCGGCGGTCTTGCCGTGCGCCTCGGTCGCCAGGATCAGCTGTACCAGTGTGTTGAACGCGTTTCCGCGGGAGCGTCCGTTGGTGGCGTCGAGGGCGGCCTGACCCTCGTTGGCCCAGATCTTCTCGGCGGTGGCCAGGCAGTCGGCCGCGAAGGCGTCGTCGTAGCCCTTGAGGACGGCCGCCGCGCCCGCCATGCCGATGGATGGACCGCCCAGCAGGGCGGTCGAGGGCCTCCGACCGGTCATGAGCATCCGGTCGTCGTTCTTGCCGGAGTAGACCTTCCCGTCACGCTCGACGATCTCGTTCTCGCCCAGGCTCGGGTCGTAGATGTACCCGTCGGTGTCGGTCGAGCCATCTCCCAGGTGGGTGTACTGGCGCAGGCTCGGCACCTCGATCGTCCCGCTGACGATCCCGACGTTCTCGATCTGGGCTCGGATCTGCAGGGCGCCGTGCTTGACCATCTGGACGATGTCCGGTACCCCGTCGGGACGGTGCATCTCGGTCGTCCCGCCGGTCACCGGATCCCAGGTCACCGACAGCGTGTCGTACCCGTCGAGGTTGTTGAACGTCTCGGCGGTGTAGATGAGGGTCTGCAGCACGCTCAGGTTGCTGCCGAGTTGGAGGTCGAAGTCGCCGGCGTCGCACCAGCCGCCCACGTTCAGCCCGGGGATGCGGCTGCCGGGCTTGAGGCCCTTGTCCTTCACGACCTGCGGGATGGCCGGGTCGAGAGCCACACTCTGACCGTCGAACCAGGTGATGGAGTTGCCCGTGGTGGGCGAGTTGGCGAAGGGTTCGCCCAGGCGGGCGTCCTCCATGTGCTGGGCGCCGTGCCAGATGCGGTAGCCCTCTCGCACCTGCATGTGGTCCATGGCGACGCAGAGGAATCCGCTCAGCGCCGGTTGCCAGGCCCGGTCGTAGACGTCATCCCCGATCGGGAAGACCTCCGATCGCTTCCCGGCGTACTCGATCGCGTACATGCCGGGGGTCTTGACCGAGCTGAAGTCGAAGTCACGGTAGTGGTAGCGGGCCCACGGACGGGCAGCGCCCAGGTCGGCCGTGAACACCGGCGTGTAGCTGCCGTCGGCGTTCAGGCGTACCAGCTTTGCGGTGCTGGGAGCGTCCTTGTCGTTTTTGTCGATCTCCATGACGGCGACCTTCGACAGGCCCGTGCCGTACCCGACCTGGCTGTGGGCGAGGTTCGGCTCGCGTACCCAGCCCGGCTTCACGGGCGCCTTGATGTGCCAGGTCGCCACGGTCTGTCCGGCCTTCGCGCCGACCGGGATCTTCGAGCTCATCGTGAACCAGCCGTTCTGCGAACGGTTCCGGCCGTCGTAGATGGACAGCAGCTGGTCGGCCTCGACGGTGAGCCTGACCAGGTCGTCCTCGGGCGCCAGCGAGAACTTGTAGCCGCGGGCCAGGGCACGCGGCTGGGCGTCACCCTTCTCCGCGTTCCACTGGTCGACGTACCAGGCGGCGCCCACCAGGTGCGGGCGCGGCCAGTCCTCGTCCATGGGATCCTCGGGCGAGAGCGGGAAGATGCCGTAGGTGTCGTACCTGCCGTCGCCGTTGCTGTCGACCTGGTAGCTCTTGGACTTGTACAGCGAGGGGATGAACTCGAGGTTGAACGCCGCCGAGCCGGCGAGCTGCTTGGGCAGGTCGTCGCGCAGGATCACTTCCAACCGGACCCCGCCGGGCTCGGGCGTCGCCTTCAGGTCGTACTTCATCGACAGTTCGGTGGGCACCGTCGGGCCGGTCGCGTAGACGTACTTCATGGGCAGGGTGATGACGTTGTTGGCCCGGTCGTACTGGCGGGCGGCGGCGGTGATCGGCGAGGACGTCGCGGGTGAGGCGGCGTCCCACTGCTCCGGCACGGGGAGCAGGTGGATGTCACCGTTGCCCGCCACCCGCTGACCGTGCAGCGTCAGGGTGATGCCGCTGAGGTGCTCGTCGCCGAACACCCCGTTGTACCCGTTGTTGTACATGAGCAGGTCGATACCCGGGTACGTCAGGTAGTCGTAGTCGATGCCGTTGAGCACGTCGGACGGGTCGTTGGTGAGCGTCATCATGTACGCGTCGTTCGCGCCGGCCGGCGCCCCGTGCGGGGGGTTCGTCTCGGCGAACGCCGCGGTCGGCTGCCCCACAAGGGCAGTCGCGCCGGCGGCACCGGCCGCGGCGGCGCTACCGACGATCAGGCCACGTCGGGTAACTCCGGTAGTGGCCGGGAGATCTGCCGTGCTGGTGGTCTCGTCCATGCCTGTGTCCTTCTCGCTTGTCGCACGTCCGTCGAGCGCGCGCTCGGGCATGCGTGACTGCCCGGCGTGCGACGAACAGCACGCCGGCTCATCAGGGCCGTGGGTGGGTGGTGGGCCCGATGCGCATGGGGATGGCATCGGGTCGGATGCGTCGTTGGGTGTCTGCCGGCTCGCGTGGGCCTATCGCCAAACCGCACGCCCGCCGCGGCGGCGGGCCGTGTCACGCTCCGTCAATCGGACCGGCAGTGTGTTGACGGAGGGTGGATGGTCATCTTTGGCCGGGGGTGGGAAGCGGTAGAGGGTCGCTACCAGCCGGGGCGTGTACAGCTGACATCGGCAACTCCCGTTTCTGTCGAGGACGACATGCCCAGAAGTGGTGCGGGGTGGTAGGGGAGCGGGTTGGTGCGGTCGGCCGGTCTGCCTTCCTTTTGTCAGATCACTGAACAAATTCGAAGATCATAGTACTGCTGGCTCCACCCGGCGGAAGGTAACAGTACGGTAACAGCGTGTCCCCGCTCGGTTGCCCGACGGCATCGGGTGTGGCTGAGACGGTGTTGCCGAGCGGGTTCGACGCGCCTGACGTTCCAGGACTTCGGGCGAGCGTGCCCGACCGGCCCGCCATCCGGTGGCTTCACGGCGGACCAATCCCGGTGACGACAGCGCCGGTGACCTACAGTGGCGGCATGAGCGGCGTTTCCCGAAACCTGGACTACCAGCATGACTGGCCCGTCCCGGGCTTCGTCGGGCTTACGCTGGCGCGGGCTCGGTCTCTGGCGGACGAAACCGGGATCACCCTTCTTGAGGCGTCCCACCCGGAAGTGCCGTCGGGGCGGGCGTCCGCGCGGGTAGTCCGGCAATCGCCGTCGGGCATGCATCATCGCCGCCCGACCACCGTGACGGTCTGGATCGACGCCGATGGCGCAGCAAACGGCGCCCTCGCCTGATCGCAGACGAGGTGGCCTTCGCGACCTGGTCGCGATCGTGATCCGGCGGGCAGGGCGAAGGGCCGGCGTGAATCGCCGGTGACCCGCGCGGTGTCCACGAAAACTCCCGAACGCATCGAGGTTGAGCGATTGGGAGCGCTCCCGTAGCATGTCTGACCAAGAGTGTGAGCGCTAACAATGATCGCGACGAATATGTGGGCCACAATCCCCTTCAGGAGGGTGCGTTATGTCTCGATCCAGAGCGACCCGTGTCGGCCTCGTCTTGGCCGGCGTCGCGGCGCTGGCGTCGGCGGCGGTTGTCGTGGCGTTGCCGGCTGGTGCCGCTACCGCAGGCTGTTCGGTGACCTATGCCGTGTCGTCGCAGTGGCCGGGCGGCTTCGGTGCCAACGTGTCGATCATCAACCTCGGCGATCCATTGTCCAGTTGGACACTGACCTGGTCGTTCGGCGCCGGGCAGACGGTGACGCAGGCCTGGAACACGTCGTTGACACAGAGCGGTTCGGCGGTGACCGCGAAGAACGTGAGTTACAACGGTTCGGTCCCGAACAACGGCACGGTGTCCTTCGGCTTCAACGGAGCGTGGACGGGGAGCAACCCGTCCCCGACGGTCTTCGCGCTGAACGGCGTGACGTGTAACGGCAGCGCCACTCCGACGACCCCGCCTCCGTCGTCGCCGACGCCCCCGCCCACGACGGCACCGCCCACGACGGCACCGCCGACGACGCCGCCGCCCACGACACCGCCCGCCACGTGTGCTCTTCCCTCGACGTATCACTGGTCGTCGACGGGCCCGCTGGCCAACCCCAGGTCGGGATGGGTCTCGCTCAAGGATTTCACCAACGTCGTCTACAACGGCAGGCACCTGGTCTACGCCACGACGCACGACACCGGTTCGACGTGGGGTTCGATGAACTTCGGCCTGTTCACGAACTGGTCCGACATGGCCTCGGCCAGCCAGAATGCGATGCCTTTCGCCACGGTCGCGCCCACGCTGTTCTACTTCGCGCCGAAGAACATCTGGGTGCTCGCCTACCAGTGGGGCGGGACCGCCTTCTCGTACCGGACGTCGAGCGACCCCAGCAACGTCAACGGGTGGTCATCGCAGCAGGTGCTGTTCTCCGGAAGCATCTCCGGCTCCAGTACCGGACCGATCGACCAGACGGTCATCGGTGACGGCACGAACATGTACCTGTTCTTCGCCGGGGACAACGGCAAGATCTACCGCGCCAGCATGCCCATCGGGAACTTCCCGGGCAGTTTCGGTTCGACGTCCACAGTGGTCATGAGCGACTCCACGAACAACCTGTTCGAGGGCGTTCAGGTCTACAAGGTTCAGGGCCAGAACCAGTACCTCATGCTGGTGGAGGCGATCGGTTCGCAGGGCCGCTACTTCCGCTCGTTCACCGCCACCAGCCTGGGCGGCTCGTGGACACCGCAGGCCGCGAGCGAGGGCAATCCCTTTGCCGGCAAGGCGAACAGCGGCGCCACCTGGACCAACGACATCAGCCACGGTGATCTGGTGCGTAGCAACCCCGATCAGACCATGACCATCGATCCGTGCAACCTGCAGATGCTCTACCAGGGCCGGGCCACCAACTCCGGCGGCGACTACGGTCTCCTGCCGTACCGGCCGGGTCTGCTGACACTGCAGCGCTGATCACCCGACGCGGGTCCGGCTCGATCGTTGCGGGCGTTCGCGGAAGCGACACACGCGGTCGTCGACCGCGATCGGGACCGGGTGGAGCCCGAGGGCGGGCTCGGCGCAACGCCGAGCCCGCCCGGGTCATCCGGATAGGGTGGCGGACCCGCTGGCGGCCTTCGCCTGCCGGTCACCGTGCCGGCGTGCGGGCCTCTCGACGCATGCGGCGCCGGCCACGGCCCGCGCGCGCCGCTATGCCGGGGCGTCGGTCAGCGGACCGGTCGACTCCCGGACCACCAGCCGGGTGGGGCAGCGTTTCACGCCCGACTCTTCGTGCCCGTCGAGCGCGGCGAACAGGTGCTCCACGGCGGCCGCGCCGATGCTCTGCAGATTGAGGTCGACCGTGGTCAGCGGCGGGCGGCACTCGGCCGCGAAGACCTCCCAGTTGTCGTAGCCCACCAAGGCGATGTCGTCCGGGATACGACGGCCCTGTTCGTGCAGCGTGTAGGCGACACCGGTGGCGATCTGGTCGCTGGCGCAGAAGATCGCGTCGAGTTGTGGGTGAGCCTCAAGGAGGAGGCCGGCCGCGTGCCGACCCCAGCCCTGGGTCCAGTCGCCGTACATCGGCGCACCACCGACCAGCGGCAGCCCGGCCTCGTCGAGTGCCGAACCGAACCCCGCCGCGCGTTCGCGCGCTGCCCGGTAGCCGGCCTCACCGGAAATGTGGGCGATAGCCCGGCGGCCGTGGCCGATCAGGTGCTCGCCCGCCAGGCGGCCGCCGCCGCGGTCGTCCGCGATGATGGACAGATCGGCCGGGTCGTCGGACTCGCCGTACACGTACACCACCGGTACCGGGATGTCGGCCGTCAGCGACGGGCGGATGTCGTTGGTCTCGCCAAGCACGATCAGCCCGTCGACCTGCCGGGACAGCAGGGTCCGGATGTAGTGGCGGCGGCGGATCGCATCCCCGCGGGTGTCGCACAGCAACACCGACATCTGCTGGTCGGCCAACGCGTTCTCCACGCCCAGCAGCACCGGGATCGCGAACCGGCCGCCGAGCTCGTCGGTGAGCAGCCCGACCGTGCGGGTACGCCCGGAGAGCAGGCCGCGGGCGAGCACGTTGGGCTGGAACGACAACTTCTCCGCGGCGGCGAGAACCCGCTGCCGGGTGTCGGCGGCGACCTCGCCGCGCTGGTTGAGGGCCTTCGACGCGGTCGCGACCGAGACGCCGGCCAGCTGCGCGACATCGGTGAGGGTGGCCGTCGCTCGTCGTCTCGGAGTCATCGAAAGCCTTTCCGGTCATGGCCTGGCTGCGCGGGCTGGTCGAGTTGATCCGGGTAGCCGTGGATCAGCATAAGTCCTGGAAAAACTGTAACCGAAACGAGCCCCTGGTCCCAGCGGCCGCGCTCTTGACGCCCCGGAAAGCGGGCCGCTACAGTCCCGAAAAGGTTTGCGGCAGCTGGGTCGGTCGGCCACGACTGGCAGCGCGGCCGTGACCGAACACGTTGGCGGAGCACCGGTGAAGGGGTGTCCATGTCCGAGCCGTCCCAGTCGGTCCTCGCGACCGTGTTCGAACCGGCAAGCGGGGCGAACACGCCGGAGCCGGGATCGGGCGGTCCGGTAGTGCCGAGTCCGCGGGCCACCGGCAGGCTGCGACCGGTTCCGCAGGACTGCGTCACCCTTGATGAGGGCGGCCTGCTCGGCGCCTGGCAGCAGCGCAACGCGGCGGACACCCTGCCGCACTGCCTGCGGATGCTGGAGGATCACGGCGCGCTGGCCAACCTGCGCCGGCCGGCCGGCGACGCGGGGGCGCACGCCGGCATGTGGTTCAGCGACTCGGACGTGTACAAGACGCTGGAGGCGTTGTCCTGGCGCCTCGCGGCCGTCCCCGGCGACGCCGGGCTTCGCGGGTCGTTCGAGACCATCGTCGACCTGCTGGAGGCGGCGCAGGAGCCGGACGGCTACCTCAATTCGTACATCGGCTCAGGTGACCGGACACGCCGCTGGCGGGAGCTGTCGACCAGTCACGAGCTGTACTGCGCCGGTCATCTGATCCAGGCGGCGGTCGCCGCGCACCGTGCCGGCATCGGTGACCGGTTGATGCCGGTCGCGAGGCGGTTCGCCGACCTGATCGTGACGGAGTTCGGTGCCGGCGGGCGCGAGGCGGTGTGCGGGCATCCGGAGATCGAGACGGCGCTGGTGGAGCTGTACCGGGCCACCGGCCACGAGCCGTACCTGAGCACGGCGCACCGGTTCGTCGAGCTGCGCGGGCACGGCCGGCTCGGCGACGGGCAGTTCGGCGCGGCCTACTTCCAGGATCACGTACCGGTCCGGCAGGCCACCGAGTTCACCGGCCACGCGGTGCGGCAGCTGTACCTGCTCGCCGGCGTCGTCGACGTGGCGGTGGAGACCGGTGACCACGAGCTGCTGACCGCGGCCGAACGGCTGTGGGACTCGGCGTTCGCCACCAAGACGTACATCACCGGCGGCCACGGGTCCCGGCACCGCGACGAGGCCGTGGGCGACCCGTACGAGCTGCCGCCGGACCGAGCCTACGCGGAGACCTGCGCCGCGATCGGCAGCTTCCAGTGGAACTGGCGGATGCTGCTGGCCACCGGCGCGCACCGGTACGCCGAGGAGATGGAGCGGGTGCTGTACAACGCGGTGGCGGTGGCCATCGGCGTGGACGGGCGGCACTTCTTCTACTCCAACCCGCTGCAACTGCGCACCGGCCACGACGGCAGCGGCGAGGACGCACCGTCGCACCGCCTGCCCTGGTACCACTGCGCGTGCTGCCCGCCGAACCTGGCCCGGCTCATCGGGTCGCTGCACTGCTACCTCGCGACCACCGACGACGACGGGCTGCAGATCCACCTGTACGGGGCGGGCACGATCGACGACGGCAGGCATCGCGTCGAGATCGCCACCGGTTACCCGTGGGACGGCGACGTCTCGCTGGCCGTGCACTCCACGGCCCGCGATCCGTGGACGCTGGCCCTGCGGATACCGGCGTGGTGCGCGCAGTTCACCGTCCGTGTCGACGGCGTCGCCGTCCGCGTGCGGCCGGAGGCCGGATACGCCCGGCTGACCAGGGTCTGGTCGGGTCAGGCCGTCGAGCTGTCGCTGGCCATGCCGCCACGGGTTCTCGTGCCGCATCCGCGGCTCGACGCGGTGCGCGGGTGCGTGGCGCTGGCCCGCGGCCCTCTGGTCTACAGCATCGAGCAGGCCGACCTTCCCGAAGCGACGGTCATCGAGGACGTCGCGCTCGACCCGTCCCGGCCGGTGCGGGTGCGCGGGCATGGCCGCGAGGCGGTGGTGCCGGTCTCGTTGACGGCCGAGGGGCGGGTGTGGGACGCCGCCGCGCGGCCGCTGTACCGGCCGTGGACCAGCGACGCCGACCGGCCCGCCACACCGCTCCCGCTGACCGCCGTGCCGTACTTCCTGTGGGGCAACCGCCGTCCGGGGCCCATGCGGGTGTGGATCCCGGCGGTCGACACCACCGTGGTCCCTGACCAGCCGACGAAGTGAGGTAGCCGATGTGACGACCACCGCGGTAAGGGACCACCGGCTCCACCGATAGGACGACGCCGCGGGCCCGACACGCCTGGGGCTTCGAAGAGTGACGAACACGGTTGGCGGCGCTGTCAACCGCATACCCCCTTACTCGACCGATCGAAAGGAATGCCATGAAGCGACAACGGCTGCGGCCCCTGGCTGGTCTCTGCGTGGCCATGGCCGCCGCGCTGACCGTCGGCGCGTGCTCATCCTCCGGTACGGCGTCGGACGGCGCGGGCTCGGCTTCCGGCACGTACACCATCTGGGACCCGTACCCGCAGTTCGACAACAGCTCCGACTGGGTCAAGCTGCTGGATTCCTGCGGCAGCGCGGCCGGGGTGACCGTCAAGCGAACCGGCTACGACACCACCGACCTGACCAACAAGGCGCTGCTGGCCTCCCAGCAGGGCGCCGCGCCGGACGTACTGATCGTCGACAACCCTGTCGTGTCGACGCTGGCCTCCGCGGGCGTGCTCACCACCACCGACGAGACCAAGGTCGACACCTCCGCGGTGATGCCGAACCTGCTCGCCGCCGGGCAGCTGGGCGGCAAGACGTACGGCATCCCGATCGGTGCGAACACCCTCGCGCTGTACTACAACAAGAAGATCCTGGACGCCGCCAAGGTCGACCCGTCCACCATCACGTCGTGGGACGCGCTGAACGCCGCGCTGGCGAAGGTGAAGGCGACGGGCAACACCGGTATCACCTTCTCGGCCATCGGCACCGAGGAGGGCAGTTTCCAGTTCCTGCCCTGGTTCTGGGGCGCCGGGGCGGATCTGACCAAGCTCGACTCCGCCGCGGGCGTCGCGGCGCTGCAGCTGTGGACGACCTGGCTCAAGGACGGGTACGCCCCGAACTCGGTCATCCAGGACACCCAGACCACCAGCTGGCAGGAGTTCGCGGCCGGCAAGACGGCGTTCTCCGAGAACGGCACCTGGCAGCTGGCCAACGCGAAGAAGACCGGTTTCGAGTACGGCATCATCCCGATACCCGGCCGCGCGGGCCAGCCCGCCCCGGTACCGACGGGTGGAGAGTTCGTGACGGTACCCGTGCAGTCGAAGACGGCCCGGTACGCGACGACGGAGAAGCTGGTCTCCTGCCTCACCAACACCGGTAACTCGCTGAAGACGGACACCACCCTGTCCTACATCGCCCCGACGACGGCCGTGCAGCAGCAGCAGGTCGCGAACAACCCCGAACTCAAGGTCTGGGTCGACGCGGTCGCCGTGGCCAAGGGCCGCACCAGTGACAACCTCGGCACCAAGTACCCGAAGATCTCCCAGCCGATGTGGACCGCCGTGCAGGCCGCCCTCAGCGGTTCCAAGGCGCCGCAGGCCGCCATGAGTGCGGCGCAGAGCGCGGCCGCCAACGCCTGATCGAAGGACGTCATGAGTACCTCGTCACGGACACAGATGCCCACGTCCGTGCGCGGACCGGCCGGGGCGGTGCCCGCCGCCCCGGCACATCCTCCGCGCCGGGCCGCACGCGCCCGCCAGAACTGGCTGGCCTGGGGGTTCCTGGCGCCGGTCACGATCTACCTGCTGGCGTTCTACGCGTACCCGCTGTACCGCAACCTCGATCTGAGCCTCCACCACTACACCGTCCGCTCGTTCGTCCAGGGCGGCGCGTCGTTCGCCGGGGCCGACAACTACCGCGCGGTGTTCTCCGACCCGAACTTCGCCCCGGCGATCTGGCACACGGTCATCTTCACCGTGGTCTCGATCGCGTTCCAGTTCGTGCTCGGGCTCGGGCTGGCGGTCTTCTTCCACCGCAACTTCCCGCTGTCCATCCTGCTGCGCGCCCTGTTCCTGGTGCCCTGGCTGTTGCCGCTGATCGTGTCCGCGTCGTCCTGGGCGTGGATGCTCAACAGCAACTCCGGGGTGGTCAACGCGGTGCTCGGCGGCGTGGGGGTGCACCCGGTCAACTGGCTGACCGCGCCCGGCTGGTCGCTCGCGTCGGTCACCATCGCCAACATCTGGATCGGGATCCCGTTCAACCTCGCGCTGACCTACAGCGGCCTGCAGGCGATTCCCCGCCAGATGTACGAGGCGTCGGCGATCGACGGAGCGACCGGATGGCAGACGTTCTGGCGCGTCACGTTTCCACTGCTGCGCCCGGTCAGCGCGATCACCCTGCTGCTCGGCCTGATCTACACGCTCAAGGTGTTCGACATTATCTGGATCATGACCCGTGGCGGCCCGGCGAACGCCTCGTCGACCCTCGCGACCTGGTCCTACCAGCTGGGTTTCAGCAACCTGGTACCGCAGTTCAGCCCGGCGGCCGCGATCGGCAACCTGCTCATCGTCATCGCGCTCGTGTTCGGCCTGCTCTACATCCGCACCCAACGAAGGCAGAACCGCTCATGACCGCCCGCAGGACATGGTGGAAGTCGGTGATCGGCGTGCTGCTGACCGGCATCATGCTGTTCCCGGTCTACTGGATAATCAATGTGTCCTTCACCCGAGACCAGGACCTGCGCAAGAGCCCGCCGGACTGGTTCCCGATCCACCCCACGCTCGACGGGTACAGCGCCGTGCTGCGGCAGCAGTTGCCGTACCTGGTCACCAGCATCGTCGTCGGCCTCGGAACGGTGCTGCTGACCCTGCTGATCGCCGCGCCGGCCGGGTACGCGCTGGCCAAGCTGCGCCCCCGCGGCGGGACCGCGCTCAGTTTCCTGCTGCTGGTCGCTCAGATGATCCCCGGGATCATCATGGCTATGGGCTTCTACGCGATCTACCTGCGGATCGGGCTGGTCAACACCGTCGGCGGGCTCATCATTGCCGATTCGACGATCGCGGTGCCGTTCGGCGTCCTGATCCTCACCGCGTTCATGTCCGAGATCCCGGAGGAACTGCTCCAGGCGGCGCGCACCGACGGCGCGACCACGCTGCGCACGTTCAGGTCCGTGGTGCTGCCGGTCAGCCGCAACTCGATCCTCACCGTCTCGTTGTTCGCGTTCCTCTGGTCCTGGTCGGACTTCGTCTTCGCCAGCACTCTGGACCAGGGTGGCGCGCAGCAGCCGATCACCCTCGGCATCTATCACTACATCGGCAACAACAACCAGCAATGGAACGCGATCATGGCTACCGCCGCCGTCGCCTCCGTCCCCGCCGCCATCCTGCTCGTCTTCGCCCAGCGCTACATCGCCGCCGGCCTGACGACCGGCGCCGTCAAGGACTGACGGCCGGCCAAGCCCCGCACACCGGCTCCCGAACGGCCCCTGGAAGCCGGCCTGGCTGACGGGCGCCCCGGCGGGAGCGCCCGGCCCGGGACCACGCCCCCGGCCCGCCCTCCGTGCACCCGGGGCCGGCGGGCCCCGCGCGCCGCCGCACCGCTGGCTGCCACGCGGGTTCCACCACGCCCGCACCACGCCCGCTCACAGAGGATCCGGCCGTGCCGCCATCGGCCGGGAGGACCTCCGTCGAGATTTCCATAGACAGCCGTCAAAGCTTGACCGGCGCGACCACGCCGTCTACATTGACGAAAAGCTTTTCGGAGCACCATTGATCGGCGCGCGCCGAGGAACGCAACAGCCCTCCGAAAAGCTTATCGGACCATGCCGCGCGGCGCCCGGTCGCGGGCGGAGGCCATGCGCGCGCGACCGTGGCTGGTCGTGCGCGATGGCGGACCTCCCCGGCCACGATCGCTGGGCATGTCGCCGATACAGGTCATCGACGTCCCAGGAATGAGGTTCGAGATGCGCAGAAGAACGCTGGCGGCATCCGCCGCCCTGACCCTGCTGGCGGCGGGCGCAACGGTCGCGGGCTTGACCAACACCGCGAGCGCCGCCACCGCCGCCAACACGCTGGTCGTCAACGCCGCCACCACGTTGCGTCCCGTGACGCACGTGGCCTCCGGCAGCCTGTACGGGCTGGCCAACGACTCCACCCCGGCCGACCAGTACGTGAGCCCGCTGCACCCCAACACGTTCGTCCAGATGGCGGCGGGCGGCAGGCAGCAGGCGGCCGGCGACGTGCAGGTGGTGGCGGCCAAGGCGGCGCGGGCGGGTGCCAAGGTCGTGGACCGGATGTCGGACTACTACCCGGGGTGGCCGTACCAGTTCAGCTGGAACAACTGGCTGTCCGTCGTCGACCAGCAGGTGCAGAACGTCCACCCGGCCAACCTCGCCTCCTACGAGCTGTGGAACGAGCCGGACAACACCTGGCTGTCTGCCAACGGCAGCTTCAACGACTTCTGGGTACGCACCTACCGCGAGGTTCGCGCGCACAACACGAGCACGCCGATCCAGGGGCCGAGCTTCTCCGACAACATCAGCGGCATGCAGAGCTTCCTGTCCAACGCGGTCGCCACGAACACCGTCCCGGACATCATCGCCTGGCACGAGCTGGAGAGTTCGTCGAAGATCGCGGGTGACGTGGCCACGGTCACCGGCATCGAGGCAAGCCTCGGCATCAGCCCGCGTCCGATCGCCATCGAGGAGTACGCCGCGCCGTCGCAGGTGGGCATCCCCGGTCAACTGGTGGGCTATATCGCGAAGTTCGAACGGCTCGGCGTCCACGATGCCGAACTGGCGTTCTGGAACGGGTACGGCGCGCTCGGCGACCTGCTGACCGGGACGGGCGGCCAACCCAACGGCGCCTGGTGGCTGTACAAGTGGTACGGCGACATGTCCGGCCAGATGGTCCAGACGGTGGCGCCGGCGCAGACCGGCATCGACGGCGCCGCCTCGTACGACGCCAGCACCCATCTGGTCAGCGTGATCGCCGGAGGGGGCAGCGGCGCGGCCGCGGTCACCGTGAACGGCCTGTCCAGCCTCGGCTTCACCGGCAGCGCGCACGTCAAGCTGGAGTACACGCCGTCGCCGGGGCGCACCACCGCGGTCTCCGGGCCCACGACCATTTCGGAGCAGGACTACCCCCTCTCCAACGGCTCGATCAGCGTGCCGGTCAACAACATGAACTCCGCCTACGGCTACCACCTGCTCATCACGCCCGCGGGCTCGTCGACATCCCTCAACGGCACCTACAAGCTGGTCAACGCCAACAGCCGGCTGCTGCTCGGCGTGCAGTACGCGAGCACCGCCCCCGGCGCCGTCGCCCTCCAGTGGACCGACAACGGCACCCGCGACCATCTGTGGGACCTGGTGAGCACCGGCAACGGCTACTACCGCATCGTCAACGACAACTCCGGCCTCGTCCTGGGCGTCGCCGGCGCCTCGACGTCGTATGGCGCGGCTGTCCAGCAACAGACCGACACCGGCAGCGCCAGCCAGCGCTGGCAGTTGCTGCCGTCGGGAAGCCAGTACAAGATCCGGAACCAGAACAGCGGGCTGCTGCTCGGCATCCTCAACGCCAGTACCTCGCCCGGTGCCACCGCGCTGCAGTGGGGCGACAACGGCACGGCGGACCACCTGTGGAGCCTGAACCGGCAGTGAGCTGACCGGTGGCGGGACGCGGACCGGAGCGGCGTCACGGCCCGCGGCCCCGCCACCGAGGCGGTCGACCGGGCGACCCCGGGGCTACGCCGGGTGGTCGACGGCGACCGCGGTGACGACCAGCGCCCGCGCCACGGTGTACCTGCCGGCGAGTTCGGTCAGGGGTGCGCCGCTACCGGTCCGGGTGCCGTCGATCAGGATGTGGGCGGTGAACGTATGGGTGTCCGGGTCGAAGACCAGCCTGGCGTCCTGGAAGCCGAGCCACCGGGCGGTCAACGGGTACCACGCCTTGTAGACCGACTCCTTCGCGCTGAACAGCAGCCGGTCCCAGTGCGTTTCGGGGTGGTCGCGGGACAGGTCGAGCAACCGGTCGCGTTCGTCCGCGGTGGTCACCAGGTCCAGGACGCCAGCGGGCAGCGGGCCGTGCGGCTCGGCGTCGATGCCGAGCCCGGCCAGGTCGGTGGTGCGGGCGACGGCCGCGGCGCGGTAGCCGTCGCAGTGCGTGATGCTGCCGACGGCGCCGTCCGGCCAGCGCGGCTCGCGGCGGGCACCCGCCAGGATGGGCGCGGGTGGGAACCCGAGGCGGGCCAGCGCCTGCCGGGCGCATCGGCGGCTGGTGATGAACTCGCGGCGCCGGCTCTCGACGGCCCGCGCGATGAGGTGGTGTTCTTCCGGCAGCGGCGGCTCGCCGGAGATGTCGGTGAAGGCTTCGACCGATACGGCCGGTGGGGGCAGCAACCGTCCGAGCATCAGGCCGCTCCGAACAGCCGCCGCATGGGCGCCGGCGTACCGCCGCGGCTGCCCCACTCGCGCGGGTAGCCGAGGGACACCTCCTCGAACCGGACGCCGTCGTAGTGCGTCGTACGCGGGATGTGCAGGTGCCCGTACACGGCGACGGTGGCCCGGTACCGCAGGTGCCAGTCCGCGGTGCGGTCGGTGCCGCACCATTGCGCGAACTCCGGGTACCACAGCGACTCCGTCGGGCGGCGCAGCAGCGGCCAGTGGGTCACGAGCACGGTCGGCAGCGCGGGGTCGGTGGCGGCCAGGCGGCGTTCGGTCTCGGCGACCCGGGCGGAGCACCACGATTCCCGGTCCGGGTACGGGTCGGGGTGCAGCCGGAACTCGTCGGTGCAGACGACACCGGCCGCGTATGCCTTCTGCAGCGACTCCTGTTTGGACGTGGTGCCGGGCGCCCGGAACGAGTAGTCGTAGAGCAGGAACAGCGGTGCCACGGTGACCGGTCCGCCGGGGCCGCGCCAGACCTGGTAGCCGTCCTCGGGGGTGGACACGCCGATGTCCCGGCATCGGCGCACCAGTTCCCGGTAGCGGGGCTCCCCGCGCAGCGGCACCGGATCCGAGGGGTGCGTCCAGAGTTCGTGATTGCCCGGCGTCCAGATCACCGTGGCGAAGCGACCGCGCAGCTTCGCGAGGGTGCCGATGACGTCGTCGAGCCTCTCTCCTACGTCTCCGGCCACGATGAGCCAGTCGTCGTCGGTGTCCGGCCGCAGCGTCTCGACGATCACGCGGTTCTCCGGATAGGACACGTGCAGGTCGCTGACCGCGAACAGGTTCGCCACGCCGTCGATTCTGTCACCGCGCCCGCCGGCGGTCGCATCGAGGATGGTCTCCGTGGGGGACGGTCGGGCACGCACCCGGCCCGAGCGGCCGGCGCGGTTGCTGACCACAATGTTCGGCGGGGTCGGCACCCGCGCCGAACATGCGTCCGCCGCCCGGACCTTCCGGATGAGGGCGACCGTCGGATGAGGGCGGCCGTCGTAGGAGGGCGGCCGTCAGGCCGCACCGCGCGCGGTACGCGCAGGGCCTGGCTCCACCGCGCCTGGCATCACCCCCGAGCATACCGTCCGTGACGCTCGCGGGGGGTGTATCCGGATGGGGCCGGGGTAGAGGCGGAAAGTGAGGCGGCTCAGGTTCTACCTGCGCGGGTTGGCACGCACCCGGTCGCGGCGGTTGGTCCTGCTGTTCCTGCTGTGCGCGATGCCGGCGGCGGTCGAAGCCTACCTGCTGCGCTACGTGGCCGTGCTGCGCACCAGCGTCCAGGTCAGCCCGCAGATCAGCGCGCTGTGGCCGTACGGTTCCTTTCACGACCTGCGGTGGGTTCTGGTGTACCACCGGTCCTGGGCGCAGTTCGTCGCCTTCTCCCTGGCGGCCATCGTGCTGCGCGGCGTGTACTGCGGGATCCTGATCGGCGTGGCCTGGCCGCGGGATGTCCCACGGCCCGGGATGGACGTGCTCATCCGTCGCAGCGTCGACGCCGCCGCCGTGTTCGGCGCGGTGCTGAGTCCGTGGGCGGCGCTGTCGGTCGCACTCTCGGACGTCTCGCTCGGCGTGTTCCTCCTGGGCGAGGTGGCCCCGCTGCTGGTGCTCGCGCCGTTTTTGCAACGGGCGGGAATGGTCCCCGCGTGGTGGCGGGGACTGCCGACGGCGGCCACCGTCGCGATCTCCGTCCTGAAGATCATCCTGCTCACCGTGGGCGGTGGCCTGGTGGGCAGGGTACCCGACGGGTGGGAGGTCGTGTGCGCGGCGGCCATCGGCGGATTCAACGGTTTCCTGTGGGACCTGGCGGTTCACGTGGGTGTGCGCGCCCGACCCGTCCACTGGGGGCGGATCCCGGTCAGTCCGATCGCCGTCGCCGTCGTCGCGGCGTTGATGTTCGCGCTGGGCAGCGTGTCGCAGCGCGGCGTCGACCGGGCACAGGCGGGCGAGCCGCCGATCCTGGCCGAGATCGAGGCTCGGGCGGCCGATCAGCCTGCCATCTTCGTGGCCGGCTACAACTCCTCCTACAACGGGGAGCCGATCGGCTTCGCTCCGCCGATCGTCCGGTACTCCTATGAGGGGTTGGACAAGCGCGGGCGGCCGCGGCCGTACCGCCCGAGCGACACCCACCAGTCGATCGTCGCCAGCGCACGCCTGCTGGCCATCCAGATCTCGAAGATCCACCACGATACCGGGAAACAGGTGTCGATCCTCGGTGAGAGCGAAGGCACCCTGGTCACCCGGTACTACCTGATGACCACGCCGCACGCCGATGTCGACATGGTGGCTCTGCTCAGTCCCCTGGTGAGGGCCGGGCGGGTCTACTACCCGCCGGCGGACGCGCACACCGGCTGGGGCATCGCCACCGGCTGGGAACTGCGCGGCATCCTCGGCGCACTCGACCTCACCGGTGGGCTGCCCAACAGCCCCGACGAGCCGTTTCTGCGTTCCCTGCTGGACAACGCACCGATGTTCAGGGAGAAGGAACTGCTGTGCCCGGTCGAGGGCGTCGAGATCATCGCGCTGCTGCCCACCCTCGACGCGTCGGCCAACCCGCCCGGGCTGCGCCCGGAGATCTCGGTCGTCGAGATACCCGCCGCGCACGGCCTGCTCATCGACAACCCGAAAGCCCGGCAGCGGATCATCGACTTCTTCAACGCCAGAGACGTGCAGCCCCAGCACCGCTGGGACTACGCGTTGATCCAGAGCCTCGGCTCGGCATGGCAGACCCCTGCGTTGAAGGTGCAGTTGAATCCGGTTTGGGACACGGTTGCCGGCATTTCGACCCGCCGTCACCATCCGGGCCGGTGCCTACCGGGTTGACCGCCCACCGCCCTGGCACCCGGTCGTCCTCCTCGGGTGATGCCGCACCATCCGATGCGGTACGAAGCTGTGAGGTGGTGAGGAAGGGGCAGGCGGATGGGGGATGCCACCGACGACTTCTTTGCTGGGCTCGCCCGGCGGGAGTACGAACCGCTGCTGTCGACGGCGGAGGGGTCCGTCCGGTTCGACATCCGGGATGACGGGCGCACGGACTACTGGATAGTGAGGCTGGGCAAGGGGAACGTCACCGTCGGCAGAGGGCCGGCCGAGGCGGACTGCATCGTCCGGGCCGATCGGGCGGTCTTCGACGCGCTGGCGTCCGGCCGCAGCAATGCCCTCACCGCGGTGTTCCGGGGCACCGTCGTCATCGAGGGAAATCCGCTGCTGCTGGCCCTGTTCCAGCGGCTGTTCCCGGCGCCGCAGGGAGTGACGCCGCCGGCGCCCCGTGACCGCCAACTCAGCCTCAGCGCGGACGAGGCGCCGATCAGCCGGGACGGGAACATCAAGATCCTCGATGGGGCGACCTTCGTGGTCTGCGACACCCGCGGGGACATCCACGCTTCGCCGGCCGACGCGACGGGGCTGTTCGCCTACGACACCCGTTACCTGTCGACCTGGGTGCTGACCATCAACGGGCAGCGGCTCAGCCCGCTGTCCATCGACGACCTCCACTATTTTGAGAGCCGGTTCTTCCTGGTGCCGGGTGCGGGCAGCCTGTACGTCGACGTCAAGCTCACGGTGATCCGCCAGCGTACCGTGTGCGACGGGTTCTGCGAGGAACTCGTCATCCTCAACCACGCGGAAGAGCCGGCCGACCTGACCGTCCGCGTCGACGCGGCGTCCGACTTCGCGCACCTGTTCGAGGTGAAGAACGCTCTGGGCAAGGTGGGCCGCAGCTACAGCAGCGTGCAGGACGGTCGCCTGCTGCTGCGCTACGAACGGGAGACGTTCGAGCGTGAGACGACGATCATCGCGCCCGCCGACGCCGTAGTGGACGAGCGGGGCATCACGATGAACGTCCGCATCGAGCCACACGGCCGGTGGTCCACGACATTCAAGGTCCTGCCCAGCACACCGGTCACCGGGCGGATCGCCGGTATCGTCCGGCGGGATCCGGCCGGACTGGAGCGCGACCTGGTGGAGTGGCTGGAGCGGGCACCGCAGCTGAAGTCTGACTGGCCACCGCTGAGCGACACCTACCAGCGCAGCCTGGTCGATCTGGCCGCGCTGCGGTTCTCGCCGCTCGTCGCGGCCAGCCGGACGCTGCCCGCGGCCGGCCTTCCCTGGTTCATGACCATGTTCGGCCGGGACAGCATCCTGACCAGCCTGCAGGCGCTGCCGTTCCAGCCGGAACTCGCGGCGACCACGCTGCGCACGATGGCGATCTGGCAGGGCACACGCATCGACGACTTCCGGGACGAGGACCCCGGGCGGATCCTGCACGAGCTGCGCTACGGCGAACTGATCGCCTTCGAGGAGCAGCCGCACTCACCGTACTTCGGCACCGCCGACGCGACCCCACTGTTCGTGATCCTGCTCGACGAGTACGAGCGGTGGACCGGCGACGCCGCACTGGTCCGGTCCCTGGAGAAGGAGGCACGCGCGGCGCTGAACTGGATCATGGAGTACGCCGATCTGATGGGCAACGGATACATCTCCTACCAGACCCGCAACCAGACCTCGGGGCTGGAAAACCAGTGCTGGAAGGACTCGTGGGACGCCATCTCCTACCGCGACGGGCGGCTGCCCGGGTTCCCCCGGGCGACGTGTGAGCTGCAGGGTTACGCCTACGACGCGAGGAGGCGCGCCGCCCGGCTGGCCAGGGAGTTCTGGGACGACCCGGCCCTCGCCCAACGGCTGGAGGCGGCGGCGGCGAGCCTCAAGCAGCGCTTCAACCGCGACTTCTGGATCGGCGACCGGGGCTACTACGCCCTGGCCATGGACCACGACGGGAGCCTGGTCGACGCGCTGTCGTCGAACATCGGCCACCTGCTGTGGAGCGGCATCGTCGACGACGACAAAGTCGACCAGGTCGTCGGGCACCTGCTCGGACCGCAGCTGTTCTCCGGGTGGGGGATCCGCACGCTGGGCACGGAGGAGCAGCGCTTCAACCCGATCGGCTACCACGTGGGTACCGTCTGGCCGTTCGACAATTCGTTCATCGCCTGGGGACTGCGCCGGTACGGGTACGCGGAGGAGGCGGCGCGGGTTGCCAGCGGCATCCTCGACGCGGCGAACTACTTCTCCGGCCGGCTGCCGGAGGCGTTCGGCGGGTACGAGCGGTCCGAGACGAGGTATCCGGTGGAGTACCCCACCGCCTGCAGCCCGCAGGCCTGGTCGACCGGTGCCCCGCTGCTGCTGCTCCGTACCATGCTGGGCCTCGAACCGTACCCGGATCACCTCGCGGTCAGCCCGGCGTTGCCCAGCGGCATCGGCCGTATCGAACTGCTCGACATCCCCTGGCGGGGAGGCCAGTTCGACGCCTTCGGGCGCGGCCAGGTCCAGGTCAACATGGTGCAGGGACTGCGGCCGGAGCTCGGTCTGGGCGCGAAGCCGAGGCGCACGTGAACGGGGTGCGGGTGCGGCACCGCACCCGCGGGACCGAGGTCCCAGCCGGCGGCGCGCGGGCCCGCGCGTGAGGGCATGCCGGCACATAGAAGACCGGATTAGGGGTACGTCTGACCGTCGAGCGAGAGGTGTACCAGGCCATGGCGAGCGAGCGCGACGCACCGCTCCTGATCAAGAATGCGACGGTGGTGACCGGCGACCCCGACCTGGGTGTGATCGAGGGTGGCGACGTGCTCGTCGTGGGTGAGCTCATCGACCGGGTGGCCCGCGGCATCGTCATTGACGGGGCCACTGCGATCGATGCCACCGATATGATCGCGATGCCGGGTCTGGTCGATACCCACCGGCACACGTGGGAGGCGCCGTTTCGCGCCATCAGCGCCGACTGGGACATCCGGCACTACCTCACCGGCATTCTCGGGCTGACCAGGCACATGCGTCCGAGCGACACGTACAACGGGACACTGCTCGGCGCGCTGGAGGCGCTGGGCGGCGGCATCACCACGCTCCTGGACTGGTCGCACAGCGTCGAGACGCCCGAGCACGCCGACGCCGCCGTTGAGGCGCTGCGCGATTCGGGCATCCGAGCGGTCTTCGCCCACGGCGGGGGTCACTCCATGTGGGACTTTCCCAGCGACGTCCCGCACACCAGGGACGTGCGACGGATCCGGACGCAGTACTTCTCCGGCAACGACAGTGCTCGGGACCTGGTCACCATGGCACTGGCCGTGCGCGGTCCCGAATTCTCGACCATGCCGGTGGTCGAGGGCGACTGGCTGTTGGCCGCCGAGCTGGATCTGCCCATCACTGTCCACCTCGGAGCGATGGAACTGGGGCGTGGCCGACCGGTCGCCGCTCTGCACGAGCGCGGAATGACCGGACCGGGGGTGACCTACGTGCACGGCAACCTTCTCGCCGACGACGAGTTGGCGATGATCGCCGACACCGGCGGTACGTCCTCGGTCGCCGCCGCCGCCGAGCTTGAGTTGCATCTGGGCTTCCCGGCGACCGGCCGGATGATGCACCATGGCATCCGGCCGAGCCTGTCGGTGGATGTGACGGTGGCGGCCTCCGGTGACATGTTCCACGTCATGCGTACCGCGCACCAGATCGAGCACGCCCTGCAGTTCCAGCCGGACGAGTTCTCCCGCGCACCGGTGTCGGTCAGGGATGTCTTCGACTTCACCACCGCGAACGGCGCGCACACGCTCGGGCTTGAGCAGGTGACCGGAACCCTGACGCCGGGGAAGAAGGCGGACCTGGTGCTGCTCGACGCGCGCGGTTTCGCACTGGGTCGGATGAACAATCCGCTCGGCGCGATCGTCCAGGACGCGCACGCCGGTCACGTCGACAGTGTGTTCGTGAGCGGGCGGGCGATGAAGCGCGGCGGGAGGCTGCTGCACGCCGACATCGATGCGGTACGCCAGCGGGCCGTCCAGACCCGCGACGATGTCTTCGAGCGGGCCGCGAAGGATCCCCGGCTGGGCACTCCGGGGATCGGCGGCGACTGGCGCCCGCCGGAACAGGACACGGGCGCCGGCTAGGAGCCGGTGCGGGGCCGCCGCGGCCGACCGGTCGACGGTGGCTGAGCCGGGCCGTGGCACCGAGGAGAGACTGATGAGCAACCCGACTGTCGAGTTCTTCGCCGAGCTGGCCCGCCGGGGCCACGACGACCGGTTCACCAACGTCAGCGGCACCCTCCGTTTCGAGGTGCAGGACGCCGACCGGGTCCACCGCTGGCTGGTCGAGATCCGCGACGGAGACCTGAGCGTCCACGAGGACGGCGAGGGTGCGGCCCAGACGCGGATCTGCACCGACCGGACAACCTTCGACCGGATCGTCACGGGCGAAGGCAGTCCGGTCTCGGCGTGGCTGCGCGGCCGGTTCACCGTCGAGGGCAGCCTGCCGCTCATGCGCGTGTTCGAGCGGATGTTTCCCGGTCGACCGGGGTCGCGCGACCCGCGAGAGGTCGGGCGCACGAGGATGGGGGTGCCGGAAGCACCGCCGGAGACCGACGCCACCGCGGCCGACGCCCGGCGGCGCATCCCGATCCTGGACGGCAACCTCTTCGCGGTCACCGACGACCGGGGGGACATGACGCCGACGCCCGTGCTCCCGACCGGGTTCTTCGCGTTCGACACGCGCTTCCTGTCGCTGTGGCACCTGACCGTCAACGGACAGGCCATGCATCCGCTGTCGGTGGACGACCTGCAGTACTACGAGACGCGGTATTTCCTGGTCCCGGGCACGCCGCTGCACCAGGTCAGCCCGACGATGTCGGTGGTGCGGCAGCAGTCGATCGGTGGCAGCCTCGTGGAGGAGCTGACCGTACTCAACCACCAGGATGAGCCGATCGACGTCCACGTCCGGATAGACATCGGCTGCGACTTCGCTGACATCGTCACCTTCAAGGATGAGACGGACCGGAAGGGCGACTACTACGCCCGGGTCGAATTCGGGCAGCTTCGCCTGGGGTACGAGCGCGAGACGTTCCGCCGGGAGACCGTCATCTCCTCCACCGAACCGGCCCACATCGATGAGGGCGGCCTGACGTTCGACGTCCGGATCGAACCGCACCGGAACTGGTCGACCGAGCTGCACGTCGAGACGCTGGGTCAGGACGGCTGGGACATCAGAAGAACTCTCCAGGGCAGGCACAGCCGAGCCAAGCACGAGATGCGGCAGGAACTGGACAGCTGGCTCGCCCAGGCGCCGCGGGTGCGATCGGAGTGGCAGACGCTCTCGGCGACCTACCAGCGCAGCCTGGTCGACCTCGCCGCGCTGCGGTACCAGGTGTTGGGAATGCAGACCCACCTGCCCGCCGCCGGCCTGCCATGGTTCATGACGATCTTCAACCGGGACACGATCCTGACCAGCTTCCAGACGTTGCCGTTCACCCCCGAGTTCGCGTTCACCACCCTGTTGCTGGGCAATCAGCGCGGGAAAAAGTTGGACGACTTCCAGGACGAAGAGCCCGGGAAGATCTGGCAGGAGGCGCGCCTGGGGGAGTCGACCGCCTTCGAGGAGCGGCAGCTGCCCCTGTTCAACGCCGCCGACACGACTCCCCTGTGGCTGATCCTGCTCGACGAGTACGAGCGCTGGACCGGAAACGTCGCGCTCATCCGGGAACTGGAGCCGGTGGCGCGGCTGTGCCTGGCGTGGATCGACTCCTACGCCGACGCGCTGGGCAACGGCTACATCTGGTACCAGTCGCGCGATCCGGCCAGGACCTTCGAGAACCAGTGCTGGAAGAACTCCTGGGACGCCATCTCGTACCAGGACGGCAGGTTGCCCAACCTGCCCCGGGCGACCTGTGAGCTGCAAGGGTACGCGTACGACGCCAAGGTTCGCTGCGCGCGCCTGGCTCGTCAGTTCTGGAACGATCCCGACTACGCGGACCAGTTGGAGCGGGAAGCGGCCGACCTGAGGGATCGGTTCAACCGCGATTTCTGGATCGAGGACCGCGGATACTACGCGCTCGCCCTGGACCCCGACGGGGGACAGGTTGACGCTCTGACCTCCAACATTGGGCACCTGCTGTGGAGCGGCATCGTCCCAGCCGACCGGGCGCCGCGGCTGGCGGAGCACCTGACCGGCGAGGCGCTCTTCTCCGGCTGGGGCATCCGTACCCTGGCCAGCGACGCGCGGCGCTACAACCCGCTCGGCTACCACACCGGTTCGGTCTGGCCGTTCGACAACGCGTTCATCGCCTGGGGCCTGCGGTGCTACGGGCTGACCCGGGAGGCGGCGCTCATCGCCGCCGCCATCATCGACGCCTCGCAGTACTTCCAGCACCGGCTGCCCGAGGCATTCGCCGGCTACGATCGCGAACAGACCAAGTACCCGGTGGAGTATCCGCATGCGTGCCGGCCGCACGCGATGTCCGCGGGCTCGACCCTGCTGCTGCTGCGGGCGCTGCTCGGCCTCGATCCGCGCGGTGACCACCTGAAGATCGAACCCGCCTTGCCCAGCAACATCGGCCAGTTCGAACTGCTGGACATCCCGGGCAGGTGGGGCCGCTTCGACGCGTTCGGGCGCGGGCGCATCGACATCGAATCCGACGGGAAGCACGAGTGACCGGCTCGGGGCCCGCGCGCCGGCGTCGCCACGAGGCCCGCTAGCCATCGACACACTCAATTGTTATCGGTAACATACGACAAGGCGCGATGCGCAGCGTGGTTCGCGTCGCGACAGGACTCCGTATCCAGCGGAAAGACCGGTAACACGGCCGGACCACCCGGCGCTCCGGAATCACCCTGGCCGCGCGGCGGTCTCACGCCGCCGCGGCGCCGGGCGATCCGGGTGCGGGCACGTTCTATGGAGGCGAGAAATGAAGTCGCATGCCCGATGGTTGGTGGGCGCTGTGGCGGCGCTGGCGCTCGGAGCGACCGGCGCGGTCACCGCGACCACCGCGAACGCCGCCGCTGGTTGCCAGGTGAGCTATACGGTCTCAAGCCAGTGGCCGGGCGGGTTTGGTGCCAACGTCACGGTGACCAACCTGGGGGACCCGGCGAACGGATGGCGGTTGGGATGGTCGTTCGCGGCCGGGCAGGCGGTCACCCAGCTGTGGAACGGTAGCTACACCCAGTCGGGCGCGCAGGTGACGGTGACGAACGCGGCGTACAACGCGAGCATCCCGACGAACGGCAGCGTCACCTTCGGCTTCAACGGCTCGTGGAACAACGTGAGCAACCCGGTGCCGTCGAGCTTCGTCCTCAACGGCGTCACCTGCACCGGCGGCGTCACGACCCCGCCGACCAGCGGCTCGGCGACACCCACGCCGACCGGTGCGAGTCCGACGCCGTCACCGTCACCGTCGGTCTCACCGCCGCCGACCGGGCAGCGGCCCTGTGACATCTATGCCGCGGGCGGCACCCCGTGCGTGGCCGCGCACAGCACGGTCCGGGCGCTCTACGCGGCCTACACCGGGAACCTGTACCAGGTGCGCCGGTCCTCCGACGGTGCCACCCGCAACATCGGGGTGACGGCCGCGGGCGGTGCGGCGAACGCGGCGTCCCAGGATTCCTTCTGTGCCAACACGTCCTGCGTCATCACGATCGTGTTCGACCAGTCCGGGCACGGCAACGACCTCGCCTACCAGGGAGCCGGCGGCGCGGGCGGGCAGGACACCCCGGCCACCGCCACATCCGAGTCCCTGACCGTGGGCGGCAACAAGGCGTACTCGCTGTACATCAACCCGCGCAACAGCTACTGGCACAACGGCTCCACGTCAGCAGTGCCGACCGGTGCGGCACCCGAGGGCGAGTACATGGTGACCAGCGGTACCCATGTGAACAGCGGCTGCTGTTTCGACTACGGCAACAGCGAGACGGACCGGCGGGCCGACGGCGCCGGTGCCATGGACGCCATCTACTTCGGGACGAGCTGCTGGTTCGGCGGATGCTCGGGCACCGGTCCCTGGGTGCAGGCCGACCTCGAGTACGGGCTGTACCCGGGCGGCAGCAGTTCCTGGAACCCCAACCAGCGGGCGTTCACGAGCAAGTTCGTGACCGCGATGACGAAGAACAATGGCACCTCCCGGTTGGCCATCAAGGGCGCCAACGCTCAGACCGGCAGCCTCACCACGCTGTGGGACGGGAGTCTGCCCCCGGGGTACAGCCCGATGAAGAAGCAGGGCGCCATCGTGCTGGGCAGCGGCGGTGACTGCTGCGCGACCAACACGAACCTCAGCCTCGGGACGTTCTACGAGGGCGCCATCGTCTCCGGGTACCCGTCGGACGCCACCGACAACGCGGTGCAGGCCGACATCGTGGCTGCCGGCTACCGCTAGTCCGGCCGCCCGGACCGGTTCGCGGGCGTGGCACGGGCGTAGGCACCGGTGCGGCTGATCGCACGGGGCCGATGCCCGTGCCGCTGCCGTCGCGCGTGCCTCCTGCCCGAAGCCTCGGCGCCACGCCGAGATTGACAATCGTCGACTCGTGGCGTAACCCTGGAGGCTGTCGATGTTAGCGGTAACACCGACTCGTTCCCCGTCCTGAAAGGTCGCCCCATGCTCGTCCTGAAAGTACGAAGAGGGCTGCTGGCCGCCGCCGCGGTCGCAGCCATGACCGCCACCGGCCTGGTGGCTGCCGGCGGCGCCGCGCAGGCAGCCAGCCAAGGCCCGTGTGACATCTACGCGGCCGGCGGCACCCCCTGTGTGGCCGCGCACAGCACCACGCGGGCGTTGTACGCCTCGTACAACGGGCCGCTCTACCAGGTCCGGCGTGCCTCGGACAATTCCACCCGCGACATCGGTCTGTTGAGCGCCGGTGGGTACGCCGACGCCGCCGCGCAGGATTCGTTCTGCTCCGGTACCAACTGCGTCATCACCGTCATCTACGACCAGTCCGGCCGGGGCAACAACCTCACCCAGGCCCCCGGAGGCGGGGCCGCGGGCGGCCCGGACAACCTGGCCAACGCGACCGCCGCACCGACGACGGTCGGCGGCCACAAGGCCTACGGCGTGTTCGTGGCGCCGGGCACCGGGTACCGCAACGACCACACGTCGGGGATCGCGACCGGCGACAACCCGGAGGGGATGTACGCCGTCTTCGACGGCACGCACTACAACGGCGGCTGCTGCTTCGACTACGGCAACGCCGAAACCAGCAACAACGACACCGGCAACGGCCACATGGAGGCCATCTACTTCGGCAACATCAGGGTCTGGGGCTACGGCACCGGCAACGGCCCGTGGGTCATGGCCGACCTGGAGAACGGGCTGTTCTCCGGGGTCAACGCCGGTTACAACGCCAACGATCCGACGGTCAACTACCGATACCTGACCGCGATCGTCAAGGGCCAGCCGAACCACTGGTCCATCCGGGCCGGCAACGCCCAGTCCGGCGGACTGTCGACCTACTACAGCGGGTCGCGGCCGAACGTGTCCGGCTACAACCCGATGCACAAGGAAGGCGCGATCATCCTCGGCATCGGCGGCGACAACAGCAAGGGTTCCGCCGGTACCTTCTACGAAGGCGTGATGACCTCCGGCTACCCGTCCGACTCCACGGAAGACTCGGTGCAGGCCAACATCACCGCGGCCGGCTACGCCGCGGCGGCCGGCGGCGGCGGGCAGAACTCGGAGATCGTCGGCACGGGATCCGGACGGTGCCTCGATGTGCCGAACGCGACCACGACCAACGGCACGCAGGTGGAGCTGTGGGACTGCAACGGCGGCTCGAACCAGCGGTTCACCTACACCTCCAGCAAGCAGTTGATGGTGTACGGCAACAAGTGCCTGGACGCATCGGGCCAGGGAACCAGCGACGGCACAGCCGTCATCATCTGGGACTGCAACGGCCAGGCAAACCAGCAGTGGAACGTGAACTCCAGCGGTTCGATCACCGGCGTGCAGTCCGGCAAGTGCCTGGACGCCATCGGCGCCGGTACGGCCAACGGAACGAAGATCCAGCTCTATAGCTGCTGGGGCGGATCCAACCAGCAGTGGAGCCTGCAAAGCTAATGAGCGGGCGCCGCTCGGGGCCAGGCGCACGTCCTGGCCCCGAGCGTCGTTGGCGCGTGTCGGGTCGGGCGGAGGGCACCGGATCCTCGACCCGCGGCCGGATGCAAACGGCCGCCGGTTTTCTCGGTCCCGGCGACAGCCCTCGCATCCCGCCTCGCATCCCGGCGCACACGGCGTTGCTGGCCTGGCGCGGCGGCCTCCGGGGTCCCGGTGCGGCCGCCAGTCCGGCTCTCGGCCGCGCTCCGGCGCTTTGCGCCGGCGCCCGGGCCAGGACAGGCCGGGGGCGCGTTCGCCGGTAGCACCTGAGGTGGCGGCAGATGCGGGGTCGGGAATGAGTTCGTGAACCGGCGCCCCGCCGCGCAGCGTTCCGATCGCCCGGCCCGCGTTCGCCGTTATGCCGTCGCCCGAGCCGCTCTCGCGGGGCGTTCGCCCCCGATCCGCGTGCGCCGGAATGCCGCGCCGCAGGAGCCGCTTCCGCCGGGCAGCGTTCGCCCGTGCCCGCGTTCGCCCGTGCCCGCGTTCGCCCGTGCCCGCGTTCGCCCGTGCCCGCGTTCG
>JBDZVD010000031.1:0-1064 GCA_040255525.1 Micromonosporaceae bacterium | reverse complement strand
CCGGGCGGCTTCCGCCGAGGTGCCCTCACCGTGCTGGCGGACTGGGATGACTGATCCGCGGCGGAGCCGCCGGCCGCGCCCCGCGGTATCCCGCGGACGCGCGCGCCGGCGGCTCTGGCTCGCGGACCCGACCCGGTCAAGGGTCACGGGCTGGTGCAGGTGACTCCGGTCGCCGCGGCCGCGCTGCCGTTTCCGGTGAACCCGAACGACGTCGAGCCGGCCGGGGTGAGGGTGCCGTTGTAGGGGGCGTTGCGGACGGTGACGGCACCGGTGGTGCCGGTGTTGACGCCGTTCCAGAGGTTGGTGATGCTCTGCCCGCTGCCGAGGGTGAAGTGGACGGACCAGCCGTTCAGGGCCGTCGATCCGTTGTTGGTCACAGTGACGTTGGCCTGGAAGCCGCCGGGCCAGCTGTTGACGATCTGGTAGCTGGCGCCGCAGCCGGAGCCGCCGCCCGGAGTGGTGGGTGGCGTGGTGGTGGGTGGCGTCGTGGTCGGTGGTGTGGTCGTCGGAGGCGTCGTGGTCGGTGGCGCGGTGGTCGGCGGGTTGGACACTGGGCTGCCCGGACCGTTGAGGGCGGAGAGCACCGCGTCGTAGGCTGCCTTCTTGTTGCCGTTGCTGTCGAACAGCAGCGGATTGTCGCCGCTGCGCCAGGAGTCGCTGTCACGGATGCCCCAGACCGTGATGCCCGCACACCGGGAGACGTTCATGCACGCCTTGACGGTGTTGGCGTACGCCGTGCTCGGCGCCTGCGCGATGTCCAGTTCGGTGATCTGAACGTCCACACCGAGAGCGGCGAAGTTGGACAGCGTGGTCTGGAAACTGGACGGCGGGCCACCCGATCCGAAGTGGCTCTGGAACCCGACACAGTCGATCGGCACGCCCCGGGACTTGAAGTCCCTGACCATGGCGTACACGCCCTGGGTCTTCGCGTCGGTCCAGTTCTCGATGTTGTAGTCGTTGTAGCACAGCTTGGCCGACGGGTCGGCGGAGCGGGCGGTGCGGAACGCCTCCTCGATGAACCCGTTGCCCAGCACGTTCTGGAAGACCGAGCTGCGGTGCTGGGT
>JBDZVD010000151.1:0-13586 GCA_040255525.1 Micromonosporaceae bacterium | reverse complement strand
ATCGACGATCACGCGCGTCCGACGACCAAGAACCGGTTATTTACCAGGCTCTCAGGGCGAGAATAACGGGGCCACGGCGTGATCATTCGGCGTTGACTCGGCGAACGCCTCAACAGAGCTGCCACTTTCCCGCCAGCCACCTGGTGTGTTTGGCGTGTGGCTTGCGGGAGTGGCGGCCCGGACGGGTCAGTTGGGGGTAAGGAAGTGACCATCAGCGCGAATGAGCTCACCTGTCACGTGAGTGTTGGCCTGCGAACACAGGAACACAACCAGGTTGGCGACCTCGGTCGCGGTGGTAGTCCGGCCGGTGGCGGCGGCCGCCGCGACTGTCTTCAGCATCTCGTCGGGAATCTCCCGCTCACCGGCCACGAACCCGGCCATGACGAGGTTTGTCAGGATGCCCGCACTGGCCAGCTCCCGAGACATGGTCCTGGTCAGGCCATGCAGACCAGCCTTGGCTGTCAGGTAGGCGGCGCTGCCGGCAAATCCGTCCTCAACCAGACCGGTGGAGATGTTGACTACGCGTCCCCAGCCCTGTTGCCGCATCGACCCGACCAGAGCGCGACTGAGGAGGTAGTGACCGAGGAGGTTCGCGTCGAGGCTGGCGCGCATGCGCTGCACCGGGGCAGCCTCGAACAGCTCACCCGCCTGAGGAAAATCAGGCCATGCCACTGCGTGTTGACGAGGACATCCACGCCGCCGAAGTCCGCGGTGACCTGTTGGGCGGCGTGTTCGATGGTTGTCTGGTCTGCCAGGTCGAGGCGGACGATGCTCGCCTTGCCACCGGCCTGCTCGACCTGCGCTGCGGTCTGCCGGGCGCCCGTCTCGTTGCGGTGATACCCCACCGCGACATGGGCCCCTTCGGCGCCGAAGACGACCGCTGTTGCGCGTCCGATGTTGCTCGACGCGCCTGGAACGCGCGTCGTGGAACACGTTCGCGGTCATGCGCGCGGTACGCGACTTTGTTGTTGAGCACCTGGCCGACCCGGGTGGGTTGACCGTGCTGGTGCTGGACGAGAGCGGGGACGAGAAGTCGGGCACGGCCACCGCGGGAGTCAAACGGCAGTACGTCGGCTGCGCCGGCAAGGTGGCCAACGCGGTCAACTTCGTCAACGCCACCTACAGCACACCCCGTGGGCACGCCCTGGTCGGTTCTCGGCTGTACCCGCCCGCCGAACATCTGGCCGACCAGCCCACCCGCGCCGCAATGGGCATCCCCGCCTCGGCGGTGTTCAAACCCAAGCCAGAACTGGGACTGGAACTGCTGACCGAGCACGCCAGCGCCGGGATCCCCGTACCCTGGTGCACCGCGGACGCCGTCTACGGCCGCGACCGCAAGCTGCGCGGCTTCTGCGAGGCCAACGGTATCGGCTACGCGCTAGGTGTGCCCTGCTCGTGCAGGTGCAGCTGGCCCCGGGCGTGACGATGCGCGCAGACGCAACCCTCAAGATTCTCACCCGGCGGTCCTGGCAGGTCGTCTCGTGCGGACCGGGCTCCAAGGGCGACCGCCGCTACAACTGGGCGTGGCTTGCCACCGCCAGCCCACGCCACTACCTGCTGATTCGCCGCAGCCTGGCCAGGCCCACCGAGGTGGCCTACTTCACCTGCTACATCCCGGACCATCTTCCCGCCACATTGGGTGTCCTGGTCACCGTCGCCGGGCGGCGCTGGACTGTGGAGGAAGACCACGAGTTCGGCAAGGACCAATTCGGTTTCGACCAGTCCCAGGCTCGCCGCTACACCCCGATCATGCGGCACATCACTCTGGTCATCGCCGCCCTGGCTATCTGCGCGGTCACCGCCGCCATCGCCCGCGCACACCGAACCGATCCCCGTGCCGAGCAGCCCAGACCACCCCGTTGACTTTGACGTAGGTCTCGTCGCAGAACCACCTGTCACCCGGCGAGTGGCGGCAGAACCGGGCTGCGTCAGCCAGCAGCGGCGCGAAGCGTTGCACCCACCGGTAGATCGTGACGTGGTCGACCTCGATTCCGCGCTCGACCAGGGAGCTCTTCGACATCCCGGTAGGACAGGTTGAACCGGAGATACCAACGGACCGCGACGACGATCACCCCGGACGGAAACCGGAACCCAGCGAACGCCGACCTCGGCGGCGACCACTGGCGAAGGTAAGTCGATGAAGTCACTGCTCAAGTCTGCCTCGATCTTGCCAACGCGCAATGCAACAGAGCCGTTCCTCGACCTTGGGCATCAAGGCGTCGATCATCTTCGTCCGCGGCAGCCGCCCCACAGCAGCGGCTCTGTTCTCGCGCAGCTGGACGTAACGCTGGACTGTGTGGTGGTCGCATCCCACGAGTTCGGCGGCCCGACGGTAGCTCCCGGTCAGGTCGTAGGCGGCAAGGATCTCCATGATCTCCTGATTCGTTTTCACAGACGGGTGCTGATCCAGCCCCGCGGTATCGCGCGCGCAGCAGCAGCCCGGTAGGTGCCCAAGTCAGCTGGGCGCGGCATGGCCGCATCGGCCTCGGTTCGGCGTCATCCGGCCGTCTCCTCACGGCGCGCGAGAGCGAACACGAACCAGGCGATGGCGCAGACCGCGGCCGACATCAGCAGGGCCCATCCGGTGCCTGCGGCGATGGCAGCACCCATGACGGCGACGCCGAGGGTGGCGCCGACCTGGCGCACGGCGTTGAGCAGGCCGCCCACCGCACCGGCCGTACCCGCCGGGGCGACGCCGACAAGGGCCACGACCAGAGCCGGCAAGGCGTAGGAGACGCCGAAGCCGGTCATCAAGAGGCCTACCGCGAGCCACATGTAGCCGCCGTCGGCGAAGACCACGCCTGCTAGCACGGCACCTCCAGCGGCCAGCAGAGCCAAACCGGCCAGGATCGGACGGCGAGGACCCACCCGTGCCACGATCTTGCCCGTGAACGGCGGATTGGCCGCGAAGGGAACCGTCAGCGGCAGGAACGCCAGCCCGGTCTGCAGCGGGTCCAGGTGCCGCTCCTGCTGCAACAGCAGCGGCAGCACGAACAGACCCCCAGTCAACGCGAAGTTCACCGCCGCAGCGGCCAGCAGCCCAGCCCGCACCCGGCCTGACCGCAGCAGAGTCCGGTTCAGGACCGGCGCCTGGCTGTGGCGCTCCAGGCCGCAGAACGCCAGCACCGATACCCCGAACCCCACCGACGACCACGCGGCGTGGGCCCATGCCTGCGAACCGGCAGCGATCAGCGCGTCTGTGAAGAGTGCCAGCACTGCGGCGGCTGCCAACTGGGCGGGCCAGTCGATCCGGCGGTCACTGCGCGGGCAGGCCACCGCCCGGCCCAGCGTCAGCGCCAGCACCGCCAGGCCGATAGGCACGTTGACCAGGAAAATCGACCGCCATCCGGCCGCCCCGACCAATACGCCGCCCGCGATCGGACCGGCAGCAACGGCCGCGCCGCTGATCGCGGCCCATGCCGAGACCGCCCGCGCCCGTGCCGCCGGTTCTGGGTAGAGCTTGGTGATCATCGCCATCGAGGCGGGCACGCACGCCGCCGCGGCGACCCCCGAGATGGCACGCAGGGGGACCAGGGCCCACAGCCCCGGAGCGAACGCACTGAGCAAGGACGCGAGCGTGAAGACCGCGATCCCGGCCCGGAAGAGCCGCTCGGCACCGAATCGGTCCGCCGTCACCCCCGCCGACAGCAGCAGCGCGGCGAACGCCGCGGTGTAGCCGGCGGTCGCCCACTGCAACCCGGCCATCGAGGTGTGCAGAGACGACGCCAGATCGGGCTCGGCGACCGACAGCACCATCATGTCCAGCAGCACCATGAAGTAGCCCAGCGAAATGCCCGTCAGCGCGCTGGAACGTCCCCGCGGCGGACGGGGATTCGTCCGGGCGGGCGTAGATGAACTCAAAAGCGTCATAACCGGGAAAGCTCCCCGAAGGTGACAGCGGAAAAGGACGCCACCCACTGTGCGTTTCGGCAGGCCAACGACTCCACCGCCGCAGCCGCACGACGCGTTCGGAATTTCCGAACGCTCCGGGCTGTTTCTCCGCGTGTGGAGCTACGCCAACTCAGGACCTTCGAGGCCGTCGTCCGCCACCGAACCGTGACCGATGCCGCCGTCGCGCTCGACCTCGCCCCCTCGTCCGTCTCCCAGCAGATCCGGACCCTCGAGGAAGCACTCGGCGTGGCCCTGTTCGTGCGCGGCCCCAAGGGCATGGAGCTGACCCCCGCCGGACAGCGGCTGCAGGGATGGGCACGGTCGCTGCTCGACCAGGCCAAGCGGGCCACCCGCGACGTCAGAGGCGAACGGCAACTGCTCCGGCTCGGCGCGCTGGAAACCCTCGCCGGCTCCTACGTACCCCAGGTGTTCGCCCGATTCGCCAAACGCCGGCCCGACATCGACCTCGAGATCCACTCCGAACGCGCCCGCGACGGCCTCCTTGCCGACGTGATCGAGGGACGACTCGACGCCGTCCTGCTGCTGGATTCCGGCGACAACGTCGGCGGACTCGGTTTCCCCGCCCCCGCCGAACCGCTCACCTTCATCGACCTCGACCCGGTCCCCCTCGCACTGGTATCCGCACCTGCCCACCCGCTCGCCGCCCGAGCCGCACTGACTCCCGATGACCTCAAGCATGAGCGGCTCCTGGTCAACGTGCCAGAGTGCTCGTTCTGGATGGCCGGGAACAAGATCCTCGGCTCAAGTCCCAAACGGATCAAAGTCGGAGGCGTCCCGGTGATGCGCGCATGGGCCGAACACGGTCTCGGGATCTCGCTGCTACCCCGGTTCGCGGTCGCCGACAGCCTCCGCTCCGGCGCCCTGATCCAACTCGACCTCCCGCTCCCGGACCTCAGCCTGCGGCTGGTCTGGCGAGAAGACCAGGAGTCGTTGCCTGGCATGCGCGACATCTTGTACGCCGCAGCCCGCCCCTGAACACCAGACCTCGCCGACCCGCTGGGGAGAACCGCTGTCCGCCATTGTGCGGGCCTTGCTGTCCGCCCCTGGGGCGGTCTTCATGTCCGCTAACAGCCACCGCGCCGGGCGAGGATCGCAACAGGGAGAACCGTGCGGGTGTCAAGGCGATGCTGGCGCTGCGCCCGGCCACCGCGCCGGGCGAGGACCGCAACAACGAGTTCCGGATCCGAGCCTCGAAGTGGTAAACCGCCGCGCCCGACCGACGCCGATGCAGGTCAATGCCCACATACCGCCGACCGGCGTACCCTACGTCCACAGGGGCCTCCCTTGTCGTGGTGAACGTGTATGTACCCCGAGTGTCAAACCACTACGGCGAGTACGTCACGAGGAGCGGAGGCCCCGCCCCTTCATCCCATCAAATCATCTCGTTCCTTGCGAGTACCTGGCCCTGAAGCGGGCGGAGGCGCCAGCTGAGAGGCTTGCTGCTTGCGATGGCGATCCGTTCCTCAACATACCGCCATGGGGCCCTTCCGGCGACCGGTGTGTAGTCGTTGTGCACGGCGTGCCGAGAGCTCATTGATCGCTGCGGATTGCTCGATTGTGGTCTTCGGTGGCGGCGGGTCCGGCACGTTGGATGGGGTCGGGGTGGTCGAGCTGTGGGAGTTCGGTCGCGACGACCTGCTCGATGTCTCGACGCTCACGACCGATACCGGCGCTGAAGGCGTGTGCGGCGGTGACAACCTGACCTGGGTACGTTCGCCTCCCGCAATGGGACTGTTGCGGTCGGCGGCGTCCTTGTGTCCGGGCGTCCAACGACGTGGGTGGGCCTTGATGTGCGGCTTCCAGCTCAGCTCGCTTCCATAACTTCGGCGCTGCAGGGGTCTCGGGTGGGGTAGGTGAAGAGGATTCGCGATTCGTGATCTACGGACACCCACTCGGCTCGATGCCGCACCGAGACCGCCGTCGTCAGAATCACGAGCCCACCCTACGGGCCGGGATACTGCGCATGGATATCGCCGTCGAACAGCTGCCAGCAGAAGTCGTTCATCCGTGCCGCGGCGGGGGCATGCCGGGCCAGGATTCCGGCCACGCTCCCCGGCACGCCCTGCGGGATGTCGACGGCCGCGCACCGGCGCACGTACTCGTTGCGGGCAACGGGGCCGCCGGTGGCCGGCATCGGCACCCCGCACACCGCGGTGACCAACCAATTGACCAGCCGCATCGCCGCGTAGCCGGCATCGTGGCCGACGTGGCGGGCGACAAAGGCGCGCTCGGCGTCGGACAGGTCGAAGCGGGGGGACGTGGCCAGGCCGAAATCGGCGAGGTAGATCCGGTCATCGTCGGCACGCATGTTGCCGAAGTGCCCGTCCATGTGCAGCAACTCGTGGCTGCGCAGGAACGCCACGATGTCAAACAGCTGCCGCTCGAACGTCTCGGCGCGACCGACCGGGTCATCGTTCAGCCAGTCGAGCAGCGGGTAGGGGACGTACTCGAGGAACAGCACCAGGCTGGAGGCCGCACTGGCCAGTTCCTCGAGGCGGATCCGCACGGCTGGGGCGCCGCCGAACTGGGCGACAACAGCGTCGAGGTCGTGGTGTTCGGACGCGATGGGTGGGCGGCCGGGTAGCACCCGCCAGTGGTACAGCAGCGGAAACAATGCTGCCTCACCGGCCAGGATCCCCTCGGTGACGATCATGTTTGCGGCCAGCTCCCGCCAAGCGCCGAAGCCCGGGCCGCCGAGGCGGTACATGCCGTATTGGCAGTAGGCCGGCAGGTCGAACACGTTCGCCGTGCTGTGCGGATGTGCCAGCTCCCGGTCGGTGATCGGGATCCGCTTGGCGAACACCGGCACGCCGTCAACGTCGAGTATCGCGGATGCTCCGCCCACCCCCACGGCACCGACGGGTGTGGCCTGAAGTAGCGCCGCCAGCTCGGCATCGCCACGGGCGGCGAGCCAGCCCGAGACATGGTCGTGGCGGGAACGTCGGGCGGTGAGCATGACGCCCATCATGCCAGTGGCTTACTACCGCCGCGCCCTCGAACCCGGTTCGACCGCGCCCTATCGCTATCCGATATTCCCCAAGGCCCTCCGAGACAAGCTCGCGAACGCACCCAGCCATTGCCTTCAATGTGTCAGGATCCGCGCATCGGCATGTCCGGGGGCCAGTCAGCCCGACACGTCGTGAGGCCAGCGGCGAGCGGATCGCGGCATGAGCGGAAACCGGGCCGATGGCCGTTGACGCTGATTTCAGAGGAAAGGAAGATCAGGGCGAAGGCGACGTGCAGCGCTGGATCTACGTTGGTGCGGCCGTTCTGCGATGACGTGGCCGGCGATTGTTGTTGTCTGCCAGGCTCCGGGCCGGCTGCCCGTCGCTGTGCGGAAGAAAACCGAGAAGTTGGATGCGTCTGGGAAGCCGAGCGCCGCAGCGCACCCGGCCGCAGTCAGTCGATCGTGTGCGAGAAGCCGTTTGGCTTCCAGGACCAGCCGCTCGACGATGTACGCCTTGGCGGTACGCCCGGTGGCCTGCTGCACCGCCCGGGACAGGGTGCGCGGCGCGTATCCCAGCGTTCTGGCGTAGTACCCGGCATCGTGGTGTTCCCGGAAGTGCGCCTCAAGGCAGCTGCGGAACAGCCGGAACACAGGATGCGTCACCGCTGCCTCCCGGTGCGGAGGCCGAAGCCGGGCGATGAGCGCCGACAGCAGGATCTCCGGCACCTCCGCCGACCCTTGGCCGGCCGGGGCCGAGGCCTCAAGAAGCAAATGGCTTCGAGCCGCGTCGACAAAGGGCCAGTCCCCATCCGGGATACGCCACCGCGGGATCAGGTCCGGCAAGGCGACGAGCTCCCGAGTGGTGTCCGTTACCGGCGCCGTCGGCACGAACAGGACGAGATGTCCTGTCACCGAGCCGATGTCGTCCCACCGGTGCACCGCCCCGGGCTCCACCCACACCGCCGACCGCCGCTCCAACGCATGCTGCCGAAAGTCGACCGTGACAGATCCGTGGCCGGAGTCGACGACGGCGACGATGCGGAAGTCGGCCCGCTGGGTCCCGCCGTCGTTCAGCTCACGGAGCCGGCCGAACGTCATCGTCTCCACTGCCGCCGCACCACGCGTGGGGGGTTGGTAGGTCATCTGCCGAATCGCGGTCACCAGTCCAGTTTTCACCATCGGTGGACCGGTCGCGCCGATGCACCGGCCGAGCTGCGCGGATTGAATGGGGACAGCAAAAACGCAGGAAGAGAGGATCATCGTGAAAACCTGGCAGCTGCCCACTTACGACCGCATTCCCGGCGCCGGACCCACTCTGGTGTTCCTGCACTACTGGGGTGGTGCTGCCCGCACTTGGCGCCTCGTCGTCGACCGCCTTGCCGGCCGCGACACGCTCACCGTCGACTTCCGCGGCTGGAGCCGCTCCCGCAGCCTGCCAGGACCGTACACGCTGCGCCAGTTCGCCGACGACACCCTCGCCGTGATCGCCGACGCGGGCGTCACCGACTACCTGCTCGTCGGGCATTCCATGGGCGGCAAGGTCGCCCAACTGGTCGCCGCAGCCCGGCCCGCCGGGCTACGCGGTATCGTCCTGGTCGGGTCCGGCCCGGCGAAGCCCGCCCCGCAGATAACCCGCGACTACCAGCAGAGCCTGTCGCACGCATACGACTCGGACGAGTCCGTCGCCAGCGCGAGGGATCACATCCTCACCGCCACCACGCTGCCCGCGCCGATCAAGGCGCAGATCGTCGCCGACTCCCGGACAGGTGCCGACGCCGCCCGCGCCGAGTGGCCCTTAAACGGCATCGCGGAGGACATCACCCGGCAGACCCGCATGATCAACGTACCCGCTCTGGTCGTCGCCGGAGACAACGACCAGGTCGAGCCCGTCGGCGTGCTGCGAGACAACCTGCTGCCCTACCTGTCCGACGCCGCCTTCACGGTGATCCCGAAGACCGGGCACCTGATCCCGTTGGAAGCTCCGGGAGAGCTCGCCGACGCCATCACCGTCTTCGCGCCGGCGAGCTCCAGGCGGCCTATCGGGTTACCGCGACTCCGCTCGCCATGGACCTGGTCGTCCCCGGCGTCGCAACGGCGCTCGACGCCGCCCTGACCGAGCGCGGCCTCACCATCACGAGCCTGATCAACAACGCCGGCTTCGCCACCAACGCCGCGTTCCACCAGGAGGACCCACAGCGGCTGGGCGCCGAGATCGCCGTCAACGTCACCAGCCTCGTCGACCTCAGCCGCGTCTTCATCGAACGGCTGCGCGCCCGCGGCGGCGGCGTACTGGTGAACGTCGCGAGCATGGCGGCCTACCAGCCCACCCCAACCATGGCCGTCTACGGCGCGACCAAGGCATTCGTGCTCAGCTTCACCGAAGCGCTCTGGTACGAGTCGCGCGGCACCGGGCTGCGGGTGATGGCGCTGTCACCGGGCGCCACCGAGACCGAGTTCTTCGACGTTGCCGGCGCCCAGGCCGACGGCGGCACCAAGCGGATGCGCCCGGACGAGGTCGTCAAGATCGCCCTGAACGCCCTTGACCAGCGCACCCCACCGCCCAGCGTGATCACAGGCACCAGGAACCGGCTGATGACACACGCGGGACGACTGGTCAGCCGCCGCCGGATGACCATCACGATCGGCTCGATGATGGACCGGGCCGCAGCCGATCGCTGACACCACACACGAAACTCGCGCGCTCGTGCTCGTGAGCGGCGTCGCTCGGCGAGTCCTGCAGTCCGCGGCGATGTCGGTCAGCGTTCCGCGCACGAGGGCTGTCTACGTGTCGGCGCTGGCCGATTCGTGGGATGCGCGCTCATCGGCAGATCCGGTAGCTCGTCGTGGCGATCAGACTGACCGATCTACAACGCTCCGTGGCGCATGAGGCCAGCGTGCTCCATCGGGCCGAGGGGTACTCGCTACCAACGGGCCGCCCGTGGTCGGCCCTGCCACGTTCAACGATTGAGCAGCCAGTCTTTCGCAAGCCGCACGACGTGGGCATCTGGTCCCGCAGTCGGGAACCGGCGACCGGAATCAGTTCCGGTGACGGCAGACTGTGTCGGTGACCAGCGGATGGGTGCGGAAGCAGATCGACGAGTTCTTGGCATTGAAGGATCAGGTCGTTCGGTCGTGGACTGGCGTGGAGATGGCGGTTCGAGGCGGCGACGAGGTCGCCTCCGAGTTCGGCGGCCGGGACGTGCCGTGCCTGCAGCTGTGGGCCCTGCGTGCAGAGATCTCCAACGGCGCGACGAGGACTGTCGCCATCTATCAGGATGATGACCTGTTCGGATTGATGATCCAGGCGAATGCTGGCTTCGGCGGCGATGACGTGGGCCATGGTTACCGGGTCCGCGCTCTGCCAGAGCTGCCCATGGGCCCGGTGCGGCAGGTGTCGGTCTATGTGGACGCTGACGTCCTCGCCGAGGTCAGTCTTCGAGTGGGAGACCGGGACCTGCTGTTGGTGGCCGGTGAGGCGGATGAGGACCAGACCGGCCGGCTCGTATGGCGCCGTTTCGACGAATCCGTCCTCGCGTTCCCCGACCCGACCGCGGTCGAACAGGTCCAGTGGATCCCTGCTCGTACGCGGCTCCACCGCATCATCTGACCTGCAGATCATCGAGGTTAGGCAGACGGGCGTGCAGCCCAGGTCTCGCGGGGTGTTGATGGCGGTCTCGATGCGCATGGCCCGGCCGTCCTTCAAATACTGCTTGATGCGGGAGTGCCGGTAGAACACGTTGAGCAGGACACCGCCGTTGTCGCGGCGGTCGATGGCGGTGCGGAACGTGCCGATGGTGTCACGGCGGACTCGCCGGCCGAAGATGATTTCCACGTTGTGGGGCCGGCCCAGATCGAGGTTGTCCACGATGAGCGCTTCGAAGAAACCGCGGGCGTGACGTGGGGCGTCGAACACGATGGTGCGGGAAATCTCGACTTGACGCATGGAGGTTTCCCACCAGTAGCCGCGGTCGTGGTCGGTTTCGGTCAATGGCAGCGGCAGCCGGGCCAGCCATCGTTGGATGAACACGTTGATCGTGCCGGGCCCGAGCCGGTCGCAGATGTCTTGCAGCGCTTGCGGGTCGTCGCAGGCGGCGAACCCGTTGGACAGCTCGGTGAACCCGATCCCGGCCTTGGTGGCTTGACGTTTGGCCCACTCGTGCCCGTTGATCCATACCTTGCCGGGGTAGGGGAAGTAGGCGCAGATTTTGATGAAGCCGGGGCCGAAGTCCTCGTCCCACAGGTAGAAGTAGTAGCAGGTTACTCTCCGGTCGGCCTTGAAGAACGACCACCGCGGGGTGCCGGTCGAGGTCTTGCCCTCGTGCGCGTCCCACACCCGCTGGAACTCCTGAGCTACCCCGATCGCGGCGACTCCCGACCGGCCGGTGGACGCCTGGCGGCGAAGATGCGGGCTCATCGTCGCGAGTTTGTCATCGTCCTTACCGAACTTGATCCACGGGATGCCGTTGTTGGCGGCGTAGGACTCGACCGCCCGACGGAACCGTTGCCCGATCTTGTTGAACAACGCCGGAGACGGGAACGGGAACCCCAGATGCCCCGACAGGAACACCACCACCTGGGCACTGGTCTGCAGGATCGGCACGTAGGCGTTGAGGTAGATCCGATCCAGGCACTGGATATCCAGTTTTACGTGCCCATCGAGAACCTCGTTGACCGTGACCACAGAAGCACCCATGACCGCCCCCAAGGCAGTTACTGTTCTGGATGCAAGCGTGCGTCACACGTCGGCGAACGACCAGCTCAACCACTCACCTCGGCGGTCAGAGGCGTCGCCTCACTGGTACTCCAGCAGGAGATCTGCACCGTCCCGAATATGGTGGAGTCTTCGGCTCGACATAGGTCCGATTTGCCGGCCGGACTCGAACCGGATGATCTTTGCCTAGCCTAGAACTGCGGCAAGACGGTTATCGGGTGAGCCAGCGGTCCAGTTCGGCGAGGATGTTCTCGATCCGCGGAAGCAGCGCGTCGGCTATCTCGGCCGGGGTCTCACCTTCGCGGGCGCGGTGGCCCGACTCGCTGATGATGATCTGGAACACGCCGGCCAGCGCGATGCCTTGAAGGCGGGCGATTTCCGGCGTGATCGGGCTCGTCTCGCCGATGGCGGCAGCGAGCGCGGTGGCCTGGCGGTCGGTCAGCTCCAGGGCGAGCCGGTTGACCGCTGGGCTGATGACCGCCAGGTAGCCGAGCGTGCCGCGGGCGATCTCCGGCTGCGTATCGCGGATAGCCGACACGCTCTGCAGGACGAAATCGCGGATGGCGGCGGCCGGGGTGGTTCCCACCGGCCGGGAGCGGATCAAGTCGTCCAGTTGCTGCTGTATCTGCTGTTCGCGGTCGGTGACCAGCTGTTCCTTGGTCGGGAAGTAGTTGTAGACCGTCTGCTCGGCCACCTCGGCCGCGCGCGCGATCTCACGGACCGTCACCTGCTCGTAGCCCTGCTCGGCGAACAGACGGGCCGCGGTATCGGCGATGAGACGGCGGGTGCGTGCCTTCTTCAGGTCACGAAGTCCGGGTTCAGCCATTACGAGAGTGTATCAAGCAACATTAATATGGTGAACAACAATTTTATGGCATGATCCATGCACGGAGGCGAGCCAGGGATCGAGCTGATCTCCGCCCTCCGGTTCAGCCAAGCAGCGACCCCGGGGTCGAGAGCGGAGCACATGATGAGGGCAGCCCGTTTCAGCCGGTTCGGCGGTCCGGAGGTTCTGGAGATGGTGAACCTTCCGGAGCCGCATCCGGGGCCGGGGCAGGTCCGGATCGCGGTGCGCGCCGCCGGGGTCAGCCCGAGTGACTGGAAGAAGCGCAAGGGCCTGATGGATCAGGAGCTTCCGCAGACCCTGGGTTATGAGGCGGCCGGGGTCGTCGACGAGCTCGGCGACGGCGTCACCGACGTGACCGTCGGCGATCCTGTGTTCGGCGTCTGCGCCGAGGCGGCGGCTCAGGCCGAACTGGCGGTGCTGTCGGCCTATGCGCCGATCCCGCCGTCGCTCGACTTCCCGGCCGCCGCTGCGCTGCCGGCCACCATTGAGACGGCCATGCGTGCGCTCGACCAGCTCGGCGTCGCCCGCGGCAGCACGCTGCTGATCAACGGTGCGTCTGGCAGCGTCGGCAGTGCGGCAGTTCAGTTCGCCGTAGCGCGTGGCGCGCGCGTGATCGGCACCGCAGGCGCGGCCAACCACGACTACGTGCGCTCGTTGGGAGCCGAGCCCGTCACCTACGGCGAGGGCCTCACCGGGCGGGTACGGGCGCTCGCCTCCAAGGGCGTCGATCTCGCGCTCGACGTCGCCGGCAGCGGCATCCTGCCCGAACTCATCGAACTCACCGGCGGCGCGGAGCACGTCCTGACGGTCGCGGACTTCGCCGGCGCGCAGAAGTACGCAGTGAGATTCAGCCGGGGCGACTCCGGCCGCGCGCTCCACGCGCTCGCCGAAATCGGCGAGCTGATCGAGTCCGGGCGCTTCGAGCCCCAGGCTGTGCGGACCTTCCCGCTCGCCGAGATCGCCGAAGCCCACCGCGTCAGCGAGCAGGGTAAAGGGCGGGGAAAGCTCGTTCTGCTGATCGGCTGAGACGCCTGGCGCCATCAGGCCGCTCTCCGCCTCGCGCAGCACGTAAGCCTCCCGCGCGGTGAGCGGCGACCAGTCACCTAGCTTGGTCTTTAAGTGCGCCACGAGCGCGGAAGGTGGGGTTGTTGTGTAGGGACCTTGCTGGA
>JBDZVD010000150.1:0-13657 GCA_040255525.1 Micromonosporaceae bacterium | reverse complement strand
CGGCGACCGCGGCGGCGGCGACCGCGGCGGCGGCGTTGGTGCGCGGCAGCGCGCCCGGGGTCCAAATGCTCGACCAGGCCGCGAGCAAGCGGCTCGGCCTCACCGGGGTGCTGCTGAAGGTCCCCGCCGTGCCGGCCGGCCACCTGTCCGTGGACTACACGGCGTTCCGCGACGCGGTGGGCGGTGACTGGGCGTCCCGGCTGGGCATGGTCCGGCTGCCGGACTGCGCGATCACCACCCCGCGGGCCCCCGGTTGTGCCACGGTGACCCCTCTGCCCTCCCGCAACGACCGGGCCAGCCACGTGGTGACCGCGCAGACCGGCACGGCGGGTGGCGTGTTCGCGCTGACCGCCGCCGCGTCCAGCACGGCCGGCACCGGTACGTACGCCGCCACCCCGCTGGCACCGTCCGCCAACTGGCAGGTCGGCACCCAGAGCGGCGACTTCACCTGGTCGTACCCGATGCGGACAGTCGACGTTCCGGGCGGCGACGAGCCGGGCGTGACGATCACGTACGACTCGCAGAGCGTCGACGGGCGCACCGCATCGACGAACAACCAGGCGTCCTGGGTCGGTGAAGGCTTCGACCTCGCTGGCGGCTACGTCGAGCGCTCGTACAAGCCGTGCCAGGACGATGGGGGCCCGAGCACCAGCGGCGACCAGTGCTGGGGCGGCGACAACGCGACCATGATGCTGGGCAACACGAACACCGAGCTGATCCGCGACGACAGCACCGGCAGCTGGCGGCTGAAGGACGACGACGGTTCCCGGGTCGAGCAGCTGACCGGCGCCGCCAACGGCGACAACAACGGCGAGTACTGGCGGATCACCACGACCGACGGCACCCAGTACACGTTCGGGCTCAACCACCTGCCGAAGTGGACCAGCGGCGACGCGGTCACGAACTCGACCTGGACGGTGCCGGTGTACGGCAACGACTCCGGCGAGCCCTGCCACTCTTCGGCCGGCTTCACCTCGTCGTGGTGTGCGCAGGCGTGGCGCTGGAACCTCGACTACGTCGTCGACCCGCACGGCAACGTCACCACCTACACGTACGTGCCGGAGACCAACTACTACCGCCGCGGCTACGACGTCTCGACCGGCTCCAGCGGCACGATGACCAAGTACACGCGCGGCGGGTACCTGAAGGAAATCGACTACGGGCTGCTCTCCACCGCGATCTACACCGCGAACCCGATGGCCAAGGTGCGCTTCGACGTCGCCGAGCGGTGCCTGTCCAGTTCCTCGTTCGACTGCTCGGTCGCCGGGAACTTCACGAAGGCCAACGCCAGCCACTGGCCCGACGTGCCGTTCGATCTGAACTGCGCGTCCGGCGACTCGTGCACCACCAACATCTCGCCGTCGTTCTGGAGCCGCAAGCGGCTCACCACGATCAGCACGCAGGTGGAAAGCGGCGGTAGCTACTCCACCGTGGACACCTGGACGCTGGCCCAGTCGTTCCCGCAGCCGGGCGACGGCACGACCCCGGCGCTGTGGCTGGACTCGATCACGCACACCGGTCAAGTGGGCGGCACGCTCGCCGCGCCGCCGGTCGTGTTCGGCAAGACCCAGCTGGCCAACCGCGTCGACACGGTCGGGGACAGCCTCGCCCAGTTCGACAAGTTCCGGGTCGGCACCATCGACACCGAGTCCGGTGAGCACCTGACGATCACGTACTCGTCGCCGGACTGCACCCCGGCTGACAAGCCGACCCCGCAGTCCAACACCCGGCGCTGCTATCCGGTCTACTGGGCCGGCGATCCGCCCCAGCCCAAGCCGTTCCTCGACTGGTTCAACAAGTACGTGGTGACGCAGGTGGTCGAGTCGGACCTGACCGGCGGGGCACCCGACCTGATCACCACCTACGACTACGGCCGGGGGACGCCGGCGTGGCACTTCGACGATGCCGACGGGCTGGTCAAGGACAAGTACAAGACCTGGGGCCAGTGGCACGGATACGACAAGGTGAGCGTGGAGCGCGGCGCGGCCGGGCAGACCCGGTCCCAGGTGGACTACCTGTTCTACCAGGGCATGGACGGCGACCGCAGCGACCCGGCCGACGCGAGCAGGACCAAGACCGCCTCGCTGACCGACTCGCAGGGCACCTCGGTCACCGACGCCGGGCCGCTGCAGGGTTTCACCCGCGAGACGATCACGCGCGACGGGCCGGGTGGCGCGGTGATCAGCGACGAGATCGTCACGCCGTGGCAGCGGCAGACAGCCAAGCGGGTACGCAGTTGGGGAACGTCGACGGCGAACCTCACCGGAACGGCCAGCACGTTGACCCGCACGGCCCTGGCCGGCGGCGGGTGGCGCAGCACGCAGGTGGACACCACGCACGACGGCAACGGACTGGTGACCCAGGTCAACGACCTCGGCGACCTCGCCGTCAGTACGGACGACACGTGTACCCGTACGACATTCGCCCAGAACACCTCGGCCTGGATGCTGGACTTCCCGGACCGTACCGAGGTGGTGTCGGTCGGTTGCGGTGAGACGCCGGACCGGCCGGCCGACGTGGTCTCCGACGAGCGCACGTTCTACGACGGGCTGGCCTTCGGCGCGGCACCGTCCAAGGGGGACGCGACCCGGACCGAACAGGTGGCGTCGTACTCCGGCGGCACACCGGAGTATGTCGTCGAGGCCACCACGGCCTACGACGTGTACGGGCGGACCACAAAGGTGACCGACGCGCTCGGGCGGGCCACCAGCACCGCGTACACACCGGCCACCGGCGCCGTGGCGACCGGCATGACGGCCACCAACAACCTGGGCCACGCGACGACCACCACGTTCGCCGTGGGCCTGGGCCAGCCGACCAGCGTGGTGGACGCCAACGGCCGGCGCACCGACCTGGGCTACGATCCGCTCGGCCGGCTGACCCAGGTCTGGCTGCCCGGGCGGGCCAGGGCCGGGTACCCGGACACACCCAACGTGAAGTACTCGTACCAGCTGGCCGGCGGCAAGGCACCGAGCGCGGTCACCACAGCGACGCTCACCGCGTCCGGCGCGTACGCGACCAGCGTGCAGTTGTACGACGGACTGCTGCGCGAGCGCCAGACCCAGGAACAGGCGCCGGGCGGTGGCCGGATGATCAGCGACACCTTCTACGACAGCCGTGGCCTGGCCGTGCGGACCAACGAAGACTACTTCAACGGCGACTCGGGTCCGACGGCGGCGCTGTTCGTGCCCACGACCGCGATCCCGGGGCAGACCGTGACCACGTATGACGGGGTTGGGCGGAGCATCGCCACCGCGTTCGTGCAGAACGGCAACCAGCGGTGGGTGAGCACGACGGCGTACGGCGGGGACCGCACCACCGTCAGCCCGCCGGAGGGCGGCACCGCGACCACGACCGTGGTCGACGCGCGGGGCCGGACGGTCCAGCTGCTGCAGTACCACGGCAACCAGGCCGGCGGCGCGGCCGACGTCACGTCCTACACGTACAACCCGGACGGCAGCACGGCCAGCGTGACCGACGCGGCCGGTAATACCTGGCGCACCACGTACGACCTGCGCCATCGCAAGATCAGCAGTGATGATCCGGACACCGGGCACACCACCTACACCTATGACGACGCCGACCAGCTGACCAGCACCACCGATGCGCGCGGAGTCACTCTCGCGTTCACCTACGACGGCCTCGGACGGCGCACATCGGTGCGCGCGGATTCGCTCACCGGCACCGTGCTCGCCCGCTGGGACTACGACACCGTGGCCAAGGGGCAGCTCAGCGACTCGATCCGGTACGTCGACGGTCTGCCCTACACGCACGCGATCACCGGCTACGACGAGCGCTACCACCCGACCGGGCTGGCCACCACGATCCCGAGCGACCCCGCCAGCCCACCCGCCCAGCAGGCGCTGGCCGGCACCTACACCTCGTCGGCCACGTTCAACAACGCGACCGACGGCAGCCCGCACTCGATCACGTACGGCGCGGCCGGCGGGCTGGCCGGCGAGACAGTGACCTACACGTACGACGAGGTCGGCCACCCGACGCAGCTGATCGGTCGGGCCAGGTACGTGTCCGGCGTGACCTATGCCAAGAACGGGCTGCCGCTGCAGCGCAGTATGTCCGACGGCAGCGGCCACCTGGTGGTGCGCACCGACATCTACGAGGACGGCACCAACCGGCTGCTGCGGACCGTCGACCAGCGCAGCGTGGCGCCGAGCACCGTCAACGACACCCGCTACACCTACAGCGATGCCGGGTCGATCACCTCGATCGGCACCGCGCAGGGCGACGGCCAGACCGACACCCAGTGCTTCTCCTACGACTACCTCCAGCGGCTGGTCGCCGCGTGGACACCGACCGGCGGGTGCTCGGCCGCGCCGACCTCGTCGAGCCTCGGCGGGCCGGCACCGTACTGGCAGAGTTACACCTACGACCCGGCCGGCAACCGTACCGGCGAGACCGACCACTCCACCACTGCGGCCGGCACGGACGTGGTGCACGTGTACGGCTACCCGGCGGCCGGGTCGGCCCAGCCGCACACGCTGCGGACGGTGCGCACCGGCTCAACCACCGACTCGTACACCTACGACGCGGCCGGCAACACCGCCAGCCGGACGGTCGGCGGGAAGAAGCAGACGCTGACCTGGTCGCCGGAGGGTGATGTCTCGACCATCACCGAGAACGGCATCACGAACAGCTACCTGTACGACGCCGACGGCAACCAGCTCATCGCCACCGACGCGACCGGGGCCACGCTGTACGTGGACGGCACCGAAATACACGCGACCTCGTCCGGTGCCGTGACCGCAACCCGCTACTACACGTTCGCCGGCGAGACCGTGGCGCTACGCACGACCGCCGCGCTGACCTGGGTGCTGACCGATCATCAGGGCACCGGCGAGACAGACGTGACCGCCGATGGGGAACAGAGCGTCAGCCGGCGCTACTTCACGCCGTTCGGCGCACCTCGCGGCACCGCCCCCGCGTCGTGGCCTGGCCAGCAGGGCTTCGTCGGCGGCATCACCAACACCGGCACCGGACTGACCACGCTGGGTGCTCGCCAGTACGACCCGGTCACCGGCCGGTTCATCTCCCGCGACGACGTGTTCGACCTCGGCGACCCGCAGCAGCTCAACGGGTACAGCTACGCCGGGAGCAGCCCGGTCACCTACAGCGACCCGGCCGGCACCACGCGGTGCGATGTGGGTGCCTGCCCGACGCCGTGGCAGAACGTTCACGGCCCCAATTTCTGTGAGACCCACAACTGCCACAAGAAGGGCAGCCCGTACAACGGCCACCCGTGGCAGGATCCGGACATCAACCCGCACAGTGGCGCGCCGGGGCACCACTACAGCCGGCGCGCGTACAACCGGGCCCAGAGTTACCTGCGGCATCACCGTGCGGTCGCCCGGGCGTTGGAACGGTGGGTGCACCTGCAGCGGCTCTACCGGGAGGCGCAGGGGCACGCCGAGGCGGCCGCCGCCGAACGGGCCCGCCGAGCCGCGCTGCAGCGGGCGCACGCCTGCCACGGGTTCTTCGGCTGCGCCTGGCACAACATCAAAAACAACTGGCAGACGTACCTGTCGGTCGCCGGGCTCGGCGTGTGCATCGTGTTCTCGGCCGGGGTCTGCACCGCGGCCGGGCTGGTGATCGCCGGAGCGAACTACCTCAAGTCCGGCAGCGAGAACGGCTGGTTGAGCCGCAAGGCGCTGGTCGGGCTCGGCATCGACGCCGGCACCGCGGTGCTGGGCGGTTACCTGGGCAAGGGCTTCGGTGCCTTCGGCGAGAAGGGCGCCTGGCGGTTGCTCGACCGCCCGTCGTGGTTCGCCAAACCGTTTGAAAGGGTGGGCACGAAAGTTCCCGAAATCGGTCGGCACGCCGCCGGTTACGTGCCCCGGCATGGCACCCGGTATGCGCTGACCAGCCGGATCAGCCGCGAGAACCTGACCCTCAACGGCAGCCTGTCCGTCCTGTTCGCCAGCGGCGGCATGGCGGCCAACATGAACAACGAGTGAGCCGTCGGAGATGGGACGAGTCGCTGATCGCCGGTGCATTACCTCGAGGTGTGATTTGAGAAGCCTGGAACGCGGCAGAGTGGAGTGGCTTGCGGCGGGTTGTCATAGCCGTTCGGTAGGCTGGCTCGGGTGCGCGAGGCGCGAACGGCGGGGCCGGGGAGGTGACGGGTGGCCGGGCTGGCACAGTCGTCCTTCGGGCTCGACGATTTCGGGCTCGACGACCGGATGCGGCTGTTCGGCTATGTGACGAGCGAGAACCGGACCGCCTACCTGTGGCTGCTGCGGGCGTTCGACGCCGCGCGGGGCAACTACCACGTTCTGCTGCACACCGCGGACGTCGCCGGCTCTCTTGCCGCGCTCGCCGCTGACTACCCCGACTGTCCCCATCCCGACGACCTTGAGCTGCCGAGGCTGCTCGACGCGCTGGTCGACTGGGGAGTCCTCGACCGTGCACAGGACGGTACCCGCGCCGCGACCCTCGCCGAGTACCGCAACCGGCACTCGGTCTACCAGTTCACTGAGGCGGGATACCGTGCGCATCGGGCGGTGGAGAGCGTGTTGTCGGCGAGCCTCGACGACAGCAACCTGTCCAGGCTCGTCTTCGCCGACCTTCTCGCAGATCTGACAGCGCTGGCGGAGGCGAACCGGTCCGGTGACGCGGAGGAGGTCTACCGCAAGTTGAGCCGGCTGGACCGGGCGCTTGCCGACATCGCCGAGCGGGCGGCGCGGTTCTACCACATGCTCGGTGATCTCAGCCGCACCAACGACGCGCGCCCGGAAGTCTTTCTCGCGCACAAGGACGCTCTGCTGGCCCACCTGCGTGACTTTCACGACGAACTTCAGCGCTACTCTCCTCGGCTGCGCGAGGGAGTGGAGGTGGTGGAGGCCACCGGCCTGGACCGGCTGATCGAGGCGGCGGCCGAGGCCGACGAGCGCATCTTCCGTACCCCGGTGGAGCGGATCGACGACTGGCGCAGGCGCTGGGTCGGACTGCGCTCCTGGCTGGCCCCGCCCGGCGTCGACCAGTCCAGCGAGGCGGACCGGCTCGCCGACGCGACGATCGGCGCGATCGGGGACGTGCTGGCTCTGCTGCGTCGGGTCACCGAGGCGCGGCGCGGTGGGGTGAGTCGCGAGTCGCAGCTGCGCCACCTGGCGGCGTGGTTTTCGGGGGTGGGTAGTGAGTCAGCGGCCCACGCCCTGTTCGACGCCGCGTTCGGGTTGGGTGCGCCGCGTCACGTCGGAGTCGCCTACCCGGACACCGAAGCCATCCCTACCCGGCACTCGTGGTGGGATGCGCCGGCTGTTGAGCTGTCCCGCACCTTGGTGGAGACGGGGCGGGAGCCGGGCTCACGCAACAATCTGCCGGCTCGGCTGGATCGTGCCGAGTCGGGGCGGGCGCGGCTGCGCGAGGCTCAAGTCATGGAGGAGCGGCGCCTGGCCCAGGCTGCCGAAAGCATCGCCGAGACTAGCTTGGAGCAGCAGGTTCTCGATGAGTCCGGGACGGCGTTACTGCTGCGGCTGCTTGACCGGGCGCTGATCAACCGGCCGTCCGGCCCGGTCCGGGTGCCGCTGGTTGCCTCGGCGTTCGGTGTCCGGCTACAGCTCACCCCGAAGCCGGGTACCTTCAGCACGGTCGTGACTCGGCACGGCAGGCTGCGCATCGACGGCTACGCGGTGACCGTCAGCGGCCAGCGGGGCGCGTCATGAGCCGGTTCGCCAGGGACATCGCCGACACCGAGCTCGCCGACTATCAGCGCGCGGTGCGGTTGGTCTTGCGGCATCCGCTGGTCACCGCGCACTGGCCGGACGAGAAGGCGCTGCGCCGGGTGCGGCGGTTCAGCTCGCAGCTGCGTCAGGACTTCGCCGAGGCTTTCGGGTACCAGTTGGAGTTGCACGGTGCCACCGCGCGCCTGGTACGCCAGAAAGACCGTGTGGACGGCACCCGGCCGGCGCGCTCGCGCAACGATCGGCCCTTCGACCGGCAGCGGTACGCGTACCTGATGCTGTGCCTGGCGGTGCTGGGACGCGCGGGCGTGCAGATCACACTCAGTGAGTTGGCTGACACGGTTTCCGCGGACGCGAACAGGATCACCGGCCTGGGATTGAACACGGATCGAGGGGCGGACCGGCGTGCCTTCGTGGACGCGGTCGCCTGGCTGGAGGAGCGCGGCGCGTTGACGGTCGCCGACGGTTCGGCGCAGACCTGGGCCAGCGATCCGGGCGCGGGCGAGGCGTTGTACGACATCGCTCGCGATATCGTTCTGGCCCTCTACCGTCCGACGAGGATGGTGCAGTCGATCGCCAGCGTCGCTGATCTGCTCGACCGCACCCCGATGACCAGCGGCAACGAGGAACGGCGGCGGATGGCGCAGCGTGCCCGGCGTGCGGTGGTGGAGCGACCCGTCGTCTACTTCGCCGATGTGCAGGACGCGGTCGCCAACCATCTGCGGGGCTCGGCGCTGGCGGAGGATGTGCAACGCCTGACCGGCCTGCGGGTCGAGCGCCGGGCCGAGGGTGTGCTGCTGGTGGATACCGTGTCCGGGTTCTCGGGCGAGCGGTTCCCGAGTACCGGCTCGGTCGCCCAGGTGGCGATCCTGCTGGTGGTCGAGATGTCCAACCGGGTCACCGACCCGGACGGGCGGCGGGTCAGGCGGATGGCGGTGCCCAGCGGCGCCGATCGGCAGGCGCGGCTGGTCGACCTGGTTGATGTGGGCCTGCCCAGGGGCAGCCAGGTGCTGCTGGATGAGGGGGTCCCGGACGAGGGGATCGTGCCGGTGCCGGCCGAGTCCTCTCCCGCCGGCGGAATCAACGAGTCGGCTGCCGGGCAGGAGGACGGGCGGCTGCCCTTCATTACCGACAGCTTCCTGCTGGAGGCGACACGACAGATCCTGAGCAGGCACGCATCGTCCTTCGGCGCGCAGTGGCACGCGGATCCCGCACGCCTGTGCGCGGAGGCGACCGCGTTGCTGGAACGCTTCGGCGCGGTGTTGATCGTGCCCGGCGGGGTCCTGGTTCTGCCGCTCGCCGGCCGTTACCGCAACACCGTCGCCGAATCCAGGTCCCGCCGAAGCGCACCGAGGTTGTTCTGATGAAGAAGGAATCGAGGTTCGTCCCGACCCGCGCGGGGATCATCAACCTGTGGGACTACCGGGACGAGGAGTTCATCTTCGTCGACGGCTGGCTGGTGCTGCGGGGGCCCAACGGCTCCGGCAAGACCAAGGCGCTGGAGGTGCTGTTCCCGTTCGTACTCGACGGGCGCATCGAGCCGCGCCGGCTCAACCCGTTCGCCAGCGAGGACCGCACGATGAAGTCCAACCTGCTCTACCGGGGGCAGGAGCAGTCCCACGCGTACGTGTGGATGGAGTTCCACCAGGCCGCGACGGGCGAGTACGTGACGATCGGGATCGGTCTGCGTGCCCACCGGCACGTGGACAAGGTGACCCGCCACCACTTCGTCGTCGACGGGCGGGTCGGCGCCGACTTCGCGCTGATCGACGCGGGCGACCGGCCACTCAACCGTCGGGACCTGATCGCGGCCCTGGGCGCGGAGCGGGTCTTCGACAGTGCCGAGGACTATCGACAAGCCGTCGATGCTCGGTTGTTCGGGCTCGGCGGTGCGCGCTACGAGCAGTTCCTCGATCTGGTTCTCACCCTGCGCAAGCCGCAACTGGCGAAGGACCTCAATCCCGTCGAGCTGTCGCGGACCCTGCAACGGGGCCTGCGACCCCTCGACGATGCGTTGATCATCGAGGCGGCGGGCTCCTTCGATGACATGGAGGCGGTCGCCCGGACTCTGGAGGGCCTGGCGGCGGCCGACCGGGCCACGACAGCGTTCCTGTCGGTGTACTCCACGTATCTGCGTACCCACGCCAAGGCCGCCGCGGACGGGCTCACCGGGCGGCGAGGCGCGGTCGAGGCCGCGGCCGGTGCGCTGGCGGCGGCCGAGGTGGCGCGGGACGAGGCGGGCGCGGCTCGGGAGGCGGCGGAGCGCGCGGTGCACAGCGCCGAGGGGGAGCCCGGCCGGCTGCGCGCGCACCTGGATCGGTTGAAGGCCTCCACCGCGTACCAGTCGCACGAGCAGCTCGCCGACCTCAAACGGCACGCCGAGGATCTGGCAGCCATCGCGTCCCGGACGGTGGCGACCGCGGCGCGGGACGAGGCGGCGCTGCACGACCGAAATGCCGAGTTGACGGCCGCGCGGGCGCACCGCGACGAGGCTGCGGCGCAGCTGGCCCGGCTGCTGCGAAGCGTCGCCGACCGGGCCGAGGAGGCCGGGTTCGAGTGGACCGAACAGGATGGCGAACCGGACGGCTTCGACACCCGCGCCAGCGCCCGGATCACCGGTCGCCGTGACGACATCCGGACGGTACGGGGGAGGGCGGACGCGCTGGCGCAGGCCGAGCGCGACCAGGCGAGGGCGGGCGACGCAGCCTCCCGGGCGGCCGAAGACGCGGCGGCGGCGCAGGAGGCTATGTCCGCGGCGGAGACCGCCCTCGCCAGCGCCCGTGACCAGGTGCGTGCCGCCATCGCAGGCTGGGCGCTCCGCCACGCCGAAGTCCTCGACGCCGCCGGCGCGACCGGCGCGGTAGCCACCCTCACCGACGCGGTCGACCGGATCGGCGAGCCGGGCGAGCCGACGCTGCGTGAACTGTTCACCGAGCTGACCGCCGCGGGTGCCACCCGGCTCCGGCAGGAGATCGCCGCGCTGGACAGCCGGCACGAAACGCTGCACGGGCGGCGTGCGGAGCTGATCGCCGAACGTGAGCGGATCGCTGGCGAGCACGACGACGCGCCCGCTGCCTGGCCGACCCGTACGGCGGACCGGAGCAGGCGGTCCGGTGCCCCCCTGTGGCGGCTTGTGCGCTTCGCCGACGATGTCGCCGGTGACCAGGCCGCGTCGGTCGAGGCGGCGCTGGAGGCGGCCGGACTGCTCGATGCGTGGATCCACCCCGATGCCCGGTCGGCGGTGGACGCGCTGTCTGCACCGGAGGCTGACGGCTACCTGCGGGCGCTGCCGGTGCCGCTGCGCCCGACCGGACGGACACTACGCGATCTGCTGCTGCCAGAAGACCAGGACCACGTGCCCGCGTCCACGGTTGAGGCGGTACTGGCGTCGATCGCGGTGAGCGATTCCGTCGCCGGGGCCGCCGACCGGGTCTCGGTGAGCACGGCGGGCCAGTTCGCCCAGGGCATCCTGCTCGGCCGGGCGGCGAAGCCGGCTCCCGAGTACATCGGTGCCACTGCCCGCGCGGACCGGCGCGCCGCGCGGATCGCGGAGTGCGATCGGACCATCGCGCAGCTTTCCGACGAGCTGGCTGCGGTGGAGAGTGCCCGAGGCGCGTTGTCGACGACGCTGTCCGCGATCCGGGCAGCCGACCGGGACCTGCCCACGCCCGAACCGATCCAGACCACCCTGCGCGAGCTCAGCGTCGCCGCCAACACCCTCCAGCTGCGCCAGGCGGCGGCCCTGCAGGCAGCCGCCGCGCTCGACCAGGCGATCGCCGAACGGGCCGAGGCGGCCACGGCGCTGCGGCGCGCCGTGGCCGAACGGAATCTGCCGGTTGAGCGGCTGGAGTCGGTAGCCGAGGCGCTGCGGCGATTCGAGTCGACGGCCACCCAGGTCGCACCCGCCCGGCGGGCGGCCGGGCAGGCATCCGAGAGCGTCGCGGCGGCGCGGGCCCGCCACACCGAGGCGGTTGACCGATGGCAGGCGGTGCGGGACGAGGCGCGCGAGGCGGCCGCGCGGGCCGAGCGCAAGCGCGAGGAACTGGACACTCTCACTGCGGCCGTCGACGACGCCGACGTGCAACGCGTGCTCGCCGAGGTCGCGGAGACCGAGCGGCGGGTAGGCGAGGCGGAGGCGGCTATCGCGGGTCTGCGTGAGACACTGCGCCACGCCGACCGAGAACAAGCCGCCGTCCTGGAGCGAGTCAACGCCACCGCCGCGGCGTTGGCGACCGCCCGCCGGGAGGCGTTGCGCGAGGCCGACCGGCTGCGCCCGTTCGCCCATGGCGACCTGCTGAGCATTCTGCGCTGCCCGGTGGACCTGCGCTGGCCGGCCCAAATCGTCGACGGCCCCGCAGCCGAGCTGCCCACCGAGATCGTCGCGCTGCACGAGGCGATCCTGGTTGCGACCAGGGAACTGAGCCCCACCGAGAATTCGCTCAAGCAGAGCTCCACCAGGCTCACCGGCGCGATCGGCGAACTGCAGGTACAGCTGCCCGCGGCCGGGCTGGACCATCGTCCGGAGTGGACGACCGACGACGGTCTGATGGTCGTGCGCATCGCGGATGAACAGGGCCTCACGCCGGTCGCGCACTTCGCCGAGCGGATCGCCCGTGAGCGTGCCGACCAGGAACAGCTGCTGTCCGACGCGGAGCGGCGCATCCTGGAAGACGCCCTGTTGACCCAGCTGGCCCGGCAGATCCACCAGCGCACCGTGGAATCCCGCGACCTGGTCAAGACCATGGACGCGCAGATGCGTAGCCGCCGCATGTCGTCCGGGCTGACCGTGGGCGTCGGCTGGCAACTCGCCGACGACCTCGACGCCGACCAGCGGGAAGTCTGCGGGTTACTGGAACGGGATCCGGCCAGGCTCACCGCCACCCAGCTCACCACCCTGCGCCGGCACTTCGCGACCCGGATCAAGACGGCTCGCGCCATGTCACCGGACCTGCCGTACCGGGACCTGCTCAGCCAGGTGCTCGACTACCGGCAGTGGCGTACCTTCAAATTCACGCTGCACCGGCCCGGCGGTTCGGTTGAGGCGCTGACCCGCGCCCGCCACAGCCAGCTCTCCGGTGGAGAACAGTCGGTCTCCCTGCACCTTCCCCTGTTCGCCGCCGCCAACGCCCTGTTCGGTTCTGCGCGGCCCACCGCGCCCCGGATGCTCGGCCTCGACGAGGCGTTCGCCGGCGTGGACGAAAACGGTCGCCGTGAGCTGACGGGCCTGGCCACGGAGTTCGACCTCGACCTGTTCATGACCGGGTACGACCTGTGGGCCACCCACCCACAGGTACCCGGGGCCGCCCACTACGATCTTTCCCACTCCGCCACCGACGCCACAGTGGCGGCCATCCTGCTGGTCTGGAACGGCGGCCAGCTCGAAGCGGACTTCGATGGAACGCTGGCCCGGGCCTTCGGGTCGCCGGAGACCCGGAAACTGCCCGTTCCGCCCAGCGGCGGGCCCATCGGCGCCACCGCTGACGCCGCGTCCGTGCCGCCGAAACGGGAGACCGGCGCACTGGACCTGGAGATCGGGTGACCGACCTGGCTCACGATTCGGCGTGGAGCCGCCTGCTGGCCAGCGCGAGGCGTAGCTGGGAGCGCACCGGCGGCCGTCTGGACACCACCATCTCGCTGTCTGAGCCGACCGAGGAAGAACGCTATCTGATCATCGGGATCACCGGGGTGCACCGGGTGCCTGGTGTCCGTCGGGTGGCCGTGCGCCTGATCGAACTCGACGGGTACCTGCGACAGGCGTACGGACGTGATCTGGCCAGTTTTCTCGGCCCGTCGCTGCGTGACCGCCCCGCCGAACGCGGTGCCGCCGCGAGCGCCCGCGAAGCGTTGCTCGTGCAGGCGTCACAGGGCAGGTACCGGGAGGAGGAATGGTTCCAACGCTGGTTGACCGAGATCCGGCGGGACGGCACCCTCACCCGGCTGATCCGGGCCGAGCGGGACCT
>JBDZVD010000149.1:0-13881 GCA_040255525.1 Micromonosporaceae bacterium | reverse complement strand
CCAGGCGGCTCACCCAACACCCACCTGAACCCCTTTGCCATCAGGCTCTTAGCCCCGGCGACCTGCTCATCAACCCCGCGCCCGACCTGGCTGGGCACGTGGTCATCTTCGATCACTGGACTGACACCACGATGACCAGCTACGTCGGCTACGAGCAGTCTGGTGACGGCGGTACTCATCACCGGGTCATCCCATACCCCTACTTCGGCAGCTACCGAATGAGGCCCTATCAATGGATAAACTGATCCCTATTGCATCTGTTGCAACATAGGTCATCGTCTGGTGACGCCTGATTCTACGCGTTTACTCGGACGGATCCGGCTGCGGTAGCGGAGGTCTGAACCGGTTCAACATCGCTGCGTTGGAATGTAACGTGACAGACGTCGATCTCCGGGGTGCGGCGCACCTGATGTTGGCCGAGCGGGGTGTGACGCTCTCCCGTGAGCAGGTGTTCCGGCTGGTGACCCAGCCGCCGCAGCGGCTGTCGATGGACACCCTGGCGGCGTTGTGCGACATCCTGGGCTGAACCCCAACGACCCGATCGAGATCGAGGTCGTCAACGCTCGGGTCCGCAAGACGGCCGGGGCGGCCAAGACTGCGTGGTCAGGGCCTATGAGATACGGCCTAGTCGTCGGGCCTGTTGGCGGAGGAGGTCGGCCTATGGCTATCTACCGCTACCGCCTATCCCGCCGCCAGGTCGCTGATGTTCGCCATCGACCTGCCTCCGGCGGTCGACAAGAAGCGCCGGCCAGCACATCCGCGTGAATGGTCCGTCCGTCGGCCGGGGTTGCGTATGCTCCTGGACCCACGGGGCTACTGAAGGTTGGCTGTCGAGTGCTTCGCAACGGTACCCAGGCTGCGCAACAATCTGCACCGCCCAGCAGCATCTTGGCCGTCGTCCGTACCGTGGGATCAGCCCTAATGGAGTCGGAAACTCCTTCTGCTCCTATTCCGGAAACTGATCGCGGCGTCATCGCGCCAGCCAATCAAACCGCATCAAATGTCGCATTCATTCCAACTTCGCATTATCCGGGCTGAAAATCAAGGTGGTGGTCGTGGATCGATGACCGATGGCTGCCTCTATGCGCGTATGACATACTTCAGTCATCTCCTGTGCGGATCTCGGAAGGAGGCGAGCATGCCTGCCAAACGCACAGTCCTCGGAGGCTTCTCAGCGCGCGGCAATCATGTGCCGAAGGTGTGTGTTAGGCAGATCGGTTCGTCGGTCCCGTGTGAGCCAGATCCTCAGCTCATTAGCGTGAGCGAGCGATAGTGGCAACTAAACGTGAGAAGCTCGCCGAGTATCATGACAATGAGGGCGCATTGGTGCTCTCCCGCTCCGGGGACGCAATCCGGCGCGGCTTTCTACAGGAGCCACGCGACCTGTATCCGGACTTGGCCCCACGGTCCCATGTCTCGTATGTAAGAACGCCGTTGCCGTTATCTTTTCTGGTGCTGCTGTACGAACGAACCGTGATATTTATTCCCCCGATGAGTCAGAAGAACCTCGAAGCGCGCTGGGGAATGTCGATGGAGAGGATTGTTGATTTCGCTCGAGAGGGGATAATTCAGCCGATCATAGGCCACGCAGTTGACTATTCAGCGCCACACTTCGATGCGCTGATGGAAACGAAGCCACCATCGTTGTGGGCCCGCGGGGTAGCGCTTCTTGAGGCGATGGGAATGTCTGACTCGCTCCGAGAGACGGAGTGCCCACTGCCGGTAGCCGAGATGGCTGCGTTACCGTCCCTTCGAGCGAAGTATCGCCGATATCATCCGGGTCTCCGTGGGGACGACCTCGTCGACAGGATAAAGCGCGAACTGCTGACGAACTACGCTGACTTATGCATCTTCGGCGAGCGCGATCTAGCAGATCGGTTGGCCCAGAGCGGAACAGCGCAGGAGATCGCCGACCGCTTGGTCCTTGCCAACGAGATTCGAACCTATCCAGTTCTATTCGGCATGGGCGGGACCGCGAACTACGACGCAGGAACTCTTCGCGGAGATGCTGCCTCCCATGCGACCTTGCCCACCTTAAGCACGGGGCAGAGCGCCTTCGTCATTCCAGCTAGCCTCAAGCTGTTGGCCAACGGTCTCGGCATCGACGTCGCCACAATCAGTGCACGGGACGTCGTGAATTTTCACTCATCTGGCGACGGGAAGCGTCTTCGGACAGCCATGCGCCATTTCGAGTCCCAGGCGAACAGCGCAGTTCGATCCGACTCCACTAACGAGGATCGCGATCAGTTGATCGAGGTCGCCTGGGAGCTTGAGCGGATCGTTGATGCGGCGGCGCGGGAGCTGTCTTCCCCCGGGTTTGTCAGGAGCGCGAAGCGCACAGAGCGCGCGGTACAGGCAGTGCTTAGAGTTGGCCTGCCCGCCGTAGGTGGGCTCATCGGCCATCTATCAGGTATTACTGCCTGGAGCGGCATGACTGGTGCTGCAATCGTGCAGTTATTAGTCAAGCAGCCCATAGACTCGGTTGCAAATGCCGCGTTGTTCGCCCGGTTCAACCCAGGGTTGGCGAATCTTTGGCGAATCGCCGTCCATCGGAGTGGCCAGTAACTGCGAGACTGACGACAGCGGCAGAAGGCCCAGCAACCGACCGATGCGCAGCCCACAAAGTTCATGGGTGGGTGATTCAGCGAGTTAGCGAGGACGAGGCGCAGAATGCCGGTTCTGTTCGACACGTAAAGTGTCGTGCAACTCGCGCAATCCCGTCATGCGCCAGCGGGCGACCCTGCGAACGCTCGGATCGGCACGATGGCCGACGAGAACGCCGTTCCTCGTGTACTCGAACAGTCGTCGATCGTTCGCCCCGTCGCCAACGACCACGACTCGAGTCAAATCGACGTCGTTCTGAGCGCAAAACTCCTTCAGCTGGAATAACTTTCGGTTCTCCTGGTCCAGGACGTAATCGAGGTCGACGAGGTTCTCCTCCTCGTCGAATAAAAGCCGGGTGTTCGCGTACCAATAATGAACTCCGAGGCGGTCCGCCACTACTTCACAATAGAGGTCCATGGACCCAGAGATGAGGCAGATCCTGACGCCTCTTTGCGCGAGCCATGACACGAGCGGTGCGGCGTCTTCCTGTATGGGTAGATCTCGAAAGACTTGTCGAATTCGTCTACGTGTAGCTTGCCCGGTTGCTTGCCACAGAGACAGCAAGCCAGCCTTGGAGTCGCTGTACGAAAGGTCGCCATTCTTGTAGGCCTCGTACAGAGCCAAATGAGCATGGACTGACGCTCCAAGTGCCGCAGTTAACGCAGTCCAGGAGTCTTGTGGCGTCAAGGTGTGGTCGACATCAAAGACGACGGTGTCAGGACTCAACATATTCTTTGCAGTGTAGATGGCGCGGGCCGTGTTGCAACATCCGACATTCAGATGGCGCTAGCGCTGAGGGTGTCGAGTCGGTACGTCCAGCCGCCGCTGAGCGCGGTGGGGTAGGCGAATCGGTAATTGATCTGCCAGCGAAGCCACTGGCCAGGTGACAACCGCACCGCCGGTAGTCGGCGCCACCCTCGGGGCATGTTGAGGATCTCCCTGGGGACCACGCGGGGAGACAGTAGACCGCGGTTCGAACCCGTCGTCCTCCCGTATGACTACCTCGTGGGTCACCCGGCGCCACGACCACGGGTAGGACAAGACCGATCGGTGCGGTGTTGCGGCGAGCCGCCGCTGGATCACCCTCGCGACAGCCAGCGTGGTCCACGACGTGCGCACACACTGGGCTACCGCATCCACCTAGTGATCATCGGCGGTCGTGTGACCTTAACAATTCGAATTCGACTGGCCACACGACCGCGGGGCGCCGTGAGGTGATCTCACACGACCTGTCTCAACCCGACCGGCCCAGGTCCACATCGAACTGTCCCGTATTCCGGCCATCCCGGACCTTGCGTCGCTGACAGACCCGGCGGTCGGCGTGCGTGCCGGGGGATGCGCCCCCAACTCGCGGTGGCTACCACTGGCCGTTCGACGTCGTCGTGGCTCGGGTCGCGTTCCGACCGCGAAGTCCGTCACGACGTCGGTCTTTTCCGCCACCCCCGGGTCGGCGTCGGCGACGCCGTTTCCTGTTTCGCACCTATCGACCCAAGGAGGTCACGTGAGTACCCCAACCCTGATCGGGGTCCCGGCGTTCGGGGCCGCCTACATCGCCCGTTTCCTGCGCGACGGCGGGCATCCCGGCGTTGTGGTGCCGCTGCTGCGGCGCATCTGGAACCACACGTTCGGCACGGACACCCCGGCCATGCTGGCCGGGTTGCTGGCCGAGGACTGGGGTCGCCTGGCCGTCGACCGGCCACCCTTCCCAATGGAAGGGAGGTGGGTGCCCGGCGTGGGCCAGCCGATGTCCACCAGTCAACCCACCGCCCGCACAGGCGGCCTGAACGAGGAACTCGACGGAATGCTGGAGTGGATGTATCTGGTGCACGTGGAACATCGCACGGTCACGGTGTACGAGGCCACCTGCCACCGGCAGTGGCTGCGTCACAGCGTGCATTACCTGGACCCGGTCGAGGACGTGTTCGTCACCGACCCCGACCTGCCCGACGGTGGAACGGTCTGCACCGTCTGTGGCGCGGTCGACGAGGTCGAGTACCACGAACTGCCGTCCATGGTCGGCTACGGCCACGACACCTGCGCCGCGTGTACCCGGTGCGGCTCGTCGGTGGCGACCGACCCGATGTTCGGAGCCCACATCACCCGCACACCCTGGCCGCCGGCCCCCAAACCCGGAACAGCCCCCTGACCCGTGGGCGACCCGCGGCCTCCCTGTTCACGGCCGACACCCAACCCCAACGGAGAAGACAACATGACCTACCAGCCAGGACAGCGCGTCGCGCTGCTCCACACCACCGACCCGGACACCCGACTGCGGCCCGGTGACCTCGGCACCGTCCGCGGACGCCAGGTCGACCCGCACACCGTTGACGTCGACTGGGACCGCGGCTTCCCCCTGACCGTGCGCCTGGCCGCCGGTGACCGGATCCGTGCCCTCGACGACCCCACCGCACCACCCAGCGATCCCACCGTGGCGCAGCCGGTGGCGGGGCCGACCCTGGCAGCGGTGGCCGCCGCCGGCACCGCCGCGGGTCACGCGGCCGCGGAATGGTGGGCCCAGGACACCATCGGCGGGCGCGTCAGCGGGGACGTCACGGCCACCGCGCGCCGGGTGCTCGCCGGCATCAACGACGGTGACCCGGCCATCCTCGACACCCTCCCTCACCCCGACCCGGCCGGGCCGGATGGCGGGCCGCGCGGTTACGCCGCCGCCGGGGCTGACCTGCCGGCCTGGTCGGCGCTGACCACCGATCAACGCGACGCCTACCACGACGCGTACATCACCGCGATGCTGAACCGGGTCGGGCACCTGTGCCGGACCGCGATCAACCCCGACGGCGACCTGAGCCACCTGCATCCACGGCGGCTGCGCATCGGTGGCGTCGGCGTGTTCGCCGGCGACTGGGCCCAGGCCACCGCGCCCGATGGGACGCGCCGCAGCCCCGTCGGGTATGTCGGCACGCTGGTCGGTGACGAACCTGGGGGAGTCGTGTCCACCTGCACCCGGTCGGTGGCCAAGGCGATCGTGGCCGACCAGCACCGCCACCGCGACGACCTGCGGCGCCGGCTGCGGGCCGGTGGCCTGGCCGGGCAGCGCCTGGACCAGCGGGTCGACGACGCGGTCCCGTCGATGACCGTCGACGGCGACACGCTGATCGTCCGGGGGCGTGCGGTATCCGGGTGACCCGGACCGGGTCACCCGGATCGACCCGGACGAGGCCGGCGAATACCTGGTGACGGGCGGGGCAGGGGGTTGGCAGGCCGTCGACCCGGGCTGCTGCGACCGGATCGCCGGACAGATCCCGGCACCCGGAATGACGCAGCGGTTCGTGATGCTGACCCACACCCCGGACATGCGTCTGCCGCACGACCGGTTCCGGGTCACCGATCTACACCGCGGACCGGCCCCCGGGGAGTACACCGCCCGGCTGACCCTGGACGGGCAACCGGTCGCCGCCCTGACCGGCAACGGCCGCCGGCTGCGGATGCGGGTGTTCCCGGACACCCCGTTAGGTCGGAACACCTGGGACGCCTATGTCGCCGCCTGCCGATTCCGCGGCGCACCCACGACCGGGCGGCGGGTACTGGAGGCGCTGGTCGAGGAGCAGGACCTCGCCCAACTGACCGCGAACGCCTGGGTAGGCGGCGGAACCGTGGTGCGGCTGCTCGACCACGACCACGCCACGATCGAGGCACACGAGGTGATGCCCCGACCGGCCGACCCCGCCGACCACCACGACCTGTACACCCGGCTTGCCGCACACCCCACCCCGGGGGCCGCCGGCTGGGTGATCTGGACCGCGACCCGGTGGCGGTGGCTGCGCTCAGCTGGAGGTCAGGCATGATCAGCCCCGACACCACACGATCTCCTCTCCCGCTGTGCACGACGACGATGCGGGTCCCCCTGCGCCAGTTCATGAACCTGGTGACCGAGGGTCGGGTGAGCCCGGCCGGCCCGCCCGGGGGACCCGACTGCAGCGGTCAACAGCGGATCGACCTGTGGGACAGCCTCGAGGCCGGGTGGCCCATCGGCCTGCTCACGGTCTGGCGACCAGACGACCGGGGCCCATACCACCTCCTGGACGGACACCGCCGCACCGGCGTCATTGTTCAGACCACCACCCACGGCGCACAGGCGCTGCTGCGCGACCTGAGCAGCAAGGCACCGGCCTACCGGGCCGCCGCGCACGGTGCGCGGTGCCTGCCCACCACCGCGATGTTCAGCACCCTGAACTTCCTCACCGCGACCGGGCACCTACCCGCAGACCTGCGCCGGCACGCCGAACGGATCGCCACCCGGGTGCACCAGGCGCCCATCGACATCCTCAGCCTCTCCGGCGGCACCCCCTGGCAGGTGCACACACTGTGCGGCCGTCTACTCGGCACGCGAGTCGCGCTGGACACCGTCATCGCCCTACACCGCGCCAGCGCCTGAACCGTGGCCACCACACCGCCTTTCCGAACCGGAACACCCACATCACCAGCACAAGACAGGGGATCCTCATGCCCGACAGCACCACCGACCCACCGGCCGAAGCACCCGCCCCGGAGCCCAACCAGCCCACCTACCCGCATATCCACGTCCAGCTGACCGGCCATGACGGCAACGCCTACAACATCATCGGCCGAGTCGCCACAGCCATCCGCAACCAGGTCGGCGACGCCGCCGCCAAACAATTCACCGAGGCGGCGTTCGCGGCGACGTCCTACGACGACCTGCTGTACCTGGCCATGTGCACCGTCGACGTGCACTGACGATCCCCAGCGGGGTAGTGCGTCACGGCAGCGCCGATCACCGGCCGCGGCGACGACTGCCGCGACGCCCGGTCACACCAGAACACCGACGTCGCGGGTAGACGACTTGACTCACCGCCCGACCGGCGCGTTCATGGTCGTCGCCCAGGACCCGACACAACCGCACGCATCAAGCGCGCGGCAGCTGATCCACTACCCCAATCCCACTGCTCACACCGGATACGGCCGCACGCCCTGACCAGGGACACCGACCCACCCCGTCTCCACCGCGCGGACCCATCTCACCCCGCCCGCGCACCCGGAGACGGGTGCGCGGGCCCAACCCTGACAGGAGCACCGCATGGACCCCACACCCCCCAGCACCGACACCACGCCCACCCCAGCCACCGGCACCCCGACCGGTGCCCGCCGCACCGGGCACTTGTACCCGCAGGTCGCCGCCTACCTGGCCAGCCAACCCGACACCGTGCTGAAAGTCGGCGACATCACCCGGGCGATCAGCGCCCCCTCCTCCGGAGCCGTGTTCGAAGCGCTGAAAAAGATGGCCGCCGCCGGGTACGCCACCCACCACACCAACCCGCACCGCTTCCAGATCACCTCCGCCGGCGTGGAAGCCGCCGACACCCTGCCGCCCCCACCACCCCGGTCCGCGCCCCGCACCACCGCGGCCCGGTCGGCCAGGCGTGCCCCGGTGACCCGGCCCAACGGCGACCTGTACTTCCCCCGCCGGCTGGCCGGCGCCACCGACATCGACGTGCTGCGCCGACTACGCGACAAGCACATCCCGGTCCTGCTCTATGGCCCACCCGGCACCGGGAAAACCGCCCTGGTCGAAGCCGCGTTCCCCGACCTGCTCACCATCGCCGGTACCGGCGACACCATCGTCGAAGACTTCCTCGGCTCCTTCATCCCGCAACCCGCAGGCGGCTACGAATACGTCTACGGCCCCCTCGTGGTGGCGATGCGGGAAGGCCGCGCACTGCTGATCGACGACGCCACCCTCATCCCACCCAAAGTCCTCGCCGTGCTCTACCCGGCCATGGACGGCCGCCGCGTGATCACCATCCCCGGCTACCGCAACGAACGCGTCGAAGCCACCGACGGCTTCTACGTCATCGCCGGGCACAACCCCGGCGTCCACGGGGCGATCCTCACCGAAGCCCTCGCCTCCCGCTTCGACGTCCACATCCACGTCACCACCGACTGGGACCTGGCCCGCCACCTCGGCGTCCCTCACCAAGCCGTCCAGGCCGCGATCGACCTCAACCACGCCCTGACCGACGGGAAGGTCAGCTGGGCGCCGCAGCTACGCGAACTGCTCGGCTTCGCCCGCGTCCGTAAAACCCTCGGCCTGCCCGCCGCGATCGCCAACCTCGCCGGCCGCGCTCCCGAAGACGACCGACCCGACGTCATCGCCGCCCTCACCACCGCCTTCGGCGCCGACGTGACCGCGCTGACCCTCGGCACCCAACACTGACGAAAGGAGCACCAGCATGCCGCACCCGAAAACGCACCGCAGCACCACCGGGCTGCACCCCGCCGACCCCGCCTGGGCCGACTGGGACCAGGCCTGGACCCGCCACCTACCCGTGCTGACCGGCCGCACCGACCTGACCGTCACCGTCGCCCCCGGCGCCGCCGGCGCCGCCGACGCCTGCTTCTACCCCGACCACGGCCGCATCGAAATCGACGCCACCCACATCGGCACCCCCGACGTGACCAACCCCCGCCGCGCCGGGCACAAGAAACTCGTCCCCACCGCCTACGGACTACTCGTCCACGAAGCCGCCCACGCCGCCCACAGCCACTGGAACACCCCACCCGGCACCCCACCCGTGGTCGCCGACGTCGCCGCCCTCCTGGAAGAGTCCCGGGCGGAAGGACGCCAACGCGCCCGCCGCCGCGGCGACCGGCGCTGGCTACGCCACACCGTCACCACCCTGCTCAACCCCGACGACGCCCCGGTCGACGACGTCTGGCACGCCGCGCAGCTGGCCGGTTTGCTGCTGGCCCGGGTCGACGCCCGCATCATCACCAGCAAAGACACCCGCACCGTCCGCGCAACCATCACCACGATCCTCGGCCGTAAACGCCTGGCCCGGCTCCGCGCCCTGTGGAAGGAAGCCCACACGGTCGCGGACACCGACGGCGACACGATGATCCGTATCGCCCGGGACTGGTGCCGCCTACTGGACATCGACCCCCATGACGACCCCGAGCCGCCTGTCGCCAACCCCGGAACCTTCCCCGGGCGCCTCGCGGCCGCGATCGTCGACTACCTGGCCGCCGACGCCGGCCTGACCACCGCCGAATACACCGCCCGCCTAATCAGCGACCGCCACAAGGCGCCGGCAACCTGGACCCGGCGGGAACCGACCCTCGACGAACACCGCGCCGCCCGGCTGCTCGCCGACCGGCTACGCCGCGCCCGCACCCACCAACCCGAACCCACCACCCGACCCGCCACGGCACCACCCGGACGGCTACGCACCCGAGCCGCGATCACCGCCGACGCCCAGACAGCCGCGGGGATGATCCCCACCGCCACCCCCTGGCACCGACGCACCAACCAGCCCCCACACAAACCCACCCTGCGCCTCGCGGTCCTCGTCGACGTGTCCGCCTCCATGCACGCCTACGCCACACCCCTCTCATCCGCGGGGTGGATCCTCGCCCACGCCGCCCGCCGCGCCGACGCGACCACCACCACCATCGCCTTCGGCAACACCGTCACCCTCCTCACCCCACCCCGACAAAGCCCCACCCACGTGCTGGAGATGAACGCCATCGACCACACCGAAAAGTTCGTCGACGCGGTCAAACTCGCCGACCAACTCCTCGACCTGCGCCACGGCCGGGCGGTGCGCATCCTCGCCGTCGTCTCCGACGGCGTCCTCGTCGAAGGCTTAGGCGCCCCCCAGAAACTCATCAGCACCGTGCACCACACCGGCTGCGCCGTGCTGTGGCTGCGTCCAGCGGATCTGCCCGGGCACACCTTCCACGACACCACCACGATCACCATTCATGATCCCGTCGAGGCGATCGGCCACATCGCAGACGCGATGACCAACGCCCTGACCAATGCCTGACCCAATTCGGACGCGGGAAGGCCACGACATGAACGCCACGACACATACCGAACGACTCTGATCTGACTGTCCGGGACCTCCCTCTCTGTCAGGCTGATGTGAGACACCTGATCTACTCGATGATCTGAGTAGGGCGAGATGCAGGAAGATCCACGTTGACGATGACTGAAGCTGACCTCGGGGTCGGTATGCCCGATGATGGGCTGATGGGTCCTCGGTCGCAGCAGCCGAAGCGGCGGACGTTCACCGCCGAGTACAAGCTGGCCATGGTGGCCGAGTACGACGCGGCGACCGGGCCGGGTGCCAAGGGTGCGCTGTTGCGGCGGGAAGGGCTGTACTCCTCGCACATCATTGAGTGGCGCCGGGCCCGCGACGCGGGTGCCCTGGCGGGTGTAGCAGACAAGCCACGCCGGCCGGCGCGTAGCGACGCCGATCGGGAGGCCGACCGGCTGCGCGCGGAGAACGAGCGGCTGCGCGCGGAGTTGGCCAAGACCCGGGCGGCGTTGGACGTCGTGGGAAAAGCACACGCGCTCTTGGATCTGATCTCCGAGAGCGCGGACACCGATCCGCGGTCGACGAAGTGATCGACGCCGCGTTCGCCGAGCTGGCACCGTTGACCTCGACCAAGCGGGCCTGCGGGCTGCTGGGCAAGTCGAGGGCCACGCACTACCGCCGGGCCCGGCCGCAGCCGGCCGGCCCGCGCCGGCCTCGGCCCGCGCGACGCAACAAGCTGACGACGGTGGAACGGGCCGCGGTCCTGGCGACGCTGCACCACGAGTCCTTTGTGGACAAGTCGGTGGCGCAGGTGTGGGCCACGCTGCTGGACGAGGGCAGCTACCTGTGCTCCGAGTCGACGATGTACCGGATCCTGCGCGAGACCGGCGGGGTACACGAACGCCGTCGGCAGGCCACCCACCCGCCGCGCACCCGCCCGGAACTGGTGGCCACCGGGGCGGGACAGGTCTGGTCGTGGGACATCACCAAGCTGCACGGCCCAGCACCCGGGGTGTACTACGACCTGTACGTGATCCTGGACATCTACTCCCGATACGTGCCCGGGTTCCTGGTCGCCCCAACCGAGACCGGCGAACTGGCCAAGCAGTTCATCGCGGCCACCATCGCCGCCGCCGGCGTGACGCCGCGGGTGGTGCACGCCGACCGGGGCACCTCGATGACCTCCAAGCCGGTCGCGTTACTGCTGGCTGATCTCGGCGTGGTGCGCAGCCACAGCCGGCCGAAGGTCAGCAACGACAACCCGTACAGCGAGGCGGCGTTCAAAACGTTGAAGTACTGCCCGGCCTTCCCAGACCGGTTCGGGTCGATCCACGACGCCCGCGCGTTCTGTGACCGGTTCTTCGCCTACTACAACCACCAGCACCGCCACAGCGGCATCGGGCTGCACACCCCCGCGTCCGTGCACTTCGGTACCGCCACCGAGATCCGCGCCCAGCGCGCCGAAACCCTCCGCGCCGCCTACGAACGCAACCCCACCCGGTTCCGCCGCCCGCCACAGCCACCCAGACTGCCGACCACGGTCTGGATCAACCGGCCCGCGCTGGAACCGGCCACACAGAAGAACTGAAAAGATCTTGTCTCAATAATCTTGACAGGTTCCGCCTCCGTGGCTGCGTGCGCGCACCAGTGTCGCGCCGCCGCTCGCTCGGAAATCAACCTCTTCGTCCGGCGCGTGGGCCATCACTTCACCGGCATCATCGCCGCTGTCGAGCACCGGCTGCCCCGATCAGGGCACGCCGATCGAGCCGTGAGGGTCGAGCAGCGCGCCGGCGATCCGAATAGGCGAACGCGGCCACGGAGGGCCATCCCGGAAAGCACAAATCCGACGACCAGCTCGCCGACCGGTTTGCCCGGCGGCGTTCATAACCGGACTTGATCTACGCGTCAATGTGACGGTTCATGGTGCGGCACCGGCGCGTCCGGTGCCGGCGGCTAAGCCAACGCGCCGTCACCTGGGCAATGGAGGAGGAAGCTATGAGCACTTCTGACGCATCATCCGGGTCCGAGGTGGGCGGTGATCCGCTCGAAGCGGGGTCGGTAGGGGGCGTCTCCACGGCTGCGGCTGAGGACTCAACTGCCGTGCCTACCGCGTTGGCCGGCCTGATCAGTTCGGCGCGCCACGCCCTACGGGCGGTGGTATCCAACCCGGTCTACTCGCCCGAGGCTGCCGTGGAGGCTGTGGAGGTCGTCACCGCGGTGTTGCACCGGCTCAGCGAACACTTCGAGCCGTATGTGGGCGACTATTCGCCAGCCGGCGCGGAAACGATGGGACGGGTCCGAGAATCGCTGGAACACGCCCGGGCCGCTCTCAGCGAGGCGCGGCACATACTTTCGCTGGACCTGGTGACAAGCGGTGACGTCGCGGCAGCCCGGTTGGTCGCGCTCGTAGTGTGACGCGTCATCGTGGGCCTGGCTCGCCAACACCTATGTGGATGGCGAGCCATGCCTCGTCATGATCGACGCGTCCGCTGTCGCCGCCCTCGTGCGCGACAAAGGGCGGTGGCCGACGGGCCGTCCGCCGCCGAGGAATGCCGGGCGGCGGGTTGGCAGTACAGGCCGACATCGCTCACCGCTGACGCCCATCGCCATGACGCACCACAGGCACATCAAGGCTCTGAGCCTGTCGCGCAAGCCGTGAGGTTCCACGTCCACCCCGCCATATCCTGACCCCACTCCGATGACTGGAGGCGTCACGTGACCAACAACTTCGATCTGCGCATTCTGACCGGTAGCGCCTTGCCGCTGCTCGGCTGGGCCAGCAGCACCCCGTTGAACCCCGACCACGTCACTCGAGTCGACCCGTACGCCTGTCGCCCCGGCAAACCGAGCGGCGGGTTGTGGACCTCGCCGCTGATCAACTCATCGGACAGGCCACCGGCGACCGCCTGGACCCGGTGGTGCCGTAGCGAATTACCGCACCGCCGCCCCACTACCCTGACCGTCCTGCGCGCCCTCGCAGACGCCCGCGTCCTGGTCATCGACCACCACGACGACATGACCGTCGTCGACCGCATCTACGGACGCGGCAGCTGCGCCGTGCCGCAGATGCCGACGGAACTCGCTGCGGTACTCGGTGATGAGGCGTCGTGGCAGGAGTTGGCCACACAGCGATGGATCGACTGGGAAGCGATCGCGGGTGACGTCGAAGGCGTCCAGGTCACCGAGACCGGGCTCTGCGCGGGTGGCGGCACGATCCCTCGACTTCGATGGGACGTGCCGACCGTCTGGTTCACCCGCCCGACCTTCGACATCGTCGAGGAGCTACCACTGCCCGACGCTCGTCGATGACAGTCCGCTCGGTGAGCCCGCGTTTGTGGGTAGGCGGCGACCTCGACCCAGCACGTACAGTTGTGGTGACTTCGGCGACCAGCGCCGCGATCGGCGGCGCTGGGTACAGAGTGAGCCTGAGAGCCTGATGGCAAAGGGGTTCAGGTGGGTGTTGGGTGAGCCGCCTGGGCGA
>JBDZVD010000030.1:0-61205 GCA_040255525.1 Micromonosporaceae bacterium | reverse complement strand
GAGGGGCGGCGGGACACCCTGCCCCACCGCTAGCATCGCGCGATGCTGGCGATTGCCTGTGCCGTACTCGGTGGACTGTCCGGGGCTCTGGTGCCCGGGGTGGCGTACCGGCTGTGCGGCACCGACCGGCGCTGCCGAACGGCGCCCGGGTGGCTGTGGGTACCGATCGGGGCCGCCGCCTTCGCCGGGTTGGGCTGGGCGCTCGGCCCGGTACCGCTGCTCGGCGCCGCCCTCGTCGTCGCGGCGGTCGGCCTGGCGCTCGCCGAAACCGACCTGGCCTGCCTGCGGCTGCCCGACCCGCTGGTCGGTGCCGGGTTCGCGGGCGCGGCGGCGGTGCTGTGCACGGCTTCGATCGCCAGCGCCAACGGGCGACCGCTGCTCCGGTCCGGGCTGGCCGCGCTGGGCTGCGCGGCGGCGTACGCCGTGCTGGCGGCGGTGCCGCGTACCGGGTTGGGGCTCGGCGACGCGAAACTGGCCGGCCTGCTCGGACTCCTCCTCGGCTGGCTGGGCTGGCCGGCGGTGCTGCTCGGGCTCGCGCTGCCGTACGCGTGCAACGGGCCGGTCGTACTCGGCCTGCTGCTCGCCGGACGGATCCGCCGGGACACCGCGCTACCGTTCGGCCCGGCGCTGCTGGCCGGGGCGTACCTGACGATCCTGGCGATCAGATAAGCCGCAGCTGCCGGTCGCGCGGGCGGCGGGGCTCCTCGGTGCCGCGCCGCTCCAGCAGGCCGGGATCGATCGCGGCCAGGAACGGCGACGGCACGCACTCGCGCTCGGCGCCGTACCGGACGCGCCTGCGGGCGTGGCTGACGTACAGGCGGTCCTGCGCCCGGGTCAGCCCGACGAAGAACAGCCGGCGCTCCTCGTCGACATCCGTTGACCGCCGCCCGGGGCCGGCTCCGCGGGCGTCGACTCCCGTTGAGCGCTGCCTGGGGTCGTCTCCGCGGGCGTCGACTCCCGTTGAGCGCTGCCTGGGGTCGTCTCCGCGGGCGTCGACTCCCGTGTTCCCGTCGGGGGCGCCCGGGAAGCGCAGCGGTAGCAGCCCGTCCTCGCACCCGACCAGGAAGACCACCGGGAACTCCAGACCCTTGGCCGCGTGCAGCGTCAGCAGCGTGACCGCCTGGGCGCGCGGATCCAGCGCGTCCACCTCGGCGCCGGTGGCGATCTCGGCGAGGAACTTCTCCAGGTCGTCGCCGCAGCGCGCGGCGAGCGGCGTGAGCAACTCGATCGCGGTGTGCACGTCCTGCGGTGCCAGGCCGCCGTCCGCGTCGAGAGTCGGCCGCTCGGCGAGCAGCTGCCCGGTGAGCCGGACCCGGGCGGCCAGCGACCCGGCCAGTCCGGTGGCGTAGCGCAGCTCGCGGGCAATGGCCGCGACGCCGGGCCGGTCCCGTAGGCGGTCGTGCGAGCGCTTCTGTGCCGGTACCCCGGCCCTGGACAGCGCTTCCAGGACGGCGGCGGCCTGCGCGTCGGTCCGGTACAGCACCGCGATGTCGGCGAAGCTCATCGCGCCCGCCGCGGCGTGCGCGTCGATCCGACCCGAGTCCAGGGACCGGTGGGACAGGCCGCCGACCAGCTCGTCGATGGTCCGCACCACGAAGTCGGCCTCGTCGGCCGCCGACCCGGCGGCGTACAGCCCGATCGGTGCCGCCTCCGGGTCGAGCCGGGCCGGGTCCAGCCGCCGCCCCGGTACCAGCGAGGACGGCGCGATGGCCTGCACCGCGGCGGCCACGATCGGGGCCGAGGAACGGTAGTTGCGGGTCAGCCGGACCACCCGGGCATCGGTGAAGTCCTGGCTGAACCGCAGGAAGAAGGACACGTCCGCGCCGCGGAAGGAGTAGATGGCCTGGTCCGGGTCGCCGATCGCGCACAGGTTGCCGTCGGCCGGGGCGAGCGACCGCAGCAGCTCGTACTGCACCGGGTCGACGTCCTGGTACTCGTCGACGAACACCCACGGCCACCGGGCCCGGTACCGTTCGGTCAGCTCGGCGTCGTCGCGCAGCAGGGCGACCGGCAGCCGCACCAGGTCGTCCAGGTCGACGAGGTCGCTCGCGCGCAGCCCCTTCACGTACCGCTCGCGCAGCTCCTCGTCCACGCCGTCGCGCAGCATCCGGCGCGCGGCGGCCTCGTCGGCCGCGCCGGCGGCGGTCAGCGCCGCCATCCGCTCCGCCTCCTCGGCGACCCGGAACGACGGCGACAGCCCGGCAAGGTCGGCGTGTTCGCGCAGGATGGTCAGCCCAAGACTGTGGAACGTGGCCACCGTGACGTCCTCGGCGGACTCGCCGAGCAGCCCGTCCAGCCGTTGGCGCAGCTCGTCGGCGGCCCGCCGGGTGAACGTGATGGCCAGGCACTCCTCCGGGTACACGTCCATCTCGGCGCACAGGTACGCGATGCGGTGGGTCAGCGTGCGGGTCTTGCCGGTACCCGGGCCGGCCACGATGAGCATCGGCCCGCCCGGCGCGGATGCCGCCACCCGCTGGAGGGCGTCGAGCCGGTCGAGCAGTCCGGTGCCGACCTCCTCCATGCCCGACAGCATGGGCTCGAACGGCTCGTGCGGCGACGGTTCGGGCGCGATCGGCGGTGCCGCCTCCCTGGCCGGTACCGCCTTCTTCGCCGTGACCGCCCTACCGCCAGCGGGGGCCTTCGGGTCGCCGCCGGCCGGCCCGTCGCCGGCCCGCCGGCCGGCCTGCCTGCCGGCGGTGGACGCACCGGCCGCTGCGCCGGCCTTCGCGGCCCTGCGCGGCGCCGGCACCCGTGCCGTCTCCGGCACGTCGAACAGCGTGTCCGAGGTACCGGCCGTGGCTGCGCTCAGTTCGGCCGGCTCGAACAGCCGGATCACGCCGTACTCGCCGTCGAATCCCGGGGTGCGGTGGACCTGTCCGCGGCGCAGCCGGCCGATCGCCTCGCCGAGCAGTTCGCCGCCAGTACGGGCGATCTCGTCGACCGGTACCTGACGGAGGATGGCCAGCTCCGGTCCGAGCGCGCTGACCAGCGCGGCGAGCCGGCCCTCGACGGTCTTCGAGCGCGGGCCGACGCCGTGGATCTCTCCGAGGATCTCGGCCAGCTGGATGAGGTGGGTGACCCGGTGGGTGACGCCAGCGGGGCGGGTGCCGGCCGCGCGGTCGGCCAGGTCCTCGACCCGGGACAGCACGCCGACGGTCAGCGGCTTGCCGCACTCCGGGCACGCGCCGTTGTTCGCCCTGGTACGGGCCGGCTCCCAGGTCACCCCGCAGGCGCGGTGGCCGTCGGCGTGGTACTTGCCCTCCTCCGGGAAGAACTCGATGGTGCCGTCCAGGCCGGAGCCGGTGCGCAGCGCCTCGCGGACCGAGAAGTAGTCCAGGCCGGTGGCCAGGACGGTCGCCTCCCGGGCGAGCGCAGGGGCGGAGTGCGCGTCGGAGTTGGACACCAGGCGGTACCGGTCGAGGCTGGAGACGCGCCAGTTCATTTCCGGGTCCGAGGACAACCCGGTCTCCACCGCGAAGATGTGCTCCGCCAGGTCGGCATAGCAGTCGGCGATCGCGTCGAAGCCGGACTTGGAACCGAGCGCGGAGAACCACGGCGTCCAGATGTGCGCCGGCACCAGGTACCCGTCCGGACTCGACTCGAGCGTGATCTCGAGCAGGTCGCGGGAGTCCAGGCCGAGGATGGGCCGACCGTCCGAACCCAGGTTGCCGATGCGACCCAGCCGCGCGTTGAACCGCGCGGCGGCGTCGAGATCGGGCAGGTAGATGAGGTGGTGCACCTTGCGGGTGCGGTCGTCGCGCTTGTAGATCGTAGAGATCTCGACGGACAGCATGAACCGCACGTCACGATCCGCGACGTTGGGCGGCAGCGGCTTGACCGGCCCGGCCAGCCGGTACAGGCCGGGCTCGGCGGGTACGAGGTTCTCCCGGAGGTGGTCGTACCACGCGGGGTGGGTGAAGTCCCCGGTGCCGAGCAGGGTGACGCCCTTGCGCCGAGCCCACCACGCGAGACTGGGCAGGTCCAGATCGCGGCTACACGCACGGGAGTAGCGCGAGTGGATGTGCAGATCCGCCACGAACGTCATGTCGTGGCCGTGGTCGGGTGCTTTTGCGGGCACGACGCATCCTTTCATGCGCGCGCGGCAACACGCGCACCGCCACGCGCGGCGTAATGGATCAGTACGGTCGGGCCGGCGACACCCCGGGCGGACCGGGCCTTACCGGGACAGGTACTCCTCGACGTGCGCCACCTTGCTGGTCAGCGCGCCGGTGACGCCCGGCCGCACGTCCGCCTTGACCACCAGGCTCACCCGAGGCGCCCGGTCCGACACGACATCGACCGCGCGCTTCAGCACCGCCATCACCTCGTCCCACTCGCCCTCCACAGTGGTGAACATCGCGTCGGTGCGGTTGGGCAGGCCGGACTCGCGGACCACCCGGACCGCCTCGGCGACCACGTCGCCGACCGAGTCACCGACTCCCAGCGGAGTCACCGAGAACGCGACGAGCATGTCAACCTCCGGCAAAGGGCGGCAAAATGTCTACTATGGACTGTGCGGTCACCGCCGCCGCCCGGTCGCGGCAGGCCAACCCGTCGACCAGGAACGAGCACGACTTCAGCACGAGCGTCAGCCGCTCGCCGTGCCGCCGGCCCGCCTCATCCAGCAGTTCGCCGAGGGTCGCCCCGTCCACCGGCTCCTCGATGACGCCGGCCGCGGCGCGGGCGGCGGCGAAGTAACGAAGGGTCGGCACGCTAACCGCCGATCGCCGACATCGGGCGGGTGGGCTGCAGGAAGGCCGGGTCGTCGATGCCGTGGCCGGGCAGCTTGGCCCGCATCGCCGCCTGCCAGCGCGCCACGATCTCGTCGTCGGAGCCGCCGCCGCGCAGCAGCGCGCGCAGATCGCTCTCCTCCCTGGCGAACAGGCAGTTGCGGATCTGGCCGTCGGCGGTCAACCGGGTGCGGTCGCAGTCGCGGCAGAACGGGCGGGTGACGCTGGCGATCACGCCGACCTTCGGCGTGCCGGGGTAATCGGCCACCAGCCAGGTCTCCGCCGGCGCCCCGGCACGCTCCGCCGGGTCGGGCAGCAGGGTGAAGCTCTCTTCGAGGGCCGCGAGGATCTCGGCGGCGGTGACCATGCGGTCCCGCGCCCAGGTGTGTCCGGCGTCCAGCGGCATCTGCTCGATGAACCGTTGCTGGTATCCGTGCTGGAGAGCGAACCGGAGCAGCGGCACCGCCTCGTCGTCGTTGATGCCGCGGATCAGCACCGAGTTGACCTTCACCGGTCCGAGCCCGGCGTCGGCGGCGGCGGCCAGCCCGGCGAGCACATCGGCGTGCCGTTTGCGGTGGGTGAGCTGCACGAACCTCTCCGGCGACAGGGTGTCCAGCGAGACGTTCACCCGGTCGAGTCCGGCGGTGCGCAGCGGCGCGGCGTGCCGGTCGAGCCCGATCCCGTTGGTGGTCAGCGACAGCGACGGCCGCGGGGCCAGCGCGGCGGCACGGGCGACGATATCCAGCAGCCCGGGCCGCAGCAGTGGCTCGCCGCCGGTGAACCTGACCTCGGTGATGCCGAGCCGCGTCACCGCGATCTCGATCAGCCGGCCGACCTCGTCGTCGGACAGCACCTCGGCGGTCGGCAGCCAGGGGAGGCCCTCCGCGGGCATGCAGTAGGTGCAGCGCAGGTTGCACCGGTCGGTCAGCGACACCCGCAGGTCGGTCGCCACCCGCCCGTAGCGATCGGCGAGCGTCGAGGAGGTCATTGTCTGACCGTAGCGCGGACCGCCGACAGAACCGCGTCCCGATAGCCGGATCCGAACATCGCGGTGTGCACCAGCAGCAGGTGCAGCTGGTGCAGGGGTACCCGTCGCTCCCAGTCCGGTGCCAGCGGCCACACCCCCTGGTACCCGGCGAGGATCCGGTCTAACTGCGGCGCGCCGCCGAACAGGGCGAGGGCGGCCAGGTCCGTCTCCCGGTGGCCGCCGTGCGCCGCCGGATCGATCAGGTACGCCCGGCCCGACGCGGACCAGTGCAGGTTGCCCGGCCACAGGTCGCCGTGGATGCGGGCGGGCGGCTCGGCGGCGGCCGGGCCGGCGTACCGGTCGATGTCGCGCAGCACCCCCGAGACGGCGGCCACGTCGGCCGCGGACAGCGCCCTCCGGTCGGCCGAGGCTTGCAGGAACGGTTCGAGCCGGGCCGCGGCGAACCAGTCCGGCCACGGCCCGGGCGAGGGTTCGTTGGGCAGCGGCAGCGTCCCGATGTACCCGGGCCAGGGTGCGCCGAACGCCGGCGCGCCACTGCGGTGCAGCGCGGCCAGGCCGCGGCCGAGCTCCTCGGCGGCCTCCGGGCTGGGCGTACCGCCGTCGATCCACTCCAGGGCGAGCATGTCCGGCAGGTCGGCGATGACCTCGGGAACCGGCACCCCGCCCGCGTCCCGCAGCCAGTTCAGGCCGGTGGCCTCGGCGGCGAAGAAGCCGTCCGGCGCCTTCCCGGCGGCTGTATCCGGCCGCGCGCCGGACGGCCAGGTCTTCGCGAAGACCGAGGTGCCATCGTCGAGCGTCAGCCTCGAGGCCTGGCAGACGCTACCGCCCGCCACCGGCGTCTCGCGGATGCGCTGGTGGGTGAGGAAGGTCGGCAGGAGGTGCGGATGCTGCCGCAGGTATGCCAGATCCACCGGGAAACCGTACCGCCGGATCGTCCCCGGCGAGCCGGGGGTAGCAGCGCGTACCGGGGTCCCCGGCCGGCGTGTCGCAACCGGCCACGGTACCGGTGGTGCGGCCGGTGAGCTGCGAAAACGTGAACGGCCTGTGGATAACGCGAGTGTCGTCCACAGGCCGTCGACGGCCTCTTCCGATCACAGGTCAGATTCGCCACTCTGGCCGCATGCCCTCGCCCCTGACTCTGCGTAGCACCGCCGACATCCTGAGCATGGTTCCGTACCTGCTCGGGTTCCACCCCTCCGACAGCGTCGTGCTGCTCGGCCTGCGCCGGAGCCGGATGGTCTTCCAGGTGCGCGGCGACCTGGCCGGCGCGGCCGATCTGGCCGGCTACTACGCCGCGGTGGTGACCCGGCAGCAGGTCACCGACGTGATCATCGTCGGCTACGGCCCGGCCGCCCAGGTCACGCCCGGCGTGCTGGCCATCGACCGGGCGCTGGCCGCGGTCCGGATCAACGTGCTCGATGTCCTGCGGGTCACCGACGGCCGGTACTGGTCCTACGTCTGTGACTCGCTCGACTGCTGCCCGCCCGGGGGCACCCCGTTCGATCCGGTGACCGGGCCGGTCGCCGCCGCGGCGGTGGTCGCCGGGCACGTCGCCCTGCCGTCCCGGGTCGCGGTGCAGCGCCGGCTGGCCCCGATCAGCGGACTGACCCGGGCCGACATGTCCCGCGCCACGGCCGCGGCCGACCGGCGGCTGGTCGAGCTGGTCGAGTCGTCCGCCGACCCGTGCGGTGCCGTGCGCGTGGCGGGCGCGGCGGCGGTCGACGCCGCGATCGAGCGCCAGCGCTCCGGTGGTCAACTGGACAACGACGAGCTGGCCTGGCTGACCGTCGTGCTGGTGTACCTGCCGGTGCGTGACCACGCCTGGGCGGCGGTCGACGGGGACCTGGGAGTCCACGTCGGCTTGTGGACCGAGGTGCTGCGCCGGGCCGAGACGGAGCTGAGCGTGGCCCCCGCGACCCTGCTGGGCTTCGCGGCGTGGCGAGCGGGGGACGGCGTCATCGCGTCGATGGCCCTGGAGCGGGCGCTGACCGTGGACCCGGACTACACGCTGGCCCGGCTGCTCGCCGAGGTCGTGGCGGGCGGCTTGCCGCCGCAAGCCTGGGACGGGGCCCGTGCCGATCAGCGGATGCGGTCGGGGCGGGTGTAGATGTTCATGGTCGCGCCGCGCAGGAACCCCACGACGGTCATGCCCACCTCGTCGGCCAGCTCGACGGCGAGCGTGCTCGGAGCCGACACCGCGGCGATGATCGGGATGCCGGCCATGGACGCCTTCTGCACGAGTTCGAAACTCGCCCGCCCGGAGACCAGCAGGACGTGCCCGTCCAGGGGAAGCCGCCGCTCCCGCAGGCCCCAGCCGACCACCTTGTCGACGGCGTTGTGGCGCCCCACGTCCTCGCGGATCACCACGAGTTCGCCGTCCGTCCTGAACAAGCCGGCCGCGTGAAGCCCTCCGGTGGCCTCGAAGGTGCGCTGCGCGCTGCGCAGGGCGTCCGGCAGGGTCGCCAGGGTGGTGGCCTCGATCTTGGCGGAGTCCTGGTCGACGGCGAACCGCGACCGGGTCCGGACGGCGTCGATGCTCGCCTTGCCGCACACTCCGCAGGAGCTGGTGGTGTAGAAGTTGCGGCTCGGGTCGGTCACCGGCGCCGGCACGCCGGGCGTGAGCTTCACGTCGACGACGTTGTACGTGTTCGGCGTGTCGGTACCGGCGCACAGCTGCGCGGTACGCACGTCGTCGTCGGAGCCGATGATCCCCTCGGTGAACAGGAACCCGAGGGCGAGGTCGATGTCGTTTCCGGGGGTGCGCATGGTGACCGCGAGCGCGGAGCGGTCCACCCGGATCTCCAGCGGCTCTTCGGCCGCCAGCGAGTCGGGGCGGCGGCTCTGCTGCCCGGACGAGGTGTCGATACGCACTATGCTGCGCCGCGCCGTGACCCGTGCCATGCCTCCATCCTGCCTCGCCGGCGGCCGGGCCGCCCCCGCCCGCCGACGCCGGGCGCACCGGCCGGCCACTGCCGGGCGCGGGGCGCACCGGCCGGTCCTCGCCGGACCCCGGACTCGCCGGCCGGTCCTCGCCGGACCCCGGACTCGCCGGGTGGGGCGGGTGCCCGGCCCGGCCGTGGCCGGTAACGTCGGGTCCGTGGACCCCTACGCTGCCGTGATCCTGGCCGGCGGTGCCGCCCGCCGGCTCGGTGGTGTCGACAAGCCCATGCTCACGGTCCGCGGCCGGCCCATGCTGCACCGGGTGCTCGACGCCGTACCGGACGCGACCGACCGGATCGTGGTCGGCCCGGCCACCCTGGACGTACCCGACGGGGTGCGGCGGGTCCGGGAAGAGCCTCCGGGCGGCGGACCGGTGGCCGCCACCGCTGCCGGGCTCGCCGGAGTCACCGCCCCCACCGTCGCCCTGCTCGCCGCCGACCTGCCGTTCCTCGACCGTACGGCGATCCACACGCTGCGCACGGCGCTCGCCGTGCCGGTCTCCGGCAGCGCCGCGCTCGACGGCGTCGTGTTCCTCGACGGCGACGGGAAGCGCCAGACGCTCTGCGGCGTCTGGCGGACCGGGTCGTTACGGGCTGCGTTCGCCCGGATCGGGCCGCTGGCGTCGACGCTCCCGGAGACGGCAACCGGCGACGCCCGCCCGCCCGGGGTGCCGCTGCGTGCCCTGCTCGCCGGCCTGCGCGTGGGTGAGGTGCCGGCCGGCACCGGCGGACCACCGCCGTGGTACGACTGCGATGAGCCCGATGACCTTCACCGCGCGGAGGAATGGATCTGATGTCCGCACTCGACGACTGGACCGACTCGGTTCGTGAAGCACTCCACCTCGATCCGGTCGACGTGAACCTCGTCCTCGACCTGGCGCGGGACGTGGCGCACGGGGTGATGCGCCCGGCCGCGCCGCTGACCGCGTACCTACTGGGTCTGGCCGTCGGCCGCGGCGCTGACCCGACGCAGGCCGCTGCCGTCGTCAAGGAACTCGCCGCCGGCTGGTCCCGGGACTGACCGCATCCGGTGGCCGATCGTCGTCCACACGGCGAGCAGCAGGCCGGAGAGCACCAGCGTGTACGGCAGCAACGAGCCGAGCCCGAGCCCCTGCGCGAGGGCACCGGCGAGCCACGGGAACACCGCCCCGCCGATCACGCTCGCCCCGACAAGCAGGCCCACCGCGGTCGGTACCAGCCGGGCCGGGACGAGCCTGGGAAGCACCGCGATCGTGGTCGGGAACACCGGGCCGAGGAAGAACCCGACGAGCCCGAAACCGATCATCACCACCGCCTCGCCCGGCCCGAGCCAGGTCAGCAGGGTCGCGGCGGCGACCCCGACCAGGCAGCCGTACATCATTTCCCGCACGCCGATCCCGACCCGGGTGGCGGCCGCGTTCAGCAGGAAGCGGCCCAGCGTCAGGCCCAGCCAGTACCCGCTGACCACGTAGCCGGCGAGCAGCTCGCCCGCCCCCTTCTGCTGGGTGAGCAGGCTGAAGCTCCAGTTGCCGACGGTGACCTCGATGCCGACGTACAGGCAGAGGAACGCGGCGGCCAGCCAGACCGCGACGCGTCGCAGGGCCGCGCCCAGCGGTGCGCTGCGATCGTCCTCGACGACCCGGGCGGCCCGGCGGGGGAACAGCGCGAGGAAACCGATGAGCGGCACCACTCCGGCCGCCGCGAGCAGCAGGTACACGTCCTGCCAGGGCCGGTGGTCGTGCAGCAGGCCGGTCGCCAGCACCGGGCCGACCAGCGCACCGACACCGAAGAACGCGTGCAGCAGGTTGAGCAGCGGCGTGTGTCCGGGCAGCGTCGTCAGGTAGGCGTTCAGCCCCGCGTCGAGGATGCCGGTACCGAACCCGAGCCCGACGTTCGCGATCAGCAGCAGCGCGAACGTGGGTGGCCGCAGCCCGATGCCGTACGACAGGCCCACGAACGCGGCCGCGCCCAGCGACAGCTGGCCTCGTACTCCCAGCCACCGGATCAGCGATCCGTTAGCCACTCCGGACAGCACGTAGCCGGCCGAGAAAGTGAAGAACATCACTCCGATGGTGACCTTGTCGATCCGGTAGTCGGAGATCTGGCTGGGGATCAGCACCCCGGAGGCGCCGGAGGCGGCTCCGATCAGGATGAAGGTGGCGAAGGCGAAGACGAGCCGGACGCGCCTCATGCCGATGCGGGCGGCGCGCCCGCGGACGGGGACGCCGGTCCGGTCGGGCTGTCTGAGGCTGGGCCGGGCCCGTGGCGGTCTGCGGCGGATCCGGGCACGGGCCCACCCGGTGTCGCCGGTTCGAGGCGGACGATGATGCTCTTCGAGGCTGGTGTGTTCGACTTCTCCGCCGTGGAATCCAGCGGTACCAGCACGTTCGCCTCCGGGAAGTAGGTGGCCGCGCACCCGCGCGCGCTCGGGTAGGCGACCACCCGGAAGCCCGGCGCCCGCCGTTCGCCGCCGTCCTTCCATTCGGACACGATGTCGACGAGCGCACCGTCGTCGATGCCCAGCGTCGCGAGGTCCTCCGGGTTCACGAAGACCACCCGGCGTCCATTGTGGATTCCCCGGTACCGGTCGTCCAGGCCGTAGATGGTGGTGTTGTACTGATCGTGACTGCGGACCGTCTGGAGCAGCAGCCGCCCCGCCGGGATCTGCGTGACCTCCAGCCGGTTGACCACGAAGTTCGCGCGACCGGACGCCGTCGGGAACTGCCGCCGGTCGCGCGGCGGGTGGGGCAGCGTGAACCCGCTCCCGGTGGCGACCCGGGCCTCGTAGTCGGCGAAGCCCGGCACCACCGCGGCGATCTCCTCACGGATCGCCCGGTAATCGTCCTCGTACGCAGCCCACGGGATCGGCGACGACGGCAGGGTGGCGCGGGCCAGCCGGCTGACGATGGCGACCTCGGAGAGCAGGTGCTCGGACGCCGGCCGCAGGCCGCCGCGCGACGCGTGCACCGCCGACATGGAGTCCTCGACCGTGACGAACTGGTCGCCGGAGCGCTGCGTGTCCCGCTCGGTACGGCCCAGGCACGGCAGGATCAGCGCGGTGCGCCCCGGTACGGTGTGGGACCGGTTCAGCTTCGTCGACACGTGCACGGTCAGCTCGCAGGAAGCCAGGGCCGCCAGGGTGACGTCGGTGTCCGGCGTCGCGGCCGCGAAGTTGCCGCCGAGCCCGACGAAGACCCGTACTGCGCCTTCGCGCATCGCCCGGATCGTCTCCACCGTGTCGTGCCCGCGGTGGGCCGGCACCTCGAAGCCCAGCCGCGACGCCAGCGCCGGCAGCCACTTCGGTGTCTCGTGCCAGACTCCCATGGTCCGGTCGCCCTGGACGTTGGAGTGTCCGCGCACCGGGCACAGTCCCGCGCCGGGCTTGCCGACCATGCCGCGCAGCAGTTGGACGTTGCTGATCTCGCGGATCGCCGGTACCGAGTCCCTGCGCTGCGTCAGCCCCATCGCCCAGCAGACGACGGTGGCGTCCGACATCGCCAGCATCCGTGCCGCGGCGACGATCTCCTCCCGGCTCAGCCCGGTCGCCGCGAGCACGTCCGCCCAGTCCAGTTCCTCGATCGCGGCCCGGTACGCCGCGAAGCCGGACGTGTAACTGTCCACAAAGGACTTGTCCACCGCGCCCCACTCCAGCAGCAGCGAGCCGAACGCCTGGAACAGCGCCAGGTCACCGCCGACCCGGATCTGCAGGTACTGGTCCGCGAGCGGGGTGCCCTCGCCGATGACGCCGGACGGGCGCTGCGGGTTGCGGAATCGCAGCAGGCCGGCCTCGGGCAGCGGGTTGATCGCGATGATCTTCGCGCCGTTGCGCTTCGCGGTCTCGAGGGCGGTGAGCATCCGGGGGTGGTTGGTCCCCGGGTTCTGGCCGACGACCACCAGCAGCGACGCGCGGTGAATGTCGTCCAGAGTGACCGAGCCCTTGCCGATGCCGATCGTCTCGGTCAGCGCCACTCCGGAGGATTCGTGGCACATGTTGGAGCAGTCCGGGAGGTTGTTCGTGCCGTACGCGCGGGCGAACAACTGGTACAGGAAGGCGGCCTCGTTCGACGTCCGGCCGGAGGTGTAGAAGGCCGCCCGGTCCGGCGAGTCAAGCCCGCGCAGCGTCGAGCCGACCAGTTCGAACGCGTCATCCCAGGAGATCGGCGTGTAGTGGGTCGCGCCGGGACGCAGCACCATCGGTGTGGTGAGCCGGCCCTGCTGGCCCAGCCAGTGGTCGCTGCGTTCGGCCAGTTCGGCGACCGGGTGGGCGGCGAAGAACTCCGGCGTGACCCGGCGCAGGGTCGCCTCCTCGGCCACCGCCTTGGCGCCGTTCTCGCAGAATTCCGCGTGGTGCCGCTTGTCGGGCGCCGGCTCCGGCCACGCGCAGCCCGGACAGTCGAACCCGCCGACCTGGTTGAGTTTGAGCAGGGTACGGGCAGACCGCCGGACGCCCATCTGTGCCAGCCCGGGTGCCAGCCCGTGAATCACGCCGCCAACCCCGGCGGCACTGCGTTCCGGCCGACGAACGGTCAGATTCTCGTCTCCGGTGTCCTCGCGCGGCGCCTTACGGACCATGCTTCCGACCATAGTCGCCCAGAGCGTGGCGTCCAGATCCCGTCGGTTACGGCATGGGGACGGGCCTGGCACGCCAGGGAGCTAAGGTGGGCGCGACGAGCAGGCCGGCCTGTCCTTTCCGGTCGGTTCGTCGACGGGTATCGGGGCGTCGCGTGCGGGAGCGGGGCGTGTAGGAGGTAGACGAGATGTCGGCTGAGACCCCACCAGAGGCAGCCCTGCTGGACGACCTCGCGGTGACCGCCGACCTCAAGTCGAAGGTCACCGAGGCGTGGCGGGACTTCGCCAAGGCGCTGGCCGAGTGCGCGCCGGAGATGCCGGCCGGTACGCAGCTGGAGCTGACCCTCGACCCGACCGCCTCCGGTACCGGCGACGCGGTGTACGCGGTCACGGTGCGGTCGCAGGACGGAGGGAAGCTCGGCGCGCTCGCTGTCAGCAACTCCTCGCTTCCGGAGGGCTACCGCCTCGACCGGGGCCAGATCGCCGACCTGGTCGCGCTCGGCTGGTCGCCGCCCGGCGTGGTGGCCGGCTCCGGCGACGATTTCGGCTTCTGGGGTGCCAGGACCGACGCGACCCGGATCGCGGTGATCGTCACCCGTACCCTGCGCGACATCTACGGTGCTCCGCACCCGGCGTTCGTCACCTATGCCGCCCGGGGCCACGACGACACGCCGCTGCCCGTCGGCCCGCTCGGCACGGCCCGGCCGGTGCTGCTGGGTGAAGGCCCGGACGCGGGGGCGGCGACCGAACAGGACGCGGAGACGCGGGTGCTCTCCGGCACCGGGTCGGCCGCCCGCAACGCCGACCTGCCGCTCGGCGACCGGGTCGCCGCGGTGGTGGCCGGGCTGCTCAAGACCGATCCGGAACTCCTCCAGCTGGACGGCGACGGCGACATCGGCATCCGGGCCGGCTCGGCGATGGTCTTCGTCCGGGTCCGCGACAACCCGCCGCTGGTCGACGTGTTCTCGCCGGTACTGACCGAGGTGCGGCCGACCGAGCAGCTGTACGTGCGGCTGTCCGAGCTGACCAACCGGATGCCGATCGGGCGGCTGTACTGCACCGACGACACCGTGTGGGCCTCGGTGCCGGTGTTCGGCCGGGACTTCCAGGCGACCCACCTGATGCTGGCGGTACAGGTCATGACGGGGCTCGCCGACGAACTCGACGACCGGCTGGCCGGCGAGTTCGGCGGCAAGCGCTTCTTCGGGGACGAGAAGGTAGCCGGCGGCACCGGCGAGCACACCGGCATGTACCTCTGATCAGTACGGCAACCAGGACTCCGGCGTGAGCGACGCCAGGTCGTACGCTGCCAGGCCGCCGGTCGACACTGTCCACAGCGTACGGTCGACGACCAGTGAGCGGCTGATCGGCAGGTTCGCGTGGCCCACGCTGCCGGCGGCCATCGGGCCGACCGCGTTCGCGGTCACGTGCAGCGTGACGGCACCCGCGGTCGGCTCGGCCACCCGCGGCGGCGCCACGCCGCCTCGTGCCGGCGCACCCGCTCGAAGGGACGGCACCGGGCTGGCGTTCACCGTCGTCATCGGCAGCACCAGCAGACCGGTCGCCGGCCAGTACAGGAACGCGTGCGGATCGAACTCGGCGGTGGAGTGCCCGTACCGGACCTGGTACCGGGCCAGCCGCTTCGGCGCGGCCGGGTCGGCGACGTCGAACAGCGAGACGGCGGCGCCCCGGATCCTGCCGTCCGGGCCGGCCGCCTGCCCGACACCGATGAGCCGGCCGGCGCCGATCGGGTGCAGGTACGTCGAGTACCCGTCAATGTCCAGCGAGCCGCTCACCGCCGGGTGCGCGGGGTCCCGCAGGTCGATCGTGTACAGCGGGTCGGTCTGCCGGTAGGTCACCAGGTACCCGATGCCGGCGTCGAACCGGACCGCGTAGATCCGCTCCCCCTTGCCGAGACCGCCGAGCCTCCCTACGGTCCGGAGCGTGTCGCCCGAGCGGTGCAGCACGTACACCGCCGAGGAATCGCCGTCGGTGGTGGCGACCCGCAGGTTGCCGCCCCAATCGGACAGCGCGTACTGGTTGATGAGGTACCCGGGGACCGAACCGGCCCCGACGAAGTGCGGGCGGCCGGTGCCGGCGGTGTCGAACTGGTACAGCTCGGTGCGCTGCGGCGGCGGCGACGGCCGCGCCGACCCGTTCCCGGCCGGCCGGGCGAGCATCGGCAGCATCGTCCGCCACCGGTTGTCGCCGGCCACGTACAGGCGGGAACCGTTGGAGTAGACCGTGGTCCCGTCGGCCACGATGGTCACCGGGCTCCCGCTGCCCAGCGACGCGCCGCCCAGGGCGAAGGTGAGCACGGTCAGCATCGTCGAGCCCGAGTACTGCGCGGGCCGGCTCACCGCGTCGCAGGGCACGGTGCCCCGGGTGGTCCTGCCGCCCGCGACGACCTCGTACCTGGGCAGCCAGTCGTCCGGCCCCGATTTGGCTATGGCGGCCCGGTTGGCGGCGAGCCGCTGCGCGTCGGTCGCGTTGTCCAGGCGCGGGAAGTTGATCCGCGGGGCTGACCGCACGACCACCCGTACCGTGGCGCCGACCTGCCGCGCGTCGACCAGGTCGCCGTCGATCGCGTACGAGCCGACGATCCTGGGCCGGCCGGACAGGTCGACCAGGAGCAGGCCCGGTCCGGCGATGTCGTCGATCCCGCCGGTACGGGTGAACACCAGCGCCCGGTCGCCGGCCAGCAGCAGGCCCGCGTCGCCGCCGGCGTACCCGGCGGTGCCGGTACCGCCCCGCTCGCCGAGTGCCAGGCTGCCGGTGACCTTGCGGCTGGCGGCGTCGATCACTCGCAGTACTCCGTTATTGATCACGATGATCCGGTGCCCGTCCGTCTTGACCAGGTCGGGCTCGTCCACACCGGGTTCGGCGGTGTTGGTGCCGGAGTACGCCGGCGTCGCGCCAGCGCCGGTGTCGCCAGCCACGTCGGCCCTGCCGGCGGCGGCCGCACCGGCGCCACGTCCGCTGCCGGCCGCGGTGGCGCCGGGTACCGCCGGCCCGCCCCCGGCGTCGAACACCGGCACCGCGCCGCCCCACCCGTACGCGGTGACCGTGGCGTCGGCCGCGGCACGCATACCGGCCAGCAGGTCGGCGCAGGAGTCGAAGCCGACCAGCGTGAACGCGCCGGCCGGTACGGTCGTGGTCCGGTGTGCCGCCCCTCCGGCGTCGCACCCGGTCAGCAGCATCCCGGCGGCCAGCGCCCCGGCCATGACGCCACGGGTCGTGCCCGTGACACCCCGCTTGATGTCCATGCCCCTTCGACGCCGCGGCCGCGGCCGCGGTTCCGCCCGGCGCCCGGGCGGTCAGCGCTGCCGGGCGGTGGGCGCCGAGGTGACCGGCCCGGCAGCGGGCGCTGCGCCGTCGACCAGCCGGGACAGGACGATCATGCTCCGGGTCGAGGTCACGAACCGCTCCGCGCGCAGCCGCTCCAGCGCCTGCTCCAGGTGCGCCATGTCCGCCGCCCGCAGGTGGACGAGGGCGTCGGCCTCGCCGGAGATCGTGTACGCGCCGACGACCTCCGGGTGCCGCCGCGCCGCCGCCTCGATCTGCGCCGGTGTCGTCCGCCCGGTGCAGAACAGCTCGACGAACGCCTCGGTCGTCCAGCCGACCGCGGCCGGGTCGATGACCGCGGTGAATCCCTTGATGACCCCGCCGGCGCGCAGGCGGTCGACCCGGCGCTTGACGGCCGGCGCGGACAGTGAGACCTCGGCTCCGATCTCCGCGTACGTGGCTCTGGCGTCTGCCGCGAGCGACGCAATGATTCGCTGATCCACAGCGTCGATCTGCAACGGATCGCTCCTTTCACGCAAGCCTTCCGGCTGCCTGCGTCTTCCGAGCGTACCTACGCTTTGGATCATGCCGAGGACATATTTGATGTGCCCACCGGCGTACTTCACGGTCACGTACGTGATCAACCCGTGGATGGACGCCACGTCCCCGGTGGATGCCGACCTGGCCGGCAAGCAGTGGGAACGGTTGCGCGAGACGCTGGTCGAACTCGGCCACCGCGTGCACGTCCTCACGCCGCAGGCCGGCCTGCCCGACATGGTGTACGCCGCGAACGGCGCGTTCTCGGTGGACGGGACGGTGTACGGCGCCCGGTTCAGGTACCCGCAGCGAGCCGCCGAAGCCGCCGCGCACCAGGCGTTCTACGCGACCCAGGACGAGCCGGCCTGGCGCTACGTCGCCCCGACCGAGATCAACGAGGGCGAGGGCGACTTCACCTACCTGCCCGGACCCGGCCTGATCCTGGCCGGGTACGGCTTCCGTACCGAGCCGGCCGCGCACGCCGAGGCGCAGGAGGTGCTGGGCCGGCCGGTGATCTCACTGCGGCTCGTGGACCCGCGCTTCTACCACCTGGACATGGCGCTGGCCCCGCTCGACGACACCACGATCGCGTACTACCCGGGGGCGTTCTCCGCGTCGTCGCAGGCGGTGCTGCGTCAGCTGTTCCCGGGCGCGGTACTGGCGACGGAGTCCGACGCGCTGGCGTTCGGCCTGAACCTGGTGAGCGACGGCCGCACCGTGGTGCTCAGTGGCGAGGCGACCGCGCTCGGCGACCGGCTCGCGGCGGCGGGGTACGCGCCGCGGCTGGTGGAACTCACCGAACTGAAGAAGGGCGGCGGCAGCGTCAAGTGCTGCGTGGCCGAGCTGCGGAGCTGACCCGGATCGGCCGACGCCGTCCGGTGCGGCGGCGCGCGGCCACCGCACCGGACGTACCGGCGCCGCAGCGGTCAGCTGGACCGCGCGATGACCAGCAGGGACGCGGTCACCGTGCCGCCCGCCTTCGTACCGGCGATCCCGACGTCCGCGCCGACCGCCACGCTGCTCGGTTGGACCGAGGAGCGGTGCTCGATCACGTGGATCGGGCTGCCGAACGTCCAGGTCAGGGTGAAGCCATCGGAAGACTTCACGGTCACCGTGGTCGAGTCGATCGCGGTCACCGTGCCGCGCTGCACGTCGATGGTCTTGTCGCCGCCCTTCGTCTTCACGACCACCTCGCCGTGCTCCACGTTCTTCGCCAGCGCCCGCCGGATGGTCAGGGCGCGCAGCCCCGGGCGCTTGACGCGGGCCCGCGGCCCCGGCGCCGGGTTGCCGCTCGGGTTCGGCGACGGGTCGTCGACCAGTGTCATGTCCTGCGGTGAGAAGCCCAGTTCGGACAGTGCCGAGGCTTCCGGCGTCATGGTCGTGCTGGAGTCAGCCAGAGTCGTGGCGGCGGACGGGGCGGCGGGCTGCCCGCACGCGGCCAGCCCGACCGCGGTGACCGCGCCCAGCGCCACGCTGGCCAGTGCGACGCGCACCTTCATCGGATCGTTCCTTCCCTGTCGGCTGGATACGCCCACCAGGATCGACGCCGGATACGTGCGCCGGATCAGCGCGGTGTACGGGTTTGGTAAACCGGCAACCGCACGGTGAAGCGGGCGCCGCCTTCCGGTGCGTGGCCGGCCTCGATCGCGCCACCGAGCCGGCGGACCAGGCCGGCGGCCAGTGCCAGTCCCAGCCCCGAGCCGACCTTGCGTACCCCCCGGTACCGCTCGTACAGGGCGCCGCGCTGGAACGCGACCGCCAGGTCCGCGTCGGTGAAACCCGGCCCGCCGTCGCGCACCTCGATGACGGCGAACCCCGGCGGTAGCGGCGGATGGACGGCCAGCACCACCGGCGCGCCCGGCGGTACGACCCGCAGAGCGTTCTCCATCAGCCCGTCGATCACCTGGCGGATCCGTCCGGGGTCGGTCGGCACCGGGACCGGTCCGGGCGGGAGGTCGGTCCGCAGCACCACGCCGACCCCGGCGCACCGGCCGGCCCACGCCTCTCCGGCGTCGCCCACCAGCGCCGTCAGGTCAACGGGCAGGATGGACAGCGGAAAGTCCACCGCGTCCAGGCGCGCGAGCGCCAGCAGGTCGGCCACCAGCCGGTCGAGGTGCTCCGCCTCGGTGAGCATGAGCTGGCCGGTACGGGCGGCACCGTCCGGCTCGATCACCCCGTCCGACAGTGCCTCCGCGTACCCCTTGAGCGTGGTCAGCGGGGTTCGCAGCTCGTGCGAAATGGACAGCAGGAACTCGCGCTGCCGGCTCTCGCTGGTGGACAGCGCGGTGCCCAGCTCGTTCAGCGCGTGCGCCAGCTCCTCGACCTCGACCGGCGGCTCCGGCTCCACGCGTACCGACCGGTCCCCGGCAGACAGCCGGGCGGCCGCGCCAGCCGCGTGCCGGATCGGGCGCGCCAGCCTGCGGGCCAGCAGCGCGCCGGCCACCGCGCCGGCCACGAGCCCGGCCACCAGCGCCAGCAACAGCCGCCGCAGCACGTCCGGCGCGGTGCCGGTGACCGCGCGCTGGGTGAGGATCACCCCGTTGCCGGTACCGGGCAGCGGGCGGCCCTCCACCAGGACACGCGCGCCGCGCAGCCGTGCCGTCCCGCTGACCGGCCGCCCGGAGGTGACCGCCATGACGAACCGGGCCGGTGGGGCGGCACGGTTGGCCCGATCCACCCGGCCCGCGCGGACCACGTAGACGTCGATGTTCTCGGCGCGCAGGTCGCGGACCAGCGTGGCGGCGCTGCCCGGGCGCAGGTCGATGGCGGCGGCCACGATCTCGGTCTGGTTGGCCAGGCCGGTGCGCTCCGCCCTGCTCGCCGCGCGCACCGCCAGCGGAATCGCGACCAGCGCCGTGACCACCACCGACACCAGGGCCACCAGGCAGCCGGCGAGGACGGCCCGGGCGGTCAGGGTCCGCAGGACGTTACGCATCGGCGGTGTAGCCCACGCCCCGGACGGTACGGATCACATTGCCGTACCGGCCGAGCTTCGCGCGTACCTGGGCGACGTGCACGTCCACCGTGCGGGTACCGGCGTGGGCGGCGTACCCCCAGACCGAAGCGAGCAGTTCCTCCCGGCTGAACACCCGGCCGGGTCGGTTCATCAGGTGGGCGAGCAGGTCGAACTCGGTCGGGGTGAGGGCGACCGGCTCGGCACCGGCGCGCACCGACCGGCGCTCCGGGTCGAGCAGGACGTCACCGACCCGGCGGGTACGCGCGCCTTCCGGCGGCCCGGCGGTGCGCCGCAGTACCGCCTTGACGCGGGCGACCAGCTCGCGCGGGCTGAACGGCTTGGTCAGGTAGTCGTCGGCACCCAGTTCCAGGCCCAGGATCCGGTCGACTTCGTCGTCCCGGGCGGTCAGGAAGATGACCGGTGTCCAGTCGCCGGACTCGCGCAGGCGGCGGCAGATCTCTGTGCCGTCCATCCCGGGCAGCCGGATGTCCAGCACGCAGGCGACCGGCCGGAGTTTGCGGGCGGCGGCGAGCCCGGCGGCGCCGTCCTGCTCGACCGCGACCCCGAAACCCTCCCGGGTCAGGTACATCCGGACCAGATCGGCGATCGGCCGCTCGTCCTCCACGACCAGGACCAGTCCCTTGCCCGTACCCGGCTGCTCGACCACCCGCCCATGATGGCGGATCGAGGATCAACCCGAGGTACGGATCAGGTCAGGGAACTGTACGGAGCGCAGGTCAGGCGACGGGTGCGAGGTGTCCGGCCGGGCGGGTGAGGCCGGTCGGCGCCACGCCGGTACGGGCGTGGAAGACGTACCCGAGCGCGGCCTCCAGCGTGGACATCGCCTTCGGGTGGCGGGCCTGGATCCAGAAGCGCTCCCGGATGCCGTCGATGGCCGTGGCGGCGAACTCCAGCGACGAGACCCGGTGATCCGGCGCCCAGGTCACGTACGACAGCTCGTGGATCGGCGCGTCCAGGTGCAGCCGGATCCGGTGGGCGAGGCGACCCTCGTGGGTCACCACCAGCCGCCCGCGGCTCAGGACGAACAGGTGCTCCCCGGCCAGCGGCCGGTCCGGGCGTACGCACCGGCTCACGAGCAGGACCGCGTCGGTGGGTCCGATGCAGCGCCGGAAGATTGTGATGTGCCGGCTGATGGTCGGCATCGACAGGCCGGCATCCCCGGCGGCGGGCAGGAACGTCCGTGCGAACAGATCCATGCCTGTTTCAACGATGCATGTCAAGGTGCGGTGCGGTGTGGCGGGGCAATCAATTTCTGCGGAAACTCCCCGGTCGGGTCGTTTCACCTTTCCGGCGCGCCCGGCCCGGGCTCAGCCGGCCGGCAGGCGCTCGAGGATGGTGGCGTTGGCCATCCCGCCGCCCTCACACATGGTCTGTAGCCCGTACCGCAGTCCCCGGTCGCGGAGCTGGGCGAGCAACGTGGTCATGATCCGGGCGCCGGAGCCGCCGAGCGGATGGCCCAGGGCGATCGCGCCGCCGCGCGGGTTCACCCGCCGCGGATCCGCCCCGGTTTCGGCGAGCCACGCCAGCGGTACCGGCGCGAACGCCTCGTTCACCTCGAAGACGTCGATGTCGTCGATGCCCAGCCCGGAGCGCCGCAGTGCCTTGGCCGTGGCCGGAATAGGCGCGGTCAGCATGATCACGGGGTCGGCCGCGGCCAGTACCGCGGTGTGGATTCGGGCCAGTGGCGTCAGCCCGTGCGCGGCGGCCCACTCTGAGGTGGTGATCGCCAGCGCGGCCGCGCCGTCGGAGATCTGCGACGCGGAGCCGGCGGTGACCACGCCGTCCTCGCGGAACGGGGTGGGCAGCTCGCCCAGCTTCGCCAGCGACGTGTCCCGCCGGATGCCCTCGTCCCGGCTGACGGGTCCAGGCTGCCCGCCGCCGGTCCCGGCACCGGCCGCCGGGTCGCTGCCGCCAGCCGGGCCGCTTCCCCGGCCCGCAGGCTGGGCCGCCTCCGCCTTGTCGCCGGCGGCCACCTGGACCGGCACGATCTCGGCGTCGAACTCGCCGGCGTCCTGCGCGGCCGCCGCCTTCTGGTGGCTGGCCAGCGAGTACTCGTCGAGCTGGGTACGGGACTGACCCCACCGCCGGGCGATCATCTCGGCACCGACGCCCTGGTTGAACGGGATCGCCGCGCCGTCCTCGAAGCCCTCGACCCCGACGTACCTGGCCCGGACCAGCGGCCCGAACGGGCTTCCGGCGCCGGCCGAGGAACCCATGCTCACCCGCGTCATCGACTCGACCCCGCCGGCCACCACGAGATCGGCCTGGCCGGACAGCACGGTGGCGGCGGCGAAGTGCACGGCCTGCTGGCTCGATCCGCACTGCCGGTCGATGGTGGTCGCCGGAACGGATTCCGGCCACCCGGCGGCGAGCACCGCGCTGCGGCCGATGTTCCACGCCTGGTCGCCGACCTGCGACACGCATCCCCAGATCACGTCGTCCACATCGGCCGGATCGAAGCCGGCGCGGGCGGCCAGCGCACGCAGCACGTACCCGGACAGATCCGCCGGGTGCACCTGCGCCAGCCCGCCCTTGCGCCGCCCGACCGGAGTCCGGACGGCTCCCACGATCACCGCGTCGCGCATCTGTTACTCCCCAGTAGCTTCGGCTGTGCTCGATGCTACTCGCGCCCCACGGGTGCACCGCCGCGCGGCTACCGTTGCTTCGTGGAGATTCGTGGTGCGGCGATGCCGGACGAGCCCGGCCCCGGACAGGTGCGGCGCGGCGAGCGGTGGGATGAGCGGGCCGCGGAAGAACCCCCCGGGCCGGTCGACGCGGTGCGTTACCGGGTGGACAAGCGGCTGCTCGCGGTCAAGGTGGCCGGTTTCGTGATCTTCGCGTTGGTTGCGCTCGGGTTCCACGAGGACCGGGCCACGGTCGCGTTCTCCGGGCTCGCCGCGCTGATCCTCGGGGCGTACGCCCTGCGCGACGTGATCGCGCCGGTCCGGTTGGCCGCCGACCGGGAGGGAGTGACCGTGGTCGCCGGGTACGCCGGGCACCACCGGCTGTCCTGGGACGAGATCGAGCGGGTACGGGTCGACGAGCGCCGCCGGCTCGGTACCCGGTCCAATCTCGTGGAGATCGACAGTGGCGAGCACCTGTACCTGTTCAGCTCGTACGACCTGAACGCGGTGCCCCAGGACGTCGTCGAGGCGCTCAACGGCCTGCGCACACGCTGAGCCGGCGCCGGATCAGCCCCTGAGCTGGCCGGTCTGGTAGACGGTCAGCAGGACCAGCACCAGGACGATGGCGGCGAGCGCGCCCGCCTGGGCCAGGTTGCGCCGCTGCCGTGGCGCGTACGCCAGTCCGGCCCCGGCGAGCGCACCGACCACGAAACCGCCCAGGTGTCCCGCGATGGAGATGCCCGGGACGCTGAGCGTGAAGACCAGGTTGATCAGGATGACCGGCAGCACCGACGTGGCGTTGAGCCCGAGCCGGCGCAGTACCAGGAACAGCGCGGCGAACAGGCCGAACAGGGCGGTGGACGCGCCCGCCGACAGGGCGGCCGGCTGGAACACGTACGCCGCCACGTTGCCGCCCAGGCCGGCGACCAGGTACAGGGCCAGGAAGCGCGCCGGGCCGAGGAAGCTCTCCAGCGCCCGGCCGAGGATCCACAGCGCGTACATGTTCATCAGCAGGTGCAGGATGCCGAAGTGCATGAACATCGCGGTCAACAGGCGGTAGTACTGCCCGTCGGCGATCCCGTACGGCAGAGCCGCGCCGTTCGTGAACAACACCTCGCCGCGCACGCCGAGCTTGTCCAGCAGGGGGGTGTCCCCGCCGATCAGCCCGGCGAAGCCCTGGCCGCCCAGCGCCTGGGCGCCGTTCTTCGCGGAGGCGAGGGAGATGAGCAGCATCACCACGTTGATCAGGATCAGCCCGATCGTGACGTAGCCCCGGCGGCCGCTGACCCCGCCGCCGAAGGCGGTGCGGGTGGGCCGCTGGGTGCGCCGGCCCTCGGCGACGCACTCCGGGCACTGGTGGCCGACCGAGGCCGCTCGCATGCAGTCCGGGCAGATCGGGCGGTCGCAACGCGTGCACCGGACGTACGTCTCCCGGCCGGGATGCCGATAGCAGACCGGCACACCGGTCGGAAGGACGTTCGTCATGCGTCGAGGTTAGCGCTCGATCTCCACCCGCTCGATGACCACATCGTTGAGCGGGCGGTCGCCGGGCGCGGTGGGGGTGGTGGCGATCGAGTCGACGACCTTCTTGCTGTCGTTGTCGGTGACCTCACCGAAGATCGTGTGCCGGCGGTTGAGGTGCGGCGTCGGCCCGACCGTGATGAAGAACTGGGAGCCGTTGGTACCGGGGCCGGCGTTCGCCATCGCGAACAGGTACGGGCGGTCGAACTGGAGCTCCGGGTGGAACTCGTCGGCGAACTGGTACCCGGGGCCGCCGCGGCCGGTGCCGGTCGGGTCGCCGCCCTGGATCATGAAGCCGCTGATGACCCGGTGGAAGATGGTGCCGTCGTAGTACGGGCCGCTGCCCTGGGCACCCGTGCGCGGGTCGGTGTACGCCTTGGTGCCCTCGGCGAGTTCGACGAAGTTGCGCACCGTCTTTGGGGCGTGGTTGTCAAACAGCTCGATCCGGATGGGTCCGGCGTTGGTGTGCAGAATCGCGACGCTCACGCGAATGCTCCTCACTTCCGTGGTCTTATCTGTTGGCAATCCTGCCATCTGTCCGTTCCACCCGCGCGACGCCCTCGGAAAGGGCAATATGTCGGATGGGGCATCGCCCTACAGCCATCGATGCCTACAGGAGGTGGGAGCACGTGTGGAAACGGAGCCAGACCGGGCGCCGGAACAGGACGCACGGCGAGATGGCGCGCGCCGAGTTGGGTGAGGGGTTCGGCCACCTCCGTCGGGCGGCGACGCACGCGGCGGGCGGCGTCGGTGCGGCGGTCGGCCCGAGGTTGAGTTCCGCGATGGAGCTCGTCGGCCCGGGTACCGACCGGGTGCGTGGTGTCGCGTCGCAGGGTTGGGGCAGTACGGTGGCGGCGTTGACGCCACTGATGGACGCGGCCCGTACCGGCGCGGCCGAAGCCGGCCGGAGGAGTGCCGCTCGGGCAGGGATGAAGATGACCAAGAAGAAAGCTTCGCGGAAGCCCGGCAAGCGGACCGGAATCCTGGTGAGCCTGGTCGCGGTCGGCGTGGCCGCGGGCGCGGTCGGTGCGATGGCCGCCCGCCGCCGCAGCCGCTCCCGGTGGGAGGAGTACGAGTCGGGTGGTTACAGCACGGCGGGCGACCAGGCCCAGGCCGTGCTTGACTCCACCCGCTCGGCGATGGACATGGCCGCGGGCAAGACCAGCGGCAGCGACACGGCCACCGCGTCCGGCGACCAGGCCGGCCCGAACGGTAAGGACGCGGCGACCCCGCCGCGGCCCGGCCAGGGCCCGGAGGGTGTCACGGACAAGGCCGGCACGGCCACCAAGAACAGCCGGGGCTGACGCCGTCCGCACCGGATCCGGGCGCGTGCCCGGATCCGGTGCGCGGCGTGCCCGACCGGCGGCGGCCGGTCGCGCTCGGCCGGCGGATGACCGGCGGGGCTGGTCGGCCGTGCGGGACGGTCGGGCGGGACGGTCGGGCGGGACGGCGGGACCGGGCTCAGAGCCAGCCGCTCTTCCGGAAGAACCGGTACAGCACGGCCGTGATGGTCAGGCAGAGCAGCAGCATGCCGGGGTAGGCGTAGCGCCAGTTCTGCTCCGGCATGAACTCGAGGTTCATCCCTTCGAGGCCGCTCACCGTCGTCCAGACCGCCGCGATACCGGCCCACGCCGCGAACTTGCGCATGTCGTTGTTCTGCTCGACGCTCACCTGGGCCAGCCGGGCCTGCAGGATGGAGTTGAGCAGTTCGTCGAAGGACTGGACCTGCTCGACGGTACGGGTCAGGTGGTCGCCGACGTCCCGGAAGTACCGGCGGATCTCCTTCGGTACCTCCGGCAGCCGGCCCCCGACGATGGCCTCCAGCGGCCGTTGCAGCGGGACCACCGCGCGCCGGAACTCGACCAGCTCCCGCTTCAGCTGGTAGATCCGCTGGATCCGGCCCTGTCCCTGGCGGCCGAACACGCTCTCCTCCAGCGCGTCGATGTCCAGCTCGACGGCGTTGGCGCAGTCGACGTACGAGTCGACGACCCGGTCGTAGATGCCGTGCGCGACCGCCCACGGACCCTGGCGGAGCAGCTCAGGCTTGTCGTCCAGGTCGTGTCGCACGCTGCTCAGCGCCGCCGGGGCGCCGTGGCGAACAGTGATCACGAAGTGTTCGCCGATGAACATCATCACCGAGCCGGTCTCGACGACCTCGGAGTACTCGGTCAGCTCGGTGTGCTCGACGTAACGCGTGGTGCGCAGCACGGCGAAGACCATGTCGCCGTACCGTTCGATCTTCGGCCGCTGGAACGCCTTGATCGCGTCCTCCACGGGCAGCTCGTGCAGGTCGAAGACCGAGGCGATGTGGGCGAACTCCGTCTCCTCCGGTTCGTGGAGGCCGAGCCAGACGAAGGCGTCCTTCTGCCGTCTCGCCGCGGCCAGCGCCTCCGGGTAGTGCCAGTGCCCGGGCTGGCGGGAGCCGTCCACGTAGAGGCCGCAGTCGACGATCGCGCTGCTGTGCTCGTGGTGGAGGTGGGGGTGATCGTCGCCGATCCGGTTGGCACCCAGCACCCGCCGGGTCACCGCGGTCAAGGCTCGCGACAGGCCGCCGACTTCACGCTGCTCACGCTGCTCCGTCATCACCAACCTCCAGGGGCTCGGGGCAAAAGCTACGCCCAAAGAGGTGGCACCGGGCGGACCGGCCGCAGGTGGGGGTGGGGGGAGCGGTCGGCCCACCCGGTGCCGTTGGGGGGCGGGGGGTTATGCCTTGGGGCGTATAGATACGCCCGGTGGATTTTGATCCATCCGGTGCTGAAGAGGGAACCTCTCCAGCAAGCCGTCCTTGTGTCAGAAATCCGACAGTACGTGCCCCCGGCCGGGATCAGTTCTGCTTGGCCACCGCCCGGATCGCCTCGGCCAGCCGGCGTACGCCCTCGTCGATCTGGTCCACGGTGACCGCGGAGTATGCCAGCCGGAGCGAGTGGTTGCCGCCCTCCAGCAGGAAGTCGCTGCCCTTGACCACCGCCACCCCGCGGGCGGCCGCCTCGGGTACGACCAGGTCGACCTCGACCTGGTCGGGCAGGTCGATCCACAGGAAGTAGCCGCCGTCGGGCTCGGTGAACCGGACACCGGGGATGTGCTCGCGCAGGGACGCGGCGAGCACCCGTGCGCGTTCGCCGAGCGCGTCACAGACCGTACGGATGGAGCGTTCGATGTCGCCGGAGGCACAGAACTGGTACACGATCGCCTCGGACACCTGGCCGGGGGAGATGTACAGGTTGGTCGCCGTACGCGCGATCGCCGCGATGGTCTCGACCGGCCCCACCAGGTACCCGACCCGGACGCCTGGGCACACCGTCTTCGTGAAGCTGGACGCGTGCACCACGGCACCGCCAGCGACGTCCATCGACAGCATGGACGGCAGAGCCTCGCCCCGGAACCGGATGTCGGCGTACGGGTCGTCCTCGAAGATGGTGAACCCGTACTGGTTGGCCAGTTCCAGCAGCGCGCGGCGCTTGGCCAGGGAGAGGGTCACACCGGCCGGGTTCTGGTAGTTCGGGATGATGTGCGCCAGCTTGGGGCGTACACCGGACTCCAGCAGCGCGCGCAGCTCGTCGACGTTCAGGCCGTCCTCGTCCAGGCTCACCTGGTGCAGCTCGGCCCCGAGGTTGCGCAGGCCGAGCAGTGTCCGGTCATAGGTCGGCTTCTCCACGACGACGGCGTCGCCGGGCTTGATCAAGTGATCGAAGAGGAACGCGTCGGCCTGGAGCGAGCCGTTCGTGACCAGTACCTGTTCGGGTGCGACGCCGTGCTTGTCGGCGATCCACTTGCGCAGAGGGCCGTAGCCGACCGAGGTCCCGTACGCGGTGATGCCGACCGGGTCGGCGTCGAACGCGCGGCTCGCGGCGGCCTTCAGTCCGGCGACGTCGATGATGTCGATGGACGGCGCACCGCGGGCGAACGAGATGAGCTGCTCGGGAGTCATGGACCGTATGCTACGGAGGCGTTTGCCCCGGTTCGGCGGCGGGTCATGGTAACCGGGCCGGTCAAGGCGCCCGCAACCGCCCACCGATCTCCCCGGGGCCGGCCCGATTGATGGAGCGGGCGTCAGGAGACGGCGGTTGCCGGCGTCCGGTGCCGGGTCCAGACCCGCAGGATGTCGCGTACCGAGATCACCCCGAGGACCTCGCCACTCTCCAGCACCACCAGGTGCCGGAAGCCGCCGCGGACCATCGCCGCGGCCGCGTCGTCCAGCGTCCACTCCGGAGTCGCGTAGACCACCTCCCAGGTGAGGTGGTTGGCCGCCCGCTCGGTGTCCGGGTCGAGGCCGCGACCGATCGCATTGAGGATGTCCCGTTCGGTCATGATGCCGAAGCCCTCGGCGTCCGGATCGTGGACGACAGCCGAACCCACCCGCCGGTCGGCCATCTGCCTGGCGACCTGCCTGATGGTGTGATCCGGCCCGACCATCAGCACGGACTTGGTCATCGCGTCGCGTACCTGCACCGCGCACCACCCCTCGCAACGCACACCGGTCGCTCGACCACGACGCCGACGTACCGGGCGGCGCTGGCTACCGGATAGCAACGGACGTTACGGACATCGTCCGCGCGCTGGGATAACTTCTCAACACCTCTTTGCGATTCGTACCCGATGATCTCCCAGTTCCCGGTGTGTGCCGCAGTGCCGGTGATCGATCCATGACTGCCGGGCGCGGGTACGGGTACCACGATGGATGCGCGGGTGGCGGCGGGAAACGACGTTCAGGGGGAGGCGGCCATTGCCGATTTGCGTCACATGCCCGGTCAGGTCGCTGATCTGTGGGGCGTCCCTACCCCGGAATTTATCTCGTGTACGCGCGCTATTCTGCGACGGTCCATATCCGCCGCCGGAAGGAGTATGGAAATCGTGAACGTGGTCGTGCTGGCCGCCGGCCTGGGTACCCGGCTCGGTAGGCCGTATCCCAAGCCACTCACCCCGCTCGCTGACGGCCGGAGCATCCTTCGCCAGCAACTGGATCACCTGCGCGAGACGTTCGGGCCGCAGGTCCTGGTGACAGTCGTCGTCGGTTTCAAGATGGGCCTGGTCATGGAGGCCGCCGCGGACGATGCTTCTTTCATCTACAACGAGCTCTACGACCAGACCAACACCAGCAAGAGCCTGCTCAAGGCGCTGCGGCTGGCACCGCCGGGAGGAGTCCTCTGGCTCAACGGCGACGTGGTCTTCGTGCCCGGACTCCTCGACGAGCTGCGCGCCCACATCGACGCGGGTCAGAGCTTCGTCGCGGTGAACACCGACAGCGTGGCCGACGAGGAGGTCAAGTACACCCTCGACGACGACGGGTACGTCAAGGAGCTGTCCAAGCAGGTGGTCGGCGGGCTGGGCGAAGCCGTCGGGATCAACTTCATCAACGAGGAGGACCGCGCGGTCCTGATCAAGCACCTCGACCGGTGCGGCGACCAGGACTACTTCGAGCGCGGCCTGGAGACGGCGATCGCGGAGGAAGGGCTGCGCGTATCCGCGGTGGACATCAGCCGCTACGGCTGCGTCGAAGTGGACTTCGAGCCGGACCTGGACCGGGCGAACCTCCTGGGTGCCCGCCCGTGACGACCGTCAGCGTTCCCACCTCGGCCGACTTCCGGGCTCGACACCGGTCCAGCGGCCTGTTCACCGAGTCGGTCAACCAGTACCTCGGCTCCTACCTGGCGGTCGCGGCGGCGCGACTCGGGCTGCCGCCGACCGCCCTGACCCTGCTCAACCTGGTTCTCGGCGTGGCGACCTCGGTCGCTGTCGGAGCCCTGGCCGGTTCCCTGCACAGCGGCCGGGTACCGGCGCTGGCGATCGGGCTGGCCGCGCTCGTCGTGTGGCAGTTGGCGTACTCGCTGGACTGCGCCGACGGCCAGCTCGCCCGGGTCACCGGCCAGTCCAGCCCGGCCGGCGCGCGGGTCGACGTGCTGTGCGACGTCGCGTTACAGATCTCGCTGGTCGCCGCGGTCGCCAGCGTCGCGCACGCGTACCGGCCCAGCACCCCGGTCTGGTGGTACGGGGTCTTCGCCGGTACCTGGATGGTCAACCTGGTCACGTCCGTCCTCCAGCAGGGCAATTCGGCGCAGAGCCTGGTCTCGTCCTCCTCCCCGGTGATCCGCGTGGTCAAGCTGATCCGCGACTACGGTGCGGTGATCACGGCGATCGCGCTGATCATCGCGTTCGCCCCGCAGTGGACGGTCTGGGTCATGGTCGCGTTCGCCCTGATCAACGGCTTGTTCCTGATCGCTTCGATCGCGATGGCCGCCCGGGCGAGCGTCCGCCCGAGCAACGCCTCCCCGGTCGCACCGGCACCGGCACCGGCGGTCACGGTGCCGCACGTCGGACTTCCCGGACAGACCGGTCGGGGAGCCTGACAGCTGATGGCGATGCGCGGCGCCCGCTGGGTCGGTGCGGGCCTGGCCGACCAGGTGGTGATGGCGACCGCCAACGCCGCCAACACGCTGCTCCCGATCGGCCTGCTGGCCGACCGGAGCCGCGCCGGTGCCCTGGTGCTCTCGGTCGGCCTGGGATATCTGGTGCTCTCCGTCAACCGGGCGTTCATCGGCGACACGATGCTCGCCCAGGTCTCCCGGCTGGACGGGGAGGAACGGGCCCGGATGGTGCGCCACGCCCTGGCCGCCGCGGTCGCTGTCGGCTGCGTCGCCGGGGCCATCCTGATCGGCGTGTGGGCGCTGTGGCGGCACCCGTCCGGGAAGATCGACCTTCAGGACCTGATCTGGGTGGCGCCGTTCCTGCCCGTGATCCTGCTGCACGACACCGGTAGGTACACCTACCTGTCCGAGCGGGAGCCGGCCCAGGCGCTCATCATCGACCTGATCTGGACCGGCAGCCAGGCGTTGATCATCGTGCTGATGGTAACCACCGGGTCGACGTCGCCGGGGCTGCTGTTGGGCAGCTGGGGCCTCGGGGCGTGCGCCGGGGCCAGCACCTTCCTGCTCCGCAGCGGGGCCCGGCCGTGGCGCGGCGACCCGCGCCGCTGGCTGGCCGAGACCCGCAAGCTGTCCGGCTGGTTCACCGCGACGACCCTGGTCGGGCAGATCCAGGTACAGGCCGTCGGGTTCCTGGTCACCGGCCGGATGAGCGGCGCCGACCTCGCGGTACTGCGCTCCGGGCAGACCGCGCTGCTCCAGCCGGTGCAGAACTTCGTGACGGCGATGATGGGGTTGCTGGTCCCGCGCTCGTCACGGCTGGCCGGCGGCCGGGACGAGCGGGGCCTGCGCAGGCAGACGCTCCGCCTGGCGGCGGCGTTCGCCTGCCTCGCGGTCGTGATGATCGCCGTGGTGGTACCGCTGGCCAACTTGCTCCAGCCGCATCTGGGCCGGTACGCGGCGATCGTCCCGCTGGCTCTCCCGATCAACGTCCAGGCCGGGATCTACCTGCTCCAGATCCCGTTCACCGCCGCGATCCGCGGCATGCAGCGGGCCCGGCTGCTGTTCGCCCAGTACCTGATCTTCTCGATCACCAGCCTTACCGGCCTGGTACTTGGCGCCTCGCGCGGTCATCTTCAGGGTGCGGCGTGGGGTCTGACGATCGGCGCGGCCACCGGGCTCATCGTGATGATCTGCCTTTACGCCTGGGCGGCGGCCCGGCTGGCACCGGCGTCGGCTTCGGCCCCGTTGTCGACCGAGGTCAGCGGAGTCTGAACCGGACCGAAGAGCAGGAACGCCTCGCCGGCCATCAGGAACACCCACAGCGTGCCGCCGGTACCGCCGAGTAGCCAGTCGGCCGTCGCGATCGTGATGAACGAGCAGCTCGCCGCGAGCGTGAACCAGACCGGGGCACGCCGGCGGCCGGAGCCGCGCCGGACGCCGAACAGCGAGCGCCAGATCATCAGCAGCAGGCCGATCACGAACGCCAGGCCGCCCAGGATGCCGCCCCGGCGTGAGGACCCGACGAGCGCGTCGTCGGTGGTCAGCTGCGGCTGCTTCAGGCCGTTCTGGCTGCTGTCCTTGCGCAGCACGTAGCCGCGGACGTACTTGGCGTCGCCGAGCAGCTTCTGCGAGATGCCGTCCTGCTTGAATTCCGACCAGGCGACGCTCCACGTCGAGGAACGGCCGCTGGTGATCGCGCTGGCGGCGGTCTCGCTCGTGCCACTGCCGTACCGCTGCTGGCTGAGGAAGTGGATGCCGCCGGAACCGAGAATGATCGCGACCGCCAGCAGGAGCGGGAGCACAGCCGCCGCCCAGGCACCCCGTGCGGTGCGGAACGTGTCCATGCCCTCGAACGGGCGCTTGAACCACCGGGAGTACGCGACCATCACGGCCCACAGGCCGGTGGCCGCGCCGAAGTATCCCCAGCCGGTACGCGAGTTGACCAGCAGCAGCACCACCGTGGCCGCGCTCAGGGCGGCGTACCGCTGCCAGCGCTCGAACGTCTTGTCCGCGGCGATCCGGATGGCGATCGCGACGGCCGCGACGGCCCACGAGTTCGGGTGGTAGAGCAGGTGCGGGCCGCCCCAGAACCGGCTCTGCTGGTGCGCACCCCACTCGTTGCCGGGCACGTCGTGCACGTTGTCGAGGGCGTTGCCGGAGCCGACGATGAACAGCGCGCCGAACGCGACCAGGAAGGCGGCCACGACGCCGATGGACATGTCCCGCCGCGACTTGCGGGTCGCGTTCACCACCGCCAGCGCGCCGAGGGTGAACAGCCCGGAGTAGACGATCCGGCCGGCGGCGACGTTGACCTTCCATACCAGTACCGCGCTGATCGCGCCGAAGATCCAGTAGGCCAGGCCGATCCAGGCCGACCCCATCTTGGGCAGCCGTGCCAGGTCGCGCAGCCAGGGAACGGTCCAGACCGCGAAGACCACACCCTCGACCGCCAGCAGCAGCCAGACCACCCAACCCATGTCGGTGTACGTCCAGCTGAGGATGCCGGCGCCGATGAAGAAGCCGCCGAGCAGGAAGCCGGGCACGGTGACGCCGCGCAGGGAGAGCGCCAGCCCGATCATCGCGACGGCGATCAGCACGGCGACGAAGGCCCGGCTGGCCTCCGCCCCGTTCGAGCCGAGGTTGCCGCGCTGGATCCCTTCCAGCAGGGCGGCCGCGCCGGCCAGGATCAGCCCGGCGAGAGCGAACCGGCGGTGTCGCGGCGTCCACCGGGTGGGGTTGAGGATGGGCTCGCCCTGACCGGCTGCCGTGACCGGGCGCAGTATGAGGTCAAGAACCCTCCGGCCGGTGCCGCTGCGACCTGTCGCGGCCGGGTCGGGCGCATTCACGGGATTTTCCGGCCGGCGTGAGTTCACGGTTGAGGAGTGGCCCATGGCCCTGAACGATATCCGTTCACCGATTGGTCGCCGTCCGGGCGCCCCCATTTGCCAGGTTCGAGTAAACGTCCAACAGGCGCTTGACGAGTACGTCCGGCGTGAAATTCGCCTCATACCGGGCGCGGGCGGCGGCCGCCAGTCCGGCGGCACCGGCCACCGCGACGGGAAGGGCCGCGGCCAGTTCGTCGACGGTCGGCGCGACGGTCCAGCCGGCGTCGCCGATGAGGTACGGGATGCCGCCCAGCGCCGTACCCAGCACCGGGCGCCCGTTCGCGAGCGCTTCGATGATCACCGTGGGTAGCACGTCGTCCCAGGTCGACGCGGCCACCACGACGGCCGACTCGCGCATCGCCGCCCGTACCCCCGCCTGGTCCCGCGGGCCGAGGTAGACCACGTCGGAGCGGGACGCGGCAGCGGCCTCTACCACCGGGCGCAGCGGGCCGTCGCTCGCGATGCGCAGCACGCCGAGCGACCCGACCGGGTGCCGGGACCACGCGTCCAGCAGCAGCGCCAGGCCCTTCTCGGCGGACAGCCGGCTGGCGAACAGCAGGCCGGAGCCGATCGGCGCGACCGGGCCGGGATCGGTGATCGCGTTCGGCTTGATCGTGATCCGTTCGTCCGGAATGCCGTAGCCGCGCAGGTGCTCGGCGATCCCGCCGGTGAGCGCCAGGTAGTGGTCGACGCTGCGCCAGGTCCGCCGGTGTACGGCCAGCGATGTCGCCATGATCGCACTCTGCGCCTTCGAGCCGCGGTAGCAGCTGTGCTGGATCGCCGGCAGCGGGAACGCGCGGCCCCGGCAGTCGTGGCAGATGTGGCCGTCCCGGAAGTACAGGCCCGGCGCGCACACCTGGCGGTAGTTGTGCACGGTCTGCAGTACCGGCAGGCCGTGGGCGTGCGCGGTCCGCACGATCCAGGGCGAGATGAGCGGGTACGGGTTGTGCAGGTGCAACACGTCCGGGTGCTCGGCGCGGATCACCTCGGCGAGCGCCCGCTGCGCCGCCGGTGCCCAGATCGGCGCGACCGGAAGCAGCGCCTTCTGGGCCAGCGGCAGCGAGCCGATCTCGTCAGAGCTGCGCAGAAAGGGCACGACCTCGACGCCGGCCGCCCGCAGCTGGGCGATCTCGGCGTCGACGATGACGTTCTCCCCGGACGGCGCGGCCGAGGAGTACTGGTTGTGCGCGACGACCACCTTCATGGTGCTGCAAGCCTCCGAGGGGTATGAGCTGCCGCGATGTCCCGTTTCGTCGGTCGGCACGGGCCGATGCCGGTGGATTGAGGTTAACTTGTCGTCATGCCGGAGCTACCCGAGGTCGAGGCGCTCGCCGCGTACCTGCGCGAGCGCGCCGCCGGCCACACCGTGTCGCGGATCGAAGTGTCCGCGATCAGCGCCCTCAAGACCTACGACCCGCCGGTGTCGGCCGCGGCCGGCCGCACCCTGACCGGGGCCGGCCGGCACGGCAAGTTCCTCGACGTGCACCTCGGAGACGACCTGCATCTGGTCGTGCACCTGGCCAGGGCCGGATGGCTGCACTACCGGGACGCCTTCACCTCGGCCACCCCGCTCAAACCGGGCAAGAGCCCGATCGCGCTGCGGGTCCGGCTCGACGACGGCTCCGGGTTCGACCTGACCGAGGCCGGCACCCAGAAGAAGCTGGCCGCCTACCTGGTGCGCGACCCCGTCGAGGTGCCCGGCGTCGCCCGGCTCGGCCCGGACGCGCTGGCCGTGTCCCGGGAGGAGTTCGAGCAGCGGCTCACGTCCCGGCGTGGCCAGGTCAAGGGCGTGCTGACCGAGCAGGAGGTGATCGCCGGGGTGGGCAACGCGTACTCCGACGAGATCCTGCACGCGGCCAGGCTGTCTCCGTTCGCCATCACCGACCGCCTGATGGCCGATGCGATGGACCGGCTGTACGCGGCGACGCGGTCGGTCCTGACCGACGCGGTGCACCGCTCGGTCGGGCAGAAGGCCGCGACCCTCAAGGGCGAGAAGCGCTCTGGTCTGGCCGTACACAACCGGAACGGGCTGCCCTGTCCGGTCTGTGGCACGACCATCCGGGAAGTGTCGTTCGCCGACTCCAGCCTCCAGTACTGCCCCGGCTGCCAGACCAACGGCAAGCCGCTGGCCGACCGCCGGCTGTCCCGGCTGGTGCGCTGACCCGCCCGGTCCGCGCTGCGCCCGTCCGCGTGCGCCGCGGCATTCGCCGCCGGCGTCCTCCGATTGCTTATTCGGGTAATTCGCCGGCGGTGTGCTCTGCTTCGGCGGAATCGGTCGACCGCGTTGAACCGGTCGGCGCCTGGGCGCGGCCGGAGCCCGGCACGGCGCCCTGCCAGCGATCACCACGGAAGACGTTCGATCGGTTACTCTGGGTACGGGTAGAGGTGCGAGGGTGACCCGCCTTTCAGAGGGTCGGGTCAAGCCGTAGAAAACCGTGACCAGGACTCGACAGGTGTCCCTTCTACGCACTAATGTCAGCCGGTCGACATCGCACGCGCGGGCGGCCCGTGGCACACTGGGGACACCGTGGATGGGTGCTTTCCCAGGTGGGGCGGTTCGCTCACTGGTTGGCCAGCCCACCATCGACGTGATCAGGATGGGTCGGTGGATGGGCGACACGCCGGTGGACAGTGCAGCGCGTTCGGGCCGGCGAGCGTGGTGACATGCGTACCATCGCGGCGCGGGAGGACACACTAACAGTGACGACGAGCCTCCACCCACCGGCCACCGAGCCGACCCGGAGAACGATGACCGACACGCGTTACGGCGAAACCTTCGAGATCATGTCGAAGGCCAATGGCGTACCGCGCTCCGCATGGTTCCGTACCCGCCGGCTGTCCACGTGGCACCGCTCGTACGCGGCGATCCTGCTGGTGCTGGACTACGCGGCCGTCATTCTCGCCAACCTCACCGCCATCTCGCTGTTCAACAAGGCCAACTCGGGCATCGCGCCGGTGCTGTTCAACCTGCTGGTGTACCTGCTCCTGCCGCTGGCCTGGCTCATCGTGCTGTGGGGCAACGGCGCCTACGACCGCCGGTACCTGGGCATCGGCGCGGACGAGTTCAAACGGGTGTCCCGTGCCGCGCTGACGATGGCGGCGATCGTGTCGTTCACCGCGTTCGCGAAGAAGGCGCAGCTGTCCCGGCTCTCGGTCGCGGTCGCCCTGGTCGGCGCCGCGCTGTATATCAGCCTCGTGCGGTACCTCGTCCGCAAGGCGCTGCACCTGGTGCGGCGCAAGGGTGTGGCCACCCACCGGGTGCTGCTGGTCGGCACCCTGCCGGAGGCGCTGGAGGTGCACACCGCGGTCAGCCGCAACCAGGGCGCCGGCCTGGTACCGGTGGCCATTCATGTCACCGAACGCTATTCGTCCGCCTCCGACTCGGACACGCCGGTACCGGTCTACTCCAACCGGGAGGTCGTGCCGCTGGTCCGCGAGGTGGGTGCCGACACGATCGCGGTGTGCGGTTCGGCCAGCAACGAGCCGGGAGAACTCCGCCGGCTCGCCTGGCAGCTTGAGGGCACCGGCGTCGACCTGATCGTCGCGCCGCAGCTGACCGACATCGCCGGCCCGCGGGTACATATCCGTCCGGTCGAGGGCCTTCCGCTGCTCTACGTGGAAGAGCCCACTCTGTCCGGGGTGGCCTGGCTGTTCAAGTTGCTGATGGACCGCCTGGTCGCGGCGATCGGCCTGCTCGTCCTGCTGCCTGTGCTGGCCGGGGTCGCCATCGCGATCCGGGCGTCGGACAAGGGTCCGGTCTTCTTCCGGCAGCGCCGGGTCGGTCGCGAGGGCAAGACGTTCAAGGTGTGGAAGTTCCGCACGATGTACGTCGATGCGGAGGAGCGCCTCGCCGCGCTGGTCGACCAGAACGAGAGCGACGGGCTTCTTTTCAAGATCAAGAATGATCCTCGGGTGACCCCGGTCGGCCGGTTCCTGCGGGCCAGCTCGCTGGACGAACTGCCCCAGCTGATCAACGTGCTGCTCGGCGAGATGTCGCTGGTCGGCCCGAGGCCGCTGCCCGCGGAGGACGGCGACTTCCTGGGCGATGTGCGGCGCCGGCTGCTGGTCCGGCCCGGGATGACCGGTCTGTGGCAGGTGTCCGGGCGCTCCGACCTGTCCTGGGACGACGCGGTGCGGCTCGACCTGTACTACGTCGACAACTGGTCGCTCACCTTCGACCTCACCATCCTGTGGCGCACCGTCGGTGTGGTACTCGGCAGCAAGGGCGCCTACTGAGCCACCAGTTGCCGCACGTCCCACAGCCACACGCCGGAGACGAACCGGGGACGGAAGCCGAACAACTCGCTGCCCGCCTCGTTCACCTGGTCGGTGTGGAAACCGGGCACCACGAACACCGCTGAAGCCCGCCAGAACCGCAGGTCCGCGAGCGCGTCGGCCTCCTCGTCCGGCCCGATCTCGGGAATATGCCCGGTGTTCGCGACGGCGTCGAGCAGCGTCGACGTCGCTCGCGGCGGGCTGCCGAAGGCGCCGTTCGGGGCGAGGTAGTACCCGGCCGGAATGCTGAATCCGGTGTTCGTGAGCATCGACCAGCGCATCGGCTCCAGGCGGCCGATCTGGGCGGACGGGATGCCGACCAGGGAGTGGCGATCGTCGACATACGAGCGCCAGACGCCCTGGGTGACGAACGGCGGCACGGGCGGCAGGGCGCTGACCCGCAACGGCAGCGGTACCAGCGGGACCAGCACGGCGATGAGCGCGCCGTGCCAGACCAGGTTCCCCGGGCCGAGGGGATCCCGGGCGTGGTACGCCGCGACCCGGTCGTACGCCAGCGCGAACAGCACGGCGAGCACCGGCGCGATGTCCACCGCGACCCGGGTCGGCACCACCTGCCGGAACAGGGGCGCGTGCGCGACCAGGTTCCACGGGCCGGCCACCCCGGTCGGCCTGCCCCCGATGGTGATGTGGGAGCCCAGCGACAGCGCCGTCAGTACCAGCACCACGATCAGCCCGGACAGGTACACCCGGCTGCGCCGCATGACGATCGTCATGATGGCGAGCAGGACGAGCAGCGGCCACCCGAAGAACGAGTTCTGCTCGGAGATGTTCTGCGCCAGTTGACCGACGACCTGGGGGTGGCCGGTCAGCGATCCGCTGGAGAACGCAGGGAAGGACAGCAGGTCGGCCGGGTACGGGCGGGGGCCCGCGGTGTTCGCCCCGGTACCGTGCTGCGGCCCGCGGAACTCGACGTACAGCGGGTACGCCAGCAGGGCACCGGCGACCACGACGGCCACCGGCAGGCCGCGCAGGAACGCCAGCGCGTCGCGGCGCACCACCGATGGCCGCATGGCGCAGTAGCTGAGCACGAAGACGATCAGGCCGATCGCGACGATCAGCAGGACTTCCTCGTTGATGAACGCCTGCCAGGTGATCAGAAGCCCGAGCAGGATACCGTTGCGCAGCCAGTGGCCGTGCTGGCGCAGGCAGATGGCACGCCAGACGATGAAGGGCACCAGGAACTGCGCCACGATGTTCGGGTGCCCGTACGAGTGCGAGATCATCGCCGGGGCGAAGCCGGCCAGGCCGCCGCCGATGCCGGCCGCCATCCGTGACCGCACCACATGCCGGGACAGCACGTAGTACCAGCCGGCCGCGGTGCCGGCGAGCGCCAGCACGGAGAACACCACGTACGCGACGGGCGCGCCGAACAGGAGGGTGATCGGTGCCAGCGGGATGCTGATGCCCAGTACCGACGTGTTCGCCATCATGTTCACCCCGATCGGCTCGCCGAGCCGGGTGGTGAACAGCGGGTCGGCGCCGTGCGCCACGACCTGGCTGCCGTAGGCGAGCATCCACTGGAAGAACGTCTGGTCCGGAACGTTCGTCTGGACCCGGCCGACCGGATCGGGCAGGAGCCGTTCCAGCACGTACACGGCGCCGAGTAGGTAGATGACGACCGCGTAGACGTCGGATCGGATCCGCCGCCAGGTGCGCCGCGCCGCCGACGGTTCTCTCCGGCCCGCCCGCCTGCCGCCTGCCGGGGGCCGCCGGCCGGACCCCCGCCGGACCCGGGCGGGCTGCCGCTGCCAGGTCGCGCGTCTGGGGTCGGTACGGCCACCGGCCGGCTGGCCCTGCACGGTGCGGGTACGGGTCGCGCCGGTACGCGTGGCGGGGTTGGTGCCGACCGCCGCGCCGGCGGGTGCCCGTACCCGCGGTTCCGGCTCGTCCGCCCATACCGCCTGGTCGGCCGGGTCCACGTTGCCCTCCGGGCACGGGTCGAGCTGCCCGGAGCCGCCCGGTTCGGTGGGCAGCGGCGGCTCCGCCCCCTCGTCCACCGGGGGGTACCCCGCTCGGGCTTCGTCCGGCGTTTCGCGGCCGGCTGCCCGCCCCGCGTCGCCGGTTCTCCCGGCGTTGGGGGCGGCCGCGTTCCGGGCGCCCTGGGCGGCTGCCTGCTCGGGGTCGCGGGGGCCCGCCGCGCTGCCGGTGCCCGCTTGCCGGGCCGCCGGGCGCCCCGGGTCCTCCAACCGCCCCGAGTCGGCCGGATCGCCCGGGGTGAGCCAGTCGAACGGGTGCTCCGGGTCGACGTCCTCCGAGCCGGGTTCGGGCGGGGGTGGCTGGCTCCGGCCCATCGTGTCGAGTTCGGTGCCGTCGAAGTCGGGATCGCGCGGGTCCCGCCCGCCGCTGCCGCCCTGTTCACCCCGGCCGTCTTGCCCGCCTTGCCCGGCCGGGCCGTACAGCCTGCCGGGGCGCCCGTCTTCGGTTGAGCCGTCCGGTCGCGGTGCGCGCCCGCCCTGATCGTTCAGCGCCTGCCACTCCACCGGGGCGATCGGCGACGTGGGCTCATCGGAATCCCATTCGTCCCATTTGGTGCGCCGATCGGCCTCCCCCCGCAGCACCGGCCCCGGCGCCGGCCGCCCGAACGGCCAGCCACCGCCGCTCCGGCCGGCCTGCTCCCCGTCACCGCTCGCGCCGCCGGTCCGCTCCCCCGGGGCGCGGTCTCCGTCCGGTCCGGTGGTCTCACCCCGGTCGGACTCGCCGGCGGTACCCGTGGCATCCGGAGGCTCCGCGATCTCCGCGAACCGGGCGCGCCGGGCCTCTTCCCAGGTCTCGCGGGGGTCCGCCCCGCGCTCCCGCGCGCGGCGTGACTCGCGCCCATCGTCCCCCTCCACTCGCCTTATTGCAGCAGCCCGGAGCATCCCTGTCTGGACATCCGGTGAGCTGGCCGAAAGGATTGTCCGCCGTGAGGGCGAACCTCTCTGCCGCGCTCGCCGTACTCGCGCTGCTCGCCGCGCTCGGCGCGACCGTGTACGGGGTGGTCCGGCTGCGCGCCCGGCGCGGGATCGCCACGGCCACCCAGCGGGCCACCTACGACGTGCTGCACACCGTGGGGCTGGCCGCGGAGCCGCTGCGCGCCGGGCTGTCCCCGGCCAGCGCAGGCAAGGCCGTCCGGCACCTGCGCGCGTTGATCGGTGCGGCCGGCCTCGCCGTCACCGACACGAGCCGGGTGCTGGCGTTCGACGGGACCGGGGAGCACCATCGCGAGCAGTTGCTGGCAGCGGCGGCGAAGGCGGTGAATTCCGGTCATCCCGCCGTCCTGGCCGGCCGTGACCTGCCCTGCGACCTGATGGACTGCCAGATCCGGGGGGCCGTCGTGGTACCCCTGCGGGGCGGTGCGCTGGTCGCGGTCGCCGACAGCCCCCCGGCACCCGGATTCGTGCAGGCGACCCGGGAGACCGGCCGGTGGGTGGCCGCGCAGCTCGCCCTGGCCGAACTGGACACCTCGCAGGCACGGCTGGCCCGGGCCGAGGTGCGGGCGCTGCGGGCGCAGATCAGCCCGCACTTCATCTACAACGCGCTGACCGCGATCGCCTCGTTCGTGCGTACCGATCCGGAGCGCGCCCGTGAGCTGATCCTCGAATTCGCCGAGTTCACCCGGTACAGCTTCCGGGCGCACGGCGAGTTCACCACGCTCGCCGAGGAACTGCGCTCGATCGACCGGTACCTGACCATCGAGCGGGCCCGGTTCGGGGAACGGCTGCAGGTGCGGTTGCAGATCGCACCCGAGGTGCTGCCGGTCGGGCTGCCGTTCCTGTGCCTGCAACCGCTGGTCGAGAACGCGGTGCGGCACGGGCTGTCGGCGAAGCCCGGAGTCGGTACGGTCAGCATCGTCGCCCGCGACTCGGGTGCGGAATGCCACATCACGGTCGAGGATGACGGGGTGGGGATGGAGCCCTCGATGCTGATCGGCGGCCGGGACGTGGACGCCGGTCCGGTCGCCGTCCCGCTCGCCGTCCGGGGCAGCGGTTCCGGCGACGGGGCGGCCGGCAGCGGAAACCACGCCGGTCGCGGCCCGGTCGGCGACGAGTCGAGCGACGCCGGCCAGCACGTCGGCCTGTCCAATGTGGACGACCGGTTGCGCGCGGCGTTCGGTGACGAGTTCGGGTTGGTGGTGGAGACGGCGCCGGGCGCGGGCACCAAGGTGAGCATGCGGGTGCCGAAGTTCCACCCGGGCGTGCGGGCGGGCCGGGCATGACCGGGCTGCGGGTGCTGGCCGTCGACGACGAGCCCCCAGCCCTCGATGAACTGGTGTACCTGCTGCGCGCCGACGCCCGGGTGTCCACTGTGCACACCGCTCCGGACGCGACCGAGGCGCTGCGGGTGCTGCATGACGCCGAGGTGGACGCGGTCTTCCTGGACATCAGGATGCCGGGGCTGGACGGGATGGAGTTGGCCCGCATCCTCGGCCGGTTCGCGAAGCCTCCCGCGGTCGTGTTCGTCACCGCGTACGACGACCGGGCGGTCGAGGCGTTCGAGCTGGCCGTCGCGGACTACATCCGCAAGCCGGTACGCGCCGAGCGGCTCGCGGAGTCGCTGCGCCGGGTCGCGGGCGCCCGCCTGGTGCCCACGCATCCGGCCGTTGTCGGTCGCCGGAAGCGCGCCGACGACCCCACGATCCCGGTCGAGCTGGCCGGCGTCACCAAGCTGCTACCACGCTCATCGGTGCGGTGGGTGGAGGCTCAGGGCGACTACGCGCGGCTGCACACCGCGGAGGGATCCCACCTGGTGCGGGTGTCGCTGGCCACGCTGGCGGAGCGGTGGGGGGATGCCGGATTCGTCCGCATCCACCGCTCCTACCTGGTGCAGTTGCGCCTGATCTCGGAGCTGCGCCTGATCTCGGGTGCGTACGTGGTCGCCATCGACGGCCAGGAGCTTCCGGTGGCCCGCCGGCACACGCGCGAGCTGAAGGACCGCCTGGTCCGCGCCGCCAAGCAGAGCTGGAACCGGTGAACCTCGCCGAGCGGCAGCGCCGTGAGCTGATCGCGGACGTGTCGCACGAGCTGCGTACTCCGATCTTCGCGCTCCAGGCCGTACTGGAGAACGTGGTGGACGGCGGGTCGGCGCGCGCCGGCCGGCCGGTCCCGAACTCCGGTGCCCGGACCCGTTGCGTACCCGGTCGCGGGGCGACACACTGCGGTCCATGCCACCCGAGCCGCCCAGGCGAGTCCGCGTCGTCCTCGCCGACGCGGCGGCGCCCCGGGGCGGCGGCGACCACACCCGCACCGAGTTGGAGGAGCAGACCGGCATCGGAGAAGCGCTGGTGAAGGGGCTGGTACGCACCCAGTTGGCGCTGGCCCTGCGCTGCGCGGCCGTGGTGGCCGTCGGGTTGGGCAGCCTGCCGCTGCTGTTCGCGGTCGCGCCGTCGGTCGCCGGTACCCGGCCGTTCGGTGTGGTGCTGCCGTGGCTGCTGCTCGGGTTCGCCGCGTACCCCTTCCTGTTCGGGGTCGGCTGGGCGTACGTGCACCTCGTCGAGCGTACCGAGCGCGACTTCACCGACCTGGTGGAGAAGCACTGAACGGGTACGCCATCCCGGCCATCGTCGTGGTCACGGTCGCCACCGTGGTCATCGGCGCCTATGGCCTGCGGGTGGCCCGGACGACCTCCGATTTCCTGGTCGCCTCTCGGGAGGTCAGCCCGGCGTGGAACGCCGCGGCGATCAGTGGCGAGTACCTGTCGGCCGCGAGCTTCCTGGGAGTCGCCGGCCTGGTGCTCAAGCAGGGCGTGGACGTGCTGTGGTACCCGGTCGGATTCGCCGCCGGGTACCTCGCGCTGCTGCTGTTCGTCGCTGCCCCGCTGCGCCGGTCCCGGGCGTTCACCCTGCCGGACTTCTGCGAGCTGCGGCTGGGCTCGGTGCGGTTGCGCAAGCTCGCCACGGTCTTCGTGATCATGATCGGTTGGCTCTATCTGGTACCGCAGCTGCGGGGCGCCGGCCTGACCGTGCAGACCGTCGCCGGTGGCCGGTACCAGGTCGGGGTCCTGCTCGTCGGCTGCGTGGTGATCGCGAACGTCGCCCTCGGCGGGATGCGGTCGATCACCTTCGTGCAGGCGTTCCAGTACTGGCTCAAGCTGACCGCCCTGGCCGTACCGATCATCTTCCTGGTCCTGCACTGGCAGGCCGACGGCCGGCCGCCGCTGGCACCGCCGTCCGGTGCGGCGTTCGCCCACTCGACCACCGTGCTGTTCGACCACGCCACGACGATCGCGCGCCCCGACGGGTCCACCGTGGACGTGCCCGCGCACGCGTCCATGGTGTTCCCGGCCGGTACGCCCATCCCGCGGGTCCGCGGCGCCGGGACCAGTTCCGGGGCGAACTGGCTGCTGCCCGGCGCGACCGAGACCGGGGGGCGGCGCGACCGGGGCCTGTTCGCCGCGTACTCGCTGATCCTGGCGACGTTCCTGGGCACGATGGGGCTCCCGCACGTGCTCGTCCGCTTCTACACCAACCGGGACGGCGCGGCGGCCCGGCGCACCACGCTGGTCGTGCTCGGCCTGGTCGGACTGTTCTACCTGCTGCCGACGTTGTACGGCGTCCTCGGCCGGGTCTACACCCCGCAGTTGCTGATGACCGGTCAGACGGACGCGGTGGTGCTGGTGCTGCCCGGCGCCGCGCTGTCCGGCCTGACCGGGCAGTTGCTCGGCGCACTGGTCGCGGCCGGCGCGTTCGCGGCCTTCCTGTCCACCTCGTCGGGGCTGCTGACCAGCGTCGCCGGGGTGCTCTCGACGGACATCGTCCGCCGCGGGTCGGTGCGGGACTTCCGGATGTCCGCCGTGCTGGCCGGCCTGGTCCCGCTGGCCTTTGCCCTGCGCGCGGGCAAGATGGACGTGTCCCAGGTCGTCGGGCTGGCCTTCGCCGTGGCGGCGTCCACCTTCTGCCCCCTGCTCGTGCTGGGCGTCTGGTGGCGCGGCCTGACCCCGGTGGGAGCGGCGGCCGGCGTCACCGTGGGCGGCGGTACCGCGCTGGCGGCGGTGATCACCACGGTCGTCGGGCCGCCGCTGGCCGGCTGGCCGGCGGTCCTGATCGGCCAGCCGGCGGCGTGGACGGTACCGCTGGCGTTCCTGGCGATGGTCTCGGTCTCGCTGGCGACCCGCCGCCGGGTACCCGCGAACGTCGGCCTCACCATGCTGCGCCTGCACGCTCCCGACCCGCTGCGCCTGTAGACCGGTCCCGGGCAGGTGCTGGATCCGCTTCACCGGGCGGAGCCCCTGCGGCGGCGTGAGCCGGTAGCGTCAATCTCGTGCTCGACGGTGCCCAGCCGGCCCTCTCGTTGCGAGGGCTGGTCAAGAGGTTCGATGCCAAGCTGGCCGTAGGCGGAGTCGACCTCGACGTACCCACCGGCTCCTTCTACGGGCTGCTCGGCCCCAACGGCGCCGGCAAGACCACCTGCCTGTCGATGGCCGTCGGGCTGCTGCGCCCCAGCCAGGGCAGGGCGTACGTGCTCGGTCACGACGTCTGGGCCGACCCGGTCGAGGCCAAGCGCCGCCTCGGCGTGCTGCCCGACCCGGTCCGGATGTTCGACCGGCTCTCCGGTCCCGAGCTGCTGGCCTACCAGGGGCTGCTGCGGGGGATGCCACCGGATCTGATCGAGACGCGGGCGAATGAGCTGCTCGACGTGCTCGGCCTGGCCGACGCCGGCCGGACCCTGGTGGTCGACTACTCGGCCGGGATGAAGAAGAAGATCGGCCTGGCCTGCGCCCTGCTGCACGCCCCCCGGCTGCTCGTGCTCGACGAGCCGTTCGAATCGGTCGACCCGGTGGCGGGCAGCCTGATCCGCGACATCCTGCACCGGTACGTCGAGACCGGCGGCACCGTCATCTTCTCCAGCCATGTCATGGAGGTGGTGGAGAAGATCTGCAGTCACGTGGCGATCCTCGCGGACGGGCGGATCAAGGCGGTGGGGACGCTGAACGAGGTACGCGCGGGCCGCGACCTGGAGGACGTGTTCGTCGAGGTGGTGGGCGGGCGGGTGGCCACCGGCGAGGAGCTGACGTGGCTCTGATGCCGGCCCGGCCGGTACGGGTGACCGTGTTCGTGCGGCTCAAGCTGCGCATGCTCGCCCACGGGCTGCGCGGCCGAGGCCGCCGGGTGGTCACCTTCGCGGTCAGCCTCGCGGTCGGCCTGTGGCTGGCCGTCGCCGGATTCCTGCTGTTCCTCACGAGCGGGGCGGTGGGCCGGGACATCGGGTACGCGATGGCCTCGTTCGGCGGCGCCAGCCTGGTTCTCGGCTGGCTGCTGCCTCCGCTGCTGTTCTTCGGTGTGGACGAGACCCTCGACCCCGCCCGGTTCGCGCTGCTTCCACTGCCCCGACGCACCCTGGCGACCGGCATGCTGGCCGGCGCCGTGGTCGGCATCCCCGGGCTGGCCACCGCGCTGGCCATGCTGGGTGTGGCGGTGGCCGGCGGGCTGCGGGCGGGGCCGGCCGGGGTGAGCGTCGCGGTGCTCGGCGGCGCGCTGAACCTGCTGCTGTGCGTCGTGCTGAGTCGCGCCGTGACCAGCGGGTTCGCCGCGCTGCTGCGGTCCCGGCGGGTCCGCGACCTGGCCGGTGTGGTGATCGCGCTGGTGGCCGCGTCGATGGGTCCGCTCCAGCTGGTGATCTCCTCGACGCTCGGGCACGCCAGCCTGGCGCCGGCGCTGCGGATCGCCCGGGTCCTCGGCTGGACGCCGCTGGCCGCCGGGTTCGTCGCGCCGTACGACCTGGCCGACGGGCGACCGCTGCTGGTGCCGGTACGGCTGGGGATCGTCGCCGGTACGGTCGCGCTGCTGGGCTGGTGGTGGGCGGTGACCCTGGAGTCCGCCATGATCGGCGTGGCCGGCGGGCCGGGCGGTAGCCGGCCGGTACGCGACGGAGTGGTCCGCACACTGCTGCCCGCCGTGCTGCGGCCGGCGGCCCGGCCCGGACAGTTCGCCGGGATCGCCGCGCGGGAGCTGCGGTACTGGTCACGGGATCCGCGCCGGCGATCCAGCCTCATCTCGATCATCGTGGGTGGTGCCGTGGTCCCGGTCGCGCTCCGGCTGGCCCCCGGGCACTCCGCCGGCGTGCCGCTGCCGCTCGCGGTGGCGTTCACCTCGGTGGCCGGCGCCGCGATCCTGGCCAACCAGTTCGGCTTCGACGGCAGCGCGTACGCCGTGCACCTGCTGGCCGGCGTTCCGGGTCGCACCGAGCTGCGGGCCCGAGCCGCCGCGCTCTCCGTCATCATGGTGCCGGTACTGCTGGTGATCGTGGTGGCGGTCGCGGTGTTCGGCGAGGAGCGCGGGCAGCTCATCGCGACTCTGGGCACCGCCGCGGCGATGTACGGCGCCTCGATGGCCGTCGCGTCGGTGCTGTCGGTGCTGGTCGCCTACCCGGTACCGGACAGCCGCAACGCGTTCGCCTCGGCCGGCGGTTCGGCGAGCGCCAAGGGGCTGGTCGCGTTCATCGGCATGGTCGCCGCCGTGGTTTCCGCCTCGCCGGTGCTCATGGCGGCCCTGGTCCTGCCGGGCAGGCTGTCCTGGCTGGTGTTGCCGGCCGGGCTGGCCTGGGGGATCGCCGGGGTCCTGGTGACCACCCGAGTGATCGGCAGTGAGCTGGACCGCCGTGGCCCGGATCTGCTGGGCGAGATTAGTCTTCGCTCATGAGTAACCGGCCGCTTGACCGCGGCGCCTCGTTCCTCGGCACCGCTGGCGGCCGGGGGTGGCTCATGAGTAACCGGCCGCTTGACCGCGGCGCCTCGTTCCTCGGCACCGCTGGCGGCCGGGGGTGGCTCATGAGTAACCGGCCGCTTGGCTCGCGGGCATGACGATCCACGCGTCGGACCCGTTCGCGTCTCCCGAACAGGACCGCTCGCCGGTACGGCGGCTTCGCGGCCGGTTGGCCTCCCCGGTGACCCTGTGGACGGCGCCCGGCCCGGTCGGGCTGACCGTGTCCTCCACGCTGATCGCGGATGGTGACCCCGGCCGGGTACTGGGCCTGATCGACGACGAGTCGCAGTTGTGGGCCGCGGTCGAGGAATGTGGCCGCTTCACGGTGGCCCCGTTGCGGGCGCCGGACCGGCAGCTCGCCGACCGGTTCGCCGGCCTGATGCCGGCCCCGGGCGGGCCGTTCCGGTCGGAGCGGTGGCGGGAGACCGAGTACGGGCCGGTCCTCGACGGCCTCGACACCTGGGCCGGTTGCCGGCTGACCGGCAGCCGCCCGTACGGGTGGGGTCTGCTGGTCGAGGGCACCGTCGAGTACGTCGAGATCGGGCCCGACCTCGACCCGCTCACCCACTTCCGGGGCCGGTACCGGCAGCTGGGTTGAGCGGCAGCCGGGCATCGTCCGGTGCATCGTCGAAAGTCGATACCGGGCTGTTCACGGTGGTCGGCGCGATCCGTGCGCGGGACCCCGGCGGCAACACCGCCGCGCCGCAACTGGCCCAGGTGCCGGGCGAGCGGTAGCTCGGCGGCTCGACCGGCGGGGCAGTCCTACCGGCTGTCATCGCCGCCGTCGCGTTTGCCACGATCCCCGCCGTGGTCGCCGGGCTCGCCCCGCCTCCTCCGTGGTCGGGGCGCACGACCCGTACGCGAACGTGCTGCGACGCGGCCAGACCAGCGAGCGCGAGGAGGCCAACGTGGACCGCTACGCCGCGTCCGGGGTGGGCGCGCTGGCCTCGTGCCGGCGGTCGTCGCCCGCAGCCTCAACGTCGCGTTCCTCGTCGCGGTCGCGTTCGCCATCGCGGCCTCGGCGAACCTGCCGGCGAACCTGTTCTCGTTGTTCTGGAAGAAGTTCAACCGGCCGCCGTACCCGGAACGGACCGGTCCGGACGGCGCTTACCAGCGGCTATGGAGCCGTCCGGCCACCGGTCGATCGACCCGGCGGAGTCGGCGGCGTCGACCCTCAGCCGATCCATTAACCTGAACGGTATGGCGGTTGTGCAGCGGTACGGCGAGGGTCACCGGATATTGATCACGGGCGGCGCCGGGTTCGTCGGCTCCCACATCGTTGACGCGCTGATCGCGCGCGGCTGCGAGGTAGTGGCGCTGGACAATTTCGTCACCGGTGCCAAGGAAAACGTGGCCCATCTGGCCGACAATCCCCGATTCTCCCTGGTTGAGGCGGACATCAGCGATGGGCTGCCCGATCACGAGGAGGCCTTGGCGGGGCGTTTCGACGCGATCATGCATTTCGCGTCGCCGGCCAGCCCCACCGACTTCGAGCAGCTGCCGGTCGAGATCCTGCGGGTGGGCTCGGTGGCCACCCTGCACCTGCTGGAGCGGGCCCAGGCCGACGGGGCACGGTTCATCATGGCGTCGACATCCGAGGCGTACGGCGACCCGCTCGTGCACCCGCAGCCGGAGACGTACTGGGGCAACGTCAACCCCAACGGCATCCGCAGCGTGTACGACGAGTCCAAGCGGTTCTCCGAGGCCGCCACGATGGCGTACCACCGGTCCCGGGGCCTGGACGTGGGCATCGTGCGGATCTTCAATACGTATGGTCCCCGCATGCGCCCCGACGACGGCCGGGCGATCCCGACGTTCGTCAACCAGGCGCTCCGCGGCGAGCCGATCACGGTTGCCGGCACCGGCAAGCAGACCCGGTCGATCTGCTTCGTGGACGATCTGGTGCGGGGCATCCTCGCGCTGCTCGACTCCGCCGAGACCGGCCCGGTCAACTGTGGCACCGAGGACGAGATGACCATGCGGGACCTGGCCGAGACGATCATCAGGCTGACCGGGTCCACGTCGACTGTTACCTATATCAGCCGCAGCGCGGACGACCCGGAGAAGCGGCGCCCCGATCTCACCCTGGCCCGTACCCGGCTGGATTACCAGCCCACGGTGGGCAGCGAAGAGGGGCTGCGGCGGACCATCGCGTACTTCGCCGATCGGGTCCGGTAACTGCTGATCTGTGCCGTCCGCCGTCGTGGCGGCAGCCGCTACTAGCAGGGCCTACGTACCCTGGGTGAATGACGACGCCCTCCGGTCGAGCTCATGTCTCCGGTCCGCAGGCCCGGGCCAGCGGCCGTGCCGGCGTACCGGCGGCCCGCGGCTCCGTGACCGCCCCGCCGACCCGGCGTCCGGCCGACCCCGGCTCCGGTGGCGGTCCGGGCGGTGGTGGCCGCGGCGGTGGACGCGGCCCCGGGGGACCGGGCGGCTCGTCCGGACGGCAGTACCGGGGCCGGCGGCGCCCGCACTGGGGCCGGATCGCGCTGGTGGTCGGCGCGGTCGTCGCGTTGATCGCGGTGCTCTCCGGGTTCGGCGTGTTCCTGTATTCGCGGCACCTCGACTCGCAGATCGGCCGCACAGACCCGTTCAGTAAGATCACCGGTGGCCGGCCGCCCGTGCTCGCCAAGGGCGCCATGAACATCCTGCTGCTGGGCAGCGACTCGCGCGACCCGGACGAGAAAGCCGACGCGGGGTCGCGTACCGACACGATCATCCTCATGCACATGCAGGCGGACCACAAGCACGCGTATCTGATCTCCATCCCGCGCGACACCTACGTGAACGTCCCCGGCCACGGAGACAACAAAATCAATTCCGCGTTCGCGTTCGGCGGGCTGCCGCTGGTGATCCGGACGGTCGAGGGGTTCACCGGCGTACATATCGACCACCTCGCATTGATTGATTTCAGCGGGTTCCAGCAGGTGACCGACGCCCTGGGCGGCGTGGACATGCAGGTGGATCAGACGATCACCTCGATCCACCCGCCGCACCGGGTGTTCGAGAAGGGGCTGCGGCATTTCAACGGCGCGGAAGCGCTGGACTATGTGCGGCAGCGGTACCAGTTCGCCGACGGCGACATCACCCGGGAGAAGCATCAACAGCAGTTCCTGAAGGACATCATGGACAAGGCGGCCAGCACCGGTACGCTGACCAACCCCGGGAAGCTCAACGCCTTCCTGCAGGCGGTGACCAAGTCGATGACCGTGGACAAGGACTTCTCGTTGGCGGATATGGCGTGGCAGTTCCACGGCCTGCGCAGCAGCGACCTCACGTTCATGACCAGCCCGTACAGCGGCTTCGGTACCCGCGACGGGCAGAGTGTGGTGCTGTCCGACCATGACAAGGCGTCTGCCCTCTATGACGCGGTCGCGAAGGACACCGTCGCCAGTTACCTGGCGCGTTCGTCGGCGTCGCCGACCCCTGGCGAGTAGCCGATCGTTAACCATTCGTAGTGATCGAGAGAGGTTGCGCCGCACTTGTGGCGAGCTGAACCTTTCGCGATAGCTTGCACGTGACTTGGGCTCGCATCTGTCCTGACCCATACGTACAGTGCATGTTGTTCTCGAATGTTTCTCGCGACAGGAGCCGGTAGTGCAGTACGCCTCCAGCGCGGCCTTCGACCCGTCCGACGGCGATCGGTCGTCCGGCGCCCGCCGGTCGGGTGGCCGCCCGGGTGGTGGCGGGCCGCCCCGCCAGCGGGGCGGCAACCGGCGCCCGAAGAGCGACGGTGGCAAGCGCCGGGACCCGCTGTGGGCGAGGCTTCTCGTCGTGTTCGGAGCACTGCTCATGCTGACCAGTGGCGTGGCGGTCTTCGGGAGCAAGGCGCTGCTCGCCGCGGCGACGAAGAGTGTGACCCAGCAGAACCTGCTCGGTTCGGCGGGCGCGGACCGGAAGCACGCGTCGGTCAACGGACCGAAGAACATCCTGATGGTCGGTGTCGACTCCCGGCCGAACCAGAACCCGAACGACCTGGTCCGCTCCGACTCGATCATCATCCTGCACATCCCGGCCAGCCACGACCAGGGCTACATGATCTCGATCCCGCGCGACACGTACGTCAGCATTCCCGAGTACGACAACGGGAAGGAAAAGTACAACGGCGGCCATGACAAGATCAACGCGGCGTTCGCGTTCGGTGGCCGGGGCCTGACCGGCAACGCGGCCCGGCAGCACGGGTTCGAGCTGCTGGAAAGGACCATCCAGGCGCTGCCCGGCATGTCAGACATCAAGTTCGATGCCGGCGCGATCGTGGACTTCACCGGCTTTCAGCAGGTGGTACGGGTGCTCGGCGGCGTGACGATGTACGTCGACGAGACTACGAGGTCGATCCACGTCGGGTTCACGAAGAGCGGCGAGGAGAAGGCGCCGTTCCACATCAACTCCGACGGTACGGTGGGCAGTCCGGTCCCCGGCGTGACGCCGGCGACCTACACCAAGGGCTCCCATCACCTGTCGGCCTGGCAGGCGCTGGACTACGTGCGCCAGCGCGACCTGCTGGAGAACCAGGACGGCGACTACGGCCGCCAGCGCCACCAGCAGCAGTTCATCAAGGCGATCTTCAAGGAGATCCTGAGCAGCGGGACGCTGACGAATTTCGCCAAGCTGAGCAAGGTTCTCGACACGGTCGGCAAGGCGATGACCGTGGACACCGGCGGCGTCTCCATCGAGGACTGGATCTTCGCGATGCGGAACATCCACGCGAGTGACCTGCTCACCATCAAGACCAACAACGGTCAGTTCAGCACCGAGATGATCAACGGACAGAGCGTCCAGACGCTCGACGACACCAGCATGCAGCTGCTCCATTCCGTCACGACCGACTCGGTGGCCAGCTTCGTCCAGCTGCACCCGGACTGGGTCGCGGCCAGCTGACGCTCCTTCCGGAGCCTGCGGCTTCCGCCGGGCGGCCGTGGTTGCGCGGACTTCATTGGGCGGCCGTGGTTGCGCGGGTTCTACCGGGCGACCGTGGGTCGCCTGGCTTCCACGGGCGACCGCGGGTCGCGCGGCTTCCACGGGCGACCGCGGGTCGCGCGGCAGCCGGACGCGGCTGACCGGTTGCGCCCGCGGCAGGCCCGGGTCGCGGTTCGTGAGACATGTTCGTACAGTTGACTCACCCTTTCGGTCGCGGCGCTCCTGGAGGAACCACGTCCACCACCGGCCGATCCGACGTAACGCCGCCGACCGGACCGCGGACACCGGTCGAGCAGCCACCCACTGACTCCGCCCAGGCGGGCGTGCCGGTCCCCGCCGGCGACGCCACCGGTACCGCCGCGCTCGATCTGACGCGGTCCGCTCCCGGCCACGCTGCGGTCATCCCGTCCCAGCGGCGCCCGGACGACGGCGGGCCGGCCAGCCGCGCGGCCACCGCGTCGGCGCCCGGCGCCGAGCACGGCTCGGCCGAGTCCGCCGCTGTCGAGTCTGGCCCGGCCGAATCCGGTGCTGTCGCGGCCGCCTCCGGGAAGGGCGCCGCCGATCCGCACGCGGCGCGCACCCGTCGCCGTATGCCGCGGTGGGCGAAGGCGCTCCTGGCGGTCGGTGTCGTCCTGGTGGTGCTCTCCGCCGGTACCGTCGCCGGGCTGCGCGTCCTCGCCGCCAGGTACGACAAGTCCGTACACAAGGCGGTCCTCATCGACCCGGGAGCGCGGGTGCAGCCCACCTCCGGCGGCGGGCTCGGCGTACCGTTCGTCGGCCCGGCCATCACCGGACCGCTGAACTTCCTGCTGCTCGGCTCGGACGCCCGGGACACCGATCCGGGCAACGGCCAGCGGTCGGACACGATCATCCTGGTACACATCCCGGCCAGCCTCGACCGGGCGTACCTCATCTCCATCCCCCGGGACCTGCGCGTGCGGATCCCGGCCGATCCGGCGACCGGGTTCAAGGGCAGCCGCCAGAAGATCAATGCGGCCTTCAACTTCGGCGGCGGCGGGGTCGGCGGCTTCCAACTGCTCTCGAAGACGCTCACCCAGTTGACCGACGTCAAGTTCGACGGCGCGGCGATCATCAACTTCGACGGGTTCCAGGCCGCTGTCAGGCTGCTCGGCGGGGTGAACCTGTGCGTCGACGAGAAGACGAAGTCGATCCACACCGGGGCGACGTACCAGGTCGGCTGCCAGCACCTGGCCCCCTGGCAGGCGTTGGACTACGTCCGCCAGCGCGAACTGCTCCCCGAGGGCGACTACGACCGGCAGCGCCATCAGCAGCAGTTCCTCAAGGCGATCTTCCAGGAGGCGCGGGACCAGGGCATCGCGACCAACCCGATCAAGCTGGACCAGCTGATCCGGGCGGTGGGCAGTGCCCTGACCGTCGACACCAACGGCGTGCCGCTGGCGAGCCTGGTCTTCGGGCTCAAGAACATCAATCCGGGTTCGCTGGTCGGCATCAAGCTCCCCTCGGAGCCGCACATGATCGGCGGAGTCAGCTACGTCATCGCCGAGGACGAGGCGACTTCGCTTTACCAGGCGATCGCTTCGGACACACTCGAAGATTGGGTGGCGGCCAACCCCAGGTGGGTAAACGAGATTTAGGCTGCCCGAATGCGCATCCCTGACGTGAGTGCCACGCAGCTGACCGACGACGCCTACCTCATCGACGTGCGCGAGGACGACGAGTGGCGGGCCGGGCACGCCCCGACGGCGGTACACCTGCCGATGATGCAGCTACCCGAGCGACTGGCCGAGGTACCGAGAGAAGGCGACGTGGTGGTCGTCTGCCGATCGGGGCACCGGTCGGCCGAGGTGGTGCGGTTCCTTCTGGCCCAGGGGTACGGCAATGTCCGCAACCTGACCGACGGCATGTTCGGTTGGGCCGCGGCGGCGCGTCCGCTGGTCAGCGAGGACGGCGGCGACCCGGTCATCCTGTAGGTAGGACGCTCTCCCGTGACCGGACAGGGTCGCTTGGTCTTCGCGCACCGGGGCTCATCCGAAGCCCTGCCCGAGCACACGTTGGGCGCCTACCTGCGGGCGGTGGACGAGGGCGCCGACGGGCTGGAGTGCGACGTCCGGCTGACCAGGGACGGCCACCTGGTCTGCCTGCACGATCGCCGGTTGGAACGGACCAGCAACGGCCGGGGTGTGGTCAGCGCGCACACCCTGGCCGAGCTGAACCGGCTGGACTTCGGGTCGTGGCACCCGCAGTGGCCGGACAGCGCGGACGACCTGATCCTGGACCGGCCCGGTGGGCCGGCCGCGCACGCCCGCGTGCTGACCCTGGACGCTCTCCTCGCCGCGGCGCTGGCCGCCGGCCGCCCGATCCGGCTGCTGATCGAGACGAAGCACCCGACCCGGTACGGGCCGGCCGTGGAGAAGCGGCTGGTCGCCGTGCTGCGCCGGTACGGGCTGGAGAAGGCTGGATCCGGACCGGTACAGGTGACGGTCATGTCGTTCTCGCCCGGCGCGCTGCGCCGGATCCGGCAGTTGGCGCCGGAGTTGCCCACGGTGCTGCTGATGGAGTTGCTGCCGCCCTGGCTCCGGGACGGCCGGCTGCCGTCCGGGATCGGGATCGCCGGGCCCGGCGTCCGGCTGCTGCGCAACCATCCCCGGCTGGCGGAGCGGCTGCGCCGACAGGGCAACCAGTTCTACGTGTGGACCGTGAACACGGCCGCGGACCTGGAACTGGTGTTGCGGCTGGGAGCCGATGGGATCATTTCCGACCGCCCCAGGTTCGTGCTGGACCGGCTGGGCCGCTGAGGCGCGGGAATCCCGGTACCCCCAGGTTCCATTCGGGGGCTCCCACGGGTTCCGCTGGGCGGCCGGATTCGGCAGACTTCAACCGTGGCGTCGGACATGGAGGGACTTCTCGCCGAGCTGAACGCGCTCACCGACATGGTCAACGCGGGGACGCCCGGCGTGACGGCGGTCCAGCGGATGGTGGAGTTCGCCCAGACCGCGGCGGGCGCCCGGGGCGCCGGTTTCGTGGAGTACAGCTCGGCAGGCGGCCGGGTGATCGCGGGCAGCGGCGTCTCGGTCTGGGGCCTGGGCCGTCAGGTCGACCCGGACCATCCCATGATCGTTCGGCTCATGTCGGCGGACCGCCTGGTCGAGGTGGGCCTCGATGAGATGCCGGTCGAGTTGGCCGAGCACATGAGCGACGCGGGTGTGCACCACATGCTGGCGGCGAAGATCGAGCTGAGCCGCCGGGTGGTCGGCACGCTGCACGCCTACTTCCCCGGGAATGAGCCGGTCACCGCTCTCCAGCGCAATGCGCTGGCGCTGTCCGCGTCCCTGCTCGGGCACCTCTACCTGGACGGGCAGGGGCTGCCGGTGTATGGCGGCGAACCGGTGACCGCCCTGCCGGCCGACGCGATCGCGGTGGTCAACGCGGACGGCACCGTTCGGTCGTGGAACGACGCGGCCGCCACGGTGACGGGCCGTCCGGCCGCGACCGCGCTGGGTCGCCCCCTGCCGATCCGGGTGCCGACGCACGGGCAGGTGCTTGAACAGCGCCTGCCGGACGGGCGCTGGTTGCAGGTCCTGGCCACCGACCTCCCGGATACCGGCGACCGGCTCGTCACTCTGCGCGACGTGACTCAGGCTCACCTCCGGGAGCAGGCCCGTGACCTGTTCGTCACGGTCACCAGCCACGAGCTGCGCACGCCGGTGACGGTGATCAAGGGGTACGCCGACACCCTGGTCGACCACTGGGACGACCTGCCCGAGGAGGCCCGGCGCGATGCCGCCGAGCGGCTTGGCCAGCGGTCCGGGGAACTGGCCCGCCTGGTCGAGCGGCTTCTGTCCGCGGTCGGGGACGGCTCGGCGCTCGGTGGTCCGGCCGCCGGCCTCCCGTTCGACCTTGGCGATGCGCTGCGCGAGGCCGTGTCCGAGCTTCCTGTCGAGATTCGGACAACGGTCCAGGTCGACATACCGGACTCCCTGCCGAAAGCGCTGGGTGAGCGCGCGACGATCGCGACGGTGCTCTCCGAGCTGGTCACGAACGCGGTCAAGTACGCCGACCCGGACAGCCCGGTCGAACTGTCCACGCTGGCAGAAACCCGCTCCGTGGGCTTCCGGGTGTCGGACCGGGGCATCGGACTGTCCCCGGAACACGTTGAGCGGGCCTTCGATAGATTCTGGCAGGCGGAGTCGGGTAATCACCGTCGGTACGGGGGCGTGGGCCTCGGGTTGTACCTCGTCAGGCGGCTCGTCGAGCGACAAAACGGATGGGTGTCCTTACGCCCCCGCGAACTGGGAGGTACGGTCGCAGAAGTACGGCTACCACGTGCGGATCAGGGGCCAGGGGAGGCTAAAGCGTGGTGACGGCGGTAGCGGAGCGTGCATGGTGCGTCGTCGTGCCGCATCATGCCCGGGGGGCACGGCAGGCTCGGCACCGGATCGCCGGCGAACTCGCCGGCGCGATCAGTTCCGAGCTCCTCGCCGATGCCGTCGCCGTGGTGGCGGAGCTGGTCGGCAACGCGATCCGGCACGCCCGCCCGCTGCCCGGTGACGTGATCCGGGTGGCCTGGCGGGTCCGGGCCGGGGTCGGCCACCAGTTGCTGGTTGTCCGGGTGACCGACGGCGGTGCGGCCGAACAGCCGCGCCAGCGCTTCGTCGGCCCGGATTCGGTGGACGGTCGGGGCCTGACCATCGTCGATGCCCTGGCCGACCGGTGGGGTGTCGAGCGCGACGGGCTCGGCCAGAGTGTCTGGGCTGAGCTGAGTTTCCCGCACCGCACACCGGAGCCGTCCGCGGGTGTCTAAGCTGAACGCCCGTGAGCAAGCGTCGGAAGATCTCCCGCACCGCGTCCCAGCAGACTGGCGAGCCCAAGCGGCAGAAGCTGCGCGACATCTTCGTCCCCCGTCCGTTCGAGGGCTTGGCCGATGAGCCGGAGTGGATCGCGCTGCGCGAGCTGGTCCCGGCGGCGTCCGCCCCGCTGAAGCTATCCGCGTCGCTGATCGAGCAGTACGGCGACCGCCCCGTCACGCTGTCCACGGTGCTGCCGATGGCCTTGCCGGCCATGACCAAGCCGGACGGCCGCGTCCTCATCGGGCTCCAGCGGCACGTGCAGTCTGGTGACGTGTCCCGGGACCTGTCCGTGGCGCTGTTGCGGGCGCTGGCGAGCGAGCCGGGGGAGCAGGTGTCGATCCCGGCCCTGCCCGGCGAGGGACCGCGCCTGCAGGACGTGCTGGACGACGGGCCGCTGGACATCACCGTTCACGACGGCTTCGGGTACTGGCTGGACGAGGGCGCGGACGAGGATCCTAACGTGGCCGCCTCGCTCGACCGGGCCAACGCGTCGATCTATCCGACGGTACGGATGTCCGCCGCGCATGCCGCCTACTGGTGCCGGGTGCCGGACAAGTCGCACGTGCGCTGGGTGCTCCCCGAGGAGGAGGACGCCGCGCTGGACGCCCTGGCACGACTGTCGGCGGACAGCGCGCTGCTGCTCGGCGACGGTACGAAGTTCGCCGGCATGTTCCGCGCGCACGGCCTGCTGGTACCGGTGTGGGACCTGCCGCGGGAACCGGAGGCCGGCGAGTGGGAGGCGCCGCTGGCCGACTTCACGAAGCGGTACGCGGAGGCGGTCACCTCGTCCGAGCCGCTGACTCCGGAACAGCGCCGGGCCCGCCAGGGGCTGCTGGGTCGCCAGATCACCCTGCGCTGAGGCACCACCCGGCCGGGGTCGCCCCGGCCGGGTCACCCGGCGGCGCTCACCGGGTTCCGGCTCACCGGACACGACATGCACCTCGGGCCGCCCCGGCCGGAGACCAGTTCCGAGGCGGGGATCCGGATCACCTCGATGCCCGCGCGTTCGAGCTGAGTGTTGGTCTCCCGGTTCCGGGCATACGCGAGACAGACCCGGGGCGCGATGGCCAGCGTGTTGTTCCCGTCGTCCCACTGCTCGCGTTCGGCCGTCACCGGGTCGAGCCCGGTGTCGATGACGCGTAGCGCTTCGATGCCCATCGCCTCGGCCGCGGCGACGAGGAACGGCTCCGGCCCGTCCACGCGTGGTTCATCGCCGCCACTGGTCACCCGGTACGCGACGAGGTCCTGCGCCAGGGCCGGGTACATCACCACCGCGTCGACGTCGACCATGGTGCACACCGTGTCCAGGTGCATCGTGGCCCGCTGCTGGTGCACCGGTACGGCCAGGATCGTGTGCGCCAGCCCGGCCGCGAAGGCCCGCCGGGCGAGGCGCTCGGCGCCCGCCGGGGTGGTCCGTTCGCCGACACCGACCGCGATCACCCCAGGGGCGAGGAGCAGGACGTCTCCGCCCTCCAGGTGCTCCATCCCCGGCTTGTAGAGCAGCCGGGTACCGGCGAACCGTGGGTGGTACCGGTAGATGGCTCCGGTCAGCGTGCTCTCCCGGCGCCGTGCCGGCATGGCGAGGCTGGTCACCGCGGCCTGGTCCCCGATCCACACCGACGAGTCGCGGGTGAACAGCAGGTTCGGCAGCGGGTCGATGACGAAGTCGTGCGGGTCGAGCATCGCGTACACGAGACCGGAGCCGGCGTGCAGTTCCTCGTGCGCCAGCCCGCCGATCAGGACGCGGGCCAGCCCTGCCGGGTCGAGGTACCCGAGGTACGCGCTGACCTCGCGGCGCAGCGTCTCGCCGAGGCGGACGTCCGCCAGCACACCGGTGGACAGTTCCTGCCGGGCTTCCGGTACGGCGAGCACCTCGGTGAGCAGGTTCGCGAGGTACAGCACCTCGACGCCGCGGTCCCGCAGGAGCCCGGCGAAGAGGTCGTGCTCCTCCTGTGCCTTGCTGACCCAGGGGATACCGTCGAACAGCAGTGAGCCGTTGTTCCGTGGGGTGAGTCGTAGGAGTTCCCGACCGGGCCGGTGAAGCACGACGGTACGCAGCCGGCCAACCTCGCTGTCCGCATAGTGGACCACGGCGACAGCCTAGGACCAGCGGTGGGACGTGAATGTCAGATTCATCCCCGCTCACTCCCGCTCACTCCGTGGACTCACACTGTTTGAGTACCCGATCGAGCACGTAACGTAGTGGCAAGGACAACTGCATCGAGGCCCCTCGGAGGTTTCCGATGACCGGATTTCTTGACGCCGGCCGTCCGCCTGGCTTGATGCCGACGGACCGCACCAACCAGAATCCCCTGCTCCAAGCGCCGCGCCCGACTCCGTTGGAGTGGGCGCGGCGCCGTCGTAACGAGCGGGAGGCCCGGCGTGCCGAGGCGATCCGCGAGCGCGCGGTGAACAGGTTGTCCCGGTTGGGTATGCAATGGAAGGTGATCGACATCGCCGAGCTGGGGTTGCCGGCGAAGAGCACCTTCCTCGCTATCGGGCCGGGCGGTGTGTTCTTGGTCACAGTCAAGGAGCACGGGCGCACCCGGGTCCGGTTGGCCGGGGACGTCGTCCAGATCGACGGCCGGCGCCTGACCTACATTCCGGAGGCGCGCAAGCTCGCTGAGCAGGCCGGCAAGGCCATGTCCCGGACGGCGGGCAGCACGGTGCCGGTGACTCCGGTGGTGGCGCTGTCCGGCAGCGGGGTGATCGATGTCCATGGCTTGCCGAAGGGGTGCGTGGTCACCTCGTACCGCGAGTTGGACTACCTGCTCGGCGCGTACGGCGAGCGGATCGCGCCCAGTACGGTCAGCAAGCTGTACTCGATCGCCAGGCACCCGGTGACCTGGGCGGGTCCGGAGCAGCGGGCGCAGGTGGACTCGTACAAGTGGTATTCGGGATCGACGGCCACTGACAAGACGAGAACCGGGCGGTAACGTCTGCGGGGGTGGTGCCCCCTCGACCGGTGCCCTATTGTCCATTGTGGACAGCCAGCCCCGGTGTGCCCCGGCGTGGACGCCGCCCGGTGACACCGAGGGTTATGGTGTTGGTGCGCAGCGTTGAGGAGGTGCCGTGGCTCATGTCGAACTCTCCCTCTCCGAACCGATCATCGGCCCGGACCGGGACGCCCCGCCTGATCCGGAAGGTTCGCTGAGTCGCTGGGCCCGCGCCGTGGCGGGAGCCGTCGAACCCTGCCTCGTCCTCGACAGCGTGTTCGAGATCGTGGCGATATCGCGTACGGCGTCCCTGCTGCTCGGCTTCCCCGACGTGGAGTCGGCGGTCGGCCAGCGACTGTCGGCCGGCGTGATCCCACTGGTCGACTTCACCTCGCCGCCGGTCCCGCTGCCCGAGGGTGACCTGGAGAAGGTCCCGCCCCGGCTCGCCTACTCGTCCGGCCGTCCCGCGCGAGGGTTGCTGCGCGTGCAGACCGAGACCGAGGTGCGGACCATCGACGCGGTGGCCACGCCGATCCTGGAGGACGACAAGCCGGTCGGTTCGCTGACGTTCTTCTCACAGATCTGATCGCCGTACTGGCGCGCGGTCCGACCATCTGGGACCGGAGTACCGCGTACACGGTCGATTGCGTACAGTCGCTTAATGCTGGATCTTCAGGTACTGCCGGGCGACTACGCGGTCTGCCGCCTTCCCGCGGGTACCGCGCTTCCGGCCGGACTGGATCCGGCGGCCGGTGTCGTCTCGGTGACCTGGACTCCGGACGAGGTCTCGGTGATCTGCCCCAGGGATCAGGCGCCGGCCGAGGCGACCGTGGAGACACCCTGGCGCTGCCTGCGGGTCGCCGGGCTGGTCGACCTGACTCTGACCGGCGTTCTCGCGTCGCTGACCGGCCCGCTGGCGGAGGCCCGGGTCAATGTCTTCGCGTTCTCCACGTACGACACCGACTACCTTCTGGTACCGGCGGTCCGGCTCGTCGAGGCCGTCGCCGCGTTGGGTGCGGCCGGCCACCGGATCGCGGGCTGATCCACTTACCATAGGTCGCGTCCCTCACCGGCCTCGGCGCCTGGTCTGGGTCGTTGCGTGGCGTTCGTCGCGCCGAGCCATCCGCCGATCCCCGCCGAGGAGTTCGAGCAGGC
>JBDZVD010000029.1:0-61394 GCA_040255525.1 Micromonosporaceae bacterium | reverse complement strand
CTCACCAGGAGGACGTTCCCGATCTCCAACAGCCCTACGAGGTCTTTCTACGCCGCGGGTACACACTCGGGCCGTCCCGGTTTTTGCTGTCCCAGTATATTTGCAGTCCGAGCATGTTTGCAGAGTCGGCAGTTTTTGCTAGGGTAGTGCCATGAGCAATGCGGACGGCGGGCTGCGCGAGCGCAAGAAGCGCGAGACCAGGGCGGCGCTGAGCTGGGCGGCCATCCGTCTGACGGTCGAGCGCGGATACGACAACGTGCGGATCGAGGACATCGCCGAGGCGGCCGGCGTGTCCACGCGTACGTTCAGCAACTACTTCGCGAGCAAGGCAGAGGCCATCACCGCCCGGCACATCGACCGGTGCCTGCGGGTCGCCGAGGAGTTGCGCCGGCGCCCGGCCGGCGAGCCGATCTGGGAGTCGATCACCCAGGCCACGCTCAGGCAACTGGTTCCCGGGCCGGAGGTGGAGGCGCATCCGTTACCCGATCATCAGCGGTGGGTCGCCGGGCTCAAGCTGATGACCGCCGAGCCGGCCATCCAGGGCGAGATGCTGCGGGCGAGCGCCGTCGCCCAGACCGCGCTCGCGGCCGCGGTCGCGGAGCGCACCGGCACCGACGCCACCCGCGACCTTTACCCGCAACTGGTCGCCGCCGCCGCCCTGTCGGTGGTGAACGTCGCGATGCACCACTGGCAGCGCACCGAGCCGCCGGTACCGATGGACCGGCTGATGTCCGACGCCCTCACTCAACTGGCCGCCGGCCTGCCCGCCCCCGGCGCGCCGACTTCCTGACCGCTTTCCCGCGCGTCCGCTCCGCCGCCGCGAAGCCGGCGCCGGCTGCGCGCTGACACCCACCGTACCCACGGAGGTTCCACCGTGCCCGAAAACACGACCCTGCCCGAGGACACGACCCTGCCCGAGGACACGGCCCTGCCCGGAAACGCGGCCCTGCCCGGAAACGCGGCCCTGCCCGGAAACGCGGCCCTGCCCGACGACGGGCGGGCAGGCCCGCCGCACGACGTGGTCATCGCAGGCGCCGGCCCCAACGGCCTGATGCTGGCGTGCGAGCTGGCTCTGGCCGGAGTCCGGCCGCTGGTACTGGAGCGGCTGACCGGCCCCACCGGCGAGCAGCGGGCCAACGGCCTGGTCGGCCAGGTCGTCCGGATGCTCGACCGGCGCGGGTTGTACCAGCGGCTCGCCGGCGGCGCGGAGCCACCGCGGCCGGCACCGGGCTACGTGTTCGGGGCGTTCCCGCTGGACCTGTCCACCCTCCCGGACAACCCGGTGTACCTGCTGATGGTGCCGCAGCGGCGGATCGAGCAGGTACTGGCCGCGCGTGCCGGGGAACTCGGCGTCGAGATCCGGCGGGGCCACGAGGTGACCGGGCTGACCCAGCACGCCGGCACGGTGACCGTCGAGGTCGCCGGCCCGGACGGCCGGTACCGGATGCAGGCCCGGTTCCTGGTCGGCGCCGACGGTGGGCGCAGTACCGTTCGCGGGTTGGCCGGCATCGACTTTTCCGGGGTGACCACCGACCGGGGGATCTCCCGCACCGCGCACGTCAGCATGCCGGCCGAACTGATCGATCCGGCCGGTGGCGGGCTGGCGGTCCCCGGGTACGGCACCGTCCCACCGTTCCTGCACCACCGGACCGAGACCGGACTGCTCGTGTTCGCGCCGTTCCCGGAGGGCCGCACGCTCATCAGCACGATCGAACAGCGCGCGCCCGGCGAGGAGGACGAGGCGTACCGGCAGCCGCTGACCATCGCGGAGGTGCGCGACAGCGTCCGCCGGGTGCTGGGCGCCGACGTGCCGATCGGGTCGCCCGAGGGTCCCGGCCCGCACCTGCTGCGCCGGCTCACCGGCGGCAGCACCCGGCTGGCCGACCGGTACCGCCGAGGACGGGTGCTGCTGGTCGGCGACGCCGCGCACGTGCACTCCGCGATCGGCGGCCCCGGACTCAATCTGGGGCTGCAGGACGCCATCAACCTCGGCTGGAAGCTCGCCGCCCAACTGCGCGGGTGGGCGCCGGACGGGCTGCTGGACAGTTACCAGGCCGAGCGCCGGCCGGCCGGCGAGCGGGTGACCATGCACACCCAGGCGCAGTCGGTGCTGATCGGTCCCGGCCCGGAGGTCACGGCACTGCGCCAACTGTTCGGCGAGCTGCTGGCCGACCCGCACACGGTGGCGCACCTCGCCGACCTGCTGGCCGGCGCGGACATCCGGTACGACATGGGTGCCGGGGCGGACGGCGACCCGCTGACCGGCCGGTGGGCGCCGGACCTGTCGCTGCACACCGCGACCGGAACGGTACGGCTCGCCGAACTCACCCGCCGGGCCCGGCCGCTGCTGCTGGACCTCACCGGCGACGGGATGCTGGCCGAGGAGGCCCGGGGTTGGCGTGACCGGGTCGACGTGGTGCGCGCCCGCGCCGGCGACTCGACAGCGACCGGCCTTCTGCTGCGGCCGGACTGCTACGTCGCGTGGGCGTCGCGGGCGGCGCGCCCGGACGGGCGGACCCGGGAGGGGCTCCGATCGGCCCTGGCCCGGTGGTTCGGGGAACCTCTCGACTGAGTCGCCCCGGGGGCTCAGCCGGCCCGGGACTCGACCGGCGTTCCGGCGAGTCCGGCGCTGGGGGCGACGGCCATCCAGAGCCGGACCCGGGTGCCCCACCTGCCGCTGCGTACCTCGACCCGGTCGCACAGCTCATCCATTAGCCAGAATCCGCGTCCGTGCGTGGCGGTCGGCGGGGGCGGGCCGGCGGCCGGGCCCGGGGCCGGTAGCCCGGGACCGTTGTCGCTGATCTCCACGCAGAGCCAGCCCCCGCCCGTGCTGAACGTCGCCGCCGCCCAGCCCCTGGCGTACCGGATCGCGTTGGTCGCGGCCTCGTTGACGGCCAGGGTGAACCGGTCCGTCCGGTCCTCGTCCAGGCCGGCCGACCGTGCGGACCGGGCGACGAACGCGCGCAGCACCGGCAGGTCCTCGACGGCGAACCGTGCGGAGCCCTCGACGGCGGACCGTTCACCGCTGTCGGCGTACATCGGACGCTCCTCAGGTCTCCCAGGCCCCGCACGTGTTTCTACCCGTCGCCGGCGGGCGTCAACCCGGCTGGCCGCTGCGGGAACCTGCGGGATCGCCCGGGGGCGCCGCAGCGATGCTGGGGAACGGATGCCGGCGGAGGCGGGAAGCGGCTGGCCAGCGCCGACCCGCGCCCGCCCAGGGCACCGACCGCTCAGCCGGTGTGGGCGAAGTCGCCGTGGCCGTCGGCGGGCCGAGCTCGCGCCGGACCGCCGCCTGCGCGGCCGGGTCGGCCTCGTCGAATGACAGATCCACACGCCGATCGCCGAGGCGCTGGCGAATCGCCGGCGCAGCGGGTCGGTGGCCCGGCTGCCCAGGTAGTTTCCGCTGTGCCCCGCCCGCGCTCCGGCGTGGTGTGGCGCGCGGGAGCGCCGTTCGGCGGCCGAGCAAATCCTCATCCGGCGCCCGCCGGGGCGAGGAGTGCGGCCAGCGCGGCCGTCGTGTCCTCCAGGCGCGGCAGCGTCTCGACGCGATCCGGGCCGGCCAGGTGCCGCAGCCAGGCGCGCAGGAAGCAGGCGCCGACGAGCAGCATCGCGGCGGCGTCGGTGTCCACGCCCGACCGCACCCGGCCGAGGTCGACCATGCCGCGCAGGTGTTCGCTGACGAACCCGACGCCGCGGTGCGGGCCGTAGTTGCCCCTGCTGAGCCGCTGGGCGAACTCGGCGCGGATGGGCGGGTCGGCCTGAACCATCTCCAGTACCGGCAGAGCGCCGTCGAAGAAGCTCTCCAGCGCGGTGGCGATCTGGAGCAGGATTTCGCCGAGCGACCGGCCGGGCCGGCGGGCGGCCGGGTCGAGGTCGAGGTCGAGCGACCTCACCGGCTCCAGGGCGGTCAGCGTGACGGCCTGAAGCAGGCCGACCTTGTCCCGGTAGTGGTAGAACACGCTCGCCTCGGACACTCCGGCACGCCGGGCCACCTCTCGCGTGGTCAACCTGGCGAGACCCTGCTCGCCGATCACCTCCAAGGCCGCGCTGAGGATCGCCTCGCGGGCGCCCCTGGGCGGCCGGCCCCGGCCACGCCTGGCCCATTCCGTCTCCGGCACGTGCGCCTCCCGATGTCGTGCTCCGCCCCGGTCCGCGTCGTGGCGGCTCGGCCACCCGCGCCGAGCCGGACCGGTTGCTCGACCGGTCCGGGTCGTGGCGCCAGACGGGAGCCAGAACGATCGCACTTGACAGAATAGCTGAGTGTTTGCTCAGATAATCCGCGAGGCTACTGAGTGGATGCTCAGAAAATCATTAGGGGATCATGATGCATCGGAAGTGGTGGACGCTCGGTGCGGTGTGCACCGGGGTCTTCATGCTGTTGTTGGACGTCACGATCGTGAACGTGGCGCTTCCCGACGTGGGGCGCGCGTTCTCCGCATCGCTGTCCGACCTGCAGTGGGTCATCAGCGCGTACGCGCTGACTCTCGCGACGTTCCTGCTCACCGCCGGCTCGCTGGCCGACCGGTTCGGGCGCCGGCTGATGTTCTCCATCGGCCTGGTCGCGTTCACCGCCGGCTCGCTGCTGTGCGGCCTGGCGACCGGACCGCTGTTCCTCGTCGTGGCCAGGGCCGGTCAGGGCGTCGGTGGCGCGATCATGTTCGCCACCTCGCTGGCACTGCTCGCGGACGCGTTCCGAGGCCGGGACCGCGGGGTGGCGTTCGGCGTGTTCGGCGCCATCACCGGGGTGGCGGTCGCGGTCGGGCCGGTGCTCGGCGGCGCGATCACCAGCGGGCTGTCCTGGCGGTGGATCTTCTTCGTCAACCTGCCGATCGGGGCGGTCGCGCTGGCCATGACGCTGCTGAAGGTCGGCGAGTCCCGCGACCCCCAGGCGGCACCGCCCGACCTGCCCGGCTTCCTGACCTTCAGCGCGGGCCTGGCCGCCCTCGTGTTCGGGCTGATCCGCAGCAGCGCCGACGGCTGGTCGTCGGCAACCGTGATCGTGTCGCTGGTCGCCAGCGCCGCCCTCCTGATCGCCTTCGTCGCCCTACAGCGCCGGCGCGCGACGCCCATGCTGGACCTGCAGCTGCTGCGGGTACCCACGTTCAACGGCGGCCTGGCCGCGGCCTGGGCCATCTCGGCCTCGCTGTTCTCGCTGCTCACCTACCTGGTCATCTACGTGCAGAACATCCTCGGGCTGTCCGCGGTGGCCACCGGCGTGCGGTTCCTGCCGCTGACCGGTGCGATCTTCGTGACCGCGGGGATCGCCGGACGGCTGAGCAGCCACGCACCGCGGCGCCTGCTCATCGCACCCGGGTTCGTCCTGATCGGTGCCGGCCTGCTGGCGATGCGCGGGCTGACTGTCCAGTCGGCCTGGACCCACCTGCTGCCCGGCATGATCGTGGCCGGAGTCGGCGCCGGGCTGGTCAACGTGCCGCTCGTCGCCACCGCGGTCGGCGTGGTCGAACCGGCCCGGGCCGGGATGGCCTCCGGCATCAACTCCACGCTGCGCCAGGTCGGCATCGCCACCGGGGTCGCCGCGCTCGGCACCATCTTCGCCAGCGACGTGCGCTCCGCCGTGATCGACCGCCTCGGGGGCACCCCGCTGGCGCCTCACGCGGGATCGATCGCGAACGCGATCAGCAACGGGGGCGCGGCACAGGCGGCGGCCGCCGTACCGGCCCCGCTGCGGGGCCTGGTCGCGACGGCCGGCCGGGCCGCGTTCGTCGACGGGCTGAACCGGATCCTGTGGGTCGGCGCCGCCGTCGCGTTCGCCGCCGCCGTCGCGTCGTTTGTGCTGGTGCGCGAGCGCGATTTCATCACGGCCGGCGCGGACAGCGACGCCGAGCGGGCCCAACCGGTGGCCGTGGCCGCCTGAGAACCCTTCGAACCGAACGGGGAGCCGACATGAAACTGGCTGTGTTCGCCGCCACCGGCGGCATCGGACGGCGGATCGTCGACCTGGCGCTGGCCGCCGGGCACGAGGTGACTGCCGTCGCGCGCAACCCGAGGGACCTGCCGGCAGAGGTACGGGTCGTCCGGGCCGACCTGTCGGCCGCCGACCCGGCGGTCATCGAGTCCGCCGTCGCGGGAGCCGACGCGGTGCTCTCCGGCCTCGGCCGGCGCCGGCCGTCCGACGCCGGGATCGCCGAGACCGGCAGCGGGGCCATCGTCGCGGCGATGCACACCACGGGGGTGCGTCGCGTGGTCGTGGTCAGCGCCTCACCCGTCGCGACGGTGGCCTCCCCGGGCCGGCCGAACCCGCCGAAGCACGATCCGGGCGACGGGTTCGTGGTGCGCACCGTCCTGGCGCCGGCCATGAAGGCGGTGCTGCGCAAGCCGTACCAGGACCTCGCGCTGATGGAGGACCTGCTGCGCGGCAGCGGCCTGGAGTGGACGGTGGTCCGGCCGCCGCGCCTGGTCGACAAGCCGCTGACCGGGCGGTACCGCACCGCGTACGGGCGCAACCTGCGCCACGGGATGGTGATCGGCCGCGCCGATGTCGCCGACCTGATGCTGCGTACGGTCGGGGACCCGGAGTCGGTGAGGCAGACCGTCGGCGTGGCGTACTGACGCCTCATCCGGACGCGGCCAGCACCTCCAGGATCTGCGCGCCGTACCGGGTGAGCTTCGCCTGGCCGACGCCGCCCACCGAGCCCAGCTGGGCGAGGGAGGTCGGCCCCTCGGTCGCGATCTGCCGCAGGGTCGCGTCGTGGAAGATCACGTACGCGGGTACCCCCTGCTCCCGCGCCGCCGCGGCCCGCCAGGCCCGCAGCCGTTCGAAGACCGGCTGGGCCTGCGGGTCGAGGTCGGCCGCCGCGGACGCGGAACCGGACCCGCGAGCGGGTCGGGGCGGGCGGGCGGGCCGCTCCGGTTCGCGGCGCATCATCACCGGACGGGTGCCCCGCAGCACGTCGCCGCTGGCCTCGGTCAGTGCCAGGGTGCCGTGGTCTCCCTGGACCGCGAGCAGCCCCTGGGCGAGCAGTTGCCGTACGACGCCACGCCACTCACTCTCCCGCAGCCCGGTACCGATGCCGAACACGGACAGCGACGCGTGGTCGAACTGGATGACCTTGTCGGTCTTCTTCCCGAGCAGGATGTCGATGGCCTGCCCGGCCCCGAAGCGCTGGTTGCGCTCGCGCCGCAGGCGCAGCACGGTCGACAGCAGCTTCTGCGCGGCCACCGTCCCGTCCCATGACTCCGGCGGTGCGAGGCAGGTGTCGCAGTTGCCGCAGGGCGTGCTGTCCTCACCGAAGTAGGCGAGCAGCCGCACCCGCCGGCACTCCACCGTCTCGCACAGCGCGAGCATCGCGTCGAGGTGGCCGGCCAGCGTACGGCGGTGGGCCGCGTCGCCCTCCGACGAGTCGATCATCTTGCGCTGCTGGACGACGTCCTGCAGGCCGTACGCGAGCCAGGCGGTGGACGGCAGCCCGTCCCGGCCGGCGCGACCCGTCTCCTGGTAGTAGCCCTCGACCGACTTCGGCAGGTCCAGGTGGGCGACAAAGCGCACGTCGGGCTTGTCGATCCCCATGCCGAACGCGATCGTGGCGACCATCACCAGCCCGTCCTCGCGGAGGAACCGGGACTGGTTGGCCGCGCGGGTGCCCGCGTCGAGCCCGGCGTGGTACGGCAGCGCCGGGATGCCCTGCTGCACCAGGAACTCGGCGGTCTTCTCCACGGATGCCCGGGACAGGCAGTACACGATGCCCGAGTCGCCCTGGTGCTCGGTGCGCAGCAGGGTGAGCAGCTGCCGCCGGGGTTCGTTCTTCGCCACGATCCGGTACTGGATGTTGGGCCGGTCGAAGCTCGCCACGAAGTGGCGGGCCCGCCCCAGGTTGAGGCGCTGCGCGATCTCCGCGTGGGTGGCCGGTGTCGCGGTCGCGGTCAGCGCGATCCTGGGTACCGAGGGCCACCGCTCGTGCAGCATGGCCAGCCCGAGGTAGTCCGGGCGGAAGTCGTGGCCCCACTGCGACACGCAGTGCGCCTCGTCGATGGCGAACAGCGCGATCCTGCCCCGGTCCAGCAGCCGCTGGGTGGCCGGTACGCCGAGGCCCTCCGGCGCGAGGTAGAGCAGGTCGAGGTCGCCGGCGAGGAACGTCGCCTCCACGGCACGCCGCCCGTCCAGGCTCAGCGTCGAGTTGAGGAAGTCGGCCCGCACGCCGAGCGCCCGCAGCGCGTCGACCTGATCCTGCATGAGCGCGATCAGCGGCGAGATGACTACGCCGACCCCGTCGCGGACGAGCGCCGGGATCTGGTAGCACAGCGACTTGCCGCCGCCGGTCGGCATGAGCACCAGGGCGTCGCCGCCGCCGACGACGTGTTCGATGATCTGCTGCTGTTCGCCCCGGAACGCGTCGTACCCGAAGATCCGGTGCAGGACGTCTCGCGCGTGCTCCTCGGCCGTCACCGGGCGAGTCTACGGCCGACCGGCGGCCGGCAGGCGACGGGCACACGGCCCGACCCGCTGTCCCGGCTATGTGTCCGCGGATCCGGGGCCGTTCGCGATGGCCCGGTTGAACTGTCCCAGGAGCCGGCCGAAGGCGACGATGTCCTGCGTCGTCCAGGACGCCAGCATGGTCCGGTACTCGGCTTGCGCCTGGGCGCGGAAGGCCGCGAACGCCTTCTGGGCGGCGGCACTGGAGACCAGCAGCGTCGCGCGGCCGTCCTGCGGGTCGGGGAGAGCCTCAACCAGGCCGATGTCGCGCAGGATGGCGGTGTGGCGGCTGACGGTGGCCTTGTCGAGATCGAGAGTGCTCGCGATGGCGGCGCCACGCACCGGCTCCTCGTCCAGGATCAGGCGCAGCACGGCGAGGCCGAGGGGGGTCAGCGCCGGGTGGATGTCCCGGTGCAGGCCCCGGGCCCGCGACCGTGCCTTGCGGTACAGGTCGCTGACGCCACGCTCCACGGCCCGGGCGGCGGCGGCCCGCTCCGGCTCGTCTGCCGGATCGTTCGCTGACGCTCCGGACTTGGCTGACATGCCGCTACTGTAGTGGCGGCCGGGTTACGGGCACGCGGCGCAGCTCATCTACCCGGGGCGGCCGGACGATCGCCCCGGCCGCGCCCGGCGGTGGCACGGTCAGCGGGCCGCCGGGCGGGCGCGCACGTGCAGGCGCTCACCCTGCGGGCCGAACAGGTTCAGGACCTCGGCGGGGGCCGGGCCGGGGTTCGAGACGCAGTGCGGGAGGCGCGTGTCGAACTCGGCGACCTCACCCGGCGACAGGATGAGGTCGTTGTCGCCCAGTACCAGGCGCAGCCGGCCGGAGAGCACGTACAGCCACTCGTACCCCTCGTGGCTCTGCGGGCGGTGCGAACCGGTGGGGGTGCCCGGCGGCAGGATCTGCTTGAACGCGCGCATTCCACCCGGCCGGCGGGTCAGCGGCAGGAACGTCACACCGTGCCGGACGACCGGCCGGGAGTGGACGCGCGGGTCACCGGTGGCCGGGGCGCCGACCAGCTCGTCGAGGGGCACCTGGTGGGCGCGCGCCAGCGGCAGCAGCAGCTCCAGGGTCGGCTTCCGGCCACCGGACTCCAGCCGGGACAGGGTGCTCACCGAGATGCCGGTCGCGTCGGCGAGCTGGGCCAGGGTGGTGCCGCGTTGCTTGCGCAGGCTGCGCAGGCGTGGACCCACCGAGGCCAGGACGGCGGCTTCGTCGTTTGCCATTTCAGCAACAGTACTTGTCATTTCGGGCACCCGCGCCGGATCGTTGGCGCCAACGAGGACATCAGCGGCGGCAGCGCCGGCCGACCGGCAATGGAAGGGAACACGGGGTGGACGAGACGTACGACGTAGTAGTGGTCGGCGGCGGAGCGGCCGGCCTGTCCGGCGCGTTGGCCCTGGCCAGGGCCCGGCGGTCGGTTCTGGTGGTGGACGCCGGGCAGCAGCGCAACCGGCCGGCCGGGCAGGTGCACAACTACCTGGGCCGGGACGGCACGCCCCCGGCGCAACTGGTCGCGACCGGGCGCGAGGAGATCACCCGGTACGGCGGCGAGCTGCTCACCGGCCGGGTCGAGACCGCCGTACGGGACGCCGGCGGCTTCCTGGTGACCACCGACGGCGGCCGGACCGTATGGGCACGCCGGCTGCTGGTGACGACCGGGCTCGTCGACGAACTGCCCGACGTGCCGGGGCTGGCCCCGCGGTGGGGGCGCGACGTGCTGCACTGCCCGTACTGCCACGGGTGGGAGGTGCGCGATCGGCGCGTCGGCGTGCTGGCCGGCGGGCCGCTGGCCGTGGAGCAGGCGAACCTGTGGCGGCAGTGGACCGAGGACACGATCCTGCTGCTGCACGAGACTCCGGCGCTCCGCCCGGCGGACGCCCAGCGGATGGCGGCACGGGGGATCTTCGTGGTGGAGGGTGCGGTCGCCGGCCTGGAGGTGACCGGCGACGCGCTGACCGGGGTACGGCTCGCCTCCGGCGAGGTGGTCGCGCTCGACGCGCTGGTGGTCGCGCCCCGGTTGACCGCCCGGTCCGCACTGCTGGAGTCGCTCGGGCTCGCCCCGGTCGACGTGGAGGTGGCCGGTCACGCGATCGGCAGGCAGGTGCCGGCCGACGCGACCGGGGCCACCGCCGTGCCTGGGGTGTGGGTGGCCGGCAACGTGGCCAACGTCCAGGCCCAGGTGATCACGGCCGCCGCGGCGGGGCTGACCGCCGGGGCCGCGATCAACGCCGACCTGATCGCGGAGGAGACCCGGGACAGTGTCGAGGCGTACCGGGAGCGGGTACGCGGGATCTTCGAGGCGACGGCCTGGGAGCAGCGGTACAGCGAACGGCCGGCGGTGTGGAGCGGCAACCCCAATCCGCAGCTCGTCGCGGAGGCGGCCGGGCTGACCCCGGGACGTGCCCTGGACATCGGCTGCGGCGAGGGCGCCGACGCGGTCTGGCTCGCCGAACGCGGGTGGCAGGTGACCGCGCTGGACATCTCCACGGTGGCGCTGGGCCGGGCCGCGGCGCACGCCGAGCGGGCCGGCCCCGAGGTGGCCGAACGCATCCGGTGGACGCACGCGGACCTGCGCGACACGCCGCTGGCGCAGCAGGCGTACGACCTGGTGTCGTCCCAGTTCATGCACCCGCCGGGTGAGGCGCGCCAGGAGTTGTTCGGTCGGCTGGCCGCCGCGGTCGCCCCCGGCGGCACGCTGCTGATCGTCGGGCACCACCCGTCCGACTTGCGGACCTCGGCGCACCGGATGCACTTTCCCGACCTGATGTTCACCGCCGGGCAGGCCGCGGCGGCGCTCGACCCGGCGCACTGGGAGGTCCTGGCCGCGGAGACCCGGCCCCGCGCCGCGGTGGACCCCGACGGCCGCGAGATCACCATCCACGACGCCGTCCTCGTCGCCCGCCGCCGGGTGGACTCGCCCGCCGAGGCACACCCGCGGGTCGGGGGCGCGCCGGATCCGGTGCGCTGAGCGACGCCGGCGGCTTCGGTGACGTCGAGCGACACCCGTACCCCGATGAACTCCCGGTCGCTCCGGCCCCGGATCGCCGGCCGGCCGCGGAACTGGCGGCCCCAGTCGTCGACCGTTGCGTGCTCGGTCAAGCCGTCGAGGAACCCCTCGGCGTCGCCCCGGTTGGCGGCGTCGATCAGCGCCTGTACCGGCGCGGGCAGTGTGGCGGTCATGTCCAATCGGGTCTGCTCCAATCGGATGGTGCCGCGGTCGGGCCGCCCGGCTCAGGTGGTTGCGGGGCGCGCGCGAGGGGCCGGGATCAGAACGCGATGACCTGGCGGCCGCGCGAGGTACCGGCGGCCATCGCGGCCAGAGCGCCGGGCGCTTCGTCGAGGGAGACCGGGGTGACCTGCGGCAGGATGCCCTGCTTCGCCGCGAACGCGAGAGTGTCGCGCAGGTCGGCGGGGGAGCCGGACGGGGAGGCCATCACCCGCAGGCGGTTGAGTACCATCGGCAGCGGCGGCAGGGCCAGCGGGTCGTGCCCGTACCCGAGCAGCAGCAGCGTGCCGTCCGGCGCGAGGCCGCCGAGGGTCGCCGTGGCGGCCTGGTTGCTGGGCGCGGCGTTGGCGACGACGTGGGCGCCGCCCCAGGACCTCAGCGCGGCGGCCGGGTCGGTCTCGCCGGCCACGACGACCTGCTCGACGCCCATCCGCAGCAGGCTGTCCTCCGCGCGGCGCGAGGTGCTCACCACGCGGACCCGGGCGCCCATCGCGAGCGCGAAGCGGATGGCCATGGTGCCGACGCCGCCGGTGCCGACGACCGCGACCCGGGAGCCGGCGGTGGCACCCGCGCGCCGCAGCCCGTTGAACGCGGCGAGGCCCGCGCACATCAGCGGGGCCGCGGCGACCGGGTCGAGACCCTCGGGCAGCGGGGTGACGAATCCGGCCCTGCCCACGAAGTACTCGGCGTACCCGCCGTCGGCGCTGACGCCGGTGATGCGCTTGCTCGCGCACAGGATCTGGTCGCCGCGCACGCAGTAGTCACAGTGCCCGCAGGACGAGTAGAGGAACTGCGCGCCGACCCGGGTACCGACGGCGGGGAAGTCGACACCGGGGCCGAGCGCCTCGACCACGCCGGTGATCTCGTGACCGGGGACCGTGGGGAACCGGGCGAACGGGTACGCCCCGTGCAGCAGGTTGACATCGGAGAAGCACATCCCGCACGCGGTGACGCGGATCAGGATCTCGCCCGGACCGGGTGTCGGGATCTCGCGCTCGACGAGGTCGAGTGGCGTTTCGGTGGCAGCGAATACGGCGGCGCGCATGGCACTCTCCTCCGGATCTCCGGTAACTTATGAACAGTCTGTACACTAGCTCGAAGTGAACATAGTGTGCATATAGCGGGGAGGTGACCGTGAGCACACCAGCGATCACCCCACCCCCGCGGCGGGGGCGTGGCCGGCGGCCGGCGGACCAGGTCCGGCGCGAGGTCGTGGTGGCGGCGGGCGAACTGCTGCTCGGCGAGGGGATGGCCGGTTTCACCGTCGAGAAGGTGGCCGAGCGTTCCGGCGCCAGCCGGGTGACGATCCACAAGTGGTGGCCGTCGCGGGGCGCGCTCGCCTTCGACGGGTACTTCGCGGCGACCGAGCCGGCGCTGGCATTTCCGGACACCGGGGACGTCGAGGCGGATCTGCGTGCCCAGTTGCGCAGCTGGATACGGCTGCTCACCGGTACGAACGCCGGCCGGGTCGTCCGGGAGCTGATCGGTGCGGCCCAGACCGACGAGGACCTGCTCGCCGCGTGGCGGGAGCGCTACAGCGGGCCTCGCCGCGCGCTGGGCGTCAAGCGCCTGGAGAAGGCCAGGGCCGCCGGGCAGCTGCGGCCGGACGCGGACTGCGAGACCATGATCGACCAGCTCTGGGGAGCGTGCTACCACCGCCTGCTCGTCCCCGACCAACCGCTGGACGAACCGTTCGCCGACCGGCTCGTCGACGCGCTGTTTTGCGGCGTGCGGCCGTGACCACGGGGCAGGGCGGGGCGCCGGCAGAGCGGAGCCCGGGCCAGAGAGGCGCGGGGCGCAGTAGGGACGGGGCGGGGCGGGTCAGCGGGCGTTCAGGTGCAGTGGCAGCACCAGTGCGGCGGTCACCGCGAGGTCGCGGTCGAGCACCCGATCGCGGGGGACGAAGATCATCGCCTTACCCTCACCGAGGACCACGTCCTCCTGCCGGGCTTTCGTGGTGCCGCGGAACGCGTGGATGGTCACCGCGTCCGGGAAGCTCTCCTCGAACGGGCGCGGGCCCGTCCACAGCGGACGCAGCTGCCCGGCCGTCAGTCCGGTCTCCTCCAGCAGTTCGCGGCGGGCGGCCTGCTCCGGCGTCTCGCCCGGCTCGACGTGGCCGCCCGGCAGGCTCCAGCGGTTCGGCGAGGTGGGCGCGTGCTCGTCCCGCAGTTGCATGAGGATCGCACCGGAGTCATCCTCAAGCAGGACGATTGCGACTTCGTAGCTGGCCACCCGCTCCATCCTTCCACGCCGTACCTGCGATCCGTGCTGGGCCGCGTGTCGAGGCCGGCTCAGCCGTACGCCGCCTTCCGGCAAGAGAAGGATTCGCTTAGGGTAGTCAGCTATGCGCGGGGGGTTGACATGGTGAGGGTCCGGTTGCGGGTCGCCGCGCTCCTCGCCGTCTGCGCGTGCGGCCTCGCCGTGCTGCTGTCCGGTCCGGCCTGGGCGGCGGAACCCTCGGTCGACTTCACCGGCGGGTGCGGCCTGCTCGGCATCGGTGCCACGTCCCTGCCGGACACCTCCGCTGTGACCATGACGGCCGGGACGGGGCTCCGGGTGGTCAATCACCTCGGGGTGGCCGCGACCGTGCTGGTCGACGGCCGTGGCGTGCGCACCGTACCGGCCGGAAACAGCGTCCGGCTGACATTGGCCGCGGCGGCCACCGCCACGGTACGGCTGACTCCGGTCTGCCCGGCGCCGCTCCTGTCGCTCGCCGGCATCCTGACCGTCGCCGTCACCACCAAGGCCGCACCGGTCACCGGCGCCCCGTCGGCCACCCCGTCGGGCACTCCGTCGCCGCCAGCGACCACCGGCGCACCCGGCTCGTCCCCGCCCGGGCCGCAGCCGACGCCCGCGACCCCGGGGCTCACGTCCGCTCCCGCTCCGGTGCGCGCGAGCGGCCCCGCCGCCAAACCGTCCCCGTTCCTCCGCCGCCCCGGCAGCCCGGCGGGCACGGCCCGGGCGGTCGCGGCCGCGGTCGCGCCGGACGTGAAGCTTTCCGGCGGTGTCCCGGGGACCCCGCCCGGTCCTTCGGTGGAGGCGAATCAGCCCTACATCGGGCCGGTGACCCCACTCGGCGCGGACCGGGCGGCCCGGTACAGCCTGGCGCTGGTCGCGACGGTACTCATCCTCGGTACCGGCGTCGCCGCCCTGCGGCTGCTGCGCGACCAGCGGCACGTGGGGGCGCACCGCAGAGTCCGGTAGCGACGTTTGCCGCCGGTGGCTTCGGGTAGGGCACCGGCAAACGTTGGGGGCTCGCCTCCGCCGCCACCGGGCTCCGGCCGCTTGTCAGCCCGGCCGCTTGTCAGCCCGGCCGCCGGTGCGGCAGCGCCCGGCCGGTCCCTGCGTCCTGGCCGGGGCGAGGGAGAGGTGTGGCCGGTTGACCGAGGATGATTTCATCGACGCGTTCTTCGACGAACTGACCCACCGTGGCTACGACCCGTTGCTGGCCCGGCTGTCCACGGTCGGGCGGTTCGAAGCCTGCGACAGGGGCCGCACCGACCAGTGGATCGTCACGGTCAGGGACGGCCGCGCCTCGATGACTCCGCAGGAGCGGAACATCGGCTGGGTGCTGCGGGCCGACCGCAGCGTGTTCAATCAGCTCATCCGGGGCGAGGTGAGCGCGCTGGAATCGTTGATGCGGGGAGCCATCAGCATCACGCTGATCGATGAAAGCCAGCGGTTCAGCCTGCTCACCCGGCTGTTCGCCGGGGCACCGGCGATGCGCGGCCGGCCCGGACCGCTGGTCGAGGACGATCACGCGCGGCGGTCCGGACCGCGGCCCGGGCACATGTCCGGACAGCCGTCCGAGAGGTCCGCATGACCCAGGCGGTCAGCCCGGTGACGATTCTCGACGGAAGCGTCTTCGTGGTCAGCGACTCGGCCGGCGACATCGCGGCCTCGCCGACCGAACCGGTCGGCCTGTTCGGCTACGACACCCGGTTCCTGTCGACGTGGGTGCTGCGCGTCAACGGGCAGAAGCTGCACGCCCTGTCGGTCGACGACGTCCAGTACTTCGAGGCGCGGTTCTTCCTGGTACCGGACGATCAGGCGGTGTACGTGGACAGCACCCTGTCGCTGGTGCGCCATCGCAGCATGCGGCACGGCTTCGACGAACAGCTGATCGTGCTCAACCACGGCGACGAACCGGCACAGCTGATTTTCCGGATCGAGGCCGGCAGCGACTTCGCCGACATCTTCGAGGTGAAGGACGCGCTGGGCAAGACGGGCACTCGCTACGTGCGGGTCGAGGACGACCGGCTCATCTTCGGCTACCAGCGCGAGACCTTCCACCGCGCGACGACCGTGACCGCCGACGTACCGGCGGAGTACGACAGCCGGGGCCTGACGTTCATCGCGCGGGTCGACGCGCACGGCGAGTGGAGCGCCCGGCTCAGCGTCGCCGCCGCCATCTACCTGCCCACCCGGGGCAACGCGCTGCCCCGCTGGCGCAAGGGCCACGAAGCACTGGAGCGCGATCTGGACGCGTTGCTGAACAAGGCGCCGACGCTCAAGTGCGACTGGCAGCCACTGCGCGACATCTACCACCGCAGCATCGTGGACCTGGCCGCCCTGCGGTTCGCGCCCGAGGTCGCCAAGAAGCGGGCGATGCCGGCGGCCGGCCTGCCGTGGTTCATGGCGACGTTCGGCCGGGACAGCATCTTCACGAGCCTGCAGGCGTTGCCGTTCGACGCGGAGCTGGCGCAGACCACGCTTCAGGTGCTCGCCGACTGGCAGGGGTTCCGCGTCGAGGACCGCCGCGAGGAAGAGCCCGGCCGGATCCCGCACGAGGTCCGTTACGGGGAGTCGACCGCGTTCCAGGACCGGCCGCACGGACCCTACTACGGCACCGCCGACGCGACGCCGCTGTTCGTCGTGCTGCTCGACGAGTACGAGCGGTGGACCGGCGACGCGGGCCTCGTGTGCACGCTGGAGTACGAGGCACGGGCGGCGCTGGACTGGATCGACCGGTACGGCGACCTGACCGGTACCGGCTACATCTCCTACCGGCGGCGCAACGAGGCCCAAGGTCTGGAGAACCAGTGCTGGAAGGACTCCTGGGACTCCATCTCCTACCGCGACGGCCGGCTGCCGGGCTTTCCGCGGGCGACCTGCGAACTGCAGGGCTACGCGTACGACGCCAAGATGCGCGCCGCGCGGCTGGCACGCGAATTCTGGCACGACCCGGGCTACGCCGACCGGCTCGAACGGGAGGCCGCCGAACTCCGCGAGCGCTTCGAACGCGACTTCTGGATCGCCGACCGGCAGTACTACGCACTGGCTCTGGACGGCGACGGCGGCCAGGTCGACGCGCTGTCCTCCAACATCGGCCACCTCTTGTGGAGCGGCATCGTCAGCGAGGAGCGGGCGCAGCGGATCGTCGACCACCTGATGGGCCCGAAGCTGTTCTCCGGCTGGGGAATCCGCACGCTGAGCACGGACGAGTCGCGGTACAACCCGATCGGGTACCACGTCGGTACCGTGTGGCCGTACGACAACTCCATCATCGCGTGGGGCCTGCGACGGTACCGGTACAAGACCGAGGCGGCACTGGTGGCCGCGCAGATCCTCGACGCGGCCCAGTTCTTCAACAACCGCCTGCCCGAGGCGTTCGCCGGCTACCAGCGCAGCCTCACCAGGTTTCCCGTCCAGTACCCCACCGCGTGCAGCCCGCAGGCGTGGTCGGCCGGCGCGCCGCTGCTGTTCCTGCGCACCATGCTCGGTCTCGATGTCTCCGGTGACAACCTGATCGTCAGCCCCGCGCTGCCGGCGGGCATCAAACACCTCGAACTGCTCGACATCGCCGGCCGCTGGGGAAAGGCGGACGCGTTCGCCGAACGCCGCGACAATCAGGCAGACGCAGAGGCGTTGCGCCCTTCGCCCGCAACGCCGCCGACCGGCCGGTCCGCCGGTTCCGGGCGGGGCTGACCCGTCGGCCGCGCGTGTGGCGGCCCCGTGTGACGGCTGCGTTGTGGCCCCGTTGCCTGCTGTCCGACGCGCTGGGTCTGGTGCCGCGTGGCGAGCCGGTGTTCGCGGCCGTCGCGCCGGGCAACGCGCGATCACTGCGCGCGTTCCTGGCGACCGGATTCGTCCCACTGGGCAGCGAGGTCCTGATCATGCCGCTGCGCTGAGCGGCCCGGCAACCGGCGCCGGGACCGGTTGCGGGCCGGGCGACCGACCCGGGTACGCTGGCCGGGCAAAACCACGCAAACGCAGGGAAGTGGGCGCTTCGTGCTGCAAATAAATGTGAAACCGGGCAATGCCAGCGAGGTCATCGTACTCGTACTCGGCGAGCTGGACATGTCGGGCGCGGCGCGGTTGCGAGAGACGTTCACCTCCCTGCTCAATGGCGGCGAGGTCCGGTCGGTCGGGCTCGATCTGAGGGGCCTGGCCTTCATCGACTCCACCGGTATCGGGACTCTCGTGGTGGCGCAGCGGATCTGCGCGGAGGTGGGTGTGCGCCTGCACCTGATCGGCGTGAGCCCGTTCGCCGAGCGGGTGTTGCACGTGACCGGGGTGATGGAGGCGCTGGCCGGCCAGCAGCAGTGACCCCACCGGCATGGGGCACGCGGGCCGGGTCGAGGTGGACGTCCCCGAGCCCGTGGTGGCGGAGCGCGACACCCGCGACGGCGGACCCGACCAACCGATCGGCGGATCCGCTCAGCCTTCCGGCGCACCGGGAAGGTCCGCCGGTCCCGTAGCCGGCCGGTCGATGCGGACCCCGGTGTCCGGTTGCGATCGTCGAGGTACACCGGCCGCAGGGGCCGGGCCGGAGGGACGAGCGCATGTCGCCAGTGATCGAAATAGAGCACCTGCACAAGGAGTACGGGGACACCGTGGCCGTCGACGACGTCTCGCTGAGCGTCGAGGAGGGCGAGATCTTCGGGATCCTCGGCCGCAACGGCGCGGGGAAGACCACCACGGTGGAGTGTGTCGCCGGGCTGCGGACGCCGGACCGGGGCCGGATCCGCGTGCTCGGGCTCGACCCCGGCCGGGACCGGGCCGAGCTGACCCAGCGGCTGGGCATCCAGTTGCAGGACAGCCAGCTGCCCGGGCGGCTGCGGGTCGCCGAGGCGCTGGAGCTGTACAGCTCCTTCTACCGGAACCCGGCGGACTGGCGCGCGCTCGCGGACATGCTCGGGCTGACCGCCAAGAGCCGGACCAGGTTCGACAAGTTGTCCGGCGGCCAGAAGCAGCGGCTGTCCATCGCCCTCGCGCTGGTCGGCAACCCTCGGGTCGCGGTCCTCGACGAGCTGACCACCGGCCTGGACCCGCAGGCCCGGCGCGACACCTGGGACCTGATCCGGGATGTGCGCGCGCAGGGCGTCACCATCGTGCTCGTCACGCACTTCATGGAGGAGGCAGAGCGGCTGTGTGACCGGATCGCGGTGATCGACTCCGGCCGCGTGATGGTGGTGGACACCCCGGCCGGGCTCACCGAGCGGGTCGAGGTCGAGCAGCGGATCCAGTTCCGGCCCTCGGTGCCGCTGGACGATCGGCTGCTGACCGACCTTCCCGAGGTCACCGGGGTGACCCGGCAGGGCGACCTGGTGGTGGTCACCGGCACCGCCAACGCGTTGAACGCGGTCACCTCGGTGCTGGCCCGCAACCAGATCGTGGCGAGGCAGCTGCGCGTGGAGCAGGCCAGCCTGGAGGACGCGTTCGTCGCGCTCACCGGCCGGCGCACCGAGCAGGGTTGATAGGAAGAGGAGAACGAAGAATGTCTAACACCACCGCACCGCCGGCGGTCGCCGCCCGGCCCCCGGCGTTCCGCCGGCTGGCCACCACCGAGTTCAAGCTGTACCTGCGCGAGCGGGTCGGGCCGGCCTGGGGCCTGGGGTTCCCCCTGCTCCTGCTGATCATCTTCGCCAGCATCCCGTCCTTCAACCGGCCGAATCCGGACTTCGGCGGCCTGACCGAGCTGGACGTCTACGTGCCCATCCTGATCGCGTTCGTGATCGCGATGCCGCAGCTCGTCGCGCTGCCGATGGCGCTGGCCGCCTACCGGGAGCGGGGCGTGCTGCGCCGCCTGCGGACCACGCCGGTGGGTCCGGCGCGGGTACTCGCCGCCCAGCTCGTGGTCAACCTCGTCGTCCTGGTGGTCACGATCGCCCTGCTGCTCGCGGTCGCCCGGATCGGGTACGGCGTGCGCCTGCCGCGACAGTTCGCCGGCTTCGTCGTCGCCGCACTGTTCGGCGCCGCGGCCCTGTTGGGCATCGGCCTGTTCGTGGCCGCGGTCGCACCCAGTGCCCGGGCCGCCCAGGCGATCGGCACGATCCTGTTCTTCCCGATGATGTTCTTCGCCGGGCTGTGGCTGCCGATCGACCAGATGCCCCCGGTGCTGCGCCACATCAGTCACGCGGCTCCGCTCGGCGCGGCCGTGCAGGCGCTGCAGGACTCGGCCCAGGGACACTGGCCGCACCCGCTGAACCTGGTCACCATGGCGGTGTACGCGGTGGTGTTCGGGCTGGCCTCGGCGCGGCTGTTCCGCTGGGAGTAGGTTTGCCCGCGGAGGTTGGCGACATGAACGCACCGAGCCCCTGGCAGGACATGCTGATGCGGCGCACGCGCCCGGTGGTGACCGTCGCACCGTATGTGCTGCTGGCGGTTCTCGTCGCGTTCACCGTAGCGACCAAGTGGTCGGTGCCGGGTTCACTGCTCATCGATCTCGCCCTGTGCGGGCTGGCCGCGGCGTGGATGCTCTGGATGGTCACGCTGCACCCGGCGTGGCGGGACCGGCCGCGGCTGATGGCCGTGTTCCTGGCCGGCCTGCTGCCGATCATGATGGCGCTGGTGGTTCGCGACTCCTGGTTCGGGTTCTTCACGCCGGCCGGGTACGTCTACGCGTTCTCCCTACTGGCCTGGCCCTGGGAGCTCGCCGGAGTCGCCGGGGTGGCGGTGGTCGCGGCCACCGCACAGGCGTCCGGCATCCCCAAGGACACCGCCTTCGGCGTGGCCGTCTACGTCGCGGTGCTGATCGTGAACGTGGCTCCGATGTGCGGGATGTGCTGGGTCGGCCGGCGCAGCGACGAACACGCCGACCGGCGTGAACAGGCGCTGAGCGAGGTCAGCGAGGCCAACCGCAAGCTCGAGGCGGCGCTGGCCGAGAACGCCGGCCTCCACCAGCAACTGCTCACCCAGGCGCGGGAGGCCGGCGTCTTCGACGAGAGGCAGCGGATGGCGCGGGAGATCCACGACACTCTCGCCCAGGGGCTCACCGGGATCATCACCCAGTTGCAGGCGGCGGAGCACGCGGCGCACGATCCGGCCAGCTGGCGACGGCACCTGGCGGCCGCCACCCGGCTGGCCCGGGAGAGCCTGACCGAGGCGCGCCGGTCGGTGCGCGAACTGCGCCCCGAGCCGCTGGAGACCGCACGGCTGGCTGAGGCCATCGCCGGGGTCGCGGAGCGGTGGTCGGCGCTGCACGGGATTCCGGTCGAGGTCGCCACGACCGGCACCGTGCGGCCGATGCCGCCGGAGGCGGAGGTCGCGCTGCTGCGCGCGGCACAGGAGGCGCTGGCCAACGTCGCCAAGCACGCGCGGGCGACCCGGGTCGGGGTGACGCTGTCGTACCTGGAGCACGATGTGGCACTGGACGTCCGGGACGACGGCGCGGGCTTCGAACCGGACCGGTTGGGCGTCCACGGCGGCGGGCACGCCGGGCTGCGGCCGGACCGGGTGGGCACCGTGCGGGACGGCGGGTTCGGCCTGCTCGCCATGCGGCAGCGGATCGAGAGCCTGTCCGGGTCGCTGCAGGTCGAGTCGGAACCCGGCGGCGGCACGGCGGTCTCGGCGTGCGTCCCGGTACCGGCGGGGGTGGGTCAGTGACCGGATCCGCCGGCGGGGCCCCGGTCAGGCTTCTGATCGCCGACGACCACCCGGTCGTCAGGGACGGGCTGAGCGGCATGTTCGCCTCGGACCCCGGGTTCGAGGTGCTGGGCGAGGCGGCCGACGGTGCCGAGGCGCTGCGGCTGGCCCAGGCGTTGCGGCCGGACGTGATCCTGATGGACCTGCGGATGCCCGGCATGGACGGGGTGACCGCGATCGGCGAGCTGGCCCGGCTGGGCGTGCCGGCCCGGGTACTCGTCCTGACCACGTACGACACCGACAGCTACGTACTGCCGGCCATCGAGGCCGGCGCCACCGGGTACCTGCTGAAGGACGCCCCGCGCGACGAACTGCTGCGGGCGGTACGGGCGGCGGCGCACGGCGAGGCGGTACTGGCGCCCTCGGTGGCGGCGCGGCTGATGAGCCGGTTCCGCACTCCCGCCGCCGGTCCGCTCAGCCAGCGGGAACTCACGGTGCTCGAATTGGTCGCGGCGGGCAGCACCAACCGCGACGCGGCCGCCAAACTGTTCATCAGCGAGGCCACGGTCAAATCCCATCTGCTGAACATCTACGGCAAGCTCGGGGTCAGCGACCGCGCCTCGGCCGTCGCCGAGGCGTTCAAGCGCGGACTGCTCACCCCGGGAGGTTCCGCGGCCGACCGGGCCTGACCTTCCGGGACCGCGGCGGCGCGACCCCACCGGTACTTGCGTGAACCACCCGAGGACCGTTCACGTGGTTCCATGGCGGAGGCACGCCGGACCGCGCCGGCGGCCGGTGCCCGTCGAGTGGGGAGTACACGTTGTCCTTGATGCGGCTTGTCCGGCGACCCGACCCGGCCGGTCCGGCCACCGCACCGGAGAGCGGGCCGGTTCTTGGCGCGGCGCCGGACGCGCCCAGCGGCGCGGGTCACGGACGGCTGCGTGGTGTCGCGGCGGGGGTGACCACGGTACTGGCGTTCCTGCTCGTGTGGGTCGCCCTCGTCGCCCCGGAAGAGATCACCAGCCTCTCGCCCGGCGTGTTCGTCCGCATTCCGGTCGAGGGGCTGGTGCTCGCCGCCCTGTTCCTCGCGCTGCCGGACCGGGCACGGCGGATCGCGGCGCCGATCGCCGGGGTGCTGCTCGGACTGCTGGCCATCGTGAAGATCCTCGACATGGTCTTCTTCGTCGCGCTGAACCGGCCGTTCAACCCGGTGATCGACCGCGGCTACCTCGGATCGGCGGTGAGCCTGCTGTCCGACGCGGTCGGCCGGCACGACGCCGTTCTGTTCCTCATCGGCGCGGTGGTGCTGTGCGCCGCCGTACTCGTGTTCACGCCGCTGTCCCTGGCGCGTCTTTGCCGCCTGGCGGCCCGGCACCGGACCGGCTCCACCCGCGCCGTGGCGGCGCTGACCGTCGTCTGGGTCGCCTGTGCCGCTTTCGGCGCCCGGTTCGTCCCCGGTGCGCCGGTCGCCTCGACCAGTGCCGCGGGCGCCGCGTACGAGCAGGTCCGGCAGGTCCGGTCGGGTATCGCGAGCCAACGGGACTTCGCCCGGGCGGCCGCGGTGGACCCGTTCCGGAACACGCCGGGCAGCGGTCTGCTGACCGCGTTGCGCGGCAAGGACGTCATCGTCGCGTTCGTGGAGAGCTACGGGCAGGTGGCCGTCCAGGGTTCGAGCTTCGCGCCCGAGGTCGACGCGGTACTCGACAGCGGTACCGCCCGGCTGCGAGCGACCGGGTTCTCCGCGCGCAGCGCCTGGCTGACCTCACCGACGTTCGGCGGGATCAGCTGGCTGGCCCACTCCACGCTCCAGTCCGGGCTGTGGATCGACAACCAGCAGCGGTACAACGACCTGGTCAAGACCGACCGGTTCACGCTCAGCGACGCGTTCAAGCGCGCCGGCTGGCGTACGGTCGGCGACGTGCCCTCCAACGAGCAGGACTGGCCGGAGGGCAGAACGTTCTACCACTACGACACCGTCTACGACTCCCGCAACGTCGGCTACCACGGGCCGTCCTTCAGCTACGCCAACATGCCCGACCAGTACATCCTGTCCGCGTTCGCGCGGCTGGAGTTGGCGAAGCCCGGCCACGCACCGGTGATGGCCGAGATCGACCTGGTCTCCAGCCACACGCCGTGGGCGCCGTTGCCGCACCTGGTGGACTGGGACCGGGTCGGGGACGGGTCGGTGTTCGACGGCATGCAGCGGCAGGGCCCGTCGGCGGCGCTCGTGTGGCGCGACCCGAACCGGGTGCGCGAGCAGTACGGCAAGTCCATCCAGTACTCGCTGAACAGCCTCATCGGGTTCGTGCAGACCTACCACGACGACAACCTCGTCCTGGTCGTGCTCGGCGACCACCAGCCGGCGACGATCGTCTCCGGTCAGGGCGCGAGCCACCAGGTACCGATCTCCATCATCGCCCACGACCCGGCGGTGATGGACGACATCTCCGGATGGGGCTGGCAGGACGGGATCAGGCCCGGTGCCGGCGCACCGGACTGGCCGATGGACTCCTTCCGTGACCGCTTCCTCACCGCCTTCGGCCCGTCGCCGTCGCCGGCCGCGCCGCGGCACTAGGCGACCACCCCCTCCGCGCCCGCATCCGCGCCGCGGCACCGGCCCGCCGCGCCGGCGCCGGACGGCAGCCCGGCCCGCCGTGTGCAGCCGGCACCCGGTTCCGGACCGCTGTCCTCAGTGGACGCCGGAACCCGCGTTGACCGACCCGGGCGGCAGGCAGGAACTGTCGGCCGGGCCTGTCCCGGACCACCCGGGTGGCGGCTGCCGTGCCGGGCACGCCGCCATCGCCGGTGCGGCCATGGATTAGGGTTCGAGCGTGATCACCGACGAGCTGAGCCGCAACGTCGTGGGCGCCTGGGGCGAGGTTGGTGCCCGGTGGCTCGCCGAGCTGCCGTCGATCCTGGCGGGCGTGGCCGCCGACTGGGACCTGACGCCCGGCGCGCCGTACGAGCTGTCGTACCACTACGTCGCCGAGGCCACCTGCGCGGACGGCACGCCAGCCGTGCTGAAGCTGGGCGTACCCGGCGGCTCGTCGCTGGCCGAGGAGGCTCCCGCGCTGGCCGCGTTCGGCGGCCGGGGAGCGGTCCGGCTGCTGCGGGCGGATCTGGAGCGCGGCGCCCTGTTGCTGGAGCGCGCCGCACCCGGCTGGCGCCTGCGGGACGTGGTGCCCGCCCGCGACGCCGAGGCCACGTCCGCGGCGGTCGGCGTGATGCGGCGGCTGCACGTACCGCCGCCGCCGGGCTGCCCGGTACCGGACGCGCTGAGGCAGGCGCGGGCGTTCGACCGGTACGCGCGGGTGTACGCGGAGGCCGGCCCGCTCCCGCTCGACCTGGTCGTGCGTGCCGGCGGGTTGATGCGCGAGCTGTGCGCGTCGGCGACCGAACGCGCTGTCCTGCACGGGGACCTGCACCACGACAACATCCTCCGGGCGACCCGCGAGCCCTGGCTGGCTATCGACCCGCACGGTCTCGTCGGCGATCCCGGGTACGAGATCGGCGCGCTGCTGTACAACCCGGATCCAGGCAACCGCGACGAGGCGCTCACCGCGCTGGTGCCGTCCCGGGTCGAGCAGCTCGCGGACGAGCTGGCGATGCCGGTCGACCGGGTGGTGGCATGGGGGTTTGTCAAGGCGCTGCTGTCGGACGTGTGGTCGGCGCAGCAGTGGTCGCCGGCATCCGGCGGGTCACCGGCCAGCCGCGCCCTCGACGTGGCGCGCCTGCTGCTGCCGCGGCTGGCGTAGTGCGCGGCCCCGCCGCTGGCCCCGGGGGCTGACCGACGCCGACATCCTCCGGGTGCTGCGCGACCACCTGCACCCGGAGCTGACCGGCACGCCGGCCGGAGCCCCGCGTCCATGACCACCCCGGAAACGCTGCCCCGGATCGCCGTGCTCGGGGCCGGCCACACCGGCCCGGTCATCGCACGGGTGGCGCTGGAGGCCGGGTACCCGTGTCCATCGCCGCGTCCGTGACCCGGACCGCATCGCGCTGATCACCCAGGTCCTCGCACCGGCCGCCGAACCCCGCTGGGCCGCCCACGCGGTCCGGGCCGCCGACATCGTGGTGCTGGCCATCCCGCTGCACCGGTTCCCGTCGTTCGATCTCGAGCTGGTCGCCGGCAAGCTGGTCGTCGACACCATGAACTACTGGCCACCCACCGACGGCGTCCAGGAGATGTTCGCGGGCGGCGACCTGGGCAGCAGCGAAGTCGTGGCGAACCGCCTGGCGCGGTCCACGGTCGTCAAGACGCTCAACCACATCGGGTACCACGAGCTCGACGAGGGGCGCCGGCCGGCCGGCTCGCCCGACCGGCGGGCACTGGGCGTCGCCGGCGACGACCCGGCGGCCGTGGACGCGGTGGCCGGCGTCGTCGAGCGCATCGGGTACGACACCGTCCGGCTGGGATCGCTCGCCGCCGGGCGCCTCCTGGAACCGGGCAGCGCGGTGTTCGGCGCCCGGCTGACCCGAAGCGAATTCCAGCAGGCACTCGGCGCCGCCGCGGCGTAGGAGCCCGTACCGCTACGCGGCAGATCCGGAATGAACCGGCGCGGCAACCGCGACATCAGCGGCTCCGAGCCCCGGGCCGGCGAACGTCGGCGCCCGTACTCGGCCTCGACGCCTCCGGCGGCGTCACCCACGAACGAGGATGGCCGTGCGCTCGCCCGGGGGCGACTACCGTACATATGCCTGATCGCCTAAAATTGTGCCCGTTCGTGCGCATTGACGGATCGACATTTCGCTCTTGACAGCCTCCTTGTGAGCGTTAACATCTCAGCAGGCCACTTCCGATCCGTGCTGCGGAGGCGGGAGTGCGACAAGGGCGCGGAGGTGGACGTTCGTGAGCACGCGCGGGGCGAACCGGGACGGCGGCGCCGGGTGGCGCCACGGTTCGCCGGGCCGCCGGGCGGGCCACCACCGCGGCCGGGGCTGCGCCGGCCGGCCGGCCAGCCGTGTGAACGCTAACAGATCGCTAACAATTGTGCCGAGAACAGGCCACCGATCGCCCGTGGCCGCCCGGGTCCGCCGGGTCGCCCGCGAGCATCCATGCCGCCGCGCCGTGCACCGGTGCCGCGGCGCCGCTACCGCGCGGCCAGCTCCGCTGGATCCAGGTGTACGACCGGCACGCACCGGGCCGTGAACCGCGGCCCCGCGCCCGCCACCACCCCGTCACACCCGACACGGAAGGGCACAGCAATGAGGACGAGAATTGTCGCCGTCGCAGCGGCGGTCACCCTGCTCGCGGTGAGTTCCGGGTGCTCGAAGGACGCCGGCGGCTCCTCCGGATCGGCGCCCCCGCCGAGCACCGCGCCACTGCAGGGCACCGTCGCGTTCAACCAGGACAACCTCTCCAAGCTCGACGCGGCGCTCAAGTCGGCGATGGCCGGTAAGGACCTGTCCGGCGTGAACATCGCCATGGTGGTCAACGTGGCCGCCGACTACTGGAAAGCCGGCCAGGTCGGCTTCCTCAAGGGGTGCACCGAACTCGGGATCGCGAAGAACAAGTGCACCTACTTCGCGCCGCCCAACGGCAAGTTGACGGAGCAGACGTCGGAGCTGGAGACCCTGGAGTCTCAGGGGGTCACCGGATACTCCCTGTCGGCGATCGACCCGAAGTCGGCGGCCGGCACCATCCACAACGACGTGAGCAAGGGTGTCTTCGTGCTCGCCGTCGACTCCCCGCTGCCGGGCACCGACGCGGCCGGCCTCTACCTCGGCACCCCGAACTACCAGGCCGGTCTACAGGCTGGCCAGGCCATGAAGCAGGTGCTGGGCGGCAAGGGGAAGGTGGCCATCCTGGTCGGTTCGCTGACCGCGGCCAACGCCACGCAGCGCATCCAGGGCTTCGAGGACGGGCTCAAGGGCTCGAGCATCACGGTCGCGCAGAAGGTCAACGACAACCTCCAGGCGAGCACCGCGACGTCGGACGCGGAGACCATCCTGGCCAACAACCCCGACATCACCGGCCTGTACGGCGTCTACTCCTACGATGGGCCGGCACTGGCCCAGGCCGTCCAGTCCTCGGGCAAGGCCGGCAAGGTGAAGATCATCTGTGACGACTCGGACGCGCAGACCATCGGATTCATCAACTCCGACGTCATCTCCGGCACCGTGGTGCAGATGCCGTACGAGCAGGGGCACACCGGGGCGTACATCATGGCCGCGATGAAGGTACTCGGCAAGGATGCGACCATGGCCATCGTCAAGCCGTACCTGGAGTCCGACGGCACCACGCTCAGTTCCGGCGTCGGTCTGGTCACCAAGTCCGATCTCAGCCAGTACCAGAGCCTCGAACAGCAGCTCGGGATCGGCTGAGAGTTCGACGATGACGCTGCCTGAGGGCGCCCCCGGCCGCGCGGTCACCGCGCGGCTGCGGGGGGTGCACAAGTCCTACGGTCCGGTACGCGTACTCGACCTGCCCGCCCTCGACCTGCCCGCCGGTCAGGTGATCGGGGTGGTCGGCGAGAACGGGGCCGGGAAGTCGACGCTGATGGGCACGCTGGCCGGGTCGGTGCACCGGGACGGTGGCGACATCGAGATCGACGGCGTGCCGCTGCCGGCCGGTTCCACCGAGGCCGCCGGCCAGTTGGGCGTCGCCATGGTGTCGCAGGAGTTCCCGCTCGTCGGGCAGCTCTCGGTGATGGAGAACCTGTTGCTCGGCCGGCGTCCGCGCGAGTCCCGGCGGCGCTTGTTGGTCGACCGGCCGGCGCAGCGTGCCGAGGCCGAGGCGATGCTGGCCGAGATCGGATTGTCACCAGCGGCGATTCCGGTGCACCGCAAGGTACGCACGCTGCCGGTACCGACCCGGCAGATGATCGAGATCGCCAAGGCGTGGGGCCGTTCGCCGCGGCTGCTGATCCTGGACGAGCCGACCTCCTCGCTCGGCCCGGTCGAGGCCGAGATGGTGCTGAGCCTGGCCCGGCAACTGGCCGGGCGCGGCGGCACCGTTCTGTTCATCGGCCACCGCCTCGACGAGGTTCGCGCGGTCAGCCACCGCGTCATCGTGCTGCGCAACGGGCGGCTGGTCGCGGACCTGAAACCCGCGGAGGCGACCGAGGACCGGCTGATCCGCGAGATGGTCGGGGGCGAGATCGGCCACACCGAGGGCAAGAGCCGCCCACCGGACAGCGAGGTGCTGCTGCGGGTGCGCGGGCTGCGCGCGGCCGGGCTGGGCCCGGTCGACCTGGAGGTCCACGCGGGGGAGATCGTCGGCGTGGCCGGCCTGATGGGGTCGGGGCGCAGCCGGCTCATCCACACGGTCGCGGGTGCGCAGCCGGCCACCGGCGGGGAGATGTTCCTGCGCGGCAGGCGGTACGCCCCGCGCGATCCGGGCGCGGCCGGCCAGGCCGGGATCGCGCTGATCCCGGAGGACCGCAAGGAGCAGTCGCTGGTCACGTTCGCGCCGATCCGGGCCAACGTCACGGTGTCGATCCTCAAGCGGATCAGCACGGCCGGCCTGCTGGGCCCGCGGCGGCAGCGGGACGAGGCGCGCCACATCGCGAAGAGCGTCAACGTCCGGATGCGTTCGGTGGAGCAGCCGATCGGCTCGCTGTCCGGCGGGAACCAGCAACGCGCGGTGTTCGGCCGGGCGTTCGCGACCCGGCCACGACTGCTGCTGCTGGACGAGCCGACCCGCGGGGTCGACGTCGGCGCGAAAGCGGAGATCTACGACCTGATCGACCGAGCCGCGGGGGAGGGGATGGCGGTACTGGTGGCCTCGTCGGAACTGGAGGAGCTGCTGTCGATCTGCCACCGGATCGCCGTGATGAACCACGGCAGGGTGGTCACAGTCCTCGATCACGCGGGCGCGACGAAGGAGCGCATCATGACGGCCGCCGCCGGCACCGGGTCCGTCATCGACCGGGCCATCGAACCGGACGGAGCGGAGGCATGAGCGAGCGTCAGCGAGGCAATCGGGACCGCGGGGCGGGAGTGCCCCAGGCGCCCGGTGAGCGAAGCGAGGCGGGTGCGTGAGCGAGCGTGAGACAGGTGGGCGCGGCGCAGCCGCTCCTCCCGCGAGGATCAGGGATCGGAGTTGCAGGGCATGAGCACCCAGGAAACGTTGGCGCCGGAAGAGACCAAGCCCGCACCCCAGCGCACCGGAGCGTCCACTGTGAGCGGTCTGCTGCGCCGGCTCGCCGAGTCGCCGGAGGCCGGCGTCATCATCGCCTGTGTGGTCGTCTTCGTCGTCATCGCGTCCAACGCGCGCACCTACGCGAGCGTCGGCAACCTTCAGGTGATGGGCCGCGACCTGGCTCAGGTGGGCATCCTGGCGGTCGGCGAGTCGCTGGTCATCCTCACCGGAGGCATCGACCTGTCGGTGGGGGCGCTGGCCGGCCTGGCCGGCATCCTGGCCGCCTGGTTCAACGTGAACCGGGGGCTGCCCGCGCCGGTCGCTATCCTCGTCACGATCGTCATCTGCGCCGCCGTCGGCTTCTGGCACGGCGCGCTGGTCACCCGGCTGAACGTGCCGCCGTTCGTCATCACGCTGGTGACGTACACGGTCGCGCAGGGACTGTCCCTGGCCATCACCGGGGGTACCCCGATCAACGGCATCTCATCGCTGTTCGGCAACCTGAGCGCGTACTACGTCCAGCGGGTACCGGTACCCGCGCTGTTCTTCGTCGGCGTGGTGCTGATCGCCTGGTTCGTCATGGAGCGCACCTACGTCGGGCGGCAGATCTACGCGGTCGGCGGCAACCGGGAGGCGGCCAGGCTCGCCGGCATCCCGATCCGCAGCCGGATCATTTCCACCTACGTGGCCAGCGCCGTCCTGGCGTCGATCGTCGGTGTCCTCGTCATCGGCCGGATGAACGTCGCCGACCCGTCCGTCGGCGCCGGCTGGGAGCTGATCGCGATCGCCGCCGCCGTGGTCGGTGGGGTGTCGCTGTTCGGCGGCGAGGGACGGATCACCGGTATCGCGGCCGGCGCGATCCTGCTGGAGTTCATCGCCAACGGGTTGCTGGCGCTGCACGTCAGCCCGTACTACCAGCAGGTGGTGCAGGGCGGCGTGCTGGGCGTGGCGATCCTGCTCGACCGCTTGCGGGCCAACTATTTCGGCCGCGGGCGCCGCTGACCGTGCCCGGGCGCCGCTGACCATGTCTCGGGGACCGCTGACCGTGCCCGGGGACCACTGCGTGGGAGCGGTCCCCGGCACGGCGGACCCGGGTGCGGCCGCGGCGGGTCAGAGCGCGGTCAGGAAGTCGGACAGCAGCGCCGAGACCCGCTCCGGCGCTTCGATCGGCGGGACGTGGCCAGTGGGCAGATCGACCCGGCGGGCGCCGGGGACGCCCTCGGCCAGGAGGGTCGAGACGTCCCGGATCTCGGGTATGTCGGCCAGTCCGACCAGTACCAGCGCCGGCACGCGTACCTCGGCGAGCCGGAGCTTGGCCGGCGGATCGAGCTCGCGCGGTGAGTTCAGCGGTCCCCCCCACTCCCGCGCGAACACCTTCTCGCACATGGCCAGCGCGGTCTCCCACACCTGCGGGGGGAGGTCGCCGCGGTCCCGGTCCGGCCCGACGAGCATGAGATCCAGCTGCGCCTGCGCCATGGCGGTGATGTCCGCCGGGTCGATCCGCTCGGCGGTGTGCTCGCCGTATCGTCGCAGCCGGTCGGCCGGTACCGCGCGGTGGATCCGCTCCCGGGCCCGGGTGAGCATCGCCGGCGGCCACCGGTGTCCGGACAGCCCGGAGCAGATGAGCCCGAGGCCGGACACTCGGTCGGGTGCGGTCAGTGCCACGTCGACCGCGTGCGCGCCGCCCATCGAGCATCCAACCAGGGCGGCCCGATCCACGTCCAGCGCGTCCAGCAGCGCCAGCAGATCCTCGTGGTGGGCGAACTCACCGGCGGCGTCACCGGACTCGCCGTACCCGCGCCAGTCGTAGCGGATGGTCCGGTGGTTGGCCGCCAGCGCGGCGAACTGGTGCTCCCACATCCGCCGGTCGGCGAGTGCCGCGTGGACCAGGACCACGGGCGGACCGCTGCCCGCCTCGTCGTACGCGAGCCGGGTACCGTTCACTTCCACCAGCGCCATGGGCACACCGTACCGGACCGGCGGGTGCGCACTTCGAGGCTGGTCGCGTCCCCGAACACGTCGCCCGCGCCGGGATGGCGAACGCTCGATGTCCGCCCGGTACCGGCGCTGCTTTTAGCGGGCGGCCGGCAGCCGGGGCGCGCTGGCGATCAGCCGCCGGGTGTAGGGGTGGGTGGGGGAGCCCAGTACCGCGTCGATCCCGCCCTGCTCGACGATCCGGCCGCGTTCCAGCACCGCGATGTCCTCGCACAGGGTCGCCACGACCCCGAGATCGTGCGAGACCATCACCACGGTCAACCCGCGCTCGCGCGTCAACTCGCCGAGCAGGTCGACGATGCGCACCCGGGTGGTCACGTCCAGCGCGCTGACCGGCTCGTCGGCCAGCAGCACCCGGGGTTCGCACACGACAGCCCGGGCGATGGCGATGCGCTGGCGCTGGCCGCCGGAGAACTCGTGCGGGTACCGGTCGGCCGCGTCGGCGGGCAGCCCGACCGAGTCCAGCGCGGCAGCGACCCGCTGGCGGATCTCCGCCCGCCGGTCGGCGCGCGGCGCGTCCCGGTCGACGGCGGCCGGGCCGAGGCCCAGCGAGCGCAACGGTTCCGCGACGATGCGGCTGACCCGCTGCCGCGGATCCAGCGACGAGTACGGGTCCTGGAACACCGTCTGCACGCCCCGCCGGAACTCCAGCCGCCGGGCGCGGTCGCCCAGGTCGAGTTCCCGGCCGTCGAACAGGATCGCACCGGATCCCGGCCGGGCGAGGCCCAGCAACAGTCGCAGCAGCGTCGTCTTGCCCGCTCCGGACTCGCCGACCAGGGCCATGCTGCGACCGGGCCGGACCGCGAACGACACGCCGGCCAGTACCGGCGCGGAGTGCCGGTACCCGAAGTGCACGTCGCGCGCCTCAAGGATGGCGTTGCTCACGGCTTCCTCCGGTCCAGTGCCGCGTCGAAGGTACGGGCACTGTTCACCAGGTCGCGCGTGTACGGCGCTCGGGGCGCGGTGACGATGTCCCGTACCGTGCCCGACTCCACGGCGGTGCCGTCGCGCATCACCAGTACCCGGTCGGTCACGCCGGCCACGACGGCGAGGTCGTGCGTGATGAACAGCAGCGACATCCCGTGCGCCGCGATCAGGTTGGCCAGCAGGGACAGCACGTCGGCCTGGACCGACACGTCCAGCGCGGTGGTCGGCTCGTCGGCGATGAGCAGCGCCGGTCGGCACGCCAGCGCCATGGCGATCGCGACCCGCTGCCGCTGACCACCGGAGATCTCGTGCGGGTACGCCCGGGCGATGCGCTCCGGGTCGGTCAGCCGCACCTCGGCCAGTGCCGCGAGGGTCGCCTCGCGCAGCGCGGCCCCGCGCAGCCCGCGCCAGCGGCGCAGCGGCCCGGCGACCTGGCGGCCCACCCGCATCAGCGGGTCCAGCGCGGTCAGCGGCTCCTGGAACACCGCGGTCACGGCCCGGCCGCGCAACCGGTTGAGCAGGCGGGCCGGGGCGCCGACGACCTCGCTGGCCGGCAGGCCCGGGGTGTCCAGCAGGACGCTGCCCGACACGGTCATGCCGGCCGGCAGCAGGCCCATGATGGCCAGCGCGGTCAGCGACTTGCCGGAGCCCGACTCCCCGATCAGGCCCAGGCGGTCACCCGGCCCGATCGCGAAGGACAGGTCGCGCACCAGTGCCCGCCCGTCAGGCGCGTGCACCGACAGGCCGGAGACGGTCAGCAGGCTCATCGTGACCGCCCCCTCATCGTGACCGCCTCCGGGTCGGGTCGGCGACGTCCCGCAGGCCGTCGGCGATCAGGTTGACCCCGATCACCAGCAGGATCAGCAGCACACCGGGGGCGATCGCGCCCAGCGGAGCGGTCAGCACGGTCGCCTGGGCCTCCTGGAGCATGCGCCCCCACGACTCGTTCGGCGGCGGCGCGCCGAGCCCGAGGTACGACAGGCTGGCCTCGGCGAGCACCGCGACGCCGAGCTGGAGAGCCAGGTTGACCACCAGGGTCGGCCACACGTTGGGCAGCACATGTTCGAGCACGATCCGCGGCCACGAGGTACCCGAGGTGCGGGCGGCGGTGACGAAGTCCTGGGCGAGGACCCGCTTGACCAGTACCCGGGTCAGCCGCGCCACGACCGCCGACGAGCCCAGCCCGATCGCGACGATGGCCGAGACCAGTGACGCGCCCTGGGCGGCGACCAGCAGCATGGCCACCAGCAGGACGGGGAAGGCGATGAGGATGTCCAGGGCCGCGGCGATCGCGTCGTCCAGCCAGCGGGTCGCGAAACCGGCCGCGAGCCCCGTGGCGACGCCGAGGATGCCGCCGAGCGCGACCGCGCCGCAGCCGACCGCCAGCGCGATCCGGGCACCGATCATCAGCTGGGTGAACAGGTCGCGGCCCAGCTTGTCGGTACCGAGCAGGTGACCGCCGCCCGGGCCGGCGAGCCGGCCGCCGGACACGTCGGAGGGCGGGTACGGCAGCCAGACCAGCGACACGACGGCCAGCGCGACGATCAGGCCGGCCAGCACGCAGCCGGCGGTGAGGGTCACCGACCGCCGCCGACGTCGGGCCGGCGTCCGGACCGGCACGGAGACCGCCGCACTCATCGCGCCACCGCCAGGTGGGCGACCCGCAGCCGGGGATCGATGATCCGCTGCGCCAGGTCGGCGAGGAACCCGATGACCAGGACGGCGAACGTGCTGACCAGCAGGACACCCTGGATGACCGGGTAGTCGTGCTCCGCGATGCCCTGGACCAGCATGCTGCCCAGGCCGGGCAGGGCGAACACGCTCTCCACCACGACCGCGCCGAGGAACGTCGTGGCCAGTTCGATGCCGAGGATGGAGATGACCGGCACCGAGGCGTTGCGGATGCCGTGCCGCCACATCGCGGACACGAACGACGAGCCCAGCGCCCGGGCGGTACGCAGGTAGTCGCTGTCCAGCACGTCCAGGGTGGCGGAGCGGACGTACCGGATGAGTGACGCCGACATGACCAGCGCCACGGTGACCACCGGCAGGATCAGGTCGTTGAGCGCGGCGCCCGGATCGGCCCAGTCATCCTGCGGGAACCCGCCCGCCGGCGCGACCCGGAGCTCGAGCGAGAAGACGGTGATCAGCAGTACGCCGACCCAGAACACCGGCACCGCGATGCCCAACTGGGACAGGCCGCCGAGCAGCACCCCGTACCAGCGGCGCGACCGGTACGCGGCGACGAACCCGACCGGTACCGCGATGACGACCGCGAGCACGAAGGCCAGCAGGGTCAACGGAACCGTCACCGCGAGCCGGGACACGATCTGCGGACCGACCGGCAGCGTGCTGACGAACGAGTGGCCCAGGTTCAGCGTGACCACCTGGCCGAGCCAGGTGACGAACTGCCGCGGCAGCGGCTGGTCCGAGCCGATCTCGTGGCGGGCGGCGGCGATCTGCTGCGGCGTGGCCCCGACCGACAGCAGGGCGTTGGCCGGGTCGCCGGGCAGCAGCCGCAGCAACAGGAACAGCGCGACGCTCGCCAGCAACAGCGTGACGGCCAGGAACGCCATGCGCCGCAACAGGTAGCGGACCACCGCACCTCCTTCCGGCCGGGCGCCGGTCAGCTCTTCTTGATGTCGTACACGTAGAACTGCGAGTTCAGGCCGTTGAGCGGGTACCCGGTCAGGGTCGTTGCGGCGACCACGATCTGCGGGTACAGGTAGAGCCAGTCGCTGGCCGCGTCCTTGGCGATCTGCTCGTTGACCTTCTTGAGCAGGGCGGTCTGCTGCGCCGTCGTGCTGGACTGCTCGGCCTGGTTCACCCACTGGGTCACCTGCGGGTTGTGGTACCCCCAGTAGAAGTCGGGGTTGCCGTACCAGACCACGTCGCGGTCATTGACGTGCTCCTGCATCGTCGCCACGAAGTCGTGGTTCTGGTACACCTTCGTGTACCACTGGTCGGCCGTGATGATGTTGATGTTCACGGTGATGCCAACCTTGGCCAGCTCCGCCTTGATGAAGGTGGCCGCCGCCGGGTGCGGGTCGTAGTTCGGGGTGTCCAGGGTGAAGGTGAACCCGTTGGCGTACCCCGCCTGGGCCAGCTCCTGCTTGGCCAGGTTCACGTTGTACGGGTTGACGTTTGTCAGGTCCTCATACCATGGATCGGTCGGCGGGACCATCGAACCGATCAGCGATCCATAGTCGCCCCAGATCGACTGCAGCAGTTTCTTGTTGTCGATGGCCGAGGTGACCGCCTTGCGGACCAGCGTGTTGTTGAACGGCGCGACCCGGTCGTTGAACGCCAGCAGCAGCTTGGTCGTCGAGTGGCCGTTGTTCACCTTGTAGTTCGTGTTGTCGGTGAACTGGCTCAGCGCGTCCGGGCTCTGCTCGCTGGTGACCACGTCGACCGCGCCCGTCAGCAGGGCGTTGTTGAGCGCGGTCGCGTCGGTGAAGTAGTGGAACACCACCTGCGCGTTGCTGGCGGGCCGGCCCCAGTACCCGGCGAAGCGCTTCAGGCTCAGCGTAGAGCCGCGCTTCCAGGTACCCACCCGGTACGGGCCGGTGCCGTCCTCGGTCGTCGTCAGGTTCTTCGCTTCGTCATTGAAGATCCAGACGTAAGAGAGGTTGTAGACGAACGAGATGGACCGGCTGGCCAGAGTGACCACGACCGTGCTGCCGTCCGGGGTGGCGATGTTCTTCACCGCGGTGAAGCTGCTCTTGCGCGCCGACTGCGAGCCGGGCGCCAGCACCTTGTCGATGCTGTACTTCACGTCCGCGGACGTCAGCGCCTTGCCCGAGTGGAAGGTGACGTCCTTGCGCAGGTGGATGGTGTAGGTCAGCCCGTCGGCGCTGACCTGGTAGCCCGTCGCGAGCAGGTTGGACACCGAACCGTCGTCGCCCAGCTTGAACAGGCTCTCGTAGACGTTGCCGTTCAGCGCCTCGGTGACGCCCTGCCCGCCGCCGGCGGTGTCGTCCAGATTCTGCGGCTCGTACAGGGAGCCGACGTTGATGGTCGCGCTGGTGTCGGTCGAGTTCGCCGACGAGCCGCCGTTCGGGTTGGTGCCGCACGCGGCGAGCGTGAGCACGGTCGCTATGGCGGCGCCGAAGAGCGCCACCGCCTTCTTCTTCACGGAAGTCTCCTGTTGCCGGCCGCCGGGCCGGATGGTGGGGCGTAGCTGATCGGGTCAGCTGGAGTCAGTACGGGTGGTAGCCGTCGCGGAAGACTGGCCGCTTCTCGCCTGCCTGTACCGGCACGCCGAAGCGGTTCTGCCGCGGCGGCAAGGGACAGTTGTAGTGGGCGGAGAACCCGCACGGTGGGACGTAGGCCCGGTTGAAGTCGAGGACCACCCGCTCGCTGCCGTCGGCGTGCGGCACCACCAGGAACCGGCCGGAGCCGTAGGTCTCCCGGCCGTTGGTCGCATCGCCGAAGACGAGCAGCAGGGTGCTCTCGTCGTCGAAGGCGTGCAGCACGTGGTGCGTGCCGTCGAGGGTGAACCTGATCTCCCCGGGTACCGCGAGGTCGCGCGTACCGCCGTTGTCCTTGATGTGCTCGAACGGCACCGAGTGCGCGCCCGGGATGGGGGAGTAGGCCGCCTCGATCACCCAGTCCGGGTTGAACGGGAAGGCGTCGATGGCGACGAAGTTCTGGATCGCCGGCGAGTTCGAGTCCCAGAGCCGGATGCCGTGCTCCGGCTCACCGGTGTCGATATTGAGCCGGGACAGCGTGGTGGCGGTCACGGTCGGGGGCAGGCCGGCGAGCGCGTCCTCGGGCGACTGGCTCTGCCCGGGTTCGAGCCACCGGGTCTCGATGAGCGCGAGGTTGCCGGTGGGGGCGACGACCGCGGCCGACCGGGCGGCCCGCCAGGCATCCCAGCCGGCGCGGGCAGCCTCGATCGTGGGCGCCGAGGCGAGTCCGGGCATGCGCGAAACATCTCACTTCGTGTGCGGCGGGCCGGAGCCCGGTGGGGCGGTACGGGCGCACGGGCCGGTGGCCCGCTGGCCGGCCGGACGTAAGGAGCGCCGTCCGGGGCCGGCAATACCCTACAGCGATAGTCGACTTTCGACCCCTGCCGCGGACGCGGCGGCCGGGCGCATGCGGTGCCGGAGTACGCGAATCCGCCCGGTTTATCCGCTCATTCGAGGGCGAACTGCCCTCTTGATGGCACCGGCGAGTGTGATCAACGAGTCAGCCCGAGGTGGCGGGAAGTACCCCCGGCACGGCGCCGGCGCTAGCCTTAGGGGCAGGTCATGAGTGCCAGCGTTCAAGCCCCGGCTTGCTGGCCGGCAACCCTCGTGTTCGCGGTGGGGTGCCCCGGGTGAGGACCGGGCCGGCGGCGACCGCCGCACGGCAAGCGCGGGCCCTCCGGGGTCCCGTACCGCTGGAGGAACCCGATGTCGTTGACCCTGTCCTGCCTCTCCGCGCCGGCCGCCGCGGCACCGCCGGCTCCCGGCGCCGTGCCGCCGTCCGCCCCGGCCGCCGCTTCGGACGCGGTGCTGCCCGGCCTCGCCGTCCTCGGCGACCGGTTGCCGGTCACCCTGCCCGATGGCCGCACCGTCGACTACGCCAACCTCGACTACGCCGCCACCGCGCCCTGCCTGGCCGCCGTGGCCGACGCGGTCAACGAACTGCTGCCGTGGCACGCCAGCGTGCACCGCGGGGCCGGAGCCGCCTCGCGCCGCTGCACCCTCGCCTACGAACGGGCCCGGCAGACCGTCGCGGACTTCCTCGACGCCCGCCCCGAGGACCACGTCGTCTTCACCCGCAACACCACCGACGCCCTCAACCTGCTGGCCCGGGCGCTGCCGGCGGACACCACGGTGGTCGGCTGGGCCGGCGAGCACCACGCCAACCTGCTGCCCTGGCGGAGGTTCGTCCGGCTGCCGGTTCCCGAGTCGCCCGACGCCGCGCAGCGGTCGCTGGCCGCCGCGCTCGCCGTGCTGTGCCGACCGGCCGGGCCTGGTGGGTCTGGCGCCGCAACAGGACCCGGGCGGGTGGCCCGACCGGGCGGGCTCGGCGTGCCTGGCACAACAGGACCCGGGCCGGTCGGCGGACCGGTCCTCGTCGCGGTCACCGGAGCCTCGAACGTGACCGGCGAGGTGTGGCCGGTCGAGCGGCTCGCCGCGGTCGCGCACCGGTACGGCGCGCGGATCGCGGTCGACGCCGCTCAACTCGCGGTGCACCGTCCGGTGTCGCTGCGCGGATCCGGGGTCGACTACGTGGCGCTGTCCGGACACAAGCTCTACGCGCCGTTCGGTGCCGGGGTACTCGCCGGCCGGGGTGACTGGCTCGACGCCGCCCAGCCGTACCTCGCCGGTGGCGGCGCGACCGCGCACGTCGGCGACGCGACGCACGACCTGCGGTGGCACGCCGGGCCGGCCCGGCACGAGGCCGGTACGCCGAACCTGCTCGGCGCGGTCGCCCTCGCCACGGCCTGCGATCGGCTCGCGTCCGCCGATCGGCGCGCGCTCGATGAGCGGGAGCAGGCGCTGCTGCGCCGGCTGCGCGACGGGTTGGCGGCGCTGCCGGGCGTCGCCGAGCTGCGCGCCTTCGCCGCCGACCACGACCGGGTCGGCATCGTGAGCTTCGCCGTCGCCGGGGTACCCGCCTCGGAGGTCTCCGGGCACCTGGCCAACGGCTACGGCATCGGTGTGCGCGACGGCCTGTTCTGCGCTCACCCGCTCGGGCGCCGGCTGCTGGCCGAGGCGTCCACCCGGCTCGGGCGGTCGCTGGGCGGCAGCGCGGTCCGGGCCAGTATCGGGCTCGGTACCACGGCGGAGCACGTGTCCCGGCTGCTGGCGGGGCTGCGCGAGCTGGTCGACCGGGCCTGAGCGCCGCCCCGGTCCCAGCCGGGATGTTCGCACAGCCGCGGCCGCCGCGCCATGGCACGAATCCGCCGCGGATCGTGCCGGTACGTCGCGGGCCGCACCCCGATCGTGGCTGCCGCCCGGCGCGGATGATCCGTGCGTACGCACGCATGCCTGGGCCCGGTCGCCCGCGGGTCTGCCACCGGTTGCCGTGGTACGCCGTGCCGGCCGGTACGCGGCTCACCCCCCGGTGACGTTCGTCGGCGGCAAACCGCCACCGGGTGCGGCCGCCGTGGCGCGGCCGGTGGTGGGGGCGGGCCGCGGGGCTGGCGGTCGCCGGCCGGCCGGGTGCCACCGCCACCCGGTCCGGTCCGGTATCGACCGGTTGTGCCGATACCCGGATCCGCTCAGCCATGAGCCTCGATGGCGGGCACCGATCGGCGGTCAAGCCGATCGATGGGGACGGTACCGCGACCGGTGCGCCGGCAGGGATTCCGGTGGCCCGGCACCCGTTCCTGCGCGCAACCGGCCACACCCGGTACGGCGGCCCGCCGCGCCACCGGCTCGACCGGTCCGCCCCGGTACCGGAAGCCGACCGAGCCGTAACCGCCGCACCGGCGTGCCGTCCCCGCTCGTACGGTCGGCCGGTGAGGACGGCGCACCGGTGGGCACCCCTCCGGCCGGCCGGATCCCGGCACGCACCGGACGCGCGGCCGCCCCACCTTCGCCGGCTCGACCCGCCGGCCTTCCCGGCGTCCCGGGCCGTTGGACCGGCGCCACACTCCGCCCCTCAGGCTGACGCCGCGGCGCTCGCCGGTCTCGTTTGTCGGCTCGGGCGAGGCACCCGCTTCGCCTTACGCGACAAGGGATCGGAGATGTCGATGCGGGCTGAACACCATCTCGTGAACGGCCGCTGGCGCGTGCTGCCGCCGGTGGCCGCGTTCGCCGCGCTGGTGCTGTCCTACGCCGTCCACGTGCCGCCGGCCGCGGCCGGTCCGCCGGGGGTGAGCTGCCAGCGACTCGATGTTCCGGTCAGCCTGGACATCCTGCTGGCGGCGCACGTGCACGTCCAGTTGTGCGTACCGGGCGGCGAGCGGCACAGCGCGGTCCAGGTGCTGCTGCCGGGCGCCACCTACAACAGCTACTATTGGGACTTCCCGTACCAGCCGGACACGTACTCCTACGTGCGCGCGGCCAACGCGGCGGGGTACCCGACGCTCAACGTCGACCGCGTCGGCACCGGCGGCAGCAGCCGGGAGCCGTCGGTCGCGGTGACGCTGGCGTCCCAGGCCGCCGTCGTGCACCAGCTCGTGCGGAAGCTCCAGGCCGGCGCCATCGGCGGCATCGCGTTCCCCCGGGTGGTGCTCGTCGGGCACTCGCTGGGCAGCGCCCTCGCCGAGGCGGAAGCCTCCACCTACCACGACGTCGCCGGCGTCGTGCTCACCGGCGCGACCCACCACGTGTCGGCGGTCGACCTGACCGGCGCCGTCCTGACCGCCGCGTACCCGGCCGTTCTCGACCCGAGGTTCGGTTCCGGGTACGACATCGGCTACATCACCACCATCCCGGGCGAGCGGGCGTCGGTGTTCTACGCCGCCCCGGACACCGACCCCGGGGTCGTCGCGGCGGACGAGGCGGAGAAGGATGTGGTCAGTGCCACCGAACTCGCGGGCGCGGTACTGGAGCTGACCGGCACCGCGTCGCGCGGCATCACCGTGCCGGTGCTGATCGTCCAGGGCGGTGCCGACCTGCTGTTCTGTTCCGGCCCGCTGTCCAGCGACTGCTCCGGCGCCGCGGCCCTGTACCGGCAGGAGGCACCGTACTTCTGCGCCGCGGCCCGGCTGCGCACGTACGTGCTGCCCGGTGCCGGCCACGACGTGAACCTGGAACGCAACGCTGCGGACTACCGCCGGGCCGTCACCGACTGGCTGGGCCGGTTCGTACCCGACGCGTAGCCCGGGCCGGTGCGGCGTCGTCACCGTCCACGGTGGACTGTGACGGCGCGCTGCGTCGGGGCACCGCCACGGGTACCGGCCGGGCTCGCCGGACACCGGGAAGGGGCGGGAGGGGCGGCGCTCAATCCGCCGGCAGGACGCGGTCCCAGCACGCCGGGTCGGCCGGTGCCGGGCAGAAGTCGTACCGGATCCGGCCGTCGCCCAGCGCGACCAGGCTCGCCGAGGTGGACGCGTAGTCCCGGCCGGCGACCGTGCGGCGCACCAGCAGGGCGCGAGGGTCGCCGGGATCGAGGCGGTCGCCGCCCAGCAGCCGGATCCAGTCGCCCCAGAAGTCCACTGTGGACCCGGAGGCTTCCGGGGCGGGATCGGTCGCCGAGCCGAGCAGGGGCAGGAAGTGCGCCACGACCGGCTCGTCGGCGAACCCCACGCCGCGGTTGACGATGACGTGGTCGCCGGGTGGCAGCGACCGGCTCACCAGTTCCACGCCGTCCCACGACCACACGCGTACCCGCTCCGGCGTCCCCCGCAGCAGGTGGAAGCCGTCGTACCCGTCGCCGTCCGCCGGCACCCGGTCGCGCAGGGCGGACAGCGGCAGGGTGCCCCTGGTCGGGCGGCCTGTGCCGACGCGGGGCAGGCGCACCCCGTTGAGCACCGCGGAGACGCCGGGACGGGACGGGGCGACCGCCAGCCAGGTGCCTCCGGCGGTCCGGTCGCGACCGCCGGTCAGGTCGTCGCCCCAGTACCGGCCGGGGGGATCCCATGCCCGGTCGACGAACTCGTCGCGCACCGCGGCGAGCAGCAGGGGCCAGGGGCTACCCGGCGCGAACCTCAGCAGGACGGTGCACATGCCGTCCGAGCGTAGGCCGGGCACCCGCGCGTCGGACGGCCAGGGCGGGCGGGCTGTCCCAGGCGGCCCGCCCGGGCGGCTCGATCCGCCCGCCGGCGCACCGGCGGCCCGGGCCGTTCGGCCGGGACCGCTCGCGGACCAGCCCGGTGGCACTCGGCCGGGTAGATGTCCGCGCGCCACGGCCGGCAGCCGTGCCCCGAAGCCCGGTCGCGGGCCGCGGCGCCGACGCCCGCTACCGATCCGCCGCCTCCTCCCGCTCCAGCGCGCGCGCCAGGGCCTCCAGGCCGGCTTCGACGCGCGAGGTCTTACGAGAGACTCGGCGCTGTCGAAGTGGTACAGCCGCACCTTGTGGGTCCGACCTCATCTTCGTCCGGGAGAACCGTCTCGCCGGCCCGTACGGCGGCGACTCGCTCGGCATCTCCACCAGTTGCGGGCGCCCGTGCTCGGGCCACCGCGTCACGATCGGCGCCGTGACCGTTTCCGTCCAGTCCTGACCGGCGGGTGTAGCGTCAGGCAGCGTGACCCGTCACACGCGCGGCAGTACGCCGATTCTCACCCCGCCGTTCACCTCGCCGTCGACCACGGGCACGAGCGTCGGGCACCATGACGCCTCATGACAACGGGAGCGCGCAGGTAACCCGGCGCGGGCTCATCGTCGGCGCGGTCGCCGCGGCCGGGATCGCCGCGAGCGGCACCGCCGCCACCGCCAGCCCCAGCAGCCAGACCGCAGCCGGGGCGCCGGGGCCGGATTCCGGCGCACGCGCTCCGGGGCGCCCCGGCCCGCTCAGCTACACCGTGCCGGCGTACCAGACCGCCGTTGCCGGCGAGTCGATCGAAGCGGACCGGGTCGATTACCCGGTGGCGCCGGGGATCGTGCTGACCACGTTCAACACCTTCGGCCGCACCGGCTGGCTGCGCGTGCACGTGCTCAACGCGGACCTGGGCGACGCGTCGGTCGGCGTGGACCTGCTCGCCGGCACGGTGAGCGAGACGTGGCCGGTCTCCCAGAAGGCCGGCGAGTTGGGCGCCGTCGCGGCCGTCAACGGCGACTACTTCGACATCACCGAGACGTTCGCGGCGGAGGGCCCGGAGATCGCGGGCGGCGTCCTGCGCAAGGGCACCGACCAGCCGTCGACCGTCGTGGCGGTCGGCGCCGACCGGGTCGCGCGCCTCGCCGACCTGCTGATCCGGGGTACCGTCACGGTGGCCGGCACGCAGCGGCCGCTGGCCGCGCTGAACTCCGAGATCATCCCGGCCGACGGCATCGACGTGTTCACCCCGCTGTGGGGTCCGGCCGAGCGCACCCTCATCCAGGGCGCCGGCCCCTACACCGAACTGGTCGTGGAAGGCGGCACGGTCACCGCGGTCAACAACCGGATCACCACCACGCCGGTGCCGGCGGGCGGGCTCATCGTGCTGGGCCGTGGCGCCGCCGCCGGCCAGCTCGCCACCGCCCGGCCGGGCGATCCCGTCACGGTCTGGTTCGAGCCGCACAGCGACGTGGCGGCTGGGCTGCGGATGGCGCTCGGCAGCGGCTCGGTGCTGGTCAAGGACGGCAGGGCCATCGACTTCCCGCCGTCGGCGGGTAACGACGAGCTCAAGCCGCGCACCGCGGTCGCCTGGCTCGACGGCGGCCACCGGCTGCTGCTCGTCGCGGTCGACGGATCGGCCAACTTCTCGGCCGGCCTGAGCTTCGACGGCATGGCCGCGCTGCTGGTCCGCCTCGGCGCCACCGACGGGTTCATGCTCGATGGCGGCGGCTCCACCGAGCTGGTCGCCCGGCACCCCGGCGACCGCGGCGTCAGCGTCGTCAACACCCCGTCCGACGGCAGCGAACGGCCGGTACCCAACGCGGTCGGCCTGTTCGGCCCGGCGGGGTCGGGCAGGCTGCGGGGACTCGACGTCCGGCCGCGGGCCGACCGGGTGGTGCCCGGGCTCACCATGGACATCGCGGCCACCGGCTACGACGAGACCTGGTCGCCGGTGCCCCTCGGCAACCACGGGGTCGACTGGAGCACCCACCCCGGCTCGCTGGGCACGGCGAGCGGCGGCGTGTTCACCGCCCGGAGGTCCGGCGCGGGCAAGCTGCGCGCCCGGGCCGGCGCGGTCACGGGTGAGGCCGAGGTCCGCGTGGTCGGCGAGTTGCACCGGCTCGCCTTCTCCGAGCGCGCGGTCACCATCGACCCGGGTGCGACCGCCGCGGTGTGGCTCACCGGGTACGACGCCGACGGGTTCGACGCCCCGGTGGCGCCCCGGGACGTGACGCTCGACTACGACCACGCCGTCGTGCAGGTGACGGCCGGCGCCGACGGCAGCCTCACGATCACCGGGGGAGCCGGCGCCGGCGGCACGGCCACGTCGGTCACGGCGACCGTCCACGGGGTGACTGCGAGGCTGCCGGTCACCGTCGGCCTGATCGACGTGTCGCTGTCGGAGTTCGAGCCGGGCGGCACGGTGTCCTGGACCGCGACCGCGGCCCGGGGCTCCGCGTCCGTCACCACGGTCGCCGCCGCCGAGCGGCCGGGCGCCGGCGCGGACAACCACGCGCTGCGGCTCAGCTACGACTTCACCGGGCAGGCCAGCACCTCGGCCGCGTACGCGGTGGCCGCGCCCGGCCCGATCACCCTGCCGAGCGGGGCGAAGAAGCTGGCGCTGTGGGTCAACGGCGACGGCAGGAGACACTGGCTGCGCGCCATGCTGTCCTCGCAGGGCACCACCAACGTCCCGTTCACGTTCGCGAACGCGGTGGACTGGACCGGCTGGCGGCGGGTCGCCGGCGACATCCCGGACGGTTTCTCCGGGCCTATCACGCTGCTGCGGGTCTACATCGTGGAGACCTCGCAGACCAACAAGAACGCCGGTCAGCTGGAGTTCGACGGCCTCGCCGCGCAGGTCGGGCAGGAGCCCGACACCAGCCAGCCGCTGCGCCCGGACCCCTACGTCCTCGAACAGGCGACCGGCCTCGGGGCCGGCCGGTGGAGCTTCGCGGTCCTGTCCGACCTGCACGTCAGCGCGGCGCAGGGGCCGGACTCGTTCTCGGCGAGGCAGGCGGCGCGTGCGCTCGACCAGGCCGTCGCGGCGGGGCCCGACTTCCTGCTGATCAACGGCGACTTCGTCGACGACGACAACCCGGCCGACTTCGCGCTGGCGAACGGGTTGCTGGCCGCGCATGTGCCGGCCGGCCTGCCGGTGTACTGGGGGCCGGGCAACCACGAGGCCGGCCTGACCGCGACCGGCGGGCTGGACGCGTTCATCGCCGGTACCGGCCGGCCGACCCGGCAGGTCTTCGACCACAAGGGCACCCGGTTCATCATGCTCGATTCGCACACCGGCGACATGCGTACCTCGGACTGGGAACAGGTGCCGCTGCTGGCCGGCGAACTCGACAAGGCTGCGACGGACCGTTCCGTCACCGGCGTCGTGGTCTCCTTCCACCACCCGCTGGTGGACCCGACCGGCGCCGGCGCGTCGCAGCTGTCCGACCAGTTGGAGGCCGGCCTGTTCAAGAAGTGGCTGGCCGACTTCCGCGAGCGCTCCGGCAAACCCATCGCACTGTTCACCGGTCACGCGCACGACGCGTCGGTCAACCGGTCCGACGGGGTACTGGAGGTCACCACTCCGGCAATCGGCAAGACGCCGTACGCGTCGCCCGACCAGGGCGGATTTTTCGGCTGGATGCACGTCGGCGTCGACCCCGCGCCGGCCCGGATCACAGCCGGCGAGCCGAGCCCGGACACCCGGGACTGGCTGGTGGCGCAGAGCCGGCCGCTGATCGACGGGATCGAGGTCTCGGCCCCGGACCGGTTGGCGGTGGGCGCCTCGGCGGCGGTGTCCGCGACCGGCGCGACGAGCGAGTTCGGCCTGGCGTTCCCGCTGCGCTACCCGGCCAGCGTCGTCTGGAGCGGCGGGCCGGGGCTCGTGGTCGCGCGGTCGGCCGACGAGGCGGAGGCGGCCCGGAGGCAGCGCAACACCCTGGCCGTACTCGACCTGCCCGGCGGTACGCTGACCGCGGTACGCCCGGGCAGCGTCACCGTCACGGTGGCCTCCGGCGGACTGTCCGCGTCGACGACGGTCACGCTCGACGGCTGATGCGGCGCGGCGGTCGGTGGGCTGCCGCCGGCCGCCGCCCCGCGCCTTCCGACCGCCCGGATGCTGAGGCGTACTCGCGTACCACCCCGGTGCCGCCGCGAACAGTGCTCACACGGCCCGCCTGGCCGTGCCGTCTCACAGCCGACACACAGGTTCACCCGATGCTTCGTCCAGAATTTCGCGCCACCATGACGGTATGTCGATTGTCGGTAACGCACCGCATCCGCCCGATGCCGCCGAGCAGCGCCTCCGGCGGGCCGGCGGCGGGCCGGTCCGCGTCCTGGTCGTGGACGATGAGCTGGCGCTGACCGAGTTGCTGGCGATGGCGCTGCGGTACGAGGGCTGGGACGTGCGCCCGGCCCCCGACGGGCACGCCGCCCTGCGCGCGGCGCGCGACTTCGAGCCGGATGTCGTGGTCCTCGACGTGATGCTGCCCGACCTGAACGGGCTGGAGGTGCTGCGCCGGCTGCGCGACCGCAACCCCACGGTGCCGGTGCTGTTCCTCACCGCCAGGGATGCGGTCGAGGACCGGATCGCGGGCCTGACCGCGGGCGGCGACGACTACGTGACCAAGCCGTTCAGCCTGGAGGAGGTGGTGGCCCGGCTGCGCGGGCTGCTGCGGCGCGCCGGGATGACGGCCGCGCGGGAGGACGCCGTACTCGTGGTGGGCGATCTGACCCTCGATGAGGACAGCCATGAGGTGTGCCGCGGCGGCACACCGATCGAGCTGACCGCGACGGAGTACGAGCTGCTGCGCTTCCTGATGCGCAACCCGCGCCGGGTGCTCTCCAAGGCGCTGATCCTCGACCGGGTGTGGAACTACGACTTCGGCGGGCAGGCCAATGTCGTCGAGCTGTACATCTCGTACCTGCGCAAGAAGGTCGACGCCGGCCGGCAACCGATGATCCACACCATGCGCGGCGCCGGTTATGTGCTCAAGCCCCACGGCTGACCGTCCACCCGTGAAGCGCGGCCGGAGCCGGGTCGTGGCGCAGCCGAGGGAAACGGGACTGCGCGCCCGGATGTCCCGGTGGCCGCTGCGGGCTCGGCTGCTGGCCGCGGTTGTCGGGCTGCTGGCGGTGGTATGCCTGACTGTCAGCGGCGCCACCGAGTTCGCCCTGCACGGGTTCGTCCTGCATCAGGTCGACAGCCAGCTCGACGACGCGGGCCACCGCTTCTTCGCCATGGCGACCCAGGGTTCAAGGCTGCCGGACAGCGACGGGCCGCCCCCGTTCCCGGTACCCGGCCAGAGCGCCGGTACCCTCCAGGCCGGCCTCGTGGGCGGTGGGGTGGAGTACGGCTACGTGGTGCTGGGCGGCCGGGTACCCCCGGCGGACTACCCGGTGCTCGAAGAAATACCGGTCGACGGCCGGCCGTACACCCGCAATCTCGACGGTCTCGGCAGCTACCGCCTGGTGGCCATGCGGCTTCCCGACGGCGGCGCGGTCATCACCGGGTTGCCGCTGGCCGACGCGCACGCGACCCTGATGAGCCTGGGTCTGGTCGAGGGCGGTGTGGCGCTGGCCGGGCTGGTGGTGACCGGGCTGGCCGGTGCCGTCATCGTGCGCCGCTGCCTGCAGCCGCTGAGCCGGATGGCGGCGACCGCGACGCGGGTCGCCGAGCTGCCCCTGGACCGGGGTGAGGTCGCCCTTCCGGTCCGGGTGCCGGACGCGGACACCGACCCGGGTACCGAGGTGGGGCAGGTGGGCGCCGCGCTGAACCGGATGCTCGGGCACATCGCGGCGGCGCTCAGCGCCCGGCAGGCCAGCGAGACCCGGGTGCGCCAGTTCGTCGCGGACGCGAGCCACGAACTGCGTACCCCGCTGGCCGCGATCCGCGGGTACGCCGAGCTGGCCCGGCGGGTGCGCGAGCGGGTACCGGACGACGTGGCGCACGCGCTGGGCCGGGTGGAGTCGGAGTCGGCCCGGATGACCGCGCTCGTCGACGACCTGCTGCTGTTGGCCCGGCTCGACTCGGGCCGGCCGCTGGCCTGCGATCCGGTGGACCTGACCCGGCTCGTCGTCGACGCGGTCGGGGACGCGCACGTGGCCGGCCCCGGCCACACCTGGCGGCTCGACCTGCCCGACGCGCCGGTCACCGTCGTCGGGGACGCCGCCCGGCTGCACCAGGTGCTGGCGAACCTGCTCGGCAACGCCCGGGCGCACACTCCGGCGGGCACCAGGGTCACCGTCGCCCTGTCCCGTCCGGACCCCGGCGCCGCCGTGCTGTCGGTCGCCGACGACGGACCGGGGATCCCGGACGGCCTGCTGCCCGACGTGTTCGACCGGTTCACCCGGGCGGACGACTCGCGCTCCCGGGCCGCCGGCAGCACCGGGCTCGGCCTGTCCATTGTGGACGCCGTGGTGGCCGCGCATGGCGGGACCGTCGGGGTGGACAGCCGGCCGGGGCGCACCGTTTTCACCGTCACCCTTCCGGCGTGGCGGCCGGGTCCGGCCGGGTCCTGCCGTCCCGCGCAATGGCCCGACCCGGTCGGGCCGTCCGGTGCGGGCGCGCCGGTCCCAGAGGTCGCGCCGGTCCCGGAGATCGCGCAGTAGACGGTGCGAGCGGCTCGCCGGCACGCCGGGTCCGTTCGAGCGACCGGTCACGCCCGGGGAGCCGATTTCGGCGATACGAGATCATTTGTAATATGCAAATTGCTATATGTATACGCACTGTTACTATCTTATGACTCCACGTATCCTGGGCTCACATATCCACGATGACGAATTCTCTAGGTGATCGGGGTGCGCGATGGGTATCAAAGTCGTCGACGAGGTCCACGAGAGTCTCATGGAAGACGCGTGGTCGCTGTACCACGAGGCGTTCCGGGAACTGAACGCTCTCGCGGTGCAGCGACACCTCATGTACCGTTCGGAGTTCGACGAGGTCATGCTCGACCGGCGCGTGCAGAAGTACCTGTGCCTGGACGACGACGGCGCGCTGTGTGGCCTGTCGACCTACACCAACGACCTCGAGTCGATACCGCTCATCTCGCCCCAGTACTTCGCACGGCACTGGCCTCGGCACTACGCCGAGCGCCGGATCTGGTACGTCGGGTTCGTCGCGGTCAAGGCGGACGCGCCGGTGACCACGTTCGCCCAGTTGATCGCGGCGATGCACGAGACGTCCACCTGTGACGCCATCACGGCACTCGACGTGTGCGCCCGCACCGACGCCGTGCGGCACCTGCCCCGGTCGGTCCGGGTGCTGCTGCACCGGCTCTCCGGCAACGTCCGGATGCACAAGCTGGACGAGCAGTCGTACTGGCTGTACGAGTTCCCGCGGGCCGCCTAGCCGCTCCGTCCCGCCGGGCCGGCCCGCCTCACGGCATGGGCCTGCGCCACATCGGCCAGATCGGCGGTCCATCATTGAGCCGGATCTCCGTGCGGACCACGTACCCGTGGCGAAGGTACAAATCACGGTTGCGCGGGTGGTTGGCCTCCAGGTAGGCGGGGATCCCGGCGGCGTCGAGCCGGGCGTGGTGGCGGCCGAGCAGGGCGCTGCCGATACCGCGGCCCTGCCGGCGCGGGTGCACGGCCAGGAACGCGAGATAGTGGTGCGGATTCATGGGATGGTTGGCCTCCAGCGCGGCGTCCAGTTCGCGTGCCCGGTCGAACGCCGACCCGGACGCGTCCTTGAGCCGCCGGTCGTAGTCGACCGGCCCGGGGATCGGTGCCGTGAGCGGGAACCACAGCGCCACGCCGGACAGTTCGCCGGCCGCGTCGACCGACGCGTACACCTCGCCGTAACGCACGGCGTGCTCGGCGAAGATTTCGAAGTACGCGGGCGCGTACTCCTTGCGCACGGCCGGGTCGGGGGTCAGCCACCGCGCGACCGGCCCGTCGCCCATCGCGGCGGCCAGCAGCCGGGTGATACCGCTGGTGTCCATCGGTTCGAGGTGGCGGATCACCAGATCCTGGATGGCGTAAGTCATCGTCGTCCCTTCTGGGGTTCGGAAATCGGGTTCGGCCGCAACGCGGCCGGGCGGCCTCAGCCGCGCACGGACGCCTGGAATCCGGCGTCGATGCCCTCGTCGGCGTACGGCACGCGTTGCCGGGGAAGCACGATCGGCGCGGCGAAGTTGCCGCCGGCGCCCCGGCCGATGGCGGTGTAGACCTGCGGGCGGGCGAACCGGATGACCAGGCCCCACACCAGGCCGAGCACGGCGACGGCCGCGTACGCGGGTGGGATGAGCCACCGGAACGGCGAGTCCGGCGCCACCTGCAGCATGTCGCCCAGGCCGACGACGGTCGCGGCGAGCACACCGGTGAGCAGAAGGAACGCGATGGTGGGCGCGATCCAGGCACGCCAGGCGTTCTCCCGGCCCTTGTGCCGGATGAAGAACGACACCACCGCCGCTGACGCGCTCCACATCAGGATGAGCACGCCCAGGCCGCCGACCACGGTCAGCCACGCGAACAGGTACACCAGCGGGTCGGCGCGGGTACGGGAGTACGCGACCAGGACGGCCAGCGCGAGGATGCTCTGGGTGACCGAGCCGAGCGTCGGCGCGCCGGTACGGGGCTGGGTACGACCCCACGCCGACGGCAGGATGCCCTCCCGGCCGAGCGCGAACTGGTACCGCGCGACAGCGGCGTGGAACGCGAGCAGTGCCGCGAACACGCTGGTCAGGAACAGCACGTACCCCACCTGCACGACGATGGCCGGCACGTGCGGCGAGACCAGCGTGAACACCAGATCGGTCTTGCGCGCCTCAGCCTCGGCGACGATGTGGTCCGATCCGGCGTTGACCGCCATCGCCCACGCGGACACCCCGCACAGCAGACCGGGGATGAGAACCGCCCAGTGCGTCGCTCGGGCGATGGTCCGCTGGGGATCCTTCGCCTCCTCCGACAGCACGACCGTCGCCTCGAAGCCGACGAAGCCCGCGATCGCCACCACGAGCATGGCGGCGGCCTGCGGGGAGAGCATGTTGCTCGGGTTCAGCATCTGGTAGTCGACGTGACCGCCGGCCGGGTTCGCGATCATCACCGTGTCGTAGATCAGTACCAGCGTGATCTCGGAGACCAGCAGTACGGCCAGGACGCGCCCGCTCAGGTCCACCCACAGCAGGCCGAGGACGGCCACGAGTGCCCACCCGACGAGCGCGCACAGCCACCAGCTGACCCGGAACCCGGCCGCGCCCACCAGGTTCGACGCCACGACGCCGAACAGGCCGAACAGACCGATCTGCATCATCGAGTACGCCGGCAGCGCGACGAACGCCGCGCCCACGCCGGCCACCCGGCCGAGCCCGTGGCTGATGTAGGAGTAGAACGCCCCGGAGTTGACGATGTGCCGGCTCATCGCCACGAATCCCACGGTGAACGTGGACAGGATCAGCGCGGCGACGAGGTAGGACAGCGGCACCGCCGTGTTGCCGATCACGGCGTAGATGGTGGTGACCGCGCCGAGAATGACGGTCAGCGGCGCGGCGCCGGCGACGCCGAAGAACACCACCGACGGCACACCGAGGCGGTTGCTTGCGAGCGACCGCGACACGATGTCGGGTCCGGTGGCATCTGGTCGCGCCATTGCCAGCCTCCAGAAGTGGGTTCGGCCGGCGGCGTGGCGCCCGCGCGGGCTCAACGCCGACCGGCTGCGAGGACGTATCCGACCGATGCCTGGGTGAACTCGACGAGTTCGCGCAGTTCGGGCGGGAGGGAATCAACGACGGCGTACAGGTGTGTCACGCCGGGGCGGTGTACCGGGAGGTCCCACAGCACGCACCGGGTGAGCCCGGTCGCGAGCACCAGGCCGGCCAGCAGGCTGTCGGCGGCGTCCATGTCCCGGTGCCGCACCAGCATGTCGGCGAGGCGCACCCGGGCCCACGCCGCCGCGTTGCGCTGGTCGGCGTTCATCGGCATGTAGACCGTCTGGCTGCTCATCAACCGGCGCCGGGTCACTGGCTCCACCGCGCCGGCGCGTTGCAGGCGCTCACCCACCTTGTCCGCCGCGTCCTGGGCCAGGTAGGCCAGCCAGGTCGGCAGGTCGCGGTGCTGTGGTTGGGCGATGAGCAGGTCCAGTACGTTGTGCGCCAGTACGTCGGCGGGCGGGTCGCGGCTCACCACGCGCAGCTCGCCCTCGAACACGCGTACCTTGCCCAGCAGCATCAGCTCGCCGATGAGACCGGCGGCCAGGCCCAGGCCGGTGGCCCGCGAATGCAGCCGCGACCGACCGGTCCGGTCCTCGTGCGCGATCAGGAAGAATTGGTCAGCCAGCAACGTCGCCACACCCCTTGACCACCCCGATGGACGCCGGTGGCGCGCGGGGTCCCCTACTCGACACCCGCGCCCGGCGCCTTGGCTCAATGCACAAGATCTGATTTTCGTGCGCGGTCGCGCCGAGACATCGGTCACCTGGCGTATATGTGCCCAGCGCGTACGGCGACATTGCCGGCGGTCGGGGATCGGCGCAGGTGGGGCGGCATCGCGCGGACGGCGTCTCGCCATGCGCCGCGGGAGTGCCCGGGTGCGCAGAAGGCGACCGCGGAAACATCCGCCAGGTGGCGGAGTTCTCGCGGTCGCCTCCGTCGATCCGGTACGCCAGCCGGGCCGGCCGTCAGGAGCCGCGCGAGTGGCACGTGCCATTTCGCAATTTGCACCCGGGAATTGCAGATGACACCTTCCCATCCCAGAAGGGAGCGGGCATCATCAGATGTCGTAGTAATCGTCGGGGTGTGCTCCGGAGGTGGTCACCGAGGCAACCGCAACGTCGTGGATCGATGCGTACGGGCTTGTGTTCGGGTGATCGACGGGTGCCATGGCCGCTGCACCGGCCAACAATGCACCCGCGGCGCTCATCATCATGACGACAAGCGTGATCACGTTGCGTCTTATCCGCATCGCGACTCCTGCCAAGCGGGTAGCTGAAGGGACACCTGGCCAGGTGTCGTTACGGTCCGTGGGAAAGATGGACGAGGCGTGTCTTGAACATGGCGTGGCGGTAAACGGATCCCGAACTCTCGATGAATTAATCGCCTTCAATGCGGACCGGTGCGGTCGACCGTCCCTCAACCGATTCCCGTCTCAATGCGCGCGGCCGGCCTGCGGAAATGCGGTTTCGGATCAAAAACCGGCGGGCGGACGTTCGACGCCTGGTGGGGTGCGGCATGGCACTGGAGATGAACAGCGGGTGAACTGATCATTTTTACTATCGGTACACGGGAAGGTCAGGTGTCTGGCGGGTGACTGGAGCGCTTCTCGCCGATTCGCTGGTCGGCCGCCAACGCCAACTCGGTCTGGCCCGCGGCTGGGTCGCCGACCTGGCCGCCGGCCAGGGGCGGGCCGCACTGATCGAGGGCGAACCCGGGATCGGCAAGTCCTCCTTGCTGCGCGCACTCGCCGGGGACGCGATGGCCGCCGGCTGCCGGGTGATCTGGGCGACCTGCGACGAGCTCAGCCGTGCCTTTCCGCTGTTGCCTTTGCTCGAGGCCGCGCAGTCTCAAGCCGGCGTGGGCGGTGACCGATCGGCCCGGATCGCCGAGATGTTGCGTGCCGAATCCATGCCAGGCAACCGGACCGATGTGGTTGCCGCGGCCACCGAGCGGTTCCTCGCGCTCGTCGACGACGTCGCGGCTCAGGAACCTGTCCTGCTGATGGTCGACGACCTGCAGTGGGCCGACCCGGCGACGGTGATCGCGTTGGGCCGGCTGGTCCGCTCCGTCCGTCAGCTGCCGCTGCTCGTGGTCGGCGCGACCCGGCCGGTACCCGTCCGCGAGGACCTGCTCGCGCTGCGGCGGGCCGTCGAGCCGGACGGGAGAGTGGTCCGGCTGCACAGCCTCACCGAGGCCGAGACCGTCGAACTGCTCGCGCGGGAGGTCGGTGGGGTACCGGGGGCCCGCCTGCGCGGGCTCGCCGAGGGTGCCGCCGGCAACCCGCTGTACCTGATCGAACTCGTCGACGCGCTGCGCCGGGCGGGGGAGCTGACCGTCGAGGACGGCTGCACGGACGCCGCCGGTGGCTCGCCGCCCGACTCGCTGGCCGCGGCGATCGCGGACCGGCTGCAGTTCCTGTCCGCCCCGCTGCGCGAGCTGCTGCGGGTGGCCGCGCTGCTCGGCGAGGAGTTCTCGGTGTCCGAGCTGGCCGTCGCCTCGGGGCGTCCGGTGAGCGACCTGCTGCCCGCGCTCGACGAGGCGCTGCTCGCCGGCGTCGTCGAGGACAAGGGGAAGGAACTGGCGTTCCGGCACCCGCTGATCCGGTCGGCGCTGTACGACGTGATGCCGTCCTCCGTGCGCGCCGCCTGGCACCGGGACGCCGCGCGGGCGCTCACCGAGGACGGCGCGCCGGTCGAGCAGGTCGCCCGGCAGTTGCTGCCCGCGGCCGACGCGTTCGGCGGTTCGGGCGTGATGGACGAGTGGATGGTGCGGTGGCTCGCGGAGGCCGGTCAGCAACTGGTCGGCCAGGCCCCGCACGCCGCCGTTCCGTTGCTGCGCTGGGCGGTCGGCGCCCTTCCCGCCGGGGTGGACCCGTACGACCTGTTGACCTGCCGCCTGGCCGACGCGCTCTACTCGGCCGGCGACCCGGCGGCGGCGGCCCGGGTGGCCGGCGCGGCCCTGGACCGCGTCACGCAGCCGGACCTGCTCGTCGACCTGCACTGGACGCTCGCACCCTGCCGGATCCGGGAGGGGCGTGCGGAGGAGGCACTGGCCGAGCTGGAGCGCACATTCCACACCTGTGAGCTGACGACGCGGGAACGCGCCCGGCTGCTCGTGCTCACCGCCCGCATCCAGCGCAGCCTCGGCCGGCTGGGCGCCGCGATCGAGGTCGCCCAGGAAGCCCTTGCCATGGCGACCGCGGCCGGCGACCGCTGGGTCAGGGGCTGGTCGCTGGGCATGCTGAGCATCCTGCACGGCATGCGGGGCGACGCGAGCGGCGCGATCGCGCTGTTCGACCGGGCCCGGGCCGTGGCCGAGGGCGACCCGGCCCTGGTCGACCTGCGGCTGATGCTGCAGCTCAACCATGCGGCGGCGCTGGGCGATCTCGATCGGCACGACGCCGCGATCGGCACCGCTGAGCAGGCGCGTCAACTCGCCGATGACGCCGGCAACGTCGCCCGTTCCTGCCAGGCCCAGGTCGTGGTCGGTGAGCTGTTGTTCGGCGTCGGCCGGTGGGACGACGCGTTGGCCGAGGTCGACCTCGGCTCGGAACCGCTGCCCGATCCAAGCGTCGAGTGCAATGCGCACGGTCTTGCCGCCACGATCCAGTTCCACCGTGGCGAGGCGGCCGCCGGCCGGCACCTCGCCGAGGCCGAGAGGTTCGCGGCCCGGCTCGGCGACGGTCGGCTGTTCGGTCCGCTCACCCTTGCCCGCAGCCTCGACCAGGAGCAGTCCGAGGCGCCGGCCGAGGCGCTGGCGGCGCTGATGGAGGGACTGTCGGACGGGCACGGCCAGATGGAGCAGGCCGCGAGCCTGATGGCCGACGCGGTACGCCTCGCTGTGACGGTCGGGGACGAGGGCGCGGCGCGTGACGTGGTCCGCCGCGCCGAGGCGTTCAGCGCGACCTCGGATGTGCCGCACCGCAAAGCGGTCGGGCCGCACTGCCGTGGACTGCTCGACCGCGATCCGGTCCGGCTGATCGAGGCCGCCGGCCACTACGCGTCGGCCAACCGGCTGCTACCCCGGGCCCAGGCGCTGGAGGCGGCCGCCGTGGCTCTGGCCGACGGCGGCGACATCGCCGGTGCCCGTACCTCCTTCACCGACGCGTTCGCGCTGTACTCGACGCTCGGGGCCGGCTGGGACCTGGCGCGTACCCAGGCCACGTTCCGCGCGTACGGCATCCGGCGTGGGCCGCACTCCCGGCACCGCCGGTCCGACCACGGCTGGGACAGCCTGACTCCCACCGAGGTGAGGATCGCGAAGCTGGTCGCACGCGGGATGTCCAATCCGCAGATCGCCGCGCAGCTGTTCCTGTCCAGGCGAACCGTGCAGACACACGTGTCGCACATCCTGGCCAAACTCGGGCTCAACTCGCGCATCGACATCGCCCGCGAGGCGAGCCGCCGCAACGTCAGCGGAGCGGGACACGCGACCTCGTAGACGCGGCGGGCAGCGATCGGCCGGACCGTCCGTACTGGCCAGAGTGGACGGCTGCCGTGCGGCTCGACGTGGGAAGTAGCCGGTCGCCGGAGGTGGCGGCGAAACCGTCGCTGCCCGCCGCTGCTCGCGGCGCCGGCCCCTTCTGCGGCTTGGCCTGTTCGGGGGATCGGGGCCGGCGCTGCGTTGACCAGTCTGTCGTCGGCCGGCGGGCGAGATAACCGCCATCTAGCGGAGAAACGAACCGTGCCTGGGCAGGAACCGGTTGTCCGCCAGGCAGATCCGGCAGGGTGCGCCAGGTGGCCGATGTCCGCTCGGTGCCGCGGCGGGAGCATGACCTGCGGCAGCCGCGAGTACGCGGAACCGGTGAGATCCCTGCCGCCGTACTGCCAGGGGGCTGCGGCGGTTGGCGATGCCGGGGCGCGTGGCCGGCCCTCGCCGGTCGCGCGCCCCGCCGGTCGCCCGTACCGCCCACCGTACCCGCCGGTGGTGGGCTCGGCATTTCCCGCCGTCGCCGGCAGAATGGCGTCCGTGATCGACAGGAGGACGGCGTGAGCGCGTACCAGGACGACAGGAACCCACGACCACAGGACGACGCGATGGACCTGCGATCGGCCGGGCCGGGCACCGGGGGCCTCGCTCCCCGCGCCCGGTTCGACTCCGGCCTGCCGGAACTCTCGCTCGACGGCGAGTGGCGCTTCCGGCTCTGGCCGTCGCTCGCGCAGGCGCCCGCCGGCGTCGGGGCGGAGGACTTCGACGACGCCGGCTGGGCCCCGATCCCGGTGCCGTCGAGCTGGCCGATGCACGGGCACGGGCAGCCGGCGTACACGAACGTGGTGTACCCGTTCCCGGTGGACCCGCCGTCCGTTCCCGACGCCAACCCGATCGGCGACCACCGGCGGCGCTTCGATGTCACGCCCGAGTTCCTGGACGGCGCGCTGCTGCGGTTCGACGGCGTCGACTCGGCCGCCGCGGTCTGGCTCAACGGCCGGCTGCTGGGTACCACGCGGGGCAGCCGGCTGCCCACCGAATTCGCGGTCGGTCACCTGCTGAGGGAGCGCGGCAACGTTCTCGCGGTCCGGGTCGCCCAGTTCTCCGCGGCCAGCTACCTGGAAGACCAGGACATGTGGTGGTTGCCCGGCATCTTCCGGTCGGTCACCCTGCTCGCGCACCCGGCCGGCGCGCTGCGCGACGTGTTCGTCCACGCCGGGTACTCCGACGGGCACGGCGAACTGTGCGTCGAGGTGGACGGCCCGGACCCGGACCGGGTCCACGTGTCGGTACCCGACCTCGGCGTCCACGACCTGGCGCCGGGTACCACGCTGGACGTCGGTGCGGTCCGGCCCTGGTCGGCCGAGCGGCCGGCGCTGTACGACCTGGTCGTGTCGACTCCGGTGCAGCGGGCCCGGTTGCGCGTCGGCTTCCGTACCGTGACGGTGGAGGGCGCGCAGATCCGGATCAACGGCAACCCGGTGCTGTTCCGGGGCGTCAACCGCCACGAGCACCACCCGGACTTCGGCCGCGCCGTACCCGCCGGGACCGCGCTGGCCGAACTTCGGCTGATGAAGCAGCACAACGTCAACGCCATCCGGACCTCCCACTACCCGCCGCACCCGGACGTGCTGGGTTGGGCCGACGAGCTGGGCTTCTACGTCATCGACGAGTGCGACCTGGAGACCCACGGCTTCATCCTCGTCGACTGGCGGCGCAACCCCTCCGACGACCCGGCGTACCGGGAGGCGCTGCTGGACCGGATGGCCCGGACGGTGGAGCGGGACAAGAACCACCCGTGCGTGGTGATGTGGTCGCTGGGCAACGAGGCGGGCGAGGGCGCGAACCTGGCCGCGATGGCGCAGTGGTCGAAGAAGCGGGACCCGTCGCGGCTGGTGCACTACGAGGGCGGCTGGCGGGAGACCGCGTACGTGGACGTGTACTCGCGGATGTACGCCGGCGTCGACGAGGTCGCCGCGATCGGCCGGTTCGAGGACCCGGCGCTGGCCGACCCGGCGCTCGACGGGCACCGGCGGGGCCTGCCGTTCGTGCTGTGCGAGTACGCGCACGCGATGGGCAACGGGCCGGGTGGGCTGAGCGAGTACCAGCAGGCGTTCGAGTCGTCCACGCGCCTGTGCGGCGGTTTCGTGTGGGAGTGGGTCGAGCACGGCATCCACCGCACGACACCGGACGGGGTCCGGTACGACGCGTACGGCGGCGACTTCGGCGAGCCCGTCCACGACGGCAACTTCGTCATCGACGGGCTGGTGTCGGCCGACCGGGTACCGCGCCCCGGCCTGCTCGACTTCAAGAAGGTCGTGGAGCCGGTGCGGATGACGCTCGACGACGACTGGCGGACCCTGCTCGTCGCGAACCTGCACGACGTGAGCGACCTGTCGGAGTTCGGGCTGCGCTTCGCGGTCCACGACGAGGCCGGCCAGCGGGCGGCCGGCCGGCTCGACCCGGTACGGGTGGCGCCGGGGCAGCGCGCGAGCGTGCCGCTGCCCGCCGAGGTCGGCGACGCCTGCGCCGACGGCCGGGTGCTCACCGTGTCGCTGGTACTCGCGCAGGACACCGCCTGGGGTGAGGCGGGCCACGAGGTCGCCTGGTGCCAGGCCGGCTCGCCCCCGGAGCAGGGCGGCGGCTTCGGCCCGGCCGTGACGGCACCGCGCAGCGGCACCGCCGGGCTCGTCCTCGGCCCGGCGGTGTTCGACCCGGCGACCGGGCTGCTGCGGTCGCTGGGCGGCCTCCCGGTGGGCGGGCCGGAACTCGGCCTGTGGCGCGCACCGACCGACAACGACCTGGGCGCCGGGGAGGCAATCGCGGACGCCTCGGTCTGGGAGGCCCTCGGGCTGCACCGGATGGTCAGCCGGACGGTCTCCGTCAGCGCGTCCGGGCAGGGGCTGACCGTCGTGCGGCGCTCCGGCACGGCCGGGCGCGACCACGCGGTCGACGTGACGTACCGGTGGTCGGGCGGCGGGTCGGGGCTGGCGCTCGCGGTCGAGGTCGACCCGGTCGGTCCGTGGACCGGTACCTGGGCGCGGATCGGCATCGACCTCACGCTGCCGGCGGCGTTCACCGGGGTCGACTGGGCGGGGTACGGGCCGGGGCCCCGGTACCCGGACACCGGCCAGGCGCAGCGCCGGGGCTGGTTCTCGACGACCGTGGCCGACCTCGGCGTCGACTACGTGCGGCCGCAGGAGAACGGGGCGCGTGCCGGGGTGAGCCGGCTGCGGCTGCGCGATCCCGGCTCCGGGCGGCAGCTCACCCTGCGCGGCCCGGAGTTCAGCTTCACCGCCCGGCCGTGGTCGCGGTACGCCCTGGCCGCCGCGCGGCACACCGTCGACCTGGTACCGGACGGCCGGCTGCACCTGTCGATCGACCACCGGCAGCACGGCATCGGCACCGCCTCGTGCGGTCCGGGGCCGCTGCCGCGGTACCGGTTGACGCCGCGGCCGGCCCGGTTCGCGCTGCGCCTGGATGTCGCCTAGCTCGATCTCGCGTACGACCTGCCGGTAGTTGGACATCGCATGGCTCGGGGAACGGGACCGTTCGGCACGGTCGACCGGCCGCGAGCCAGGCGCCCCCAGGGAGCACCGCAACGCCGTTTGGCGAAACGGAGGCGGCAAACCACGTAACCTGGGCTTATGCGCGGGCAAACTCGGACAAAAGGGGATGCCTCATGACCACCCATCACCGCTACGCGGTCGTCGCCGGCCGCCGGCTGTTCTACCGGGAGGCCGGGGATCCGTCCGCCCCCGCACTCGTGCTGCTGCACGGCTTCCCGAGCAGTTCCTACGAGTTCCGCGACCTCATTCCGCTGGTGTGCGACCAGCACCGCGTCATCGCACCGGACTACCTCGGCTTCGGGTACTCCGACGCGCCGTCGCCGGACGAGTTCGAGTACACGTTCGACTCGCAGGCCTCGCTGGTCGCCGGGCTGCTGACCGACCTGGGCGTGCGCGAGTACGCCATGTACGTGCACGACTACGGCGCCCCGATCGGCTGGCGCCTCGCGCTGGCGAACCCGGACGCGATCACCGCGATCATCACGCAGAGCGGCAACGGGTACGAGTCCGGATTCACCAACCAGTTCTGGCAGCCGATCTGGGACTACGCCAACAACCCGAACCCGGAGACCGAGGCGCCGGTCCGGTCGGCGTTGAGCTGCCAGGCCGTCATGTGGCAGTACCAGCACGGCGTACCCGACCCGAGCGTCATCGATCCGGACACCTGGAACCACGACGCCGCACTGCTCGCCCGCCCCGGCAACGACAAGATCCAGCTCGCCATGCTGCGCGACTACCCGAGCAACTTCGAGGTGTACGAACGGCTGCACGAGTACTTCCGGGACAGCCAGGTCCCGCTGATGGCGATCTGGGGCCGCAACGACCAGATTTTCGGCCCGGTCGGCGCGCTCGCGTTCCAGGTCGACCTCGTCGACGCCGAGGTGCACCTGCTGGACGGCGGTCACTTCCTTCTTGAAAGTCATCTGTCCGCGGTCGGCGAGCGGGTCAAGGGCTTCCTCGGTCACAAGCGCAAGGCGGCCGCGGCGGCCGCGCTGGTCGCCGGCATCGCCGCCGGCCCGATCGCCGGTACCGCGGCCACCGCGAGCGCCGCGCCCCCACCGGACGCCGGACCGGCCGCCACCCAGACCTCGAGCACGTCGCCGGAGTCCGGCACCCACATCAACGTGCCGAGCCAGCAGCAGCTCATGCCGCTGGGCGCGCCGGACCAGTCCACCCAGTCCAGCATCAACCTGGACTCGTCGCAGATCGCCAACGCGCACAGCATCGTCGCGGCCGCCAACGCCATGCACCTGCCGCCGCGCGCCGCGGTCATCGCGGTCGCGACCGCGATGCAGGAGACCAAGCTGACCAACTACGGCAACCTCGGCGGCGCCAACGACCACGACTCGCTGGGGCTGTTCCAGCAGCGCCCGTCGTCCGGTTGGGGCAGCCCGGACCAGTTGACCGACCCGCAGTACGCGGCGAGCGCGTTCCTCAAGGCGCTGACCCAGGTACCGGGCTGGGACAGCATGCCGCTGACCGACGCCGCCCAGGCGGTCCAAGTCTCCGCGTTCGGCGACCGGTACGCCCAGTGGGAGCAGCAGGCGTCCGACCTGGTGCTGTCGACCTACCACGCCGGCCCGTACGCGAACGCCGGCTGATCCGGCCGGCCGGCCGGCGAGTTCGGC
>JBDZVD010000028.1:0-61934 GCA_040255525.1 Micromonosporaceae bacterium | reverse complement strand
AGCCGCGCCGCACCAGCCGCGCCGCACCAGCCGCGGGCGCCCAGCCATCAGTCTCCGGTACCCGCGTCCTCGGCCAGCCGCGCGGCGGCAGCCCGCTCGGCCGCCTCCTGCTCCGCCACGATCGCGGCGTCCGCCTCGATGATGTGCCGCACAGCCTCCGCCACGTCGTCGGTCAGGCAGATCAGGTCGAGGTCCAGCGGGCTGATCTTCCCGCTCGTGGCCATCGTCTTCTCCATCCAGTCGAGCAGGCCGCGCCAGTAGTCGGTGCCCATCAACACGACTGGGAACCGGGTCACTTTCCGGGTCTGCACGAGCGTCAGTGCCTCGAACAGTTCGTCCATCGTGCCGAACCCGCCGGGAAGCACCACGAACGCCTGCGCGTACTTGACGAACATCGTCTTGCGCGCGAAGAAATACCGGAAGTCGATGCCGATGTCGATGAAATCATTGAGCCCCTGCTCGAAGGGCAGCTCGACGCCCAGCCCGATGGACAGGCCGCCGGCCTCGCTGGCACCCTTGTTGGCCGCCTCCATGACGCCGGGGCCGCCTCCGGTGATCACCGCGTACCCGGACCGGGCGAGCGCCGCACCCAACTCCTCGGCCACCACGCACTCGGGGCTACCCGGCTTGCTGCGCGCCGACCCGAACACGCTGACCGCGGGCGGCAGATCGGCCATGGTGTCGAAGCCCTCCACAAACTCCGACAGGATCCGCAGCGCCCGCCAGGCGTCCTTGGTCTTCCAGTCCGCGCGCAGCCGTGAGTCGAGCAACCGCTGATCCGCGGTGGTGTGACGCATTGCCTTGTGTCGCAGGGTTACCGGACCTTCGCGTCGCTCGTTGGGCTGGCCGGATCCGTTCGAATTGCGCATGGGTCACACCGTAGCCAACCTCTGGGTAGGTCGCTGGCGTCATATGAAGTAGGGATTACGGGGGTGTTGTATGACACGCGGCGACTACCGGCGCGAGCAGCGCCAGATGAGGCGGCGGATTCGCGAGTTGCTGGCACAGCGGCGCACCGTCTCGGCGGGCGGGAACCTCACGGAACCGGACCGCGGGGTGCCGGACGGGGCCGGCGCGGCACCGGCCGGCTGAGCCCGGATCCAGCCCGCTGAGCCCGGATCCAGCCCGTCGAGCCCGGGTCCGGCCGGGGACACGACCGCGGGCGCCGCGATCACTCCGTCGGGTTCAGCCAGTCGGCGAGGATGCGGGCGCCTTCGCGGATCTTCGGGATCTCGACCCGCTCGTCGCGGGCGTGCGCGAGGTTCGGGTCGCCCGGACCGAAGTTCAGTGCCGGGATGCCCAGACCGGCGAAGCGGGCGACGTCGGTCCAGCCGAGCTTCGCGGCCGGCGGCTGGCCGACCCTTTCCAGGAACTCCTGGGCGGGTACGGAGGTGAGCCCGGGGAGCGCCCCGGGGGCGGAGTCGGTCACGGTGACCTCGAAGCCGTCGAACACCTCGCGCAGGTGCTCCTCCGCCTCGGGCACCGACCGGTCCGGCGCGAACCGGTAGTTCACTTCGATGTCACAGGCGTCCGGTATGACGTTTCCGGCGATGCCGCCGCTGATCCGGACGGCGTTCAGCCCCTCGCGGTACTCGCAGCCGTCGATGGTGACCCGGCGCGCCCGGTACCCGTCGAGCCGGCGCAACGCCTCGCCCGCCCCGTGGATGGCGTTGCGCCCGAGCCACGAGCGAGCGGAATGGGCGCGCACCCCGGTGACGCGCACGACCACCCGCATGGTGCCCTGGCAGCCCGCCTCCACCACACCGTAGGTGGGTTCGAGCAGGATCGCGAAGTCCGCGGCGAGCCACTCCGGGTTGCTGTTCCCGACCTTGCGCAGCCCGTTGCGCGCCGACTCGACCTCTTCGCAGTCGTAGAAGAAGTAGCTGACGTCGTAGCGCGGCGCGGTCTGGGTCAGCGCCAGCCAGAGGGCGATGGCGGAGCCGGACTTCATGTCGGAGGTACCGCACCCCCACAGCACGTCCCCATCCACAGTGGACGGAAGGTTGTCCGCCACCGGTACCGTGTCCAGGTGCCCGGCCAGCACGACCCGCCGCGCGCGCCCCAGTCCGGTGCGGGCGAGCAGCGTGTTGCCGGCACGCCGCACGTCCAGGTGCCCGGCGCCGCGCAGGGCGGCCTCCACCGCGTCGGTGATCTCCGCCTCATCGCCGGACACGGACTCGATGTCGACCAGCGCCCGGGTCAGCGCGACCGGATCGGCCAGCACGTCGGGCGCCAGGACAGCAGGGTGCGCTACGTTCACCCGCTCGACCTTAGTAGGGTTCCAATGTGCGGGATTTCATCACCTCCCCGGCGTGGGGAATCGGCCTGTCCACCGTGACCGCCGACGGTCAACTGCTCGACGCGTGGTACCCGACCGGCCGCCTCGGGCTCGGCGAGCCCGCCGGGGACGCCGGCTTCGACCCGGCCCTGACCGGCGACCGGCTCCCCGCCGGGCTGCGCACGATGCCGGTCCACACCGTGATATCCAATCTTGCGGAACCGCCCGCCGACGCGGCCGACGTGTACCTGCGCCTGCACCTGCTCTCGCACCGGTTCGTCCAGCCGCACCGGATCAACCTGGAGGGCGTCTTCGGGTTGCTGCCGAACGTCGCGTGGACCTCGGCCGGCCCGTGCCCGCCGGACCGGGTCGACGAACTGCGCCTGGCGGTCCGCGCGACCGGCGGCACGCTCACCGTGTACGGGGTGGACAAGTTCCCCCGGATGACGGACTACGTGACCCCGAGCGGCGTGCGCATCGCCGACGCCGACCGGGTGCGGCTGGGCGCGCACCTGGCGTCGGGCACCACGGTCATGCACGAGGGCTTCGTCAACTTCAACGCGGGTACGCTGGGCGCCTCGATGATCGAGGGCCGGGTGTCCGCCGGCGTGGTGGTCGGCGACGGCTCCGACGTGGGCGGCGGCTCGTCCATCATGGGTACCCTCTCGGGCGGCGGCAAGGAGGTCATCCGGGTCGGCGAGCGGTGCCTCATCGGCGCGAACGCCGGCATCGGCATCTCCCTCGGCGACGACTGCGTGGTCGAGGCGGGGTGCTACATCACCGCCGGCTCGAAGATCACCCTCCCGTCCGGTGAGACGGTCAAGGCATCCGCCCTGTCCGGCGTCGACAACCTGCTGTTCTGGCGCAACTCGGTGACCGGCGCGCTGGAGGCCAGGCCCCGCCAGGGTGGCTCGGTGGCGCTCAACTCCGCGCTGCACGCCAACGACTGAGCCGGAGCCGGCCCGCCCGACCCCGGCACAGCCTGCGACCTACCCGAGCCGGGCCACCGCCGCGCCGATCCGTTCGTCGGTGGCGGTCAGCGCCACCCGGACGTGCCGGTGCCCGGCTGGGCCGTAGAACGTGCCGGGGGCGACCAGGATCCCGCGTTCGGCCAGCCACTCCACGGTGGACCAGCAGTCCTCGTCCCGGGTCGACCACAGGTAGAGCCCGGCCTCCGAATGCTCCACGGTGAAGCCGGCCTTCTCCAGTGCCGCCCGCAGCGAGGCGCGCCGGGCGCGGTACCGCTCCCGCTGCGCGTCCACGTGGGACTCGTCGTCGAGTGCCGCGATCATCGCCGCCTGTACCGGCTGGGGCATGATCATGCCAGCGTGCTTGCGTACGGCCAGGAGTTCGGTGACCAGCTCCGGATCCCCTGCCACGAAACCGGCCCGGTACCCGGCGAGGTTGGAGCGCTTGGACAGCGAGTGCACCGCGAGCACTCCGCGGTACGAGCCGGTGACCGACAGCACCGAGGCAGGCGACGCGTCCCAGCCCAGCGGCAGGTAGCACTCGTCGCTTGCCACGATCGCGCCGCGCTCACGCGCCCAGTCGACCACCTTGCGCAGGTGCTCCGGGCCGAGCACCCGGCCGGTCGGGTTGGACGGCGAGTTGATCCAAATGAGTTTCACCCGGGCGGGGCCGATCGCGGTCAGCGAGTCGGTCCGGATCACCTTCGCGCCGGCGAGCCGCGCACCGACCTCGTACGTGGGGTAGCAGACGGCCGGGATCGCCACGGTATCGCCCGGCCCGACGCCCAGCAGCGTGGGCAGCCAGGCGACCATCTCCTTGGACCCGATCGTGGGCAGGACACCGAAACCGGGTGCCGCGGCGCACGCCCGGGTGACCCAGGCGGTGATCGCGGCACGAAGCTCCGGCGTACCGGCGGTCAGCGGGTACCCCGGCGAGTTGGACGCGCCGGCCAGCGCGGCCCGGACCACGTCCGGCACCGGGTCGACCGGCGTGCCGATGGACAGGTCGACCAGGCCGTCCGGGTGTGCCGCGGCCTTCGCCTTGGCCGGCTCCAACCGGTCCCAGGGAAAGTCGGGCAGCCCGGCGGAGAGCCGGACCGCCGACAGCGGCGTGGCGCCTCGGGACGCGGTATCCCGCGGACCCGGGACGGTGCCCGGGCCCGGATCCTCCAGCGGGCTCAGTGTTCGGCCTCGCGCGGCGGCTGGGCCGCGACGAACGCGGCGTCCTTGGCGACCTTGCCGAGCTTCGAGGCGCCGCCGGGCGAACCGAGGTCCTCGAAGAACTCGTAGTTGGCGCCGACGTAGTCCTTCCACTGGGCAGGGACGTCGTCCTCGTAGAAGATCGCCTCGACCGGGCAGACCGGCTCGCACGCCCCGCAGTCCACGCACTCGTCCGGGTGGATGTAGAGCATCCGGTTGCCCTCGTAGATGCAGTCGACCGGGCACTCCTCGATGCATGCCTTGTCGAGCAGATCAACGCACGGCTCGGCGATGATGTACGTCACGGGTAATCCTCTCCGCATCAGCACTTCACCGCGATCCTCCGCGGCGGTTAGAGCCTAGTATCTCGTCCGTCGAGGAGGGGATCGTGCTGGGGCCGAAAGATGTGGGACACCGGGTGGTGGTCAGACGAATCGTCGGTGTTCGCGACAATCGTCCAATCTACTCCGACGTACTCGGCGAGCTTCTCGAATTCGGTCCCGCCGGCCTCACCGTGGCCACCGCCGACGGGCCGTTGCGGGTACCGCTCGACCGGGTGAGCGCGGGTAAGCGGATACCCCCGCGCAGGTACGGCACCGCCGCCCTGGAGCGGGTGGCCAGCCTGGCGTGGCCGGCACCGGAGACCGACCGGCTCGGCGACTGGCAGCTCCGGGCGGCCGGCGGCTGGACCGGCCGGGCGAACTCCGCGCTGCCGATCGGCGACCCGGGGATGGAGCTGCCGGACGCGATCGACGCGGTACGCCGGTGGTACGCCGGGCGCGGACTGCCGGCGCGGATCAACGTGCCGCTGCCGCTCGCCCGGGCGCTGGACATCGCGCTGGACGGGCGGGGTTGGGACCGTTCGACGCCGACTCTGGTGCAGACCGCGCGCCTGGCCGACCTGATCGGCACTGGTCCGGCCGGCGATCCACCGGTACGGCTCGATCCCGTTCCCTCCCCCGAGTGGCTGGCCGTCGCGGCCGCGCGCAAGGGTGACCTGCCGCCGGAGGCGTACCCGGTGCTCACCGGGCCGGATCGGGTGAGCTTCGCCACCGTGTACGACGGCGGCACGCCGGTCGCCACCGCGAGGGGCGCCCTGGTGTCCGGCTTCCTGCACCTGAGCCTCGTCGAGGTGGCCGAGCCGGCCCGCCGTCGCGGTCTCGCCCGGCACCTGGCCCGTACGCTGGCCGGCTGGGCCGTCCAGGACGGGGCGCACACCGCCATGCTCCAGGTCGAGGAGCACAACCAGCCGGCTCGTGCGCTGTACGCCGGGCTCGGCTTCACCACCCACCACAGCTACGTGACGCGCATGCTCGACGCGCCGTAGGCCGGCCCCGGCGAAAAGACGAAAAGACCGGAGGGGCACCGCCGTGACGGTCAGCGCCGGACCACCCGCCGCGGCTTGGCCTGCTTCAGCTCGGAGTACCGCTTGAGCGCCTGCGAGCGGTAGTCCATGCCGAGGGTGGTCAGTACCAGAAGGCCGAGTACGGCGCCCGCGGCGGCGTAGAGCAGGTATCGCCAGACCTCACCGAAGAACAGCCCGACGCCTTCCCGGAACGGCAGCGAGCCACCGGCCAGTGGACCGACCACGACCGAGAGCAGGCAGCTGCTCACAATGATCAGGAACAGGTCGGGGGTGACCCGGGACATCGGGTACCGCCGGCCCCACCGGAAGCCGGCCCAGATCATGACGAGGCCGACCACCCCGAACACGATCAGACCGATGACGATCTGCGTGCTGTCGCTGTCCGACGCGGCGAGCCACACGATGAACCGCGCGATCGCGTTCACCGCGAAGAGCACTCCCGCCACGACGCCGACCGGCAACCACCGGTCCTTCATCTCGGTCCCTCCGTTCCCGCAACGCCGCCATCCCGCCCCGGTCCCGTCCTGCCGGTCGTCGGACCGCTCGGGCCGGACCTGTGCGGGGGAATGCCAAGAGTTATAGCGCGTCAACCTCGGAACAGGCTATTAGCGGACCGGTTCCGAGGGGCCGGGCCAGGGGGTCCGGGCCAGGGAGTCAGGGCCAGGAGGTCAGGGCCAGGAGGTCAGGGCCAGGAGGTCAGGGCCAGGGGTCGGGCCACGGCGTGAGTCGCGCAAGGCGTCGCTTCCGCGCTCGGGCGGCCGCTCACAAGGCCGCCGGGAGTGCCGCGATCGTCAGCGCCGGCCGCCGGGCCGGGGCGACTTCGATGACGGGCGCCGGGTCGAGGACTTCGGCCGGGAGCCGGCCGCCTTCTGCGGTCCGGGCGACGCCGGCTTGGCGCCGGCGCCGGCTCCAGAACCGGCTCCGGACTCGGAATCGGCGTCGGCTCCGGGTCCCCCATCGGCGTCGGCTCCCCCATCGGTGCCGGCGGCTCCGGCCCGGGCGGGCTCGCCCGCGCCGGGCGCGGGGCGGCTCGCGCCGGGCTCCGCCTCCCCCGCCGGGGCCCGTGCGGACCGGGCGGCCGGACCCGACCGGGTGACCAGACCCGAACGGGTGACCGGACCCGAACGGGTGGTGCTCCCGCGCGGCCCGGGGCCGGTGAACCCGGCCGGCGCCGCACGGTTGAGGACCTGCCGGTACGCCATGACGGCCCAGACGGCCGCGCCCGCCAGGATCGCGATCAACCCCATCCGGCCGGCGGCGTCACCCGGCAGCAGCACGTCGCCGCCCGGTCCCCCGCTCGCCCCGATGAGCATCGTGGCGAACCAGACGACCCCGGGCAGCAGCGACAGCGCGGCGCTGCCGGTCACCCGCCGGACGTACCAGATCAGCAGGAAATTCGTGATGGCCGCGAGTACCGGCGACAACGGGATCAGCGTCGAGCCGACGTATGTCGGGCTGAGGAAGATCTCCCACAGACCGGTGAGGAACCCGCCGAGCAGGCCGGTCACGGCGCCGGCGGCCTTCAACAGGGTGTTCGACGCGCCCATGCGGCCGTTACGGTGCCGCCACGGGCGCAAGGTCGATGCCCGCGAACAGGTCGTCCTCCCACCCGTTCGGTCCGCTGGACGGGCCCTTGTCGCCTCGGGCCAGCGTGTAGAACTCGACACCCATGAACTCGCTGCCGAAATTGTTGGCGACCGTGAACAGCCAGGAGGTCTTGGGGATCTGCGTCGCGTGCGCGTGCAGCGCGGCCGTCTTCTGCGCGGCGTACGCGTGCGCGTCGACGCGCGCCGCGATCTTGTCGTCGGGCGTACCGAACGGCAGGTCCTCGGGGCGTTCCATGTCCTTGAACGGGTTGTCCGTGGAGTTCGCGAACGCCTTGAACCCGGCCTCCAGCACGCTGCGCGGCACTGCGGTCCAGTAGATCTTCCGCGGGCCGAAGCCCTCCGCGTCGGCGAGTTCGGCGGCGCGCATGGCGACCCGGTGCGCCTGGATGTGGTCCGGGTGGCCGTAGAAGCCGTTCTCGTCGTAGGTCACCAGGACCTGCGGCCGGATCTCCCGGATGATCTCCAGCAGCTCCCCGGCGGCCGCCTCCACATCGGCCTGCCAGAAGGCCCGGGGATGCCGGTTGGTGGGCAGGCCCATCATTCCGGAGTCGCGGTACCGGCCGGCGCCGCCGAGGAACCGGTGGTCGGTCACGCTGAGCGCCTCGCACGCCGCGTCCAGTTCGGCGATCCGGTACCCGCCGAGCTGGTCCGCCTGGGCCGCCTCCAGCCGCGCGAGGGCGGGCACGTGGATCTCACCCTCCTCGCCGAGAGTGCAGGTGACCAGCGTGACGTGTGCGCCCTGTGCGGCGTACAGGGCCATGGTCGCGCCGGTGCCCATCGACTCATCGTCGGGGTGTGCGTGCACCAGCATGATCCGCTTTGCCGCGGTCGCGGCGATCTCCTCGACGGTCACCCGGCCACTGTACGCGTGCGGCTCGCCGTATGGCCCGACGCCGGGCCTGTCGGGAGGTCATCATGGTCGAATGGAGTATCCGGAACTGGCGGCCCGCACCCGGCGATTTTCCTACGGCGCGCCGAGAGCGGTCAGCGTGGCCGCCGACGGCAGCAGAGTACTTTTCCTGCGATCGTCGGGCCCGCTGGATCCGGTCGACCGGCTGTACGCCTTCGATGTCGCCGACGGCCGGGAACGGTTGATCGCCGAACCCGCGGAGCTGCTGGCCAGCGGGGCGGGCGACCTGCCTGCCGAGGAGCGGGCGCTGCGCGAGCGGCGGCGCCTGTCGGCCGGAGGCATCGGCTCGTACGCCACCGACCCGGCCGCCCGGATCGCCACGTTCGCGCTGGGCGGCCAGCTGTTCCGGGCCGATCTGGCGACCGGTACCGCGACCGGGGTACCCACCGTCGGGCCGGTGATCGATCCGCGGCCGGACCCGACCGGTACGAAGATCGCGTACGTCACCGGCGGGGCGCTGCGCATCGTGTCGGCCGGACCGGAGCCGTCGGACACTCTGATCGCCGGCGAGGACGGGATCACCTGGGGGCTGGCCGAGTTCATCGCGGCCGAGGAATTCGGCCGGTTCCGCGGGTACTGGTGGGCCCCGGACGGGCAGTCGCTGCTCGCCGCCCGGGTCGACGAGAGCCGGGTGAACCGCTGGACGCTGCACGATCCGGCCGACCCGGCGAGCACCCCCACCGTCGTCAAGTACCCGTACGCCGGCTCCGCCAACGCCGAGGTCACGCTGCACCTGCTGGATCTGGACGACGGCTGGGTGGACGTGCACTGGGACCGGGAGATCTACCCGTACCTGGTGTCGGTGTCCTGGTCGGACGTCGGCGGCCCGTTGATCACCGTCCTGCGCCGGCTCCAGCAGCACGGGCTGGTGCTGGCCGTCGACCCGCGCACCGGCGAGACCCAGGTACACGCCGAGCTGGCCGACCCGCGGTGGGTGGAGCCGATCCCGGGTACCCCGACGTACCTGTCCGACGGCCGGGTGCTGATCGGCGGCGAACTGGCCCACGACGGGTACGACGCGCGGTGCCTGTTCGCCGACGGCACCCTGCTGACTCCGCCCAACCTGTACGTGCGCCGGGTCTGCGGCCGGATCGGCGTGGCGAACGCCCAGCACAGCGGCGAGCTGCTGGTCGAGGCGAGCGAGGGCGAGCCCAGCGAGCAGTACCTGTACCGGGTCACCGCCCACACCGGCGCGCCGATCGTGGACGCGCACCGGATCGGTACGGGCTCCGGCTGGTTCACCGGTTTGGTCGGCGGCGACACGCTGGTCGTCGGTGCGCTGGGACTGGACCACTCCGGGGCGCAGTGGACGGTGTACCGCGGGGACGAGCAGGTCGGCGAGCTGACCAACCTGGCGGCGAGCCCCCCGTACGCACCGCGTCCGGTGCTCGAACGGGTGACCGACCGCCGGCTGCCGACCGGCGTGCTGTACCCGCGCAGTCACGTGTCCGGGCGGCGGCTGCCCGTACTCGTGGACGTCTACGGCGGCCCTGGACACCAGGAGGTGCTCTCGATCCGGTCCCGCTGGCTGGAACGGCAGTGGTGGGCGGACGCCGGATTCGCGGTCGCGGTGGTGGACAACCGGGGTACCCCCGGGGTCGCGCCCAGCTTCGAGAAGGTGGTCCACCGCCGGATGGCCGACGTGGTGCTCGGCGACCAGGTGGACGCGCTGCGCGCGCTGGCCGACAAGCACCCGGACCTGGACCTGTCCCGGGTGGCCGTCCGGGGCTGGTCGTTCGGCGGCTGGCTGTCGGCGCTGGCGGTGCTGCGCCGGCCGGACGTGTACCACGCCGCTGTGGTGGGCGCGCCGGTCACCGACTGGCAGCTGTACGACACGGCGTACACCGAGCGGTACCTCGGCCTGCCCAGCGACGGCTCCGACGTGTACGCCCACCACTCGCTGCTGGAGCTGGCCGCGGAGCCGCCGGCCGGCCCGCAGGACGCCCGGCCGATGCTGCTCATCCACGGCCTGGTGGACGACAACGTCGTCGCCGCGCACACCCTGAGGCTGTCCGCGGCGCTGCTGGCCTCGGGCCGGCCACACGCGATGATCCCGCTGACCGGCGCGACCCACATGGCGGCCGGTGGCCTGAGCGAGCGGCTGCTGACGCTGGAGCTGGACTTCCTGCGCGGCGCCCTGGGCTGATCCCGCGCCCGGCGGCGCCGGCCGCCCGATGGTCGCTTGTGGATGGACGGGCGGGCCGCCGCTCCGCTCGACCGGCGCGGGATCCGGCCAGCCGGTACCGTGGGCGGATGGCTACCGTGCTGTCCGCCGAGCAACTCTCCGCAGCGCTGGCCGACCTGGCCGGCTGGTCCGGCGACCCGGACGAAATCAGCCGCACGATCACCGCCTCCGGATTTCTGGCCGGGATCTCCCTGGTGACCGCGGTGGCCGGCGCCGCCGAGACCATGAACCACCACCCGGACATCGACATCCGCTACCGGGACGTGACGTTCCGGCTGTCCACCCACTCCGACGGCGGAGTGACCGAACGGGACCTGGCGCTCGCCGCCCGCATCAACGAACTGGCGTCGGTCGCGACCGGCTGACCTCGCCCGCCGGCACCGCGTCGGCCACCGGGGTAGGGTGTCGATCATGACGCACTTCGACGTGGCCAGCGCGGCGGTCGAGGCCGCTCTCGCCGCCGGAGCCCGGTACGCCGACGCGCGGGTGATGCACCGCCGCTATGAGTCGATGACCGCGCGCAACGGCGAAATCGAGGAACTGGGCCAGAACGAGAACGCCGGGATCGGGGTACGCGCCCTGGTCGGCTCCGGCTGGGGATTCTTCGCCGTACCCGACCTGGGCGACCCCGCCGCCCGGGCCGCGGGTGAGCAGGCCGCCGCGATCGCGGCCGCGTCCGCGACCGTCGCCGGGCCGGCCGCCGATCTGGTACCGGTACCTGTCGAGTCGGGCTCGTGGAGCAGCGAGTGCCTCATTGATCCGCTCTCGGTCGCCCTGTCCGACAAGGGCGACCTGCTGGTCGGCGCGACCGCCGAGGCCCGGCGGCACGGCGCCGACCTGGCCGAGGGCCTGTACCAGATCTGGGACACCACCAAGTGGTTCGTCTCCTCCGAAGGGCACCGGATCGACCAGCACATCAGGGAGTGCGGCGCCGGGATCTCGGCCACGGCCATCGGCGAGGACGAGACGCAGCGCCGCTCGTACCCGTCCTACCGGGGCCAGTACGGCACCCGGGGCTGGGAACTGGTCGACGAACTGGACATCGGCGCGCACGCCGGCCGGATCGCCGACGAGGCCCGCGCGCTGCTGTCGGCGCCGCTGTGCCCGGCCGGCAACACCACGCTGATCCTCGGCGGCGAACAGATGGCGCTGCAGATCCACGAGTCGGTCGGCCACGCCATCGAACTGGACCGGATCCTGGGCTGGGAGGCGGCGTACGCCGGCACCTCCTGGCTGGACCTGGCCGAACTGGGCCGGCTGCGGTACGGCTCCGAGCTGATGAACATCGTCATCGACCCGAGCGTGCCGGGCGGCCTGGGCTCGTTCGGGTACGACGACGAGGGCACCCCGGCGGCCTCCCGGTACGCCGTCCGCAATGGACAGTGGGTCGGGGTACTGGCCGGGCGGGACAGCGCGGCGACCGCCGGGCTGGACTACGCCGGAAGCGTGCGCTCCGACGGCTGGTCGAGGCTGCCGATGGTCCGGATGACCAACGTCGGCCTCGAGCCCGGGCCGCACACGCTGGAGGAGATCATCGGGGCCACCGGCGACGGCATCTACATGGACAACAACCGATCCTGGTCGATCGACGACAAGCGGCTGAACTTCCAGTTCGGCTGCGAGATCGCCTGGGAGGTGAAGGACGGCAAGCTGGGCCGGATGCTGCGCAACCCGACCTACACCGGGATCGGGCCGGTGTTCTGGCGGTCGATGGACATGCTGTCCTCCCAGATCGTGCCGTGGGGGACCCCGAACTGTGGCAAGGGCCAGCCGGGGCAGGTCGGGCACACCGGCCACCCGGCCGCCCCGGCCCGTTTCGCTGACGTCCGTGTGGGGGTGCGGGGATGACCGACGATCTGGCTTCGCAGGTACTCGACTTCGTCAAGGCGGCCACCGGCGGGGCCGCGGAGGCGGAGGTCGTGGTCGAGCGGCAGGCGCTGGCGCTGACCAGGTTCGCCAACTCGTACATCCACCAGAACGTCGCGGACACCACGACGAAGGTGCGGCTGCGCCTGCACGTCGACGGGCGCACCGCGGCCGGCACCACCACCCTGACCGACCCGGGCGCGCTGCGCGACCTGGTGGAGCGGACGGTCTCCGCGGCCCGCATGTGCCCGCCGGACAACGGCTGGCCGGGCCTGACCGCGCCGGCCGGGACGCTGAGCGCCGGTACCGTCGACGAGGCGGTCGTGGCCGCCACCCCGGCCGATCGGGCGGCCCGGGTTCAGGCGTTCGTCGCCGCGGCCCGTGGGCTGACCACTGCCGGGTACTGCCGGACCAGGTACACCCGGGTGGCGTTCGCCAACTCCGCCGGCCAGTACGTCGAGGGCGCCAGCACGGACGTCGCGCTGGACGGCATCGCCCGCACGGCGTCCTCGGACGGGCTGGCGCGCCGGGCCGGCAGCCGACTGTCCGATGTGGATGGCTCGGTGCTCGGTGCCCGGGCCGCCGCGAAGGCCCTCGCCGCGGTGGATCCGGTGGAGTTGCCGCCGGGCCGGTACGAGGTGGTCCTGGAGCCGACCGCGGTGCACGACGTGCTGCGCTGCCTGGCCGTGTACGGGTTCAACGGCAAGGCGGTCGGCGAGCGGCGCTCGTTCGCGGTCGTCGGCGAGGCACAGCTGGATCCGTCGGTGACCCTGGTGGACGATCCGGTGTTTCCCGGCGCGATCGGGCTCCCGTTCGACGTCGAGGGCACGCCCAAGCGCCGCCTGGAGATGGTCAGCGGCGGCGTGACCAGGGCCGTGGCGCACGACCGGAGAACCGCGGCCGAGGCGGGTACGTCCTCGACCGGGCACGCGGCGGCGGACAGCCACACCGGACCGGTGCCGGCCAGCCTGCGCCTGGCTGCGTCCACTCCGGACGGTGTGGCCGGGCCGCCGACCGAGGTGGACGGCCCGGCCGCCGACTCCAGCGTTGCCGCGCTGGTCGCCGGGGTGCGCCGGGGCGTGCTGGTGACCGACCACTGGTACACCCGGGTGCTGGACCCCCGGACGCTGGTGATGACCGGCCTGACCCGCAACGGCGTGTGGCTCATCGAGGACGGGCAGATCGTCCGGCCGGTGCGCAACCTGCGGTTCACCCAGTCGTACCCGCAGGCGATGGCGCCCGGGGCGGTACTGGGCATCGGAGATCACGCCGTTCCGATGCCGGCCTCGTACGAGGATTCCTCGTTCATCGCTCCCGCGCTGCGCCTCGCGTCGTGGAACTTCACCGGCGGCGCCTCCGGCTGAGCCGCCCAGCCCCGCCGGGGCCTCCCGCCCAGCGGACGAGCCCGGTGCCGCCAGGCCTCCGGCTCGGAAGGTGATCTCGGTCATACCGCCACCCCTCGCCGGCACCGGATAATCGGGACATCTACCGGCATTCCGGGTGTCGACGAATGCTGCCGGCTATTTGTCTGACCATTGGCCCGTGCCGCCGCCCCCCGACGGATCGACGGGCGTTCAGTGAAGTACTGCACACCCGGCGACCGGATGTGAGGTTTCGGCTTCCATAAAGCACCTGTTACACGCGACACTCCCTTGCGCGTGGTCTCGGCTAAGCCCGGCGTAACGTGTGCACCGCACATTCCGGTCTGCCCGGCCCCCCAACAACAAGTAGCCCGTCAGGGAGCGAACACACGATGACGACGACGGCAACGAGGCCGGTGGTAGGCCGGCCACGCGCCGCAATCGCGGCGAAGACGTTGCGCACTGACCGATGGTGGTTGGCGCCACTGCTCACGGTACTCGGACTGGTCGCCTGGCTCGCCTATGCCACGGTGCGGGTCTTCATGCAGAAGTGGTACTTCCACGAGGGACCCGGGTACCACTACCTGACCCCGTTCTACTCGCCCTGCATCTCCAACGGCTGCGACGTCCGGGCCGCCGAGTTCGGGCGGTTCCTGCCGGCCAACGTGCTGATCCCGTTCGCCGCCATCACCCTGCCGTTCCTGCTGCTGTTCCGGCTCACCTGCTACTACTACCGGCGCGCGTACTACCGCTCGTTCTGGGCGTCGCCGCCGGCCTGCGCGGTCCCGGACGGGCACAAGACCTACTCCGGCGAGACCCGGTTCCCGCTCATCTTCCAGAACGCGCACCGGTACTTCTTCTACGCCGCGGTGATCATCTCGATCATCAACACCTGGGACGCGATCCGGGCCTTCTCCGGGAGCCAGCACCTCGGGTTCGGCCTGGGCAACCTCGTCCTGCTGGGCAACGTCGTGATGCTCTGGGCGTACACGGTGTCCTGCCACTCCTGCCGGCACATCACCGGCGGCCGGCTCAAGCACTTCTCCAAGCACCCGCTGCGGTACCGCTTCTGGATCTTCGTGTCCAAGCTCAACGCGAAGCACATGCAGCTGGCCTGGATCACCCTGGGCACCCTCGCGGTGACCGACTTCTACGTGATGGCCGTGTCGGCCGGCTGGTTCCCGGACCTGCGGTTCATCGGCTGAGGCGAGGCGACGATGACTGAAACCATTTCGGCGACCGACCCGAACATCGAGGTCGAGCGGCACCAGTACGACGTCGTGGTCATCGGTGCCGGGGGCGCCGGCCTGCGCGCGGCCATCGAGGCGCGACTCGCCGGAAAGAAGACGGCGATCATCTCGAAGTCGTTGTTCGGCAAGGCCCACACGGTCATGGCCGAGGGCGGCGCCGCGGCCGCCATGGGCAACATGAACGCCAACGACAACTGGATGGTGCACTTCCGCGACACCATGCGCGGAGGCAAGTTCCTGAACAACTACCGGATGGCCGAGCTGCACGCCAAGGAGGCGCCGGACCGGGTCTGGGAGCTGGAGACCTACGGTGCGTTGTTCGACCGGACCAAGGACGGGAAGATCTCACAGCGCAACTTCGGCGGCCACGAGTACCCGCGCCTGGCGCACGTCGGCGACCGTACCGGCCTGGAGCTGATCCGTACCCTCCAGCAGAAGATCGTGTCGCTGCAGCAGGAGGACTTCGCGGAGACCGGTGACTACGAGAGCCGGATCCGGGTCTTCGCGGAAACCACCATCACCGAACTGATCCTGGACGGCAACCAGATCGCCGGGGCGTTCGGCTACACCCGGGAGAACGGCGACTTCCTGCTGTTCGAGGCGCCGGCGATCGTGCTGGCCACCGGCGGCGTCGGCAAGTCGTACAAGGTCACCTCCAACTCCTGGGAGTACACCGGTGACGGGCACGCGCTCGCGCTGCGGGCCGGCGCGACGCTGATCAACATGGAGTTCCTCCAGTTCCACCCGACCGGCATGGTCTGGCCGCCGTCGGTGAAGGGCATCCTGGTCACCGAGTCGGTGCGCGGCGACGGCGGCGTCCTCAAGAACTCCGAGGGCAAGCGGTTCATGTTCGACTACGTGCCGGACGTGTTCCGCAAGCAGTACGCGGAGACCGAGGAGGAGGCCGACCGCTGGTACACCGACCCGGACAACAATCGGCGCCCGCCGGAGCTGCTGCCCCGGGACGAGGTGGCCCGCGCCATCAACGCCGAGGTCAAGGCGGGGCGCGGTACCCCGGCCGGCGGCATCTACCTGGACATCGCGTCGCGCCGCTCGCCGGAGTTCATCCTCAAGCGACTTCCGTCGATGCACCACCAGTTCAAGGAACTGGCGGACGTCGACATCACCAAGCAGCCGATGGAGATCGGACCGACCTGCCACTACGTCATGGGCGGCGTGGAGGTGGACCCGGACACCGGGGCCGCCGCCGGCACGGTCCAGGGCTTGTTCGCGGCCGGTGAGGTGTCCGGCGGCATGCACGGCTCCAACCGGCTCGGCGGCAACTCGCTGTCGGACCTGCTGGTGTTCGGCAAGCGGGCCGGCGAGCACGCGGCGGCGTATGTGGACACGCTCAGCGGAGCGCGACCGGCGGTCGCGCAGTCCGATGTAGACAGTGCGATGCGCACCACGCTGGCCCCGCTGGAGCGGACCGAGGGCGAAAACCCGTACGACGTCTGGCACGACCTCCAGCAGGTGATGCAGGACCTGGTCGGCATCATCCGGCGCAAGTCCGAGTTGGAGGAGTCCCTCAAGCACCTGACCGACCTGCGCGGGCGGGTGGCCAACGTGCGCGCGACCGGCGGGCGCAAGTTCAACCCGGGCTGGCATCTCGCGCTGGATCTGCGCAACATGCTGGTCGTCTCGGAGTGCACCGCGAAAGCCGCGCTGGAGCGCGAGGAGTCGCGCGGCGGCCACACCCGGGAGGACTTCCCCGAGATGGACCCGAAGTGGCGCCAGGTCAACCTGGTCTGCTCGCTCGGCCCGTCCAACGAGGTGGCGCTGCGCCACCAGCCGATTCCCCAGCTTCGCCCGGATTTGCTCGGCCTGTTCGAGCTGTCCGAGCTGAAGAAGTACATGACCGAGCAGGAGCTGGCCTCGTACGAGCCGGCCAAGGATGGTGAGTGATGGGCGCGATCAGGCATTTCCGGGTCTGGCGCGGGGACGACGCCGGAGGCGCGCTGGAGGACTTCCAGGTCGAGGTCAACGACGGTGAGGTCGTGCTCGACATCATCCACCGCATCCAGGCGACGCAGGCGCCCGACCTCGCGGTGCGCTGGAACTGCAAGGCGGGCAAATGCGGCTCCTGCTCCATGGAGATCAACGGCAAGCCTCGCCTGGGCTGCATGACCCGGATGTCCGTCTTCGAGGAGGCCGAGACGGTCACGGTCACCCCGCTGCGCACCTTCCCGGTGATCCGCGACCTGGTCACCGACGTGTCCTTCAACTACCAGAAGGCGCGCGAGATGCCGGCGTTCGCCCCGCCGGCCGACACCAAGCCCGGCGAGTACCGGATGCAGCAGGTCGACGTGGAGCGCTCGCAGGAGTTCCGCAAGTGCATCGAGTGCTTCCTCTGCCAGAACACCTGCCACGTGGTGCGTGACCACGAGGAGAACAAGCTGGCCTTCTCCGGCCCGCGGTTCTTCATCCGGGCCGCCGAGTTGGACATGCACCCGCTGGACGCGAGGACCGACCGGAAGGACTTCGCGGTCCAGGAGCAGGGCATCGGGTACTGCAACATCACCAAGTGCTGTACCGAGGTCTGCCCCGAGCACATCAAGATCACCGACAACGCGATCATCCCGATGAAGGAGCGCGCGGTCGACAACCGGTACGACCCGCTGGTCTGGCTCGGCCGGAAGATCTTCCGGCGCGATCAGATCGAGGCGTAGTAGCTAGGTCCTGTCCTAGCTGGTGCGGGCGTTCGCCAGCCGGTGCATGGCCGCGCGGTACTTGTCGTTGGTCCGGTCCTGAACGAGACCGGCCAGCGGCGCGGCCGCGCGGACGAACCAGAGCGCCGGCCGGCTGAACGCCCGCACCTCGAACCAGACCGTCTCGTCGGGACCCAGGCACACCAGGAAGCCCTCCTCGCCCGTCTCCGGGTGCCCCGGCAGGGTGCCGTACCCGTACCCGTACCGCAGCGGCTCGTTCACGAGCCACACCACCCGTACCGGCGCCCACAGCCGCAGCGGGCCGACGCCGAAGCCGAACGCGACCGTCGCGCCCTCGGCGGCCATGGCCAGGTCCGTGCGTACCTTGAGCCCCGCGCCCCGCTGCATGTCAAACGAGCCCAGAGCGTGAACGGCGGCGGCGTAGACCTGTTCGCCGCGCCCGATCCGGGCCCTGCCGCGCACGTGCCGGTAGCCGGGCGGGAAATTGCTGTCGCGGGTCGCTCCGATCTCGGAATAAGTCAGCTCCACGCTTCGATCGTCGCGCAACCCGCCGCGGATTTCACAACGATCATGGACTTTCCGGCGGCGGGCGGGATTGCCGGAGGCGATTCAGCGATCAGGTCAGCAGCGGTGGGAGCACGGCCACGATGGGCGCGTCGGCGGGCAGCCAGTCGACGCTGAACAGCTCGTCACGGCCCAGCCAGCGCAGTTCGGCGTGCTCCAGGCGCTGCGGCGTCTGGCCGTCGAGCAGCCGGGACCGGTACACGCGCAGCACCGAGCGGCCGTGGCTCATCGGGACGTCGCCGCCCACCCGGTCGCCGACCTGGACCTTGACCCCCAGCTCCTCTTCGCACTCCCGGATCAGTGCCTCCGGCTCGCTCTCCCCCTCCTCGACCTTGCCACCCGGGAACTCCCAGCGTCCGGCGACCTCGGGCGGGGCGGCACGGGCACACGCGAGCACCCGGCCGGCCTCGATAATGGCGGCGCCGACAATGATCCGTGGTATGGGCCGTTCGGTCTGCACGAGGCATCAGCCTGCCAGACAAAAGAAGGATTGGGTGTCCTGCGGTGTACCGAAGCTCACCAGACGACTGAATTGTGAGCGTGGACACAGGGTGCCGGCCCAGGAACACTAGGGACATCAACAGCAACGGTAAGGCCACGAAATGGCTACGAGCCGGCAACGACGCCTGGGAGGACGGCCATGCGTGCTCGACGCAAGTCAACGAGCGGACATGACTACCTTCACGACGCGCTGACTCTCCTGGCCGGCTGGAGCCTGGAGGGGCCGGAGATCAAACGTACTCTGCGGATCGATGATGCGCAGCACGCGGCCCTGACCGAACGGATCAAGGTGGTCTCCGACGCTCTGCAGCTGCGGCCGAGCGTGCGCCGGCTCGACGGGTACACCCAGATCATGGTCTCGCCGGTGGACGGCGCGGCGCTGACGGCGGGCGAGGTGACGCTTGCCGCGCGCATCGAGGACGCCTACCGGAGCGTGACCGACTCCTCCACCGACGGTGCCCAGCGCTGACGCTCGCCCTCCCCGAGCACCGGCCCGACCGGGATCAGACGTTAGCGCGAGGGTCTGTGCTCACCTCCACCACAAAACGGCTCCGGCTGCGCTCAGACGTTGAACCGGAACTCGACGACGTCGCCGTCCTGCATGACGTAGTCCTTCCCTTCGATGCGGACCTTGCCGGCCGCCTTCGCCGCCGCCATCGAGCCCGCCGCGATGAGGTCGCCGTACGAGACGATCTCCGCCTTGATGAAGCCCCGCTGGAAGTCCGAATGGATGACGCCGGCCGCCTCCGGCGCGGTCGCGCCCACCGGGATCGTCCAGGCCCGCGCCTCCTTGGGGCCGGCCGTCAGGTATGTCTGCAGCCCCAGAGTGCGGAAACCGACCCGGATCAGCTGGTCCAGTCCGGGCTCCGGCGCTCCGATCGAGGCGAGCAGCTCGCGCGCCTCGTCCTCGGGCAGCTCGATCAGCTCTGACTCGATCTTCGCGTCCATGAACACGGCCTCGGCCGGCGCGACCAGGGCGCGCAGCTCGGCCAGGAAGTCCTCGCTGCCCAGCTCGGCCTCGTCGACGTTGAACACGTACAGGAACGGCTTGCCGGTCAGCAGGTGCAGCTCGCGCAGGGCATCGGTGTCGATGCCCGCCTTCGCCGCCCCGGCCGACAGCGTGACGCCCTCGTTGAGCAGCTGGGCGGCGGCGGCCGCGGCGGCGGCGACCCCGGCCCGATCCTTGCGGACCTTGGCCTCCTTCTCCAGCCTCGGCAGCGCCCGCTCGATGGTCTGCAGGTCGGCGAGGATCAGCTCGGTGTTGATCGTCTCGATGTCGTCGGCCGGCGAGATCTTGCCGTCGACGTGCACCACGTTCGGGTCGGAGAACGCGCGTACCACCTGGCAGATGGCGGTCGCCTCGCGGATGTTCGCGAGGAACGCGTTGCCCCGCCCCTGTCCCTTGGACGCACCGCGGACCAGGCCCGCGATGTCCACGAAGCTGACCGGCGCCGGGACCACCTTCGCGGAGTCGAACATCTCGGCGAGCGTGGTCAGCCGGCTGTCGGGCAGCCCGACGACACCCACATTGGGCTCGATCGTCGCGAACGGGTAGTTCGCGGCGAGCACGTCGTTCTTGGTCAGGGCATTGAACAGGGTGCTCTTGCCGACGTTGGGCAGGCCGACGATGCCGATGGTAAGGCTCACGTCGTAGGAGCTTACTGAACGTGAAGGCGACCGCAGCCGCCCACGCCCGGATGGCTCCTCCGGCTGCCCGCCACGGGGCGGGACCGGGACTCCACAGTGGACCGCCGGGGCCCGAGCCGCCTGCCGTCCCCGGCTCCGTTTCCACACCGGGCCACGCCCCGCCCGTACGGCGGTTTGCCGATCGGCACTCGCGGTAAAAGCGAAAAGGTGCCGATGTACCGGACGGGGGTACCGCGTGTCGCTTTCGGACCGGAGCCCACCTCCGGACGGGCAACCGGGGCCGGACGGGCAACCGGATCCAGACAGGCAACCGGATCCAGACAGGCAACCGGGTCTGGACGGGCAGCCGGATCCAGACAGGAACCGGGACAGCGGCTGTGCCGGGTACAGCGGGTCGGCCCAGGTCCTGGAGCACCACGGGGAGCCCACCAAGCGGGACGTCTTCCGCGTGGTCGGGCCCGGCCTGGTGGCCGGCGCCGCGGCCACCGACCCGACGACCGTGGCCACGCTCGTGGTGGTCGGTGCCACCACCGGGTTCGGGCTGGCCTGGCTGACCCTGCTGATCTTCCCGATCCTCGCCGTGGTGCAGATGCTGGCCACCCGGGTGGGCTTCCTGACCCGGCGCGACCTCCAGCAACTCGTGGTCGACGGGTACGGGCGGGTGCCGGCGGCAGTGCTGCTCGCCTCGATCCTCGCGGTCAACGTGGTGACCGTCGCGGCCGACCTGGAGGGCGGCGCCGCCGCGCTCGAACTGCTCACCGGAGCCGGCTGGCACTGGTTCGTGGCACCACTGGCGGCCGTGCTGCTCGGGCTGATGCTGGCCGGCGGGTACGACGAGATCGACCGGGTGCTCAAGTACGTGCTGCTGTGCCTGCTCGCGTACGCGGTGGCCGCGATCCTGGCGCACCCGGACTGGGGGCGGGTGGCGCGCGGGAGCTTCGTACCCCGGCTGCCCCTCACTCACGACTACATCGAGGGTGCCCTCGCTCTGCTGGGCACCACCGTGACCGCGTACACCTACATGTGGCAGACCGTACAGCAGGTGGAGCAGCCGGCCGCACGGCCGTGGCTGCGGCTGCGCCAGATCGACGCGGTGACCGGTACGGTGCTGGCCATCGCGGTGTTCTGGTCGATCCTGGTGGCCAGCGGCGCCACCCTCGGCGCCCACCACCACCGCGCCGACTCGCCCGAGGCGGCAGCGACGGCGCTGCGCCCGGTGGCCGGCCAGTTCGCCAGCGAACTGTTCGCGATCGGACTGTTCGCATCCGCGGTGATCGCTGTGCCGGTCATCACAGCCACCGGCGCCCTGGCCATGGCTGCGGTGTTCGACTGGCCGCGCGGGCTGTCCCGCAAGCCGCGCGAGGCGCCGAAGTTCTACGGCGTACTCGGCGCGCTGATGGCGGCCGGCGTCGGCCTGAGCCTGGCCGGGATCGACCCGATCCGGCTGCTGTTCGTGGCGAGCATCGTGGCCGGGATCGCCACTCCGGTCGGGCTGGTCCTGCTGGTACTGGCGGCCGGGAACACCCGGCTGCTGGACGGCGTGCGTACCCGCCGTCCGCTGCTGGTCGCCGGGTGGGCCGTCGCCGTGGCGCTCACCGGACTCGCCGTGCTCTACCTGGCCCAGCAACTGCACCTCATCGATCGCTGACCCGGCCGGGCCGCTCAGCGGTTGACACCGCGTGGAGATCCACCCTAGCGTGAGGTTACTTATCCGGTTCAGTCCTGGGTACTCCCGTGGTGGCGTGACGCGGCCGCGACCGGCCGGACCCCACCGCGACGCGTGCGACGCAGGGAGACAGGCGTGAGCTCTTACCACCCACTGCACGACGGCTGGACGCTGACCGCGGCGCGGCCCGACGGACCGGCCGGCCAGGCGCCAGAGCCGCCGATCGACGTGCGGGCCGTTCCCGCGGCCGTCCCCGGCTGCGTGCACACCGACCTGCTGGACGCGGGCCTCATCCCCGACCCGTTCCTCGACGACAACGAGCGGGCGCTCGCCTGGATCGGGCGCACCGACTGGTGCTACCGGACCACGTTCGACTGGCCGCACCCCGGCGACGCGCGGGTCGACCTGGTCTGCGCCGGGTTGGACACGGTCGCGACGGTCACGCTCAACGGGCAGCGGGTGGGCCAGAGCGCGAACATGCACCGGAGGTACCGGTTCCCGGTCGGCGGCGCGCTGCGCCCCGGCGCGAACGAGCTGGAGGTGCGGTTCGAGTCGGCGTACCGGTACGCCGAGCGGATGCGCGACCGGCTCGGCGACCGGCCCAACGCCTACCCGGAGCCGTTCAACTTCATCCGCAAGATGGCCTGCAATTTCGGCTGGGACTGGGGACTGACCCTGGTCACCGCGGGCATCTGGCAGCCGATCGGGCTGCACGCGTGGCACGAGGCCCGGCTCGACGCGGTACGCCCGCTGGTCACCGTCGACGCCGGCGAGGGGCGGGTGCGGCTGCACGTCCGGCTGGAGCACCCCGGCTCCTCGCCGGTCCGGCTGCGGGCCTCGCTGTCCGGCCACGGCACCCGGGTCGCGACGGACGCCGTGGTGGAGCCCGGGCGGCTGGACGCCGAACTGGAACTCACGGTGGCGGACGCCCGGCTGTGGTGGCCGCACGGGTTCGGCGCCCCGGACCGGTACGACGCCGAGCTGGTTCTGTCCACGATGGACGGACAGGAGCTGGACTCCTGGCGGCGCCGGATCGGGTTCCGATCGGTACGGCTGGACACCGGCGCGGACGCGGCCGGGTCGGCGTACACCATCGTGGTCAACGACGTTCCGGTGTTCGCCCGCGGCGTCAACTGGATCCCGGACGACGCGCTCGTCACGCGGGTGGACCGGCCACGGTACGAGCGGCGGCTGCGCCAGGCCCGGGACGCGAACGTCAACTTCGTCCGGGTCTGGGGCGGCGGCATCTACGAGAACGACGACTTCTACGACGTCGCCGACGAGCTGGGCCTGATGGTCGGCCAGGACTTCCCGTTCGCGTGCGCCGCGTACCCGGAGGAGGAACCGTTCGCCACCGAGGTGACGGCCGAGGCGGCGCAGCAGATCGTGCGCCTGGCCCACCACCCGAGCCTGCTGGTGTGGACCGGCAACAACGAGAACCTGTGGGGTCACGAGGACTGGGACTGGAAGGACAGCCTCGGCGGGCGCACCTGGGGGGCCGGGTTCTACTTCGAGCTGCTGCCGGAGCTGGTGAGCCGGCTGGACCCGACCCGGCCGTACTGGCCCGGCAGCCCGTACTCCGGCACCCGGGAACTGCACCCCAACGATGCCGCGCACGGCTCCATGCACATCTGGGACGTGTGGAACACCGACGACTACACCAAGTACCGCGAGTACGTGCCGCGGTTCGTGGCGGAGTTCGGGTACCAGGCTCCCCCGGCGTACGCGACGCTGCGCCGGGCCATTTCCGACGAGCCGTTGAGCACGAGTGCACCCGGGATGGCGGGCCGGCAGAAGGCCGAGGGCGGTGCCGGGAAGCTCGCTCGCGGGCTGGCCGTGCACCTGCCGGAGCCCCGCGACTTCGACGACTGGCACTACCTGACCCAGGTCAACCAGGCGCGGGCGCTGGGCGTCGGCGTCGAGCACTTCCGGTCGCACCGGCCGGTGTGCATGGGCGCCGTCTTCTGGCAGCTCAACGACGACTGGCCGGTCATTTCATGGTCCATAGTGGACGCGGACGAACGCCGCAAGCCGGTCTGGTACCAGATGCGGCGCAGCTTTGCGCCACGGCTGCTGACCATCCAGCCGGGCCGGCACACCGATCGGGACGGATCGGTACGCCCGTCGCCGCGCGACGTTCCGGACCAGTCGCCGGTGCTGGTGGCGGTCAACGACAGCGCGGACGACTGGACCACAGCGGTGGTCGTACGCCGGTACGCGCTGGGCGGAGCGCTGCGGGGCGCGTTCGCGGTCGACCTGTCGCTGCCGGCGCAGAGTTCCCGGATCGTGGAGTTGCCGGCGGAGTTGACCGGCGGCGCGGGCCCGGACGAGTTGCTGCGCGCGTCCGCCGCGGACGGCTCGACCGCCTGGTGGTTCTTCGCCGAGGACCGGGACATCGCGTACCCGGAGCCAAGCTTCACGGCCAGCGTCGAGGAGGCGGACGGCGCGGTGCGGGTGACCGTGACCGCGCAGAGCATCCTGCGCGACCTGACGCTCTTCCCCGACCGGCTGGACCCCTCGGCCGACGTGGACGAGGCGCTGGTGACCCTGCTGCCGGGCGAGTCGGCGGCGTTCACCGTGCGCTCGGCGCGGCCGCTGCCGGCGCGGGACCTGCTGAGCCGACCGGTGCTGCGATGCGTGAACGACGTGCGCTGACGCGACGGGACTGGACCGGTTAAGCCGGCGTCCACCCGGCCGACTGCCGCGGCCGCCGGCTGCGGCCGCCCGCCTCGCGGGGCGACCCGGCCGTACCGGCGTCGGGGGGCGGCACGGCCGCTACCGGGGTGGGGCGGCCGTGCTGCCCCGCGGTATCAGGTGGGCCGTCTCGTCCTGCAGCGAGGACGCGGGCAACCCGGCGATGACGTCGAGCAGCTGGCGCGCGGCGTGCCCGCCGTACGCCGGGATGTCGCGGGACAGCGCGGTCAGCGGCGGGTGGACGAGCTGGCACAGCACCGAGTCGTCCCACGCGACCAGCGACACGTCGGCCGGTACGGAGAAGTTCATCTCGTGCGCCACCGCGAGCCCGGCGATGGCCATCACGTCGTTGTCGTAGAGGATCGCGGTCGGGCGCCGGGGAGAGCTGAGCAGCCGGCGAGTGGCCCGGGCACCGTCCTCGCCGGTGTAGTCGGTCGAGATGGTCACCGCCGGAGCCAATTCCAGCCTGCGGCACACCTCATCGAACGCCGCGGTGCGCGCCGCCGTGTGGCGCAGCTCCGGCAGCCCGCCCACCCGGGCGATGTTCCGGTGCCCGAGAGCGCTCAGGTACTCCACCGCCTCGACCACCGCCGCGGCTTCATCCGACCACACGCTGACCGGTTGCGCCGACTCGCCGAGCATGCCGACCACCACTCCGGGCAGCCCGAGCTCGGTCAGTACCGGGATTCTCGGGTCGTCGACCCGCAGGTCGCAGACCAGTACGCCGTCCACCCGCCGCTCGCCCCACCAGCGCCGGTACACCGCGATCTCGGCCGGCTGATCGGCGACGACCTGGAGCGTCAACGCGTACGAACGGGCCGACAGCTCGGCCTCGACGCCGCTGATCAGCTCCATGAAGAACGGCTCCACGCCGAGGATCCGCGCCGGGCGCCGCAGCGCCATCCCGACCGTGTGGCTCGGCGCCCCGGACAGCGCGCGGGCCGCGCCGTTGGGATTCCAGCCGATCTCCTCGGCTATGGCGAGCACCCGCCGGCGGGTCGACTCGGACACACCCGGTTGCCCGTTGAGCGCATAGGAGACCGCACCCTTGGACACACCGGCCAGCCGGGCGATGTCGGCGATCGTCGGACGCTTCACGCTGCCCCTCCCGGGACAAACTAACACGGTTAAGTACCGACCCACAGCCGGCGGCACGGCCGGCAAGGTCCCGATTCGCGTGGTCACGCAGTTCATCGCCCATTGATGGCGCCATGGACGCGCTCGTGCGGTCCGCGCACTTACCCGGTTCAGTTGCCGGCCCTGGAGGCGATCTTCCCGCACCGGGCCGCCGACGCCCTCGACGCCGGCACTTGCGGGTGGTGGGCGACGCGGTCGCCGCTGCCGGGCAGCCCCGGACCCGGCCGGCACCGGCTCTGGCCTCACTCCGACTCGGCGACCGCCAGGCGGCGCAGCCCGGCGCGCACCGCCGCCGCAGAGGAGTCCAGGTCGGCGCGCTGCGGCTGGCTCGGCTGCGCGTCCAGGCGCACGCCGTCCCCGGCGAAGCGCGGTACCACGTGCAGGTGCGCGTGGAACACCTGCTGGAACGCGACCGCACCGTCGGCGACGAACAGGTTGACCCCCTCGCAGCGCAGCTTGGTGTGCCGCAGGGCGCGAGCCATCCGGTGCGCCACCAACCAGACCCGCAATCCGGTCGCCTCTCCCAGATCCATCAGCCCGGACGCGTGTTCGCGCGGCACCACGAGCAGATGTCCGGGCGTGACGGGGTGGAGGTCCATGAACGCCACCACGTCGTCGTCGGCGTACGCGTAGCTGGCGGGCAACTGCCCGCGCACGATCTGGCAGAAGGCGCAGTCGTCGGCATGCATCACTGGGGTACCCGACCTTCGTCGATCCGTGGGCCCGCGACGGGGGATCTGGCCATTGTGCCCCCGCCCCGGGTGGCCGGATCGGGCGGCGCTGCCCGGTCCGGTGCCCGGAGTCCCCGCCGGGTACCGGCGCCCGGAAGATCCGCTTCCGTTTGCCGGCCATCCGTCGGGGTAGGCACGGGAAGCGTGGGTAGTCCGGGTCGGGTGCCGGCGGCCGACCATCGACCGACCCGCGACGACAACCGCCGCGAGAACAGGACGCGTCATGTCACAGAGGACCACAACCGTCGTGCTCGACCCGGCCGCCCGCGAGGTCGCCGAGGTCGCCGCGAAGTCGCCGTTCCTGTTCGAGACGCAGCCCGCACAGGGCCGGGAGATGCTCGCTCAACTGCAGGCCAACCCGGTACCGAAGCCGGATGTGGACATGACGGAACTGCTGGTGCCCGGCGGCCCGTCCGGGCAGGTGCCGGTCCGGATCGTGCGCCCGAAGAACGCGCAGGGCGTGCTGCCGGTCGTGGTGTACCTGCACGGCGGCGGCTGGGCGTTCGGCGACGCCAACACGCACGACCGGCTGGTCCGGGAACTGTGCGTGCTGTCCGGGGCCGCGATCGTGTTTCCGGAGTACAGCAGGGCGCCGGAGGCCCGGTACCCGGTCGCGCTGGAGGAGTGTTACGCGGTCGCCGCGTGGGCAGCGGAGCATGGCGGCGAGCGCGACCTCAACGGGGCGCGCATGGCGGTGGCCGGCGACTCGGTCGGCGGGAACCTGGCGACCGTGCTGACGATGCTCGCCAAGCAGCGGGGCGGGCCCCGCTTCCTTGAGCAGGTGCTGTTCTACCCGGTGACGGACGCGAACTTCGACACCGCCTCGTACCACGAGTTCGCCGAGGGCTTCTACCTCGGCCGGCAGCAGATGATGTGGTTCTGGGACCAGTACCTGCCGGACGAGCGGCAGCGCGCGGACCCGACGGCGTCGCCGCTGCGGGCCAGCGTCGACGACCTGCGCGGACTGCCACCGACGCTGATCATCTCGGACGAGGCGGACGTCCTGCGCGACGAGGGCGAGGCGTACGCGTCGAACCTGCGCACCGCCGGGGTACCGGTCGTCGAGGTGCGGTACCAAGGCATGATCCACGACTTCGTGATGCTGAACTCGCTCGCCGCGACCGGGCCGGCCCGCGCGGCGATCGCCCAGGCCGGCGCGTTCCTGCGCGGCGCGCTGGAGGCGTACTGACTCCGCGCGTCCGGCGGTACCGCCCCGGGCCGGGGCGGCGGCGCACCGGCGTCCGGCACACCGCCGGCACCGCTCGTGGAACCCGCCCGACCAGGGTCGTGTCCGAAATCCGCGAGCCGGGTGGCCCGGCGCGGGGCACTATGGAGCGCGTGGAACTCGAATTCGAGCGTTGCTACCGGGCGGTGGACTCGCGCGACCCCCGGTTCGACGGCTGGTTCGTGACCGCGGTCACGTCGACCGGGATCTACTGCCGCCCGTCGTGCCCGGCGATCACGCCCAAGCGGACGAACGCCCGGTTCTACCCGTCCGCCGCGGCCGCCCAGCGGGCCGGATTCCGGGCCTGCAAGCGCTGCCGTCCGGACGCCGCACCCGGCTCCCCGGAATGGGACGTGCGCGCCGACGTGGTCGGCCGGGCCATGCGGCTGATCGCCGACGGCGTGGTGGACCGGGAGGGCGTGCCCGGACTGGCATCCCGGCTCGCGTACACCACTCGGCACCTCAACCGGATACTCGCCGCGGAACTCGGCGCCGGCCCGCTCGCGCTGGCCCGCGCGCAGCGCGCGCAGACCGCGCGCACCCTGGTCGAGGCGACCGACCTGGGCCTGGCCGAGATCGCGTTCGCGGCCGGGTTCGGCTCGGTCCGCCAGTTCAACGACACGCTCCGCGAGGTGTACGCGTGCGCGCCGTCCGCGCTGCGGGAAGCGGCCCGGAGGCGGGCCGGCGCGGCGGTGCCCGCGGCGGAGCCGGCGGTACCCGGCGCGCTCACCCTCCGGCTGGCGTACCGGCCGCCGCTGGACGCCGTGATGCTGCTGGAGTTCCTCGCGACCCGCGCAGTCCCGGGCGTCGAGATCGCGGACGCGACCAGCTACCGGCGCGCCCTCCGGCTGCCGCACGGTCCGGCGACGGTCGCGCTCACGCCCGCGGCCGGGTACGTGTCGGCCGCCCTGCGCCTGACCGACCTGCGCGACCTGGCGCCGGCGGTCGCCCGATGCCGCCGGCTGCTGGACCTGGACGCCGACCCGGTGGCGGTGGACGAGACACTGGGCGCGGATCCGCTGCTCGCCCCGGCGGTCGCGAAGGAACCGGGGTTGCGCGTACCCCGCGCGGTGGACGGCTTCGAGATCGCGGTACGGGCGATCGTCGGGCAGCAGATCTCGGTGGCCGGCGCCCGTACCGTACTGGGGCGCCTGGTCGCCCTCGCCGGCCGGACTGCCGACCAGGATCCGGCCGATCTCGGCGCACCGGCGGGCCTCGGCGCACCGGCGGGCCTCGATGCACCCGGGCCTTCCGCCGGGGCGGGCGGTGTCGCGGCGTCCACCGGCCCGGCGGCACCGTCCGGGCGCGGGCTTCCACCGGCACTCGACGCACTCACGCCGTTCCCCGATCCGGCGGCCGTCGCCGACGCGCCGGACGAGGCGTTCGCCATGCCGGCCGCGCGCCGCAGGACGATCCGCGCGCTCGCCGCCGCGGTCGCGTCCGGCGACCTCGTGCTCGACGACGGGGCCGACCGCGCCGACACCGAGGCGGCCCTGCGCCGCCTGCCCGGGATCGGCGCGTGGACCGCCGGCTATGTCGTCATGCGGGCGCTGGGCGACCCGGACGTGTTCCTGCCATCCGACCTCGCGGTACGGCGAGGTGCCGCCGCGGCCGGCCTCCCCACCGAGCCGAGCGCCCTCGACGAGCACGCCCAGCGCTGGCGGCCCTGGCGCTCGTACGCCGTTCTGCGGCTGTGGCAGCTGTCCTGACCGGCGTCACCGGCCGGCACTGCCTCACACCGCCGCCAGTGCGGCCCGCTACGCCCGCTGGCTCGCGAACAGCACCGCGACCGGGAACCGGTCGTCCGGATCGAGGAGCATCTGCGCCTCGATCGTGAATCCGGCCTCCCGCAGCACGGCGGCCACCCGCTCCGACGGGCGGCGGTGGACGTACACCTTCATCGGGTGCCCGCCGTAGCCCTGGGTCTTCAGCCGGGAGTCGTCGCCGACGTAGAAGCCCAGCAGCAGCGGGCCGCCGGGGCGAAGCACCCGCCGGAACTGCGCGAAGATCGAGGGCAGCTCGGAGTCGGGGACGTGAATCAGGGTGAACCAGGCGAGCAGGCCGGCGACCGAATCGTCGTCGAGCGTGAGGTCCGTCATCGAGCCCACGTCGAACCGCACGCCGGGATGCTCGCGCCGGGCGACCTCGATCATCGCGGGCGAGAGATCGATGCCGAACGCGTCGACCCCCAGCTCGTTCAGGTGCGCGGTGACCAGCCCGGGTCCACAGCCCATGTCGGCCACCGGTCCGCCGCCCGCGCTCGAGACCAGGTCGGCGAACAGCGCGAGGATCGCCCGCACGTACGTCTCCCCGGCCAGGGCGCCACGGAGCTGGTCGGCATAGTCGACCGCGACCGCGTTGTAGGAATTTCTCGTGTCCTCCAACCAACCTTGGGCGTCCATGGCGGGACACGCTAGTGCAGTGACCAGAATCTCGTTCAGCGGGTGGGGTCCGGCCCACCCACGGCATGCGCGACGGTACCGGTGGTAGGGACCGGCATCACACCGGCCCGTTACCCGTGAGGGATTCACGTGAAACGATGGGTACTCACTCGCGAGGGTCGGGTAGCGGAAACTAGCTCGTTAACTGTCGTACCCAGCGGCTACGGTCGAGGAGTGTCCGCTGACGTTTCCCCTGCCAAACGTCCGCTAACAAGTCTCTGGCGACTCCGTCCCTATCTGCGGCCCTACGTGGTGCCGATGGTCTGGATGTTCATCGCCGCGGCCGCCGCGACGGGAGCGAGCATCGTCGTCCCGCTCGTCGTGCAGCGGGTGGTCGACGGTCCGGTGAGCCACGGGCAATCGAGCGGCTTGGTGCTGCTCGGCACGCTGGCCCTGCTTCTCGGGCTCATCGAGGCCCTATTGATCTTCATCCGGCGGTGGACGCAGTCGACGACGTCGCTCCAGATGGAGTACGCGATCCGCAACGACCTGTACGCGCACCTCCAGCGCCTGCCGATGTCGTTCCACGACCGCTGGCAGTCCGGTCAGCTGCTTTCCCGGGTGACCACCGACCTCGGCGTGATCCGGCGGTTCCTGTCGTTCGGGCTCATCTTCCTGGTGGTCAACCTCGGCACGTACGTCGTCGTGGTGCTGCTGTTGCTGCGCCTGTACTGGCCGCTCGGCCTGGTGGTCGCGCTGTCCTCGGTCCCGCTGTTCCTCGCATCGCGCACGTTCACCAGGTATTACCTGAGCATCTCCCGGCTACAGCAGGACCAGCAGGGCGACCTGGCGACGCTGGTCGAGGAGTCGGCCCAGGGCATCCGGGTGATCAAATCGTTCGGCCGCCGGCGGCACATGGGGCGCCTGTTCGACACCGGCGCCCGCCTGGTCCACGACACCGGGGTGGCCAAGGCGCGGCTGCTCGCGCGCAGCTGGGCCGAGTTCGACGCGGTACCCAACGTCACGCTCGCCGTCGTGCTGATCGGCGGCGCCTACGCGGTCGCCAGCGGCGGCATGACCATCGGCGGCCTGGTCGCGTTCGTGTCGCTCCAGCTGATGCTGATCTGGCCGATCGACTCGCTGGGTTGGATCATCGCGAACGGGCAGGAGGCGATGACCGCCGCCGACCGCATCTACGAGGTGTTCGACGTCCAACCGTCCATTACGGACGGTCCCGACCGGCTGCCGGCACGGCAGGTCGAGGGCCGACTCCGGTTCGAGGGGGTGAGCTTCACCTACCCCGGCGCGGACGAGCCGGTGCTGCGCCACGTGGAGCTGGAGGTCAGGCCCGGCGAGACGCTGGCCATCGTCGGCGTCACCGGCTCCGGCAAGACCTCGATGGTTTCGCTGGTGCCCCGGCTCTACGACGTGACCACCGGCCGGATCACCATCGACGGCCGGGACATCCGGTCACTGCGCCTCGACTCGCTGCGCGGGATCGTCGGCGTGGCCTTCGAGGAGGCGACGCTGTTCTCGATGTCGGTCCGGGAGAACCTGACGCTGGGCCGGCCGGAGGCGACCGACGAGGAGATCGCCGAGGCCCTGTCGGTCGCCCAGGCCGAGTTCGTCTACGAACTGCCCTGGGGCCTGGCCACCCGGGTCGGCGAGCAGGGCCTGTCGCTGTCCGGCGGGCAGCGGCAGCGGCTCGCGCTGGCCCGGGCGGTCATCGGCAAGCCGCGCGTGCTCGTGCTCGACGACCCGCTCTCCGCGCTGGACGTGCACACCGAGGCGCTGGTCGAGGAGGCCCTGGCCCGGGTTCTGCGCGGCACGACCGCGCTGATCGTGGTGCACCGCCCGTCGACCGTCGCGCTGGCCGATCGGGTCGCCCTGCTGCGCGACGGTGTGATCGCGGCGGTCGGCACCCATTCGGAGCTGATGGCGACGGTTCCGGAGTACCGTGCGGTGCTCTCCGCGGAGGCGGAGAACACCCGCATCGACGCGTAGCGGCACGGAGCACGAAGGCTTTCTGGGGGTGGCAGGGTGAGCATCGACGTCGAGGCCTGGCGGGGCCGGGCCGCCGACGAGGACGCCGAACGCACCGCGGCCGAGGGCGGCTCGGTCGTCCGGCTGCGCGCCGGTTCCCGGGCGCTGCTGGGGTCGCTGGTGCGCCCGCACCGGCGGATGCTGATCGTGGTGGTCCTGTTGCTGCTCATGCAGAGCGGGGCGGAGATGGCCGGACCGTACCTGGTGATGCTCGGGATCGACAGGGGCCTCCCGCCGCTGACCGCGCACCCCCGGCACGCCGGCGTCATGATCGACATCGGCATCGCGTTCGCGGTCTCCGTGGTCGCCGCGTACTGCGGCAAGCGCGGCTTCATCGCGCTGTCCGGACGCATCGGCCAAGCCATCCTGCTCGACCTGCGCAACCGGGTGTACCGGCACTTCCAGCGGCTGTCGGTCGGCTTCCACGAGCGGTACACGTCGGGCCGGGTGATCTCCCGGCTCACCAGCGACATGGACTCCATTTCGGAACTGCTCGACGGCGGCATCGAGGATCTGGTGCTGTCCGCGCTGTCGGTGGTCAGCGTCGCCGTGATCCTGCTGGTACTGGACACGCCGATGGCGCTGGTGTCGCTGGTCGCGTTCCCGTTCCTGCTCGGGCTGTCCCGCTGGTTCCAGCAGAACTCGGCCCGGGCCTACCGGCGCACCCGCGAGGCGGTCGCGCTGGTCATCGTGCACTTCGTGGAGTCGACCGGCGGGATCCGTGCGGTGCAGGCGTTCCGCCGCGAGCGGCGCAACCAGGAGATCTTCGAGGCCGTCAACGACGAGTACCGGCGGGCCAACCTCCGCGCGTTCCGGTTGATCTCATTGTTCTCGCCGGGCATCAAGGTGATCGGCAACGTGACGATCGCCGCCGTGCTGACCTACGGCGGGTACCGGGTGCTGCACCACCACGCCGAGGTCGGTGTGCTCGCGGCGTTCCTGCTGTACCTGCGGAAGTTCTTCGAGCCGATGCAGGACCTGTCGCAGTTCTACAACTCGCTGCAGTCCGCGACGGCGGCCCTGGAGAAGCTCTCCGGTGTGCTGGACGAGCCGCCGGCCGTGCCCGAGCCCACCAACCCGCGGGCTCTGCCGGCACGCGCCGCCCGGGGCGAGATCGTGTTCGACGAGGTCTCCTTCGGGTACCGGCCCGACCGGCTCGTGCTGCCCACCTTCGACCTGCGGATCCCGGCCGGGCAGACGCTCGCGGTGGTGGGCGCGACCGGGGCCGGGAAGACCACCATCGCCAAGCTGGTGTCGCGCTTCTACGACCCGACCGGGGGCAGCGTACGACTCGACGGCGTCGACCTGCGTGATCTGCCGGACGAGGATCTCCGCACCGCGGTGGTGATGGTGACCCAGGAAAACTACCTGTTCTCCGGTACCGTCGCCGACAACATCCGCTTCGGCCGCCCGGACGCCTCCGACGAGGAGGTGGTCGCCGCGGCGCGGGCCATCGGAGCGGACGCGTTCATCCGGGCGCTTCCCGAGGGGTACGGCACCGACGTGCGCAAGCGCGGCGGCCGGCTGTCCGCCGGCCAGCGCCAACTGGTCGCGTTCGCCCGGGCGTTCCTCGCCGACCCCGCGGTGCTCATCCTCGACGAGGCCACCTCGTCACTGGACGTCCCGTCCGAGCGCCTGGTGCAGCGTGCGCTGCGCACCATCCTGGCCTCCCGTACCGCGATCGTCATCGCCCACCGCCTGTCCACAGTGGAGATCGCCGACCGGGTACTGGTGCTCGACGGTGGACGGATCGTCGAGGACGGCAGCCCGTCGGTGCTCATCGAGGAGCAGGGGCGCTACGCGCGGCTGCACCGCCAATGGCAGGACAGCCTGGTATAGGCCAGAATCACTGGAATGGATGACACAATCACACTGGCCGCCCTGCCCATGTCGGTCCGGTGGGAGGCGTTGCCGAACGGCTGGTCCACCGACCCGCTCCGGATCGAAGCCGGTCCGGGCACCGACCTGTTCGTCGACCCGGCCGGGGACGCTACCCACCTGAACGCGCCGCGCCTGCTGGGCACCCCGCCGGAGGGCGACTTCCAACTGTCCGCCACGGTGAACGTCGACTTCGCCGACAGCTTCGACGCGGGCGTGCTGTTGCTGTGGGCGGACGACCGGCGCTGGGCGAAGCTGTGCTTCGAGCTGTCGCCGCAGGGAGAGCCGATGGTGGTGACGGTGGTGACCCGAGGGGCGTCCGACGACGCGAACGCGTTCCTGGTCGACGGCGACCGGGTGCGGCTGCGGATATCGCGGGTCGGACCGGCGTTCGCGTTCCACGCCTCGGTGCCGTCGCCGTCCGGCTCCGGCACCGCGCGCTGGTCGTTCGTGCGCTACTTCGACCTGGGTGCCCAGGAGGTTCGGGTCGGATTCGAGGCGCAGTCACCGACCGGGAAGGGCAGCGCGGCGACGTTCGAGAACATCGGGTTCGTACCGGAGCGGCTCGTGGACCTGCGGGACGGCTCGTGAGACCGGCCGGGGCCGCTGGGTCCGGTGCGGGGCGCGACGGCGCGGCTCAGAAGTCGCCGCCGAAGTCGCCACCACCGAAGTCGCCACCGTCGTAACCACCGCCGTCGTCGTACCCGCCGGTGTCGTAGCTGGCGTCGGTGTAGTCCGCGTCCTGGGCCTGATCCTGCGCCTGATCCTGCCCCTGGTCGTAGCCGGCCTCGAAACCCTGGTCGTAGCCGGAGTCATAGCCGCCCTCCCAGCCGCCGCCACCCCAACCGCCGCCCCAGCCGGGGCTGAACAGGGCGTCGAAGACCAGCGCGCCGCCGACGCCCCACGCGCCGGCCACCAGCGCCGTCTTCCACCACGGCTCCGAGTACCAGCCCGCCGGCACCGGCCGGCCGGACACCACCCCGCCCGGGTAGTAGTACGGCGTGTCCGAGGCCGGCCGGGGCGAGGCACGGTACTCCTGGCCCTGCACCTGCACGGCACGCGGCTGGCGCACCGCGCCGGCCTGCCGCTGCCCGGCCAGCGGAGGCAGCTCCGGACCGGGGTCGAGGCCCATCGCGACCCGGGCCGCACGGACGTACGCCAGTCCCTCCAGGGCCGTCTCCCGGGCCAGCTCGTACTGCTTGACCGTGGTGGCCCGGTCGAGTTGGCCGCCGGCCGCGTTATACCGCTCCCCCGCGTCGACGAGTGCCTGCTTGGTGGCGGCCTCCTCACCCGGAGGCAGGTTCATGATCTGGCCGCCCAGCCGCTCGTACCAGCGAAGCGCCTCCTCCCGCGCGTCCGCCAGCTCCCGTTCCTTACGCCTGCGCGACCACCACATGGGCCCACGGTACCTGTCGCCGGCCACCCGTTCGCGGCACGCGCGGCGTCCAGCCATTTGTCGTACCGGTCCGGCATGCTGGCGGCATGCCCCTGGTGCTCCTGCTGATCGGTCTCGCGGCAGGTGCCGCACTCGGCTGGCTGGCCGCCCGCGCCCGCTGGGCGGCCGAGGTTGCCCGGCTGGACGCCACGCTGCGCGCCACCAGGGAGGGCGAGGCCCGCCTGGAACAGTCGCTGCGCGCACTGTCCCATGAGGCGACCCGTGACCAGCAGGCCAGCCTGAGCCAACTGCTGGCACCGTTACAGGAGGCCATCCACCGCTACGAGCGGCGGGTCGTCGAGGTGGAGAACGACCGCGTCGACTCGTACGCCGAGTTGCGCACCGAGGTGCGACAGATGCAGGCGGTCTCCTCGGCCCTGCGCACCGAGACCAGCCAGCTCGTCGCGGCGCTGCGCGCACCCACGATCCGGGGCCGCTGGGGCGAAATCCAGCTGCGCCGGATCGTCGAGGCCGCCGGCATGCTGGGCAACTGCGACTTCAACGAACAGGTGAGCGCGGCGACCGACCGCGGGGTGGTGCGCCCCGACCTGGTCGTCCGGCTGGCCGGCGGCCGGCACGTGGTGGTGGACTCCAAGGCACCCTTCGACGCGTACCTCAACGCCATGGAGGCGCGCGACGAACGCACCCGCGACGAGGAACTCGACCGGCACGCCAAGCACCTGCGGGGTCACGTCGAGGCGCTGGCCTCGAAGTCCTACTGGGCCGCGTTCGAGCAGGCCCCGGAGTTCGTCGTGCTGTTCGTGCCGGCGGACCCGTTCCTCGACGCCGCCCTGCAGCGCGACGCGACCCTGCTGGAGTTCGCGTTCAGCCGCAACGTGGTGGTCGCCACCCCGGCCACGCTCGTGGCCATGCTGCGCACGATCGCATACTCCTGGCGGCAGGACGCGCTGGCCCGCAACGCGGTCGCCGTCCACTCCCTCGGCCGCGACCTCTACGGCCGGCTCTCCACGATGGGCGCACACCTGGCCAAGCTCGGTGCGTCGCTGGGTGGGGCGGTGACCGCGTACAACCGGGCGATGGGCTCGCTGGAGTCCCGCGTGCTGGTCAGCGCGCGCAAGTTCGCCGAGATGGGCATCTCGGACGAGTTCCTGGAGACACCGGCGCAGTTGGAGGTGGCCCCCCGCCAGCTCCAGTCCCCCGAACTGGCCGACGGCGTCCCGGCCGCACCGCGGGCGGTGGCGGTCGACGGCGACGCGCCGTTGCCCGGCTAGGAAGCCGCGGGACGCCCGGGCGCCGGCCGGGAGGAGTCAGTTGCCGGCGGCGGCCTTCATGTCCCGCTTCAGCTCGCGCGGCAGCGAGAACGTGGTCCGCTCGTTCACGGTCGTGACTTCCTCGACGTCGGCGAATCCGCGCTCGGCCAGTGCCGCGAGCACGTCGACCACCAGGTCCTCCGGGACGCTCGCACCCGACGTGAGGCCGACCGTCTCGGCGCCGTCCAGCCAGGCCGGGTCGATCTCCGAGGCGTAGTCGATCAGGTATCCGGCCTTCGCACCCGCGTCCACGGCCACCTCACGCAGCCGTACCGAGTTCGAGGAGTTTTTCGATCCCACCACGAGTACGACGTCGCAGGAGGGCGCGATCTCCTTCACCACGTGCTGACGGTTCTGCGTGGCGTAGCAGATGTCGTCGCTGGGCGGCGACTGGAGCAGCGGGAGCCGATCCTTGAGCCGGTCGACCGTCTCCATCGTCTCGTCGACCGACAGCGTCGTCTGGGAGAGCCAGACGACCTTGGCCGGGTCGCGGACCGTCACGGAGTCCACGTCGTCCGGCCCGTCCACCAGGTGGATGTGGGCGGGGGCCTCACCGGAGGTACCGATGACCTCTTCGTGCCCTTCGTGCCCGATGAGCAGAATGTCGTAGTCGTCGGCGGCGAAGCGCCGGGCCTCCTGGTGGACCTTGGTCACCAGGGGGCAGGTGGCGTCGATCGCCCTCAGCCCGCGCTCCCTGGCCTGCTCATAGACCTCCGGGGCCACACCGTGCGCCGAGAAGATCACCGTGGCGCCCTCGGGCACCTCGTCGTTCTCCTCCACGAAGATCGCCCCACGGGCCTCCAGCGTGGCGACCACGTGCTTGTTGTGGACGATCTGCTTGCGCACGTAGATCGGGGCTCCGTAGAGCTTGAGCGCCTCCTCCACGGTCTGCACCGCGCGATCCACACCGGCGCAGTAGCCACGGGGCTTGGCGAGCAGCACGCGTTTGGTCACCCACCCATCCTACGGGCCCCGGCCGCGTCCGCCGGCCGGCCGGCCCGCCCGGACCGGTGACCGCCGCCACCGGGCTCCCCGGCCCGTCCCCCCGCCGGCGCCGTCGGCTGGCGGGCAGCGCCCGCGCACGCTGGCGCGAGTGCCGGCCGGAGAGTCGTAGGCTGGCCGGCGTGACAGAGCAGGCGGCCGCAAGCACGCCCGAGCAACCCTGGCCGGTACGGGTGGTCAGCCAGAAGATCGGTGCCTGGATCGGCAAGCTCGGCTGGGTCTGGGTCGACGGGCAGGTCGCCCAGATCACCCGCCGGCCGGGCGCCCAGGTCGTCTTCCTGACCCTGCGCGACCCGTCCGCCGACCTGAGCCTCACCGTGACCACGAACCGCGACGTGCTCGACCTCGGCGCGCCGAACCTGAGCGAGGGCGCCCGGGTCACCCTGCACGCGAAGCCGGAGTTCTACCCCGGTCGGGGCACCCTGTCGCTGCGCGCCGACGAGATCCGCCAGGTCGGCCTCGGCGAACTGCTGGCCCGGATCGAACGCGTGAAGCGGCTGCTCGCCGCGGAAGGGCTGTTCGACCCCCGCCGCAAGCGCCGGCCACCGTTCCTGCCCAACAAGATCGGCCTGGTGACCGGGCGGGCCAGCGCCGCCGAACGGGACGTGTTGACGAACGCCCGGCGCCGCTGGCCGGCCGTCCAGTTCCGCGTGATCAACGTCGCGGTACAGGGGCCAACCGCGGTACCGCAACTGCTCGACGCGCTCGATGTCCTGGACCGGGACCCCGAAACCGACGTGATCATCCTGGCCCGGGGCGGCGGCAGCGTCGAGGATCTGCTGCCGTTCTCGGACGAGGCGCTGTGCCGGGCGGTGTTCGGCTGCCGTACCGCGGTGATCAGCGCGATCGGCCACGAGAGCGACACGCCGCTGGTCGACTTCGTGGCCGATGTCCGCGCCTCCACGCCGACCGACGCCGCCAAGCGGGTCGTGCCCGACCTCGCCGAGGAGCAGCAGCGGATCGGCCAGGCCCGGGCCCGGCTGGACCGGGCGGTACGCGCGCTGGTCGACCGTGAGCAGCACCGGCTGGACGGGGTACGCAGCCGTCCGGTGCTGGCCCGGCCCGAGGTCATGGTCGACACCCGGGCAGCCGAGGTGGCCGCGTTGCGCGAGCGCGCCGTCCGCTGCCTGGTCCACCGGCTGGACCGCGGGGCCGACGAGCTGAGCCACACGGTGGCCCGGCTGCGCGCGCTGTCGCCGGCCGCCACGCTGCAACGGGGGTATGCGATCGTGCAGCGCCCGGGCGACGGCGCGGTGCTCCGGGAGCCGGACGAGGTGAAACCGGGCGACGCGCTGCGGCTGAGGCTGGCCGGTGGGGAGCTGGCGGCTACTGTGGCGAAATCATGACGAACGACAGGACCGTTACCGAGCTGGGCTACGAGCAGGCCCGGGCCGAACTCGCCACCGTGGTCGAGAAACTGGAGGCCGGCGGCATCACGCTGGAGGAGTCGCTGGCGCTCTGGGAGCGCGGCGAACAGCTGGCCGACGTGTGCCAGCGGTGGCTGGACGGGGCGCGGGCGAAACTCACCGCGGCCCGCGAGCAGCGGGAGGACTGACCGCAGCCGGGCGGACCGCGAGAGGACGGACAGCGAGAGGACGGACAGCGGACGGGCGGCACCGGAGCCCGGCACCGCCCTTCCGGTACGCCCGTCCTACTTCTGCGTGAACAGGTTCTGCACCGCGTCCGGAGCCTCGACGACCGAGGCCGCATCCGGCTTGCTGATGCCGGCCGGTTTCCCGTAATCGCTGAAGGCCATGTCCACGGTGAGGCCGTCCTGGATCCCGCTGCCGTCGATCTTGAGGCTGCTCAGCCGGCCCTGATCGTCGAGCACCGCGGTGAACGGCACCGCCTTGGCCTTGGCGCCGGCCTTGCTCAGCGCGTCGGCGTTCACCGCGGAGTTGCCGGTGGCCTTGGTGAGGTCCAGGGTGCCGGTGAGGGTCCTGCCGTCCGTGCTCTGCACGTTGACGACGCCGGCCAGCAGGCCGCTGACGTCGGTCCCGCCGCCACCCGGGAAGTTGAGCACACTGTTGTTCGCGCCCCAGGAGGCCGCGTCGATGTGCATCCACTTCTCCGGCGAGACACCGAGCTGGCGGTTGAGCTGGCCGGCGTCCATCCTCAGGTAGATGTCGGTGTCGACCTTGATCAGGTCGACCTTCATGGAGGTGCCGTCCTGCGCGCCGCTCATCGACATGGACGCGCTCTTCGCGGCCGGGTCGCTGGCTCCGCTGCCGGACAGCCCGGCGCTGGTGATCGTGTAGTGGTAGCTCGTCTGGGTGAGCTGCTTCGTCGAGGCGAGCAGGGCGTCCTTCGGGGCGGTCGAGGGTGCGGACGAGGGTGCGGACGACGCCGTGCCGCGGGTGCCCGCGCTCGCGCCGGCACCCGCGGCGCCGGTCGCGGTGTCCTTGCACCCGGCGGCGATGCCGACCACGGCGAGCGCGGCGAGGCTGGCAATGGCGATACGACGAGTAGTCAACTGACCTCCCGTGGGTGTGCGCTTACGCGCTGCGCATGGACAAACTGACTGCTCGACCGGAGGGTACCCAACCCCGGCAAAGTCAACACCTTCGATCATCCCCGGGAACGCGGCCGGGCCGCGGCGGGCCGGCCGCGACCGGCGCGGCAGGCCGCAGGCGACCGTTCAGCGCAGCGAGGCCGCGAAGGCGCGCAGGTCACTGTCCGAGACGGTACCGGTGACGATCGTGGTACGGCCGGTGTCCACCATCACCAGCGCCCGGGCACCGCTGTGCACGCTCGGGTACATGCGCCACGCCCGGCCCCCGAGGCTCTCCAGGCCGCCCGGCTGCGCCGCGCTGCCCAGTTCGTCGGCGAGCAGCGCGTTCACCGGCCGGCTGCTCTCCACCAACTGCACGCCCGTCTTCGCCGGTGGTACGTAGGACACCCGCAGCACCCACCCGTCGGACACCTTGCGTATCGACGAGCTGATCGACGTCCAGCCGGCCGGGGCGCCGGTCGGCTCCAGCACCGGGAACGGCGCGTCGTGCTTCGCCGTCGCGTACGTCTGCGACGAGTCCACGGCGATCGGATCGTCACCGGCGAAGAACACCCGGTACGCGCCGAGAAGCAGAAAAATCGGGATGATCAGGACGGCGATGGACAACGCCATGTCCCGCGCCGACCGGCCGCCGGCGGCCCGGCGCGGGGTCGGCCCGGGCGGCGCCCCGGCGATCTCGGCGGCTCTGGCGTCCACGGTTCCCACGTGCTCCATGGTGGCCGATGCCCGCGGCTGGCCGCCAACCGGGGCGCCGATCGGTGGGTGACGCGCCAGACGTCCTGCCCGTCAAAACAGGCGTCGGCCCGGCCGGCATGCCAGGATCACAGGCGACCGGTCCCGTTCGTCGTGGCGCCAGACCGGTCCGACAGCGACTACGACGAGGTGGCCGACGATGACCGGACAGATTGCCCGTACGCCGCAGGAACTCGACCGCAACCTCGCCCTGGAACTCGTCCGGGTGACCGAGGCCGCCGCCCTGGCCGCCGGCCGCTGGGTCGGCCGGGGCGACAAGGAGGGCGGCGACGGGGCCGCCGTCGACGCGATGCGGAAGCTGATCAACTCCATCTCGATGCGCGGCGTCGTGGTGATCGGCGAGGGCGAGAAGGACAACGCGCCCATGCTGTTCAACGGCGAGCACGTGGGCGACGGGACCGGCCCCGAGGTGGACGTGGCCGTCGACCCGATCGACGGGACCACCCTGATGAGCAAGGGCATGCCCAACGCCCTGGCGGTGCTCGCCGTCGCGGAGCGGGGCGCCATGTTCGACCCGAGCGCGGTCTTCTACATGGAGAAGCTGGCCGTCGGGCCGGACTGTGCCGACGTCATCGACATCACCGCGGGTGTCGCCGAGAACCTTCGCCGGATCGCCGCGGTCAAGAAGTCGAGCGTGTCCGACGTCACCGTCTGCATCCTCGACCGGCCCCGGCACGCCGATCTGGTCGAGGAGGTGCGCCGAGCCGGAGCCCGGATCCGGTTCATCTCGGACGGAGACATCGCCGGTGCGATCAGCGCGGCGCGCGAGGGATCCGAGACCGACGTGCTCATGGGCATCGGTGGAACACCGGAGGGGATCACCGCGGCGTGCGCGCTGAAGTGCATCGGCGGGGCCATCCAGGCGAGGCTGTGGCCGCGTGACGAAGCGGAGCGGGAGAAGGCGTTGGCCGCCGGGCACGACCTGGAGCGGGTACTGCACACCGACGACCTGGTCACCGGCGACAACTGCTTCTTCGTCGCGACCGGTGTGACCTCCGGCGACCTGCTGCGCGGCGTCCGGTACCGGTCGGGTGGGGCGTACACGCAGTCGATCGTGATGCGCTCGAAGAGCGGCACGATCCGGATCATCGATTCCTACCACCGGCTGGAGAAGCTGGCCCTGTACTCGCTGGTCGACTTCGACGCCCGCGCGTACGGCGAAGGCGCCTGAGTTTGCCCTCCTGACCGGGCCTTGCCGGGCGAGGATTGAGGCCGATGAGCCGGCTTCGCTCGACTTTCTCCCGGTCCGGCCGGCGGCTGCGGTCGGGCCGTCGGGCGGCCGCGTGCGGGATGGCCGTGATCGGCGGTGCCGGGCAGGCCGTGCAGTCCCGGCTCAACGGCGAGCTCGGTGCCCGCCTGCGGGACGGCGTGGTCACCGCCGGGATCGCGTTCGGGCTCGGCCTCTTGTTCGCGGGCGTGCTCGTCGCCGCCCTGCCGCAGGCTCGCCGGTCTCTCGCCCGGCTGCCGCGCGCCCTGCGCAGCGGCGAACTGCGTCCCTGGCAGTGCCTCGGCGGGCTGGGCGGCGGCCTGCTCGTCACCGCGCAGAGCATCACCGTCGCGCAACTCGGGGTGGCCATCTTCTCGGTCGCGGTCGTCGCCGGGCAGTCGGTGTCGAGCCTCGCGGCGGACCGGGTCGGAGCCGGCCCCACTGGGCGGCAACGGCTGACCGCCACGCGGGTGGCGGGTGCGGCGCTCACGGTCGTGGCGGTATTCGTGGCGCTGGGCAGCCACTCGCACGGCCGCTCGGTGCTGGGCCCGGCGTTGCTGTCCACGGCGGCCGGCCTGGCCATCGCGTGGCAGCAGGGCTTCAACGGCCGGGTACGGGCCGCGAGCGACAGCGCCCTGATCGCGACCACGGTCAACTTCGCGGTGGGTACGGCGGCGCTGGCGCTCGCGGTCGGCGTGGACATCGGGCTGCGTGGCCTTCCCACCGGTACGCCGCCCGGTGAGCCCTGGCTGTACCTGGGCGGAGTCATCGGCGTGCTGTACGTCGGCGTGGGGGCCGCGGCGGTCCGGTACACCGGCGTGCTGCTGCTCGGCCTGTCCTTGACGGTGGGGCAGATGACCAGCGCTCTGGTGCTGGATCTGGTCGCGCCGACGCCGGGCAGCCGGGTCGGCCTCAACCTGCTGATCGGTATCGCGCTGAGCACGCTCGCCGTCGCGCTCGCCGCCGTCCGCGCGCCTCACCCGCGCCGCCGCCGGAAACGCCGCACCGCAGCCGATCGGTAACCTCAGCGTCGGCGCAGACGCAGGGGCGGGCGGAGGGGCGACGCACGTGATCGTGGTAACTGGTGAGAACGTTGTCGACCTGATTCCGCAGCCCGGCGGTGACCTGCGTCCGGCTCTCGGCGGGGGCCCGGCGACCACCGCCGTCGCGGCCGCCCGGCTCGGGGCTCCGGTCGCGATGGCGGCGCGGCTGTCGGCGGACACCTTCGGTGCCGCATTCCGCCGCCGCCTGCTCGATGCCGGGGTGGATGGGCGGTACCTGCGGCAGACCGGCGCCCCCTCGACGCTCGCGCTGACGACCATCGACGCGGACGGCATCCCGATGTTTGACTTCTGGCATTCCGGCGCGGCGGACTTCGGTTGGTCGGAGAGTGAGTTGCCGGCGATGCGCGCCGGCGACATCGCGCACATCGGGTCGCTGGTCGCCTTCCTGCCGCCCGGCGCGGACGCCGTGGAGCGATGGGCCGCGAGCAACCGTCCACTGTGCACGGTGACGTTCGACCCGAACCTGCGCCCGATCGCGCTGGCCCAACCCGGTGCCCTGGACCGGCTGGAGCGCCTCGTCGCCGTGGCGCACGTGGTCAAGGTGAGCCTGGACGACCTGACGCTGGCGTACCCCGAGACGGCACCGGAGGACACCGCGCGGCGGTGGCGGGACGAGTGCGGCGTCGACCTCGTCCTGCTCACGCGCGGCGCGGGCGGCGTCACGGCCTACCGCTCCACCGGTGAGGCGAGCGCACCGGCACCGAAGGTACCGGTGGTGGACACCATCGGGGCCGGAGATTCGTTGATGGCCGCCGTACTGGCCTGCCTTCACGAGGGAGGCGAGGTGGACCTCGACTTCGTCTGCGCGGTCGCCGCCCTGGCCTGTACCCGCCCGGGCGCGAACCCTCCGACCGCCGCCGAGGTCAGCGCGTTCCTCCGGGCGGCTCCCGCAACGCGTCGGCGACCGGCGCCGGGCTGAGCCGACCCGCGTGCGACCGCCGTTCCCGGCTACGCGGCCCCTCGTTCCCGGCTACGCGACGCCGCCCGGCACGGCCGGGCGCACCGCGCGGTGCTCCCACCAATCAGCCGTTGTCGGAGGAGTGGCCCGGGAACAGGTGGGCGGACGGGTCGATGACGATCGCCGCGTTGTTCACCGCCGTGGCCGCCTCGCCGAAGCCGACCGCGATCAGCCGCACCTTGCCCGCATACTCCGTGATGTCGCCCGCGGCGAACACGCGCGGCAGGTTGGTGGCCATCTTCGAGTCCACCATGATGTGCCGCCGGTCCAGGGTGAGCCCCCACTCGGCGAGTGGCCCCAGGTCGGCCGTGAAACCCAGCGCCGCCACCACGGTGTCGGCCGGCAGCCGGCGCGGCTGCTCGCCGCGCACCATCACCTCGGCGCCCTCGACCCGGCCGTCACCGTGGATCTGGGTGACCTCGGCGTTGACGATGATTTCGACGGGAAGCGACTGAACTTTCGTGACCGTGCCCGCGTGCGCCCGGAACTTCTCCCTCCGGTGCACCATCGTCACCGACTTGGCGATCGGGTGCAGCGACAGCGCCCAGTCGAACGCGGAGTCGCCGCCCCCGACGATGACCACGTGGTGCCCGGCCAGGTCGTCGAGGTGCGGGACGAAATACACCAGCCCCTCGCCGGTGAACGCCTCAGCGGCCGGCAACGGGCGCGCGGTGAAGCTGCCCAGGCCGCCCGTGATCAGCACCGCTCCACATTGGAGGGTGGTGCCGTCGGAGAGCGCGAGCACCGGCTTCTCGTCCTCATAGGACAGACCTTCGGCACGGACGCCGAGCATGTACTGGGGATCGAACGGGGCCGCCTGTTCCACCAGATTGGCGACGAGGTCGCGGCCCCGGATGACCGGGAAGCCGGCGACATCGTAGATCAGCTTCTCCGGGTACATCGCGGTGACCTGGCCGCCCGCCTCGGGCAGCGCGTCGATCAACGCGATGGACAGCCCCCGGAACCCCGCATAGTACGCGGCGTAGAGCCCCGTCGGACCCGCACCGACAATCGCCACATCGACCTGGCGCACTCCGGCCTCACCACCGTCCGTCCAGCCGCTGAGAGGGACCATACGGTCACCCAGCGGCTTGAGCAACAGGTTCTCAGGTCCAGGTAACCCGTGTGGGCGGACGGGATGCGCCGGCCGGGTGACACGAGCCCGTTCGCCAGCGGGCCGGCGACCGGTGTGGCATGATGCCGGACCCGGCCGGCGGGACGACCGCGCGCCGACCGGACCGGACCCCCGGCGCGGGGCGTCAGTCCAATGTGGGCAGATCAAGCGTGGGGTTGGTCAGCGGTTGCGGGGTCTGCGGGCGCGGTCGGGGCCGGCGGCGGCGGAACACGATTGCCGCGAGGACGCCGCCGGTGAGGCCGAACAGGTGGGCCTGCCAGGAGATCTGCTCGTTCCCGGGTGTCACCTCGCCGAAAATCTGGGTGCCGTACAGCAGGCCGATCAACGCGCCGACCGCGATTCCCCACCAGCTGCGCTCGACGATCCCGCGTACCAGCAGGAACCCGATGTACCCCAGGATCACCCCGCTGGCGCCGACCACGATGTCGTCGGGCGACGCGACGAACCACACGCCCAGACCGCTGACCAGTGCGACGAGCAGGGTCACGCCGAGGAATCGCCGGATGCCGACGGCCAGCGCGAAGGTGCCGGTGAGCAGCAGCGGCACCGCGTTTGCGTAGAAGTGGTCGAAGCTGGCGTGCAGGAACGGCGCGAAGACGACACCGTCGAGCCCGTCGAGGTGGTGCGGACGGATCCCGCCTAGCCTGCTCAGCCCGTTGCCGTCGGCATGGTTGAGCACCTCGATCAGGAACAGGCCGACGACCACGCCACACATGGCGACGAAGGCCCGGCCGAGCGCGGCGTAGAAGGCGATCGTGCCGAAGCGGTTGGGGTCGGCTTCGTCGCGATCGGGTACGGACGGATTCAGGCTCACCTGTCCATCCGTAGCAGACGGATGCCAGGTGGTGCCACGACCGGCCCCGGTCGTGGCGCGGCGCCGGACCGGCGGATCCGCCGGACGGTCAGTACGAGTGGTGCACCTGCCAGTAGCTCCAGGCTCCGCAGGGCGTGTGGTAGCGACCCTTGATGTAGCTCAGACCCCATTTGATCTGGGTCACCGGGTTGGTCAGGTAGTCCGCGCCGAAAACGGACATCTTGCTGGCCGGGTACGCCTGCGGGATGCCGTACGCGCCGGAGGGGTTCCTGGCGGTCGTCCGCCAGCCGCTCTCCCTGTTCCACATGTTCACCAGGCAGGGCATCTGATCGAGCCCGAAGCCCGAGTCCAGCAGCAGGCCGCATCCGATGCCCTGGTTGCCCGTGTACTGCGAGCACGACGACGGCACCTTGTACGGCGGCGCGCTGGGTGTGGTGGTGCGCGGCTTCGACCGGCTGGCCCGCGCGGCGTCGTCGGCCGCCTTGGCCCGGCCGGCGGCCAGCCGCGCGGCGGCGTCCGCCTTCGCCTGGGCGTCCGCCTGGGCGGCGCGTTGCGGGGCGCTCAGGCGCCAGCTCTCCGCCTGAATGATCTTGAGCTGGTGCATCTCGTCCGCTTCCGCCATCGCGGCGTCGCCGGCCACGATGTTCTTGCGCTGGGTCTGGCGGTCGGCGCTCAGCAGGTACCCGCCCGTCAGGCCGAGAACCAGCAGCCCTATGGCGATCACCCGCATCCCGAACCGGCTCAGCAGCCGACTCACGAATGTTCCCTTCGTCGGGGACAAGGCCCGACGCCACTCACCGTCCTTCGCACCGACGGCGAGCCCTGCGCCGGGAACGCCGCTCCGCCGGGTCAGCGGATCGGGCATTGATGCGCACACGCATCAGCAGCCACAGGCGTTCCGGCAACACCCTGACCCAGTGCAGGGCTCGCCGTCAGCCGAAGGGCGGTTAATTGTGACTTGTATCACGCCAGATATGCGGGAAAAACCGCCTAAATCGGAGTCTCTTCGAGGAGATCAGTGACGACTTCGGTGATCGGCGACCGCTCCGAGCGGGTGAGTGTCACGTGGGCGAACAGTGGGTGCCCCTTGAGCGCCTCGATCACCGCGACCACACCGTCGTGCCGACCGACCCGGAGGTTGTCCCGCTGCGCGACGTCGTGGGTCAGGACGACCCGGGAGCCGGTGCCGATCCGGGACAGCACGGTCAGCAGGACGCCCCGCTCCAGCGACTGCGCCTCGTCCACGATGACGAAGGCGTCGTGCAGGCTCCGGCCCCGGATGTGGGTCAGTGGCAGCACTTCGAGCATGCCGCGGGACACGACCTCGTCGAGCACGTTGTCGTGCACCAGCGCGCCCAGGGTGTCGAACACCGCCTGGGCCCACGGCGACATCTTCTCCGCCTCGGACCCCGGCAGGTAGCCGAGTTCCTGGCCACCCACCGCGTAGAGCGGCCGGAAGACCACGACCTTCTTGTGCTTGCGCCGCTCCATCACCTGCTCCAGGCCGGCGCACAGAGCCAGCGCGGACTTCCCGGTGCCGGCCCGCCCGCCGAGCGACACGATCCCGATCGACTCGTCGAGCAGCAGGTCCAGCGCGATGCGCTGCTCCGCCGACCGGCCGTGCAGCCCGAACGCCTCACGGTCACCGCGGACCAACCGGACCGTCTTGTCCGGCAGCACCCGCCCCAGTGCCGAACCGCCGGACGAGTGCAGCACCAGCCCGGTGTGCGCCGGCAGGCCGGCGGCCTCGCCGAGGTCCAGGGCTTCGCCGGCGTACAGCGCGCTCACCTGAGCCTCGGTCAGCTCGAGCTCGGCCATGCCGGTCCAGGTCGGGTCGCTGGCCTGACCGTGCCGGTACTCGTCGGCCGCCAGCCCCACCGACGCGGCCTTGACGCGTAGCGGCATGTCCTTGCTGACCAGCGTGACGTCCTTGCCCTCCGCGGCCAGCGCCAGGGCGACGGACAGGATCCGCGTGTCGTTCGCGTCGTTGCGGAAGCCCGGGGGCAGCACGCTCGGATCGGCGTGGTTCAGCTCGACCCGCAGGGTGCCACCGGCGTCGTTCACCGGTACCGGCTCGTCCAGCCGGCCGTACTGGACCCGCAGATCGTCCAGCAGGCGCAGGCACTGCCTGGCGAAGTAGCCGAGTTCCGGGTGGTGCCGCTTACCCTCCAGCTCGGAGATCACCACCAGCGGGAGGGTCACCTCGTGCTCGTCGAAGCGCAGGAATGCGGCGGGGTCCGCGAGCAGGACCGAGGTGTCCAGGACGTAGGTGCGGGGCGCGGCCTTGCGAGTGTTACGGCGAGTGGTCACAGGCTGCTCCGGCGAGCGGCACCCCCGCTCACGACTGCGCGTCCGGTGCCCGGTGGCACGGGATCGGGTGCGTACCCCGTGGCGTTGGGTAGAGCGGTCCGGGCCTGCCGGTTGGCCCGGGAAGCCCCCGACGCCATGCCTAGAAGCTAACGGGCCGCTGCCAACTGTGCCAGTGGCCCGGCCGCCCCGCTGAGCGGCGCCGCTGGCGGTTTCGGAGCGGAAGGGGCGCCCGGCGGGTGTTCCCGTCCCCGCCGGGCGCCCCGGCATCTGTATCGCGGCGGCCGGGCCGGGGCCGGCCGCGGCTCACGGTCAACCGGTGCCGGTCCGGTGCCGCGTGCCGTTCCGCGATCGCTGCCGACGCCAGGCATCGGCGGCGCAGATGCTCACGCGTCGGGATGTTGGGCGTGACGCCCCGCACCTGACGCGCTGGTGTAAGTCGTGCCGGATCGGACGATCGAGAACGTGTCGGTCCGACCCTTGTTCGTCAGGGCCGCGCTCACCGCGGCCTGGGCCTCCCGGCGGCGGCGGTTCCAGCAGGCCCGGTCGCCGTCGAAGTACCCCTGCCGGTACCCGAAGCGGTACCCGAACCGGTACCCCACCCGGGCGTGCAGCCTGCCCGCCGCGTACGTCGCCGACCCGAGCAACAAGATCAGAAACAGTGCGGCCGCCGGGCTCATGCGACCACCTCGCTGCGCTCGTTCATGGCGTGACCTCCGGCTTGTCGAGCAGCATGCGCAGGTCGCCGGTGTCCACGTCCTCAATCAGCTCGATCGCGATCCGGCAGCCGCTCTGGACGATCTCCGCAACCGACGAGCGGCGCACGACGCCTTCCGCCTCGTAGACCCGGATGGTCAGGTCGGGGCAGCCGAGGTGGATCCGCCATGCGTCCCACTCGCTGCGCTCACCGACACTGATCGACAGGTACCGGCAGCCCCGGGCCAGGTAGAGCCGCCACGGTGCGACGAGGCCGGCCGCCACGCCATCGGCGACGAGGCTGAACGCCTCGGTACGACTTGCGATTTCGGTCATCCGCACACCCCGGTTACCTCCCAGCTCCGGCCCTCGCGCGGGCCACCGCCGTGACGGCGGTCCGCGAGCCGGCCTTCTTTGTCGGCCCGAACTGCAGCTTTCTTCTCCCCTGACCCGTCGGGGTGACTACTCTGGTCGCCGACTGTCCCGAGTACGTGACATACGATATGTCGTAACGCATACGTGACAGCATCATCCGTTCGGCTGATTCCTTTCGACCACTTGGTTTAAGTACCATGAACACGTGCAGCCCCTCTATATCAGGAGTACCGGCCCAGTGGATGACCGCCCCGACCTGTCTCACTCACGTGACGAGTCGGGACTACGTTGTGGGCGTCCGGGCGCCAGCACGTACCTTGGCCGCGTGCGTGACACCCCCAGCCGGCATCAGGCGTTCGCCGCTTTCGTGCGCAAGGCTCTCGCCGACGCGCGAAGCACCCGGGCGTGGAACGGCTCGGAGGTCGCCCGGCGCACCGGGCTCTCCCGCCAGACCATCAACCGCTGGGTGCGCGGCGATTGGAGTAACGATCCCGAGCCCGCCCGGGTGGTGGCCTTCTGCGAAGGTCTCGGCATCAGCCCGACAATCGCGTTCGGCATTCTCGGCTGGGACCGGTCCGCCGCGGCCCGACCCGTGCCCGCGCCGCCACCGATGGATCCCGACGTGGAAGCGCTCCTTCGCCGGCTGATGGATCCGGCCGTGTCGGAGTCCGAAAAGTACCATATTCGGGAGACCGTCAGATACCTCGCCTATCGCCCGTCGCTTCCCCACGACCACAACAAGGGACAGCGACGCGCCGGCTGAGATCTTCAAATGGCGAAAGAACCCCGAGCAATCACCATCTTCCGTCACCCGTGGGAGGCCGGGCGGTTTACCTTCCGTCACGGGACGGCGATCAGACGTCATCCGAGGTGGGGGCACGTGCGGGCGGTATCGCTCCGCACCGAAGGAGACGCAGTGATGGGCTTCAAATGGGCCGGTGTCCTGGTCGCGGTCGTCACGGCCGCGCTCGACGCACTGGCGAACCTGCTGTTGGCGACGCTCACCACACACTCGGTCCCCGAGGTGGTGAACCTGTTCGCGGTGGCGTGCTCGGCCGTGGCGGCGATCGCGGCGATCGTCGTCCACGCGTACACCCGGCTCGAAGCCAAGCTCGACCTGGTCATCGAACTGGTGGTCGGCCGGTTCGACGAGCTGGAGACGCGGATCGGCGACCGCAACAGCGGCTTCGTCGAGGGCTACATGCTCAGCCACGGGCCGGAGGCATCGGTCGTGCCGCTGGCCCCGAGAGGCGCCCGCCGAATGGTGGCCAGCCAGGACGACTGACCGGGCCGGCGCCGCCGGTCGCTCAGGCGCCGAACCGGCGCTGGCGGTTCGCGTACGAACGCAGCGCGCGGAGGAAGTCGACGTACCGGAACTCCGGCCAGTTCATGTCGCAGAAGTAGAACTCGGAGTGCGCCGACTGCCAGAGCAGGAACCCGGACAGCCGCTGTTCGCCGCTGGTGCGGATGACCAGGTCGGGGTCCGGCTGCCCCTTGGTGTACAGATGCTCCGCGATGTGCTCGACATCCAGGACCTCGGCCAGCTCCTCGATCGTCCCACCGGCCTTGGCGTGCTCGTGCAGCAGTGAGCGGACGGCGTCGGTGATCTCCCGCCGGCCGCCGTAGCCGACCGCGGCGTTGACCGCGACCCCGCCGGTACGGTCGGCGGTGCTCTCCTCCGCCGCCTTCAGCGCGGCCGCCGTGGACGCGGGCAGCAGGTCCAGCGCGCCGACCATGCGCAGCCGCCACGGATTGCCCTCGGCGGCCAGTTCGGTGACCAGATCCTCGATGATCTTGAGCAGCGGATCGAGCTCGGACGCCGGGCGCTGGAGGTTGTCGGTTGCCAGCAGGTACAGGGTGACGTGTTTGATGCCGACTTCGTCACACCAGGAGAGAACGTCCCGCACCCGCCGGGCACCGACCCGGTGGCCGTCGTTGGGATCGACGTAGCCCATTTCCTTCGCCCACCGGCGATTGCCGTCACACATCACACCGACGTGCTGCGGCCGGGGCTTGCCCTCAAGCGATGCGGCGAGCCGCCGCGCGTACAAGGAGTAGAGCAGGTCTCGCAGGCTCACTATCGCAGCCTAGCCACCCGGCAGCGGGAGTCGGAGCAGGCGCCACAACAGCTGAGCAACGAATAGCCGTACGGAGTACCGGGGCCGGCCGGTGCGCACCGGCCCCGGGCGCCTCCGTCAGTCAACGCCCAGTCGGGCCTTCAGCGCGTCCAGCTCCGCCCACATCACTCCGGGCAGTTTGTCCCCGAACTTCTCGAACCACTCGGTCACCTGGGGGATCTCGGCCCGCCACTCGGCCGGGTCGACGGCCAGCGCCTCGGCCACGTCCGCCTCCGGCACATCCAGCCCCGAAACGTCCAACGCGCCCGGAGCGGGGACGAACCCGACCGGAGTCTCCACCGCCCCGGCGGTGCCGTCCAGCCGCTCGACGACCCACTTGAGGACCCGCGAGTTCTCGCCGAATCCGGGCCACAGGAACCGGCCGTCGTCGCCGCGCCGGAACCAGTTGACGTAGAAGATCTTCGGCAGCTTGTCCGGGTCGCCACCGGCGCCCTTGCCGATCTCGATCCAGTGCTGGAGGTAGTCGCCGGCGTGGTACCCGATGAACGGCAGCATGGCCATCGGGTCCCGGCGGACCACCCCGACCTTGCCGGCGGCCGCGGCGGTCGTCTCCGACGAGATGGTGGCGCCGAGGTAGACCCCGTGCACCCAGTCCCTGGCCTGCGTCACCAGGGGGATCGTCGTCTTGCGCCGGCCACCGAACAGGATCGCGTCGATCGGTACGCCCTGCGGGTCCTCGTACTCCTTGGCGAGGATCGGGCACTGGTTGATCGGCGTGCAGAACCGCGAGTTCGGGTGGCTCGACGGCCGGTCCGACTCCGGCGTCCAGTCATTGCCGTGCCAGTCGGTCAGGTGCGCCGGCGGCTCACCCATGCCCTCCCACCAGACGTCGCCGTCGTCGGTCAGGGCCACGTTCGTGAAGATCGAGTTGCCGGCCGCGAGGGTACGCATGGCGTTCGGGTTCGTCTTCCAGTCGGTGCCGGGGGCCACGCCGAACAGGCCGTGCTCGGGGTTCACCGCGTAGAGCCGCCCATCGGGCCCGAAACGCATCCACGCGATGTCGTCGCCGAGCGTCTCGACCTTCCAACCCGGGATGGTCGGTTCCAGCATGGCCAGGTTCGTCTTGCCACAGGCCGACGGGAAGGCCGCCGCGATGTAGCGCACGCTGCCCTGCGGCGAGGTCAGCTTGAGAATGAGCATGTGCTCGGCCAGCCAACCCTCGTCCCGGGCGATCGCGCTGGCGATCCGCAGCGAGTAGCACTTCTTGCCCAGCAGCGAGTTGCCGCCGTATCCCGAGCCGTAGGACCAGACCTCCCGGGTCTCGGGGAAATGCGAAATGTATTTGGTGTCGTTGCACGGCCAGGCGACGTCGCTGCCGCCGGGCGCCAGCGGCGCGCCGACCGAGTGCAGGCAGGCCACGAAGTCGGCGTCGTCGCCCATCTTCTCCAGTGCCTGGCTGCCCATCCGGGTCATGATGCGCATCGACGCGACCACGTAGGCGGAATCCGTGATCTCGACGCCGAACATCGGATTCTTCGCGGTCAAAGGCCCCATGCAGAACGGGATGACGTACATGGTGCGGCCGGTCATGCAGCCGCGGTACAGCTCCGTCATCGTCCGCTTCATCTCGTCCGGTGCCATCCAGTTGTTGGTCGGCCCGGCGTCGGCCTCGTCGACCGAACAGATGAACGTGCGTTCCTCGACGCGGGCGACATCCGACGGATCGGTGCGGGCCCAGAACGAGTTGGGCTTGATGCTCGGGTCCAGCGGCACGATGGTGCCCGCCTCGACGAGCTGCGCGGTCAGCCGTTGCCATTCGTCGGTGGATCCGTCGCACCACACGACCGCGTCGGGCGTGGTGAGTTCGGCGATCTCGCGTACCCACGCGAGGAGTCGTGGATGGGTGGTCGGGGCGGTGTTCAACCCCGCGGTAACGGCCGGCGCGCTCATGGGCATCTCCTCAATCATCAACGGGTCTCGAAGGGTGCCAAACGACCATTTAGATGGGCGGGAATCTGCTCAGCGTAAGCCCGTTCCCCGGGTTAAGCACCGTGAGAGCTTGTGAAGAAATGCACAAGCAAGCAAGATTTTTCGGCTCGCTGCTCGCTCTAGCGCGATTTTCACGGGTACTACGCGCATTTGCGCATCGGCTTCCCGTCTTCACGGGAGAGCCCTTCGCCCGGCGCGCTCGTGTAACTGGCTAATTGGCCAACCATTTGTGGTTACTGAGAGCAATGAACGATCCGGGCCACCGAGCGGAACGGCGCGGTCGCGTTCCGCGGAATCGGCGGCAAGTGCACCCGGTAGGGGCCGCGAGGGCGGCCGGAACGGTAGGCTCTCCTCCGTGTCGGTACCCGCGACGACCTCGGCGACGGACCCGGCGCGCCCCGGACCCCCGGGAGCGCTGCGGGACCGCCTCGCGCGCCTGGTTCGCGAAGTAGGCAAGTTCGGCGTCGTCGGTGGGGTGTCCTTCCTCATCGACACCGCCGTGCTCAACCTGCTCCTGTCCACGCTCGGCCCGTTCTGGGCCAAGGTGTGCTCGACCGTCATCTCGGCCACGCTCGCGTTCGTCGGCAACCGGTTCTGGACCTGGCGGCACCGGCCGCGCTCGGCGGTCCACCGGGAGTACGCGCTGTACTTCGCGTTCAACGTGGTCGGCCTGTTGATCGGCCTGGCCTGCCTGTGGATCAGCCACAACGCGCTCGGCCACCTCTGGCCGGACATCTTCGCCACCCGACTGGCCGACAACATCTCGGCACAGATCGTCGGGACCGCGGTCGGCACACTCTTCCGTTTCTGGTCCTATCGCCGGTTCGTCTTCCCCGCGGCCAGCAGCGCAGCGGCGGCGAGCCACGGCTGACCCCCAGGTCGCCTGGCGTAAGGTTGCGCGGTGCCACTTGCCCGTCCGCTGTCCGAGCGCTTCCACCGGCTCGCCCGGGAGGTCGTGACGTACGGCGTCGTCGCCATCATCAACACGGCGATCGACTTTGCTCTGTTCAACGGTCTGATCTCGCTCGGTGCGCTCAAGGCGAACACCATTTCGACGGTCGTCGCCACGACCACGTCGTTCCTGATGAACCGGCACTGGGTCTACCGGGATCGACCGAAAAGGGCCCTGCACCACGAGTATGGGCTGTTTTTCGGGGTCAACCTGGTCGGACTGGTGATCCAGGAGGTGGTACTGGCCCTGGCCGGTCTCGGCGTTCACGACATGGCGCACCACCGGCTGGAGCTCAACCTGTACAAATGCCTGGGCCTGGCGGTGGCCATGGTCTTCCGGTTCTGGGCGTACCGGACATTCGTGTTCCGGCCCGGCCCGTCCTCCGGCACGGAGGATCGGGCTGCGACCGCGTCCGTGGCGGCGGCCGTGCCGGCCCAGCGCACTTCGATCGCCGACCGGTTCGAGGTGCTGAGCGTGCCGCTGGACGTCGAAGTGCCCGCCGACTTGAGAGCGGCGACCGACCTGGACACCGATCCGTGGCGCGGAGGTGCGGCGCTGTCATGACCCGCTCCGGTACCGGCCGGGAGGCCGACCTGTTCTACGAGGACCTGACCCCGGGCCTGGTCTTCGATCTCGGCGTCACGGACGTCGACGAGGTCGAGATGCTCGCGTTCGCGCGCCGGTTCGACCCGCAGTGGTACCACGTCGACGAGTCGCTCGCCGCGGAGAGCGCGTACGGCGCCGTTATCGCCAGCGGCTTCTACACGGTCAGCCTCTTCATGCGCGCGTACGTCGACCACGTGCTCGACCGCGCCGCCGCCGCGGCCTCGCCGGGCCTGGAGGAGTTGCGCTGGACGGCTCCCGTCTATGCGGGCGACCGTCTCGCGGTCCGGCTGGAGGTTGTGGATCGGGCACCGTCGCGCGCCCGGCCGGGATTCGGCACGGTCGTCCTGGCCGCCACCATGACCCGGCTCGGAGCCGACGGGGAGCCGGAAGACGATGTGCTGCGCACCAGATTCCGAGGCTGGTTCGCACTACGCCCCCCGGCCTCCGGACGCTAGCCGCTGCCGGAGGTGGCGCCGGGTCGACGGATGGCGCGGGCAGCAGCGGCGACGCGCGGACCCCGGGGCCGCGCGCCGGTGCGTGGCCCGTGGCCGGCGCCGCCTCGGACGGCGCTGGCCACGGCACGGATCAGTCGTCGTCGCCTCCGCCCTTGCGCGACCGGGTGACCTCCTTGGCCAGCGCCTCCCGATCGTCGTCGCCGAAGGTGTGCGCGTCGTGGTCCGCCTCGACCAGCTCGTACAGTTCGCTCTGGATCTTCTCCACGTGCGGGATGTCGGTCAGTACGACCTGGCCCCGCTCGCCGGCCGACTCGATGGTCAGCGTGCCGCAGCCCAGCATCCGCTCGAAGAACGTGTGGTGGAACGAGACATCGTTGACCCGGCCGAGCGGGATGTCCCGGCCGTCCCGGGAGAACACGCCCTCCCGCATGATCACGCGCTCGTTGGTGAACACGTAGTGCGTGGTCCGCCATTTCAGCCAGGGCCAGATCGACAACCAGCAGACCAGGATCAGGCCGATCGCGCCCAGCGCGAGCAGCAGGATGTTCGACCAGCCCTTGTCGGGCAACAAGAACCAGGCCGCACCGATGCCAACAATCACCACGACCAGTACCAGGACCGGCCGCACCATAGCTTTCCAGTGCGGGTGGAGGTGGATCTCGACGTGCTCGTCCTTCGTGAGCACACTCTCCGGGAATCCCACCACGACCTCCTTATCGACAGTCGGAAGTGACGATAGAGGTATCCCGCCAACTTTTGGCGCCGGCGTGCGGCTATCTCAGATGAACTATGTCCCCGGAAGCGACCGCTGTCACCGCCTGGTCGCCATGCGTGACCAACAGCCGCCCGTCGCCGTCCACATCGGAGGCCGTACCGGTCAGCGTCCCTCCGCCCGGGAGCGTCACGGTGACCGGCGTGCCGAGTGTCGCGCATCCGATCCGGTACGCCGCGCGCAGCCCGCACGCCTCCGGGTCGCCGGCCACCTCACGCCACCGCAGGTACCAGGCGGCCAGCTCGCGCAGCAGCGCGCGCAGCAGCGGGTCGCGATCGGTGCAGGCGGCGCCGGCCAGGGCGAGCGAGGTGGCGTCGGGGCGGGGCAACTCGGACTGTTCCAGCGTCACGTTGAGCCCGATGCCGAGCACCACCGCCCCGTCCGGCAACGCCTCGGCCAGGATCCCGGCGCACTTGCGCCCGTCGACCAGCAGGTCGTTGGGCCACTTCAGCGCCGCGTCCACCTCGCCCAGCCGCCGTACCATCTCGGTCAGCGCCACCCCGGCGAGCAGCGGCAGCCACCCGTACCGGCCGACCGGTACCGCGGGCTGCGGGCGCAGCAGTACGCTGACCGCGATGCCGGCCCGGGGCGGCGACTCCCACTGGCGGCCCAGCCGGCCGCGCCCGGCGGTCTGCTGCTCGGCGACCACGACCAGCCCCTCGGCCGCGCCGTCGCGCGCCGCGGCGGCCACGTCGGCGTTCGTGGAGTCGGTCCGGTCGACCACCTCCAGCGCCGTCCACAGCCCGTCGGGGACCAGCAGCCCCCGGCGCAGGGCGCCCGGACGCAGGGGCGGACGGTCCAGGCGGCTGTACGGCGACGACACTCCCCGACCCTACCCGCGCGCGGTCCGCCGGCCGCCGCGCTCGCAGTCGTGACCGGTGGCGGACCACCCCGGAGGGTCGCCTCCACCACAAGCCCGCTCCGGCCACACCGGACGGCGGTGCCGCTAGCATCGCCTCCATGACAGGGCAGCGCACCGAGATCGACATCCACACCACGGCCGGCAAGCTCGAAGGGCTGCGCGAACGGATCGACGGGGCGGTGCACGCGGGCTCCGCGCGGGCGGTCGAGAAGCAGCACGCCCGGGGCAAGAAGACCGCCCGCGAGCGGATCGACATGATCTTGGATCCCGGCTCGTTCGTCGAGCTGGACGGGCTGGCCCGGCACCGCTCGACCGCGTTCGACATGGCCGGCAGCCGCCCGTACGGGGACGGGGTGGTCACCGGGTACGGGACCGTGGACGGCCGGCCGGTGTGCGTCTTCGCCCAGGACTTCACGGTCTTCGGCGGCTCCCTCGGGGAGGTGTTCGGGGAGAAGATCGTCAAGGTCATGGACCTGGCGATGAAGACCGGCTGCCCGGTGATCGGCATCAACGACTCCGGAGGCGCCCGGATCCAGGAGGGGGTGGTCTCGCTCGGCCTGTACGGCGAGATCTTCTTCCGTAACGTGCGCGCGTCCGGCGTGATACCGCAGATCTCGCTCGTCATGGGCCCGTGCGCGGGGGGCGCCGTCTACTCCCCCGCGGTCACCGACTTCACCGTGATGGTCGATCAGAGCTCGCACATGTTCATCACCGGCCCCGACGTCATCAAGACGGTCACCGGTGAGGATGTCGGCTTCGAGGAGCTGGGCGGTGCCCGCACCCACAACACCAAGTCGGGCAACGCGCACTACCTGGCCTCCGACGAGTCCGACGCGATCGACTACGTCAAGGCGCTGCTGTCCTACCTGCCGTCCAACAACCTGGATGACGCCCCGGTGTACGAGGTCGACGCCGACCTCACCGTCTCGCCGGAGGACCTGGAGTTGGACACGCTGATCCCGGACTCGGCGAACCATCCGTACGACATGCACCGGGTGATCGAGCACGTCCTGGACGGCGGCGAGTTCCTGGAGGTCTCCCCGCTGTACGCGCAGAACATCGTGGTCGGCTTCGGCCGGGTGGCGGGGCGCCCCGTCGGCGTGGTGGCCAACCAGCCGATGCACTTCGCCGGGTGCCTGGACATCGCGGCGTCGGAGAAGGCGGCGCGGTTCGTGCGTACCTGCGACGCGTTCAACGTCCCGCTGCTCACGTTCGTGGACGTACCGGGGTTCCTGCCCGGTACCGGACAGGAGTGGGACGGGATCATCCGGCGCGGCGCGAAGCTGATCTACGCGTACGCGGAGGCCACGGTACCGAAGGTCACCGTGATCACGCGGAAGGCGTACGGCGGCGCGTACGACGTCATGGGCTCCAAGCACCTCGGCGCGGACCTGAACTTCGCCTGGCCGACTGCGCAGATCGCGGTGATGGGCGCGCAGGGAGCGGTGAACATCCTCTACCGGTCGGAACTGCGGGACGCGGACGACCCGGTGGAGTTGCGCGGCCGGCTGATCGCGGAGTACGAGGACACGCTGGCGAACCCGTACATCGCCGCGGAGCGCGGGTACGTGGACTCGGTGATCGCGCCCTCGGCGACCCGGGTACAGATCGTGCGCGCGCTGCGTACGCTGCGTACCAAGCGGGAGACGCTTCCGCCGAAGAAGCATGGCAACATCCCTTTGTGATCTTGTGGGAGATTCTCCCACGTCCGGCTGCGACCCGGCCGGGTACCGATCCCCGACCTGGTCGTCACCGAGCCCGTGCCACCCGACACGCTGGTGGTCGACGCTTCGAAGGTCCGGCTGGTCTGCGAGATCACGTCGAGCAACCCGGCCAACGACCGGGTGTACAAGATGCACTTCTACGCCGCGGCCGGCATTCCCTGGTACCTGCTGGTCGACCCGGATCCGGTGACCCTGAGCCTGTACCGGCTCAAGCGCGGTCACTACTTCGAGCACGCCACCGCAAAGCCCGGCGAGACCCTGACCCTCACCGAGCCGGTGGCCGCCGGACTCGACACGGCAGCCCTAGACGCCTGACCGCAGCAGCGGCTGCACCAGCAGGTACCCGCCGAGCGCCAGGGACGCCAGGTTCACCAGGCCGAACAGCCCCACCCAGAACAACCCCGGCACCCGGGTGAGCCGCGCCAGCTGGTCGGCGTCCGAGTCCGGTGCCCGACCCCGCGAGCGCAGCCGCTGAAGCTCCCCGATCGGACGCACCCCGCCGAGCAGCAGGAACCACACGCCAGCGAAGGCGAACGCCGCCTGGGCCGCCGGTGACGCGAACCAGGACACGAGGAACACCACCGCGCCGACGACCAGTACCGCGACCGCACCGTACACGTTGCGGATCATCACGAGTACCGCGAGCAGCAGCACCAGGCTCACCCACAGCAGCAAGGTGATCCGGCCCAGCCCGAGCAGCCCGGCTCCGAGGAGCCCGAGCAGCGACGGCGTGACGTACCCGGCGAACAGCGACAGCACCATCCCGGCGCCGTACGGCTTGCCGCTGGACACCGTCAGCCCCGACGTGTCCGAGTGCAGCCGGATGCCGCGCAGGCGCCGGCCACACAGGACGCCGATCAGCGCATGCCCGCCCTCGTGCGCGATGGTCACCGCGTTGCGGGTCAGCGCCCACACCCGGTTCGGCGTGATGACCAGCAGGGCGGCCACCCCGGTCACGATGACCAGGAGGTGGGGCGGATCGGGCTGGGTGGTCAGGACGTTGTGCCAGAGATCGCCGAGGGTGGTCATCGCGACAGGGTATGCGCTGCCGCTAACTCCTGCCCTGGAAGGTCGACATGATCAGTTCGAAGTTGGGCAGGTTGGCCGTCCACACCGAGTCCGGTGTTGACCAGTAGAAACCGTACGCCTGGTGGGGACCGAACACCGCGCCCCGGTTGATGACGTGGGTACGCACGCCCTTCTTGTCGTAGGTGAACTCCCAGTCGGCCGCCCTGAGGTGGTACGGGACGGCCGCGATCTTGATCTGGTGGTACCCGGGGAAGTCACCGTGCGACACCCGGTACTGGGACTGGCTCGTCCAGTCCGCGACCGGGTCGGACTTCGGCTGGTTGGTCTGGTCCACTCCGAGCAGCCGCCCGCCCGTCGGATCGTGGAAGTAGACGATGCTGCCGCTGCGCGAGAGCGTCCAGCCGTCCGGTACGGCGACGGAGAACCCGGTCCGGTCGCGGTACATGTGCCAGCCGACCGGCAGGCCGGTACCGGCGGAACCGGGCGGCACCGAGGGGGGCGCCGACCGCGACGAAACGGTCGTGGACGGCGAGACGGTCACGGCCGGAGACGTGCGCGCCGGTGCCGCGTGCAGCGCCCGGGCGGGGCGCGAGCCGGCTGGCGGTGCGGCGGTACCCGACGGATGCGACGGGCGCAGCCCGACCCCGACGAGTACGGCGACGAGCACGGCGGCGACGAGCACACCCAACGCCGCGAACATCAGCGTCCGCGTCGACTCGGCGGCGGGCGGCGAGACTCGCACGTACGGCCGCCGGGCAGTGACCGGGCCGCTCCGGAGGACCCGTGGCGGGACGAGGCCGGCGCGGCGCGGACCGGCGGCCGTCAGTCCAGCCGCCCGGGTGCCGGCGGGGATGGGTTCGACGGCGGTAGCATCCGACCGGCCGGCGTCCGGGTCGATGGCCGGATGTTCGATGGCCGGATGTTCGATGGCCGCAGAGTTCGCGGATCCGGTGCTCTCGGCGGCGGTGCGCTCGGCGGCGGCGCGCTCGGCGGCGGCGCGCTCGGCGGCGGCGTCCCCGAAGCCGCTGCGCTCGGTCGCGCTGTGCTCGATTGCCGCGTGCTCGGTTGCGGCGTGCTCGGTCGCGGCGTGCTCGGTCGCGGCGTGCTCGGTCGCGGCGTGCTCGAAGGCGGCGTGCTCGGTCGCGGCGTGCTCGAAGGCGGGGTAGGTGGGCGAGGTGTAAGCGGACAGCGTGTCCGCGGACGGGCTTTCCCCGGGCACGGTATCGCCGGGCGCACTGTCTCCGGACGCGCTGTTCTCCGGTGCGGCTTCCTGCCTGCCGATCAGTCCAAGATCGGCCAGACCGGACGCGCTCGGCTCGTTGCTGGCCGGATCATCTCCCCGCGATCCGTCGTCGGCCCCCGAGCCCGCCGCCGGTTCCATCCCAGCGCTCGGCGATGCCACCCGCTCGGGTTCACCCTGCCATGGCTCAGCCATCGGCCAGAGCCCCATCGAGTCGGACGTCGACTCGATCGCGGATCGCCGGGACTCGGCCGCGAATCGCTGGTCCGGCTCGGACTCGACCGCCGCCGACCCGGCCCCAGCCGAGAGCGCGCCGCCACCCTCCGGCGACACCGCCGACGCCCCGGAAGGTTCGTCCACCGCCCCGGTCGCCGGGGAAGCCCGGTCGGCGCGGGAAGCCCCGTCCGCGCCGGGCTCGACCGGCGCGGAGGCCCCGCCCGCCGCGGAGGCCGCGGACGGCTCGTCCACCGCGGGCTCAGTGGCCGCACGCGCTTCCGAAGACTCAGCCGTTGGCTCGACCACGGCCGGCTCGACCGCCGCTGCCTCCGCCGCCGCTGCCTCCGCCGCCGCT
>JBDZVD010000148.1:0-14091 GCA_040255525.1 Micromonosporaceae bacterium | reverse complement strand
GACCGGGCCCATGTACATCGCCGCGCCGCAGTTGACGATGTTGCCGACGCCCGCCTCGCGCGGGTCGGCGTGACCGTAGAACAGCCGGGCGACCAACCACTTCTCGGCCAGGAAGATGCGCTGGAGCGGAACCGACTCGGTCTCCAGCTCCGGAATCCACACCCGCTCGTTGATGAGCAGCGGCACCAGTAGCTCGTCGATGTCGTAGGCATCGAGGTGGTCGCGTTTGGTCGCGTACACCTTGACCAGCATGTTGGTCATCAGGGTGTCGTCGGTGACGTGCCCGTCGCCCTTGTGGTACGGGGCGTGCGGCCGGGCGGTACGCCAGTCCGGTGCGAACGGGCCGACGATGCCGGTGACCTCACCGCCGTACCGCGCCCTGATCTGTTCCGGGCTGCGGCCCTCGGTCGCGCCGCCCAGCGCGTCGCCGACCGCGGCACCGGCCAGGGCACCGATCGCCCTGCGCTCCAACACACTCATCGCTTCCTCATGCCTTCGTCTCGCTGTTTGCTGATGTCGATCTTCCTTCGCCGACCCGGCCGCCGGGCCTCATCCGTTGGCCGCGGCCTTCGTCCAGCCGTCGGTCAGCTTCTGCCCGAGCTGGTCGATAGTCAGCTTGTTGGCGAAGTACTGCTGGAAGGCGGGGGTCGCCGTCTCGGTCTTCCACTGCGGGTACGGAATGGCGCTCTCGAACGGTGCCACCGTGAGGTTCTTGCCCATGGTGGCCATCGCGGCCCAGCCGTTCTTGCCCTGGGTCTGCTGCGCGACCAGTTGCGCGGCCGAGTTGCTGGCCGGGATCAGCCAGTCGCCCTGGGCCAGCTTGGCCAGGTTCTCGGCGTTGTCGTAGAAGGCGATGAACTGTGCCGCCTCGCTCGGGTGCTTGCTGGCCGCCGCGATCGACAGCGTCTGCGGGTCGGCCGCCTGCGCCTGGCTGTTGCCCTTGAGCATCGGCAGCATCGCCCACTGGAAGCCGGACGGGGCGTCCTCCACCATCTGTTGGCTGGTGTAGTTGCCGCCGACGATCATCGCGTACTTGCCGGCGAAGAAGCCGGGCAGCACGTCCGATCCGCTCATGCCGAGCGTGGCCGGGGACAGCGACTTGTCGGTGTAGATCATGTCGTGGATGCGCTGCGGTACCTGCCGCTCGGCGTCGCCGAAGGTCAGCTTGGTCGAGTCACCGGACCCGGTGACGAACTTCCCGTCGAAGTTCAGCGCCATCGACAGCACCGCCGCGGTCGGCGACTTGAGCCCCCAGCCCAGGCCGAACGTGCCGCCGGTGGTCAACTGCTTGGCCGCCGCCTGGAACTGGTCCCAGGTCCACGGGTTGGCGTCGGTGGGCGCGGTGACGTTCGCCTTGGTCAGCAGCGACTGGTTGGCGAAGACCACGTAGGACTGCAGCAGGGTCGGCGCACCGTAGACCTTGCCGTCGAAGGTGACCGAGTCCCACACGCCCTGCGGGACCGCGCTCTTGAGGTCCGCGGGGATCAGCTTGGACATGTCCGCGAGGTACCCCTGCTTGACGAACCCGGCGATGTCGGCCGCCTCGTCGTGGATGATGTCCGGCGCGCTGTCGCCAGCGAACTGGGTGACCAGCTTGTCGTGGACCGAATCCGGGTCGACCGGGATGTACTTGACCTGGACGTTCGGGTGCGCGGCGTTCCACGCGGCGACGATGTCCTTGGTCGCCTTGACGGTCGGGTCCTGCCACGCGTAGCTGGAGAACTGCAGGGTGATCTTGCCGTCGCTTCCCGAGTCGCTGCCGCTGCCGCAGCCGGCGAGCACCAGTACCGCGGCGGACACCGCCGCCGCCGCGCCGAGCAGTCTCGGGCGCCTCATCGACGTTCTCATCGACAACGTCCTCATCGACGTCTCCTCTCAAAACCAGATATCAGGAACGGAAACGGTGGTGCGCGGAGTGCCGGGCGCGGTGGACGGCCCCGCCCGGTGCCCCGGATCGCGTCTGACGGTCGTACCCTCAGCGGTCATACCTTCAGTGGTCATACCTTCAGCCCTTCACGGCGCCGGCCATGATGCCGGAGGTCAGCCGCCGTTGCAGGATGCCGAAGACGATGAGGCTGGGCAGCGTGGCCAGGAATGCCCCGGCCGCGAGCGGCCCCAGCCGTACCACGCCCTGGATGCCCACGAAGCGGGCCAGCGTGAGCGAAACCGTGGACTTCTCCGGGTCCTGCAGGATGACCAGGGCGAAGAAGAACTCGTTCCAGGCCGAGACGAACGAGAACAGGGTGGTTGCCACCACACCGGGCGCCAGCAGCGGCACCACCACGCGGATCAGCGTCTGCATCCGGGTGGCGCCGTCGGTCGCCGCCGCCTCCTCCAGGTCGCGCGGGATCGAGCGGACGAAGCCCTGGAGCATCCACAGCGCGAACGGCAGCGACCAGACGACGTACACCAGCACCAGGCCGGGCAGCGTGTTCACCAGCGACAACTGCTTGAGGATCAGAAACAGCGGGATCACCAGCAGGATGAACGGGAACAGCTGGCTGACCAGTACCCAACCGATGGCCACCGATCCCAGCCTGGTCCGGAACCGGGCCAGCGCGTACGCGGCCGGCAGCGACACCAGTACGGTCAGCACCGCGGCGGCCACCGAGACCTGGAGGCTGTTCCACGCCGAGTGGGCCAGCCCCTGGGAGGTGAACGCGGTGACGAAGTTTTTCAGCGTCGGGTGCTCCGGCAGCAGGCTCGGGTGCAACTCGACCAGTTCCCTGGGCCCCTTGAACGCGGTGGTGAGCATCCACAGCAGCGGGAAACCGAGGAAGATCAGGTAGCCGGCGAGGGCGAGGTACTGCAGTACCCTGACCGCCGGGCTGGTGCGCGTCCTCATCGCAGTTCCTCCCTCCCGTCGTTGCGGTGGCCGTTCCTGCCGTTGTCGGGTGCCCTCACTGGGTCGCCTCCCGCATCCGCCGCCGCAGGTACAGCGCCAGCAGGGCGACGATGATCAGCACCATCGCGTTGCCCAGCGCGGCCGCGTAACCGAAGTGGCCGTACTGGAACGCCTGCTGGTAGGCGAACAGCATGGGCAGCGTGGTCTTGCCGGCCGGCCCGCCGTCGGTGAGCACGTAGACCAGGCCGAAGGAGTTGAAGTTCCAGATGAAGTCCAGCGACGTGATGGCCACGATGACCGGGCGCAGCGCGGGCAGGGTGACGTTGCGGAACCGCCGCCAGGCGTTGGCGCCGTCGACCGCCGCCGCCTCGTGCAGTTCCGCCGGTACCCCTTGCAGGCCGGCCAGCAGCACCACCGTGGTCTGCGGCATGCCCGCCCACACGCCCACCACGATGACCGCGGGCAGCGCGGTGGACAGGTCGCCGAGCCAGTTGACCGAGTGCTCACCGAGCCCGAGCTTGTACAGCAGGTTGGACAGCAGCCCGGCGTCCGGCTGGTAGATCAGCCGCCACATGATGCCGACGATGACCGGCGGCATCGCCCACGGCACCAGGGCCAGCGTGCGGGCCAGCCAGCGCATCCGCAGCGGCTGGTTGAGCAGGGACGCCAGCCCCAGCGCCAGGAAGAACTGGATGAACGTCACGCCGAACGCCCAGATCAGCCCGACCTTGAATGAGGACCAGAAGAGGCTGTCGTGCAGCAGCTTGGCGTAGTTGGCGAACCCAGTGACGTGGGTGGTCTGGTGGAACCCCGCCCGCGAGTCGGTGAAGCCCAGGTAGATGCCGTTGAGCAGGGGTATCACGCTGAACAGCACCACCGGCAGCAGCGCGGGCAACAGGAGCAGGTACGCGTAGCCGTTGCCGCGGCGCCGGGCATCCGGCGCGGCCGGCGCCCGGCGTACCGGTGCCTCGGTGACCGTCGTCATCGGTGCCTCTCCTCCTGCCGCGCCTCGCTGCTGGCCCGGACGGTCAGCGTCGGGGCGACGGTCTCGCGGCGCGGCGCCAGTTGCGGGTCCTCCAGCCGGCTCAGCAGGAGGTTCGCGGCGAGCCGACCGCGCTCGGCGGCACCCAGCGAGACGCTGGAGATCTGCGGGAACGACATCTCGGCCAGCGCGGTGTCGTCCATCCCGACCAGCGCCACGTCCTGCGGCACCCGCAGGCCACCGGCCAGCAACTCGTGCAGCGCGCCAGCGGCGATCAGGTCATTGGCGCAGAAGATGGCGTCCGGGCGGGTACGGGCGAGCAGCCGCGCGGCGGCGGCGCGACCCTGGGCGTACTGGAAGTCGCCGATCTCGATCAGCTCCTCGTCGTAGGGCAGCCCGACCCCCGCCAGGGCCGCCCGGTAGGCGGTCATCCGGGCGGCACCGGGCAGGGTGTCCGGCGCACCGTTGACGAACGCGATCCGCTTGCGCCCGGTCGTGGCGAGATGCTCGACGGCCAGCAGGACACCGGTGTGCGAATCGGCCCGGACGTTGTCGAACGGCGCCTCGTCGGGCAGTTGCCCGACCACCGTCACCGGTACCGGGCTTCGGCGCAGGGCGGTGAGATGGCCGTCGCCGATCCGCAGCGGGGACAGGATCATCCCGTCGACGTACCGGCGGGCCAGCCCTTCCAGCAGCGCGGTCTCGCCTTCCGGGTCGGCGCCGGTGGCGTGCACGAGCAACTGGTAGTCGGCTCGCTTGGCGACCTCCTCGATCGCGCGCATCATTTCCACGTAGACCGGGTTGCCGATGTCGGCGACAGCGAGGGCCAGCAGGCCGGTCCGCCTCGCCTGGAGTGATCGCGCGATTGCGTTGGGTACATAGCCCACCCGGGCGGCCGCCTCGCGAACCCGCTGGACGGTCTCGGCGCTGCCACCGATCCCGTTGAGCACCCGGGACGCCGAGGCGATGGAGACCCCGGCGAGCGCGGCGACGGTACGAACCGTGGCTGGCGCATCGGCAGACTTCTGTAAACGTTTACGAGTCATCCGCCACGGCTCCTTCCCTGTCTTGTAAACGTTTCCGGCGAGTGTCGTCGGACATCAGGACGTTGTCAAGAGGCAATCGTGGGGCCGGGCACCCAAGCATCGCCGGTCACGAATGCACCGCGCGCCCCGGCGGGTACCGGACCGGTGACGAGCGTCGCTACCCCACCCACTGGTCATTCCACAGTGGACAGATGCGCCGCGGGCAAGGGCACCGGGCACCGGGCACCGGCGATTCCAGGCCACGCAGCGGCCAGTCACGCGCCGCTGCCCGGGCACCCGGAGACCGCCGGCGCGCGGGCCGGACAGCCGCGGCCGGCGGCGCCACTCACCGTCGGGCCGTCGCCGCCGCGCTTCGTCCCGCGACCGACCGCCGTTCCCGGGCTGAGCCGCCGTCCCGGGACGGACCGCCGTCCGGAGCGAACCGCCGCCCCGGGGTGAACCGCCAGTTCGCGAGGCGGGCCGAGGCCGGCTGACCGAGCAGGACTCCGGCGAAGACCAGGACCAACCCACAAAGCTGTTGCGGCGCAAGCGTCTCACCCGCGACGAGGGTACCGAGCAGGACCCCGGTGACCGGGTTGAGCAGCCCGATCAGTCCCACCGTTCCGGTCGGCAGGTGCCGCAGCCCGGTGAACCACGCGGCGAACGCGACCGCGGTCGCGACGACCGACACGTAGCCGAAGCCGGCGACCGCGCGGCCGTCCAGCGCGGGCGGGGCGCCCTCCACCGCGACCGCGATGGGAGCGAGGACGATCCCGCCGGCGATGAGTTGCCAGGCCGTCAGCGAGATCACATCCACGTCCGCGCTCCACCTCTTCGCCAGCACATACCCGAAGGAGGACATCGCCATCGCCGCGACCGAGGCGCCCACCCCGACCGGGTCGACCGCGGCGCGACCGTCGAGGAGCATCAGGCACACCCCGCCGATGCCGACCGCGGCTCCGGCCAGGTGCGCCGGCCGCGGCCGCTCGGCCAGTGCCGCCCAGGCGAACAGCATGATGACCAGCGTCGAGGTCGCCATCGTGGTCGACGCGACGCTGGTGGGCAGCTTTTGCGCCGCGAGGTACACGAGCGCGAAGAACGCCCCCATATTCAGCGTGCCGAGCACCAGCGACCGCCACCACCACGAGCCCCGGGGAAGCCTGCGGCGCACCAGGAGCAACAGGAGCCCGGCGGGCAGGGCCCGGATGGCCGCGCCGTAGAGCGGGTAGTCGGCCGGGAGAAGGCGGTGCGTGACGAAGTAGGTCGTGCCCCAGGCCACCGGGGCGAGCGCGGTCACCGGCACCCACCGGAAAGTAGCTTCCATGGAAGACATGGTATAGCTTCCATGGAAGCTATACCATGATGAGGTGACCGAATACCTCGACCATGTCGCGCGTATCCAGCAGGCCTGGGCTCAACAACGGCCGGACCTCGACGTGCGACCGCAGGGCGTGATCGGCAGGCTGCACCGCCTCGCCGGTCACCTCACCGAGCAGTTGTGCGTCGTCTACCGCCGGCACGGCCTCGGCGAAGGAGAGTTCGACGTGCTCGCCACCCTGCGGCGGGCCGGCGAGCCGTACGAGCGGGCGCCCGGGGAACTGGCCGCGTTCACCATGGTCACGACGGGCGCCATGACCAAACGCATCGACCGCCTCGAACGCGACGGACTGGTCACCCGCCGCCGCAGCACCACCGACGGCCGCGGCCGGGTGGTGGCGCTCACCAAGGCCGGCCGTGAGCTGATCGACCAGGCGTTCACCGAGCACATGCGCAACGAGCGCCGGTTGCTCGACCACCTGACTCCCGAAGACGCCGCCCAGCTGGAGTCGTTGCTCGCCAGGTGGCTCGCGCACTTCGAGAGCCCGGTCGAGGCGACGCCAGCCGAACCCGCGCCAGCCGAACCCGCGCCAGCCCGGACGTCGCTGGCCGGGAGGTCACCGGCCGGGACGCCGCCGGCCCGGACGCCGCCCGCTGAGAGGTCGCCGAGCGAGAGAGCGCCGGGCGAAAAGGTGCCCGACGCACCCGCCGGCCGAGCGAGGCGCACTCGATCCAGGAGGTGACGCGGGCTCTGGCCGAGCGGTTGCTCGCCATCCAGCGCGCGTCAGGCCGTGTCCAGGCCCGCCCAGGAGCGCATCAGCCGTCCGCCGATGGAGTCCGGCGGTCCGGAGCCCGGTCCGGCGACGATGCGCTCCACCAGTTCGTCCCTGGTGAACCACCGCGCCTCCACCAGTTCGTTGCCGTCCACGTCGATCCGCTCGTCGAGTGCGCGCGCGACGAAGCCCACCATGAGCCCGGCCGGGAACGGCCAGCCCTGCGAACCCCGGTACGTCACCTCCCCCACCGTGACACCGGCCTCCTCGGCCAGTTCGCGGCGTACCGCGCCCTCCAGGCTCTCGCCGACCTCGACGAACCCGGCGAGCAACGAGAAGCTGTCCGGCTTGGCGCCGTGATGGCGGGCGAGCAGGCAGCGCGGCGGCGGTCCGGGCGCCTCCACCAGAACGATGACCGCGGGTTCGATGCGGGGAAAGTGCTCCCGGCCGCAACCCGGGCCGGTGCATGCCCGGACATGTCCCCCGCTGCGACCGGCGGTGGGTGCGCCGCACGAGCCACAGAACCGTTGATGCCGGTTCCAATACAGCACTCCACGCGCATACGCCAGAGTCGCCGCGTCCGCGTGCGGCAGCGCCGCGGCCAGCCGCCGCACGTCCGCCGTCGCGCCCGCCGCCGCGAGGCGCACCGCGTCGGCCTCGGCGAGGTGTGACAGGTCGACGGTGAAAACCGCACCCGGACCATCCAGACCGAGAAGCACCACCTGCTCGGCTTCCGCGGCGACAGCGTGCCCGGACGGCCCGAGGAGAACCGCCGGCGCACCGTCCGGTGACAGCAGGCAACGGTCGCGCCACATCGGGATGACCCGGGTGTCCTGCCGGGCCAGTTGAGCCGCGACCCATCCGGGATCACCGCGGCGGTCGGCCGCCCGGTCGTGCGCTGTGCCGGTGTAAGCCAGGCCCTCGAATCCCGTACCCACGGATCCCATACCGGGATCCTGCCCGACGCCGCCGCGCCGCCGGCCACGGGGCGCGTCGTCCACGCCCCCGACGAGATGCCGGTTTGCCCCTCGCCGAGGACGGGGCGCGTTCTATAGTCTGCTGGAGCAGTTCCCGCTGCCTCCGCCACACCACTCGCGCACCGGGAGTGAGCGCCGATGGCCACGGTCAGTGTCCGGTACATCGTCGATGACGTCGACGCCGCCATCGCCTTCTACTGCGGGCAGCTCGACTTCCGGGAGGAGATGCATCCCGCGCCCGCGTTCGCCATGCTCTCGCGCGGCGACCTGCGGCTGGTGCTGAGCGCCCCGGGAGGCGGCCCCGGCGGCGGCCAGGCAATGCCGGACGGCAGCCTGCCCTCGCCCGGCGGCTGGAACCGCTTCCAGCTGGAGGTCGGCGACCTGGACGCTCTCGTGGTGAAGCTGCGCGCGCACGGCACTCGATTCCGCAACGACATCGTCGTGGGCGTCGGCGGCAGGCAGATCCTCGTCGAAGACCCGTCCGGCAATCCGGTCGAACTGTTCGAACCCACCCTGCCCGAGGCCCGCCTCACGCCGACGGACGCGCGTGACGCGGGCTGAGCCGTTCCGCACTTCCCGAACGTGAAAACGGGCCGCCGGCGCTCCTCGCGGCCGGTCACCGAAACCGCCGAGCCGCCGCGTCATTGAGCCGCCGCGTCATGTGAACCGCTGTGCCGCTGAACCACCGCCGCTGAGCCACCGGGTCGCCGCGCCACCGGACCGTCGATCGCCGGCGACCCCGAACCGCGGATCGCACCCGCGGCTCGCACCCGCGGCTCGCACCCGCCTCCGTCAGATCAACGACAGGCTCCGAAGGGCCACGCTTCCGCACGACGATCCGTCGTTGACAGACAACAGCGGCATGCGGCTAGGCTTCCTGCTAGCAGCACTGACCTGCTCGAACCGCAACGGCATCAACGACTGTGGCGGTGGCGACGGCCGGTCGGAGGCACATGGCGGCCGCACTCACGCGCACCTTCACCGGTGCGCGCCTCCGCCGTTGCGCGCCTCCGCCGGTGCGCACTTCCGCCGGTGCGCACTTCCGCCGGTGCACGGCCTCGCCGGTGCACCGACGGCGCACGATTGACGATGCGCCGCACCGGCATCCGTCGGCGCGCTTGCGGCAGCCGTTGCCACACATGCGAACGCGGCCGCGTCGGGTTCGTCCCGGCACACCCAGCCTCGGCAAGCCCGAGCCGCAGCACCCGTCGCTCAACCGTCGCGGCCCTCAACGCCACACCATCACAACTGTCCACAGCACAGCCGGAGGAGGACCGGGCATGGCGACGGTGACGACATACGCACAGTGGATAGCCGACGGAGCGCCGTGGACACCGTCGAACCCGTCCCGTTCGCTGGCGGACGCGTCCAGGGCCAACCGCGTCGGGTACGGAATCATCGGCGACACCAACCACCTCAAGGCGCGGCGGCCCGAAGACCACTGCCCGTACAGCGCGACACCGTGGCCTGGCGCGCAGCCGTACCCCTACGTTCTCGCGATCGACATCATGACCGTCGATCCCGCGGTCGCCCGGCGCATCATGGACGCCAAGCGCAACGGCCGGCTGCCGTGCCTGAAGTACATCAACTGGACCGACGCCGCGAACCGGTGCTGGCACACCTCATGGCAGCCCAACGAGGCGACGAAGACCAGTAACGACCGGGGGCACATCCACTGCTCCTGGCGCTCCGACCACGCCACGTGTACCCACGCGACCGGCTTCGACCCGTTTCACGACCAGCCCTTGGAGGCCGACATGAACCCGAACGGTCAGGACATCATCAAAGGCGTGTCCAACGCGCAGGCGCTCGCGGACATCTGGTACGCCACCGTCGGCCAGACCGTGGAAGGCACCGGCACCGACGGTGGCCGGTTCAAGGCACCGCTGCGGTTCAAGGAGATCCGCAACGGGATCGCGGGTCTGGCCAATTCGCCGGTGACGCTGAGCCAGGCGCAGATCGACGCGATCGCGCAGAAGACAGCGGACAGGCTCATCGCCTCCAACGCGAACACGCTCACCGCCGCCGACCACGCGGGCGTCGTCGCCGACGTGAAGGCTGCCCTGCGTGCCGGTACCGGAGCGTGACGCGCCGACGGGCACGCGGGAGCGTTCTTGGCGGCCGAGGTGCCACCGCCGCGGCTGGCTCGGGATCCGCCGTCATGAGCGGGCCGGGTGGCGGTACGCGTCAACGCGTCACGCGAAGCGCTCGACGGTCACCGGAATCAGGCCCTGCCGGCGCGCGTCCGCCCTCAGTTCGCGCAGTACCGGTCCGATCCCGTCCGCCGGGTCGGCGCTCAGGTACGCGGTCACGTCGACGCACCAGGCGATGGCGGCGCCGATCCGGCGCAGGTCCCAGGTGAAGACGGCACCGGAGACGTGACGGGAAGCGGTCCCAACGACCCGGGCCCGCGTGTCCGACGGGTCATCGGCCGGCACCATCCGCCACTGTGCCAGGAGGTTGTCGCGCCGCTCGGCAGTCAGCTCCTTGGCGAACAGGATGCGGTAGACGCGCTTGTCGGCGAATCCGTCGGGCACGTCGTCGGAACCGAGGCGCAGCGGAGCGGCCTCGGCGAGCGGTTCGTAGTCGCGGAACTGGGTACGCAGCGTCGTTTCGTCGGGCAGGTCTGCACCGCCGAGCCGGCGGTGAGCGGCCTCGGCATCGTCGCGCCCGACCGGAATCACCCTCGCGCGCAGCGCCGGGTCGACGCGCATGCCACGGCTGAGCGCGGCGGAACCCCACCAGTCGTCCGCCGGCCCCGGAACCGGGGTCCACGCCGTGCTGTGCAGCCCCACCGCCGAGAAGTCCTCGGCGAGTACGAACTCTTCGACCACGATGCCCTCGGGACCTACCTCGACCCCACGGCCCGCTAGCTGGTGCCCGGTCGAGCCGGACAGCGTCTCGGGGAGGATGAGGTAGTAGTCCAGCGGCGGCGCGACCTCGGGTGTTCGTACCGGAAGCGGTGTGGCTGTATCCATACTCGTCATTCCTTCCCGCCCGACAAGAAGAGGGCCAACCTGGCATGAGGAAAGCCAGCCTGCCATGAATGACGGTCGGCCTGCCAGGAAAGGGTACGGGCGGGCCGGGCATGCACCGCCGAGCCGGGTGGCCATGCCGAGCCCCGGTATGCACCGCCGAGCCCAGTGCAAGATCATTCTGACACCCACCCGACACCCCGCCTCGCGCAGTTGCGCGGCCACGTACTGTAATGCTTGGCACAGCCCGGGCGGATGATGGGCAAGACCGGCGGCGACGCGCAATACCCTCACAACCATGCCGCTTGCAGCCATCCCGAGCCCACCGGTGAACGGTTTCCACCTGGGGCCGCTCTTCGTCCACTTTTACGGGCTCATGTACGTTGTGGGCATCGCGCTGGCGGTCGTCATCGCCCGCCGCCGCTGGCGGGCCACGGGCGGCAACCCGGTGCTCGTCGAGGAAATGGCGCTGTGGGGCGTACCCGCCGGGATCATCGGCGCCCGCATCTACTTCGACGTGACCACCCCGCGGTTCATCCCGCCGCACTGGTGGGGACCGCTGGCGGTGTGGCAGGGCGGCTTGGGCATCTGGGGCGGTGTGGCGCTGGCCACACTGGTCTGCGTCTGGCGCCTTCGCCGCGCCGGAGCCAGCGTCGCGCGCATGATGGACGCGGTGGCACCCTGCCTGCTGATCGCGCAGGGGGTCGGCCGGATCGGCAACTACTTCAACCAGGAACTCACGGGTGGGCCGACGAACCTGCCCTGGGGGCTGGAGATATCGCCCGACCACCGGCCGGTCGGCTACCTGTCGGACGCGACGTTCCACCCGACCTTCCTGTACGAGCTGATCTGGGACTTCGCCCTGGCCGGCTTCCTGGCCTGGCTCGGCCGCACCGGCAAGGTGCGTCCGGGCAGCCTGTTCGCCCTGTACGTCGCCGGTTACGCGGCGTTCCGCATCTTCGAGGAGTCGCTGCGGGTGGATCCGTCGCAGTACTTCCTGGGCCTGCGGTTGAACTTCTACATCGCCTCCGCGGTGACGCTGGCCGGGTTCGCCTGGTTCGTCGCCCTCCAGCGCCGTCCGCGCGACACGGTGGGTCCGGCGACGGCCCTACCGGAGTGACCCGCGAACCCGGTGCGCGGACACCGGAAGCCCGCCGGGTCAGGGCTTGAACGGGTACCCGTACCGGTGCAGCACCGGCGCCGCCACGGTGGTCGCGATCAGCCGATCCATCGACGGCTGGCGGCTGTGCCACTCGGCGTTGTCCCGCAGGACGACCTCACCGGTGCGGCTGCGCACCGGATTGCCTGCGATGGCGTGACTGGCCGGTACGCGTACCGTCCGCTCGTCGGCGAAGACGGACTCGTCCAGGCTCTCGCCGGCCCAGCGGGCCAGGCCGGCGATCGTCCCCCGGGGCGACGCGATGAAGTCCTCGTACCTCATCCTGCGGCTGCGCGCCCGGCCGGTCCGGTACGTGACCAGCTCCGACCCCAGGTTCAGCAGCAGCCACCGCAGGGTCGCGTCCAGCGACGTACGCTGCCGGATCTCGCCGCCGGCACCGCCCCGGTACTGCCGATTGCGCCAGGAGTAGGCGGATGCCCGCGGATCGCGTACCAGGTGCACGTAGTACGGCGCCAGCTGCGGCACCTGTCCGAGCACGAGGGCGTGTGAGGGCCGCTTGGACGAGTCCACGATGACGCGACAGCCGGTCACCTTCGCGATCGCGGCGTAGAGTTCCCTGGTGGCGTCCCGGAAAGCGGCCAGGGCCGGCCACGATTCGGGCGCCCGGGACCGCAGGAGCCGGCCGAGTTTCGACTCCTGAAGCACTTCCCGCTGGCAACGTACGATCCAGTCCAGGTCGATGTGGGTCAGCTCGGCGAGCACCCTGCCCCAGACCGGACACCCGGACAGTTGCGCACCGCACGCGCACGGAGTCTGGTGCGTGAGTACCGGGTCCCACAGGTAGCGCACCTCGCCGGCGTAGAAGAAGCCGCGTCCGGCGCCGAGCGACTGGCCCAGCGTGGTACTGCCGCTGCGGCCGCGGCCGAGGATGTAGACCACTTTGACCGAGGTGTCGCGGCCGCCACGACCGGCGCTGTCGTTGCTCGCGGCGCTGTCGTTGCTCGCGGCGCTGTCGTTCCTCGCGGCGCTGTCGTTGCTCGCGGCGCTGTCGTTCCTCGCGGCGCTGTCGCCGCCGGCGGCGGTGGCGGGAACGGGGTTGCGGGCAGTGCCGGCGTGTGCATCCGGCTTGGGGGCGGTATTCACGATCGATCTCCCGGGTGAGGGGGCGCGTGAGGCGCCGGGCGTTTGGTGACGTCCGGCGCGGTGGCCGGCATCAGAAGCTGCGGGCATCGGGATCTGCGGGCACCGGGATCTGCGGGCACCGGAGGCAGCGGGCAGCGGCGGGCATCAGGATCTGTGCTCACGACCGCGGCTGCGCGGGCGGCAATCGGATGCGGACCGGCCGGCGCGGGTCGGGTGCCGGCTGGCGGGGGTACGGCCCGGCCGGCGCGAATCCGAGGGACGAGCGGAGGGATTCACCGACGTGCGTACCGTCCGTTGACATCCATACCACCGACGGTACGCCCGGCCCGGTACGGCCGGAACGATCCCCCGCGCCGGCGACCACCGGGCGCTTGTGTCTGCATGCCGCTCCCTGCTCGCCGGCCAGTGTTCATCGGTTCGGGACCACGGGCCGGCCGGCGAATCAGCGGCGCGCGGCACACCGACGATCGTTTCCTGCATAGCTCAAAACACACTGAAAGTACCGTGAACCATACCTCAAAGCGCGCTGTGCGCCCGATGACGGTCCCACCCCTCCCCCGCGCGACGGCCGGGCGCCGGGACTGGCAGGCTCCCAGTGTGCTCATCTTCCGCGTGCTGGCCGCCGTGGCGTTCCTGGCGTGGGTCTGGCTCGCGCTGGCCCGCGGAATGTTCTGGCGCACGGATGTCCGCTTACCGCTGGCGGGGGCGGCGCCCGGCGAGGCGGCACCGGACGAGGCGGCACCGGACGGGGCGGCACCCGGCGCAAGGAACGCGCCCAGCGGTCCAGGGCCGTCCCGGTGGCCCTCCGTCGCCATCGTGGTGCCCGCCCGCGACGAGGCCGCCGTACTGCCGGAGAGCCTCCCGGCGCTCGTGCGGCAGGCGTATCCCGGTGCGGTACGCGTGATCCTGGTCGACGACAACTCGACCGACGGTA
>JBDZVD010000147.1:0-14303 GCA_040255525.1 Micromonosporaceae bacterium | reverse complement strand
AACCCTTACGCTGTCGGGACGGCGGGATTTGAACCCACGACCCCTTGACCCCCAGTCAAGTGCGCTACCAAGCTGCGCCACGTCCCGTCACCGCGTGCGGCGTTCACCGTCGGCGGCCGGTACAGCGTAGCGCACCTCCGTGCCGGCCCTCCCCCGCCCTTCCCACCACATGGGCACGCGCCCGCCAAACCTCAGACGGTGATCACCGCCACCCCGACCCGGCCGCCGTCCACGTCCAGCACGGTGCCCTGCACGAACGCCGACTCGCCGCTGGCCAGGTACACCGCCGCATGCGCGACCACCTCCGGCGGCTGTTCGCCGCCGTCTTGCGGGCGAAGCTGGAACAGGTCCGCGTCGCGGTCGCCATCGATTCCGACGCGGTGGCCGAGTCGGTCGGGCAGGTGTTCGACTGGTACCAGGAACACCCGGAGCTGATCAGGCTGCTGCTGTGGGAGGCGCTGGAGGTCTCCGACGAACCCGGCGAGAGCGAGCGGGAGCGCCGTGGCGCCTTTCGGGACAAGGTTCACCATCTCGCGGACGCGGGCGTGGCCTCATCCCTTCCCGAGGATGCGCGCGTGCGCGCCGTCCAGGACCTGCTGTTCACCACCATGGGGCTGATCGCCTGGAATTTCGCGGTACCCCGGATGTGCCGCCTTGTCCTGGACGAGGAGACCGACCAGGCGGCTCTGGCCCGCCGCCGCGAGACGGTGATCGACGTCGCGCGTACCCTCGCCGCCACCCCGCAGCACGTCCCCGAGCGACCGGCAGCCCAGGTCCTACCGGATCGCTGACAGCCCGTCCCGCAGTACCGCGAGCATGCGCCGCGCGTCGGCGCCGTGGCGGTTCGCGTCGCTCTGCAAGGCGAGCAGCAACCCGGACAGCAGCGCCATCAGGTCGCCGGCCGTGACGTCCGGGCGTACCGCGTGCGCGCGCTGAGCCGCCGCGAGCAGGTGCCGCATCTCCTGGCGCAGCTGCGCGCCCATGCCGCCGAGCCTCGCGTGCACATCGACCTGCGCGCCGACCAGCGCGTCCACCAGGTCCCTCTTGGGCCCCGCCTCGGCCACCAGGCGGTCCACCATCTCGAACAGGGCGGCGCCGGGGGCGTCGGCCCCGCGTAGCGCCCGGGCTGCGTCGATCAGGCTCTGCATACGCTCGTGGACGACCGCCTCGAACAGCGCCTCCTTGGTCGGGAAGTGCCGGTACAGCGTGCCGGCCCCCACCCCCGCCCGCCGGGCGATCTCGTCGAGCGGTACCCCGAGCCCGCCGGTGGCGAACGCCTCTGCCGCCGCCCGCAGTACCGCGGCGCGGTTGCGCCGCGCGTCCGCGCGAACGGTCCGTTCCGCCAACGATCCCACTCCCTCCGAGCCCCGACCACTAAGCGGGGCGCACTCTCCGGTACGCTCAGAACCGGAACGCACTCCCCGATTCTACGAAAGGCCAGGCTGATGATCACATGAGAGCTTGTCGAACGCTTCCTGGACACGACCGTCAACGGACACCCCGGTGACCTCGCCGACTTCTACGCCGACGAGGTGGTCATCGAGATGCCGTTCGCGGTGGCGCCGCTGTACCCGCAGCGCATCGAGACGACCCGGGAGCAGTTGCGCACCCGGTTCGGCCGGCGCCGCGGTCCGGCGGTACACGGACCTGGTCGACGTACGCATCCACGAGACGGCCGACCCGGAGGTGGTCGTCGTCGAGTGTGAGCTGCGCGGCCAGATGGTCGCCTCGGGGAAGCCGTTCGCGCTGCGGTTCCTCATGCTGATGACGATCCGGGACGGCCGGATCGTGCACACCCGCGACTACTCCGACCCGATCTCCGGCGCCCGCGCCCTCGGCAGGCTGCCCGACCTGCTGGCCGCACTGGAGACCAGCCCGGAGGGGTAGGACCAGCGTCGAGGCGCGCCGCGTGCGCCATGATGCGCGTGGACTTCGAGCCGTACCGGGGCGAGCTGGTGGGTTACTGCTACCGGATGCTGGGCTCGCTCCACGACGCCGAAGACCTGGTGCAGGAGACGATCCTGCGGGCGTGGAAGGCACGCGACCGGCGCACGACCCCGAGGCCGTCGCCGGGGACAAGTTCCGGCTCGGCGGTGTGCTGGACAACGGCGTCATGCTGCTGGGCCGCAAGACCTGGCAGCTGTTCTCGCGGATCTGGCCCGGTCGGGATCACGCGTTCGCTACGCGAGTGAACGCGGTACCCACGCTGGTCGCCTCGCGAACGATGACCGACACGTTCACATGGGCGAGCTCACGGGTCGTCAGCGGCGGTCCCGTCGACGCCGTCAGACGCGAGGGGCGCGATGTGATCATCACCGGCAGCCTGAGCATCGTGCACCCGCTGATCACCGAGGACCTGATGGACGATCTGTGCGCCGCGTTCGCCTCGACCGAGGGGCGGGCGACCGCCGCCGACGCCGCGTACCTCGCTGAGCTTGCCCCGGTACGCAGCATGATCTTCACCGCGGACGACACCCTGGCGCAGCAGCACACCTCAGCCTGAGACGTTCGACCGGCGCGACCGCGAACGCGGGCGCAGGCCGTCGAAGATGACCGCGACCGCGCGGGCCTGGAGGTCGGGGTCGCGGCTGGCGTACTCGGCCGCGCGTGACGCGCCGACGATCAGCGCGATCAGTTCGCCGGTGCGCACGTCGTCACGTACGGCACCGGCGCGCTGCGCCCGGTCGAGCAGCGCCTCGAGGGCGTCCCACAGTTCCTGACCGACCCGGCCGACGGCGTTCTCGACGTCGACCCCGGCCTGGGCCAGAGCCTCGGTGAGGACGTTCTTCGACGCGCTCTGGTGGACGATGCGGGCGAGGAAGTCGAACAGTGCCGGGCCGGGCGCCTCGGCGTCGACCAGGCCGCGGGCTTCGTCGGCCAGCCGGCCGAAGCGCGCCACCAGTACGGCCTCCAGCAGCGCCTCCTTCGTCGGGAAGTGGCGGAAGACGGTACCGACGCCCACCCCGGCGTGCCGGGCGACCTCCTCGGTCGACGCCGAGACCCCCTTGGCGGCGAAGACCTCGTCGGCCGCTTCGAGTACCCGGGCCCGGTTGCGCCGAGCGTCGGCGCGCAGCGGCCTGGTCTCATTGACATCCGGAGTGGTCAGTCCGTATCGTCTAATCGGAGTCACGAGTCCGATTATACGGTCCCGGGAGGGAATTCATGCTGCTCACCATCGTCCTGGCCCTCGTCGCCGGCTTCTTCGCCGGCAACGGCCTTCCGTACTACGCGCAGGGCAGCACCGGCGACGGTCGGAACCCGTCGCCGTTCCGCGACTCACCGGTGGCCAGCGTGCTCAGCGGCTGGGGCGCGTTCGTCGTCGCGGCCGTGGCGTGGCACTTCGCCCGCGTCGGCGACCACCGGCTCGCCGGCTACACCGCGGCCGCTCTCGGCGTCCTGGCCGTCGGGCTCATCCACACGAGGACGTGGCGCAGCCCGAACCCGTGGGGCAAGCGGGCGACGCCGCAGGCAAGCTGACAGCGCCGGAGGCGAGGGTCCCATCAAACCCAGCAAGCTGACCATCAAAACCGGCAAGCTGAACGACCGGACACAGGCAGCTGACGATCAAACCGGCACGGTAGCGGTCAGCAGGCAGGCAACCGTCAGCCCGCCGCGCCCCAGCGCAGCGACAGCCCCGTGGCCGCCCGCTCCGTGCGGACCTCCATCATGCTGCCCAGGATCGTCGCCCGGTCGGCCACCACCGCGGTGGCGTCCAGCGCGTACGTGATCCGGTCGCTGAGCAACACCGGCGCGCCCGCGTCCTCAGCCAAATGCTCGGCGACGCCCGCGTCCAGCACCCCGGGCCGGATGGTCTCCGCCGCCCGGGCCACCGCCACCCCGGCGTCCGCGAGGGCCTCGTACAGGGACACGCCGGTGAAGTCCCGGTCGCGGATCTGCTCCGCGTACGGCTGGCGGATCCACGAGACCTGGTGGATCGCCGGCCGCCCGGCGAACGTGCGTACCCGCTCCAGCCGCAGCGCGGCCTGGCCCGAGCGGGTACGCAGGGCGGCGGTCACCCAGGCCGGCGCCCGCCGCAGCGAGCGCCCGAGCACTGCCGTGCGCACCTCGTGGCCCTGCTTCTTCAGGTCGTCGGCGAGGCTGGCCAGCGACCCGAGCTGGTAGGCCAGGTGCGGCGGCGCCACGAACGTGCCGCGGCCGGCCTGCTGCGCGATCAGCCCCTCGTCGGACAGTTGCCGCAGCGCCTGGCGCAGCGTCATGAGAGTGACTCCGTACGAGGCGGCCAGCTCGCGCTGAGCCGGCAGCGCCTCGCCGGGTTGGTAGTGTCCGGCCCGGATCTTCGCGGCGAGGTCGGCGGCGATGGCCCGGTACCTCGCCTCTCCTCCGGCGTCGCGGGTCATCTCGCTGGCTCACGCTCCTGGTCCAGTGCCTGCCGCATCGCCGAAACGTACGCGCCAACCTCCGCCGGGCTCGCCCCGTCGAGGATCCGTCGCATGATGGCGGCGCCGACGACGACCCCGTCCGCGTCCCGGGTGGCCTGCGCCGCCTGGTCCGGCGTGGAGATGCCAAACCCTAGCAGGACCGGCCGGTCGGTGCTTTCCGCCAGTTGCGCGGCGAGCGCCGTGGCCGAGGCGGACAGGATTCCGCGCTCCCCCGTCGTGCCCATCAGCGACACGGCGTACACGAATCCCCGGCTGCGCCGGGCGATCTCGGTCAGCCGTCCCGGCGGTGTCGCGGGCGAGGCGAGCAGCGCCAGGTCGACTCCGGCGGCCGCGGCCGCCCGCTCGAGTTCGTCGGCCTCCTCCAGCGGCAGGTCGGCGACGATCAGGCCGTCGACGCCCGCGATACGCAGGGCTGCGCAGAACGCTTCCGGTCCGTCGTGCACGACCAGATTCTGGTACGTGCTGGCGACCAGCGGCACGCCCAGGCGAAGGCCGGACAGGCCGGACAGGATGCCCCGTACGCTCGCGCCCCGCGACAGCGCCGCGTGGGAGGCCCGCTGGATGGTCACACCGTCGAGCGTGGGGTCGGAGAACGGCAGGCCGATCTCGATGGCGTCGGCGCCCGCGTCGGCGAACGCGCGCAGGTAGTCCACCCAGTCCGGCGCGATGCCTCCGGTCAGGTACGGCATCAGCAGCGCCCGCCCGGCATCGCGCCGGGATCGCAGGTGGGTCTCCAGGTTTCCCATCACACCAGCTCCATCAGCGTCGCGGTGTCCTTGTCGCCCCGGCCGGACAGGGTCAGCAGCACGGTGGCGCCGGGGGGCAGTTCGCCGCTTTCGGCCGCGCGGATCACCCAGGCGACCGCGTGCGCCGACTCCAGGGCGGGCAGGATCCCCTCGGTACGGGCCAGCCGCAGCGCGGCGTCGATGACCTCGGCGTCGGTGACCGTGACGTAGCGGGCCCGCCCCAGGTCGCGCAGGTACGCGTGTTCCGGGCCGACGCCGGGGTAGTCCAGGCCGGCGGCGATGGACTCGGCCTCGGTGATCTGGCCGTCGCCGTCCTGCAGGAACAGCGACCGGAACCCGTGCAGCACGCCGGGGCGGCCGGTGGAGGCGCCGGCGCCGCCGGCCGCTTCGACGCCGATGAACCGGGCGGGGGTGTCGGCGAATCCGGCGAAGGTGCCGGCCGCGTTGGAGCCGCCGCCGACGCAGGCCACCACGTAGTCGGGTACGCCGGTGCGCAGCTCGGTGGCGCACTGCCCGCGGGCCTCCTCGCCGATGACCCGCTGGAACTCCCGGACCATCCACGGGTACGGGTGGGGTCCGACCACCGAACCCATGCAGTAGTACGCGTCGTCGACACAGCTGACCCAGTGGCGCATCGCCTGGCTGGTGGCGTCCTTGAGGGTACGGCTGCCGGTGCTCACCGGTACCACCTCGGCACCCAGTACCTTCATCCGGAAGACGTTGAGCGCCTGGCGTTCCACGTCGCGCTCACCCATGAACACGGTGGCCGACAGCCCGAGCAGCGCCGCGGCGGTGGCGGTGGCCACGCCGTGCTGGCCGGCGCCGGTTTCGGCGAGCAGCCGGGTGCGCCCCATCCGGGTGGCCAGCAGCGCCTGACCGAGCACGTTGTTGATTTTGTGCGAGCCGGTGTGGGCGAGGTCTTCGCGCTTGAGCAGCAGGGTGATGCCGAGTTCGGCGGACAGCCGCCAGGCCGGCGTGAGCGCTGTCGGGCGTCCGGCGTGCACCGCGAGCAGGGTGGTCAGGCTGCCCCGGAAGCCGGGGTCGGACCAGGCGTCCCGGAAGGTGTCCTCCACCTCCTGGCACGCGGCCACCAGCGACTCGGGCACGTGCCGGCCGCCGTGGTCGCCGAACCTGCCGCGGGGGCCGGGATCGCTCATCGTCCCGGCCGCCCGCGCGACCGGTGTGTCGCGCGGGCGCAGTCGCAGATCGGTCATGGTCCACCTCATCCATTCTAGAATAGGCTCGACTGTTCTAGAACAGTCTGCCATGGCTGCGGGTCCGGCGCCACCGGGATCCGGCTGGTACCGTCCGGGCGGGAGGTGGCCATGACACGGCTGACCCTGACCGGTATCAACCTCGACACTCCGGATCCGGATGCGCTCGCGGCGTTCTACGCGGCACTGCTCGGCTGGGAGGTCGCGCGCGCCGAGGAGGACGACGTCTACCTGCGGCCCCCAGACGGCGGCCGCAGCCTGTCGTTCCAGCGGGAAACCGCCTACCGGCGACCGACCTGGCCGGCCGGCCCGGGCGACCAGCAGATGATGATGCACCTGGAGGTGGCCGTCGACGACCTGCCCGGGGCCGTCGCGCACGCGGTGTCGCTGGGCGCCACCGTCGCCCAGTTCCAGCCGCAGGACGACGTGCGGGTGTGCCTCGACCCGGCCGGGCACCCGTTCTGCCTGTACCTGGACGCACCGGCGGCCGCCGAACCCCGGTAAACGACCGATGACGCCGGCGTGGATGAGGGGCGCCTATCGGGTGATCCGGGCCGGCGAACGCACCCCGCGGTCAGGTGCGGGCGGCGATGTCGTGCGGCGAGCCGGGTCGCGGCGAGCCGGATCCGACCACGGCGGCGACTGGCAGGCCGGAACCGGCGCACTCTGCCGAGGCCCGGCGGGCCAGGTTCACGCGCGCACCGGGTCGGGTGACGCGGCCGGCACGTCGAGCAGTTGGGACAGGGCGGACAGCTTCGCCGGGACGATCCAGTAGTAGACCCAGGTGCCGCGGCGCTCGCAGTCGATCAGCCCGGCCTCGCGGAGCACCCGCAGGTGGTGGGAGATTGTCGGTCCGGCCAGGGTGAACGCGCCGGTCAGCTCGCAGACGCAGACCTCGCCGCCCTTGCGGGACGCGATCAGGGACAACAGCCGCAGCCGGACCGGCTCGCCCAGCGCCTTGAAGCCCTTGGCCAGTTCGACGGCCGACTCCTCGGTCAGCGCCTCGCTGGTCAGCGGGGGGCAGCAGGAGGCCTCGAGCACCGGCAGCTCTTGTCTAGACATCGGTCTAGTTTGACAAGCATCTAGACAGCGTGCAAGCCTCTGCTTAGACAGATTTCTCATCAAGGAGGTACGTCATGTCCCGGGTGCAACTCGCTCTGCGCGTCTCCGACCTGCAGGCATCGGTCGCGTTCTACTCGACGCTGTTCGGCGTCGAGCCGGCCAAGCGCCGCCCCGGCTACGCCAACTTCGTTGTCGAGGAGCCGCCACTCAAGCTCGTCCTGCTCGAAGGCGAGGCCGACCAGCCCACCGTCATGGACCACCTCGGCGTGGAGGTCTTCACCGATGACGACGTCAGGGCCGCCACCGCCCGCCTGAGCGACGCCGGCCTGGTGACGCTCACCGAGGACAACACGACCTGCTGCTACGCCCTGCAGGACAAGGTGTGGGTGCACGGACCCGGCAACGAGCCGTGGGAGGTCTACGTGGTCAAGGCCGACGCCGACACGCTGAACAAGGCGCAGGACAGCGCCTGCTGCTGCGGCGAAGCCACGGCCGGCGACAGCGCCGAGAAGTCGGCTTCCTGCTGCTAGAGCACATGTGCGGTCATGACCGTTCGTGGTCTCCTGCTGCGCCGACCGTCGGGCGGCGGGATCGCTGGCGGCGTCTACAACCAGAGCGGGCTCGGCCCCGGCCAATCAGCCCTCGCGGCGCGGGCGCGGGTCGAGGTACCTGCGCCGACCGCTGTGTCCGCAGGGGACGGTCAGCGGGTCGCCTTCTTGCGCGGCCGCACGGTCACCTCGACCGGCGTACCTTCGAAGTCGAACTCCTCGCGCAGCTTGCGCTCCACGAACCGGACGTACCCCGCGTCCAACAGGCCGGTGGTGAACAGCACGAACTTCGGCGGGCTGGTGCCGGCCTGGGTGGCGAACAGCACCCGCGGCGCCCGTCCGCCGCGTACCGGGTGCGGAGTCGCCTGTACCAGCGCCGTCAGCCACTGGTTCAGCTGCCCCGTCGGTACCCGCTTCTCCCAGTTCGCCAGCGCCTGGCGCAGCGCCGGAGCCAGCTTGTCGACCGAGCGGCCGGTCTTCGCCGAGACGTTGACCCGGATCGCCCACGGGATGCGGCGCAGTTCCCGGTCGACCTCCCGATCCAGGAAGTACCGGCGGTCCTCGTCGACCAGGTCCCACTTGTTGAACGCCAGCACCAGCGCCCGGCCGGCCTCGGTCACCATCGACAGGATGCGCTGGTCCTGCTCGCTGATCGGCTCGCTCGCGTCCAGCAGCACGATGGCCACCTCGGCCGCCTCGATCGCCGCGTTGGTGCGCAACGACGCGAAGTACTCGGTGCCGCTGGCCTGGCCGACCCGCTTGCGCAGCCCGGCGGTGTCCACCAACTGCCAGGTCTGGCCGCCGATCTCCGCGAGGCTGTCCACCGGGTCCACGGTGGTACCGGCGACCGAATCGACCACCGCCCGCTCCTGCCGGGCCAGGCGGTTGAGCAGGCTGGACTTGCCGACGTTGGGCCGGCCGACCAGCGCCACCCGGCGCGGGCCGCGCGGGCGCGGGGCGTCGACCGGCGCCGGGGCGGGCATCGCCCCCAGCACCGCGTCCAGCAGGTCGCCCGAGCCCCGGCCGTGCAGCGCGGAGACCGGGTACGGCTCACCCAACCCGAGCGACCACAGCGAGGTCGCCTCGATCTCCATCGCCGCGTTGTCTACCTTGTTGGCCACCAGCAGTACCGGCTTCGCGCTGCGGCGCAGCATCCGCACCGCCGCCTCGTCCACGTCCGTGGCACCGACCCGGGCGTCCACCACGAACAGCACCACGTCCGCGGTCGCCACGGCGGCCTCGGCCTGCGCGGCGATGGCCTTGGCCCGGTCGCGGGCGTCCGGCTCCCAGCCTCCGGTGTCCACGATGGTGAACCGCCGCCCGGCCCACTGCGCGTCGTAGGCCACCCGGTCGCGGGTCACCCCGGGGACGTCCTCGACGACCGCCTGGCGCCGCCCGATGACGCGGTTGACCAGCGTCGACTTGCCGACGTTCGGCCGGCCGACGACGGCCACCACCGGTGCCGGGCCGCCCGGGTCGCCGCCGTCGGCGGTACCGGGGTCGACGCCGGGCTCGACACCCAGGTCGACATCGTTCAGCGACTCCGGAACGGCCGCCTGGAAGGGGTCAGTCACGGCTTCCCCTGACCAGCCCGACGAGCCGGCTGACCACCTCGTCGATGCCCAGCTCGGTGGTGTCCAGCACCACCGAGTCCGGTGCCTGGGCCAGCGGGTCGGCGGCGCGACTGGAATCCAGCGCGTCGCGGCGGGCCATGGCCGCCGCCGTGGTCTCGAGGTCGGTGTCGTGTTCGGCGCTGCGCCGCCGCGCCCGGGTGGCCGCCGACGCGGTCAGGTACACCTTCAGGTCGGCGTCGGGTGCCACCACCGAGCCGATGTCGCGCCCCTCCACCACGATCCGGCCGGCAGCGGCGATGATCTCCCGCTGCCTGGCCACCAGCAGCGCCCGCACGGCCGGTACCGCCGACACCGCAGACACCGCGCCGGTCACCTCCGGACCGCGGATCTCGCCGTCGACCGCCTCGCCGTTGAGCCGGATGTACGGGTGCTCGGGATCGGTACCGCTGTCCAGCACCGCCTCACCGGCGATCTTGACGACCGCCTCGACGTCGGCCGGATCCGCCCCCGCGGTCAGTACCGCCAGGGTCACCGCCCGGTACATCGCCCCGGTGTCCAGGTAGCCCGCGTGCAGCTCGGCGGCCAGCCGCCGGGACACCGTCGACTTCCCGGATCCGGACGGCCCGTCGACAGCCACCACACACGCGTCCACGCTTCAGTCTCCCCTACTGCTCGGCCAACCACACCAATCATGCCGGGTCGGCCGGACCCGGCACGCGGCACGCCCCTACCCGCTACTCGCCGACGGCCTTGAACAGCGCCGCCACCTCGGCGCGGTTCAGCCGCCGGTGCCGGCCCGGGCGCAGATCGCCCAGCCGCACCGGCCCGATCGCGGTGCGTACCAGCCGGGACACCGGGTACCCGACCTCGTCCATCAGCCGTCGCACGATGTGCTTTCGCCCCTCGTGCAACACCAGTTCCACGAGTACCCGACCGGGCATCGAGTCCACCAGCCGGAAGTTGTCCACCCGTACCGGACCGTCCTCCAGTTCGATGCCGGCGGCAAGCTGCCGGCCGACCCCGCGGCGCATCGGCCCCGGCACCTCGACCAGGTATGTCTTGGGCACCCCGAAGGACGGGTGCATCAGCTTGTGCGCCAACGCACCGTCGTTGGTCAGCAGCAGCAGCCCCTCGCTGTCCGCGTCCAGCCGCCCGACGTGGAAGACCCGTTCCGGGATGTTGCTCAGGAAGTCGGCAACCGCCTCGCGACCGCGCTCGTCGGCCATCGTGGCAACCACCCCGCGCGGCTTGTTCAGCGCCAGGTACACCAGGTTCGCGTCGACGATGACCCGCTCGCCGTCCACGTAGATCTCGGCCACGGTCGGGTCGACCTTGTCGCCCAGGGCCGCGACGTGACCGTCGACGGTCACCCTTCCGGCAGCGATCAGTTCTTCGCTGGCCCGGCGGGAACCGACGCCGGCAGCAGCGAGGATCTTCTGGAGCCGCTCAGCGTTGGGCATCGGCGATCTCATCCACATCATCAGGTAGGAACGGGGCAAGCGGGGGCAGCTGATCCACCGAGTCCAGCCCGAGCTTCTCCAGGAACAGGCTGGTCGTGCGGTAGAGATGGGCACCGGTCTCCGGCTCGGCACCGCAGTCCTCGATCAGGCCGCGGGTAACCAGGGTACGCACCACCCCGTCGCAGTTGACACCGCGGATGGCCGAGATCCGCGATCGGGTCACCGGCTGCTTGTACGCGACGACCGCGAGGGTCTCCAGGGCCGCCTGGGTGAGCCGGACGGACTGCCCGTCGAGCACGAAGCGCTCGACGTACGGCGCGTACCGGGTCCTGGTGTACAACCGCCAGCCCCCGGCCGCCCGGCGCAGGTCGAAGCCGCGCTCCTGCGCCTCGTACTCCTCGGCCAGCGTGGACAGTTGCTCGCCGATGCGCTCGGCCGGCTGCTCCAGTGCCTGGGCCAGAACGGTCTCGGTGACCGGCTCGTCGACCACGAGCAGGATCGCCTCGATCGCGGCACGCAGTTCGGCCGCCGGCAGTTGCGCGACGGGCGGCAGCTCCCCGGCCCGGTCCGCGACGGGCAGCGGCAGCATGCCGTCGTCGGCTGAGGTGGGGCCCGCGCCGGGCTCCGTGGCGGGGCTTCCGGCCGGCGGGCTTTCAGCCGGCAGGCTCCCGGCCGGCAGGCTTTCGGCCGGCGGGCTCACGGCCGGCAGGCTTTCAGCCGGCAGGCTCCCGGCCGGCACTGTGCCGGGGCTCACGCTCGGCGGGCTATCGGCCGGTCCCACGGGGGCGGCTGCGGCGAACGGCGTCGCTTCGGTGACCGGCGCAGCCTCGGTCAACGCTGCCGCCCCGGTGACCGGCGCAGCCTCGGTCAACGCTGCCGCCCCGGCGGCCGGCAGCGCCTCGGCGAAGGGTGCCGCCTCGGTGACCGGGCCTCCCCGATCGGCCGGCTCTACTTCGCAGACCGGCTCGGCCCCGGCGAACGGCTCGGCCCGGTCGATCGGCCCGCTCTCGGCGAACGGTCCGGCTTCGACGACCCGGTGCGCGCCGAGGGACGCGTCGGCCCGGGTTAGCGCGTCAGGCTGGCCGGCGGCCGCGCTCCTTTCCGATCCGCCCGAGAACTCCGGCGCACCGGGCTGGGGCTCGACCGGCGACTCAGGCTCGACCGGCGACTCAGGCTCGACCGGCGACTCAGGCTCGGCAGGCGACTCAGGCTCGGCAGGCGACTCAGGCTCGGCAGGCGACTCGGCCTCCGTCGGCGGCTCGGGCTCGGCCCGCCGCTCCGCCTCCGCCGGCGACTCAGGCTCGACCGGCGACTCAGGCTCGACCGGCGGCTCGGGCTCAGCCCGCCGCTCCGCCTCCGCCGGCGGCTCGGCCTCAACCGGCCGCTCGGCCTCAGCCCGCCGCTCCGGCTCGGCGCCCGGCTGCCCGGACGGCGCGCCCGGCTGCCGGGACGGCGCCACCGGCAGCGGCTCCGGTACCAGCGCCGGTTCGCCGACCGGCTCCGGAACCGGCTGCGCCACCGGCCCCGGTTCGGCGACCGGGTCGACCGTCGGCGTCGCCGTACGCTCGGGTTCGGTCTCCGGCTCCGGCACCGCCGCCGGCTCCGGCTGGCGTTCGCGCGCCCATGGCGGAATCCACGCCGCGGCCTGACTGGCCAGCGAATCGTCCGCCCTGTTGTCACTCATCCCGTTTCTCCCCGTCCGTCGGCTCCGGTGCCGGCCCGGCCCCCGGCTCCGCTGCCGCTCCGGACGCCCGCTCCGGCGCCGCTGCCGGCCCGGTGCCGGCGTCCGGCTCCACTGCCGGCTCAGTCCCGGCCTCCGGCTCCGCCGGCGCGCCCGCGTACTCGTCGACCTGGATGTCGTCCGGCTCCGCATCGTCGGCGGCGGTCCAGCGTACGGTCAGCTCCCCCAGCGCCTCGACCTGTTCGAAGCCCACCAACCCCTGGCGGTACAACTCCAGCAGCGCCAGGAACCGCGCCACCACCTCCAGGGTCGACTGGCAGTCCGCGCACAGTACCCGGAACGTCGCCATCCGCGCCCGCATCAGCTTTTCGCGCAGCACCGCCGCGTGTTCCCGCACGCTGACCCGCACCATGTGCACGTGCGAGATGGAGACCACCGGCGGCTGCTTGGGCGCCAGCGCCCGGGCCGCGAGTTCGGCCAGCCGGTGCGGCCCGATGCCCAGGACCAGATCCGGCAGAGCCTCCGCGTACTGCGGCTCCAACCGCACGGCCCGCGGCCAACGCCGCGCCCCGGTCTCCGACAGCGTCGCCAGGACCGCCGCGGCCTCCTTGAACGCCTTGTACTGCAGCAGCCGCGCGAACAGCAGGTCGCGCGCCTCCAGTAGCGCCAGGTCCTCCTCGTCCTCCACGGCCGCGGCCGGCAGCAGCCGGGCCGCCTTCAGGTCCAGCAGGGTCGCGGCAACCACCAGGAATTCGCTGGCCTCATCGAGGTCCCAATCGTCCCCCATCGCCCGGATGTAGGCGATGAACTCATCCGTCACCTTGTGCAGCGCGACTTCCGTCACGTCCAGCTTGTGCTTGCTGATGAGCTGGAGCAGCAGGTCGAACGGTCCGGTGAAGTTCGTCAGGGTGACCTGGAAACGGCTCGTACCGCCCGGCTCCGCGATCGGCTCCGCGGCCGGATCGGCGGCCGGCTCCGCGACCTGGTTGCCGACCGTCGCCACGTCGACCGGCGCCACGTCGACCGTCGCCACGTCGACCGTCGCCACGTCGACCGTCGCCACGTCGACCGGCGCCACGTCGACCGGCGCGCCGGCACCGGGACCGGCCTCGGCCGGCACGGCATCCGGGGAGACTTCGGGCAGAGTCACGAGACGAACCCTACCCAGCGGACTGGATCAGGAGCGCTCGGCGTGCGCCGCGATGACCTCACGGGCCAACTGCCGGTAGTTGCGGGCACCCGACGACGCCGGGTCCAGCGAGGTGATCGGGGTACCGGCCACCGTCGACTCCGGGAACTTGACGGTCTTGGTGATGACCGTCTGGTACACCTTGTCGCCGAACGCCTCGACCACCCGCTGCAGTACCTGCCGGCAGTGCGTGGTCCGCGAGTCGTACATGGTGGCCAGGATGCCTTCCAGCTCCAGGTCGAAGTTCAGCCGCTCGCGCACCTTGTCGATGGTGTCCAGCAGCAGCGCGACACCGCGCAGGCTGAAGAACTCGCACTCCAGCGGGATCAGCACGCCGTGCGCGCAGGTGAGCGCGTTGATCGCGAGCAGGCCCAGCGACGGCTGGCAATCGATCAGGATGAAGTCGTACTCCTTGAGCACCGGACGCAG
>JBDZVD010000271.1:0-2638 GCA_040255525.1 Micromonosporaceae bacterium | reverse complement strand
ACCGTCAACGCCGCTGACCCGCTCCTACATGCTCATCCTGAGCGCCGCCGAACACGGGCGATCGAGCGTAAGTGTGTGGACGATGTCGGGTTCCGGTTCCTGGCCGCTGACTGCGCCCCGGACTTCCGGTCGATCGCCCGGTTCCGTCGTCGGCATCTGACCGCGTTGGCCGACCTGTTCCTGCAGTCACTGCGGTTGGCGCAGAAGCTGGGCATGGTCAAGATGGGTCGGGTCGCGTTGGACGGCACGAAGCTGGAGGCCAACGCCTCCCGGCACAAGGCGATGAGCTATCCGCGGCTGGTGGCCAAGGAAGAACAGGTCGAGGCGGAGATCGCCGAACTGGAGGCAGTGGTGGCCGGGCTGTTGACTGACGCCGAAGCCACCGACACGTCCGAGGACGCCCGCTTCGGCGTCGATGGCAAGGACACGGATCTGCCGGCCGAGTTGGACCGGCGGGAGAAGCGGCTGGCCCGGTTGCAGGCCGCCCGCGCACAGATCGAGGCCGAGGCCGCCGAGCGTGCCCGGGTCCACGCCGAGGGCAAAGAACGCCGTCGTCAGGACCGTACCGGTGAGGATGACGGGCAGAAAGTCACCGACGCGGGGCAGACCGCTGCGCAGGCCGCCCGGCCGAAGCCGAAGGCACAGGCCAACTTCACCGACCCCGAATCACGGATCATGAAGAACAGCGACGGGGCCTACATCCAGGCGTACAACGCCCAAGCCGTGGTTGACGACGCGCACCAGATCATCACCGCCGCCGACGTCACCGACTGCGCCTCGGACGCACCGTCCTACACCCCGATGCTCGACCAGAGCGCCGCCAACACCGGCACCCACCCCGACCAGGCACTGGTCGACGCCGGCTACTGCTCGGACGCCAACCTCGACGCCGCAGCCACGCGGCAAACCGAGTACAGCACCGAAACGTTCATGGCCACCGGCCGGCTGGCCCACGACGAACAGGTCCCACCCGCCCCACGCGGGCGCATCCCCACCTCGGCGACACCCAAGCAACGGATGGCTCGCAAGCTGCGCACCAAACCCGGTAAAGCCCGCCTACCGCCGCCGCAAGGCCATCGTCGAACCCGTCTTCGGCCAGATCATCACCTGCCAGAACGGGCGCAAGCTGCTCCTACGCGGCAAGGACGCAGCCCGTGCCGAGTGGCGGCTGCTGGCCGCCTGCCACAACCTGCTCAAGATCTTCCGCCACAACGCGGTCACCGGACTGACCGCCGGCCATCGGCTGACACCAGGGCACCAACCGGTACAGGCACAAACTCTGGACACCCCGCCGCCGTCACCCACGCCCAGCCGCAACCAACACCGCGATCAGCCGCCGACCCCGCCAACACCGTTACCCGTTACTGACCCACACTCCTAGCTGAAGTCGCCGCCGATGGAGTTCCAGTCGCTCCAGGTGCCGTTCCAGGTCTTCTGGTACATGGCTCCGTTGGGGCTTTCGGCGAAGACGTCGAGGCGGTTGTCGTGGTAGGTGACGGCGGGTGTGCCAGTCACGGTGCCGCCGAGGTTCTGCCATCCTGACCAGGCCCCGTTCCAGGTGTTCTGGTACAGGACACCGCTCGACGCTTTGACGCCAAAGACGTGGTACTCACCGTTCTCGAAAACAGCCCCCCCACTACCAACGGCAACCGACTGCGAAATCGCGCCCTTGGGAGCGACGTAGCCAATCAGGTACATGCCCATGGAAGGTGACCAGCCTGGACTCGAGCTATAAGCAGGGGCGTTCAGTACTACGTGGGAAGTACTGGCGAACTGCGCCTCTGTGCCGTTTTGGCCGTTCCAGTCACCGCTGGCGGTTTCTATGGTGCCATCTGAATCGACCTGGGTGACAAGAGCGACGTGGTGGATTTGGGAGACCGTGCCGTCGTTGCTGAAAACAACCGCGTCCCCGATTTTCGGAACGGTCGAGAATGTTCCGAACGTCTTCCCGTACGTGTAGAAGCTGGCGGCGGCCGGGGTCAGTGTGCTGGTATCCTCGACACCTTCGTTCAACCAGACCCATTTTGCGAAGTCAGCGCACCAGAACTCAGGCTGACCGCCGTTCCCGGTGCAGCTGGATAGGTAGTAGGAACCGCCGAGACTGTTTGTCGAGCAGGCCATCTTTCCGATATTGGCGAGCGCGAGATTGGCGATGTCCCCTGTGGTGGCGGCTTGCGCCGCGCTGGCGCCTGGAAGAGCCAGTCCGAAGGCGGTGGAAATCGCGACGATGAACGTGAGGAGGCGCCTCCGGCGCCGCGCTGCTCGCGCCGGTCGGGTAGTCGATGCCTTGCTGCGGCGCCATTGTGAAAGCAGTGTGAATCGACTATCGAGCAGCGACTTCAGTCGCGAGTCGCTATGGGCAGTATCAGACATGCACTTCCTTCCTTGTTGCTAGCCGTTTCCCTTAGTGCTGGCATGTGTGCAGCTGTTCGCATGAGCACTTCACGACGATTCATCGGATGTAGACCGGAGTCTGCGTCGATTTTGGTCCTTTAGGATCACGATCCGTCGTGATGGTAGTGCTCGAGATAGCGGAAACGCTGAAATTTCACTGCAACTACCGTCAGTATCTGTTCATTGAGTTCTAGTACGGCAGCCGCCATTTGCTAGTTGACCAGGGCGTATTCGCGGCCGAGCC
>JBDZVD010000027.1:49061-63811 GCA_040255525.1 Micromonosporaceae bacterium | reverse complement strand
ACGACGCGGCGACCGGCTCGGCGAGCCAGTCCGGCGGGGCGTCCCGGCGTACGTCCACCGCCAGGTCGACCAGGCCGTCGGCCAGTTCGGCGTCGCCGTGGAAGCCGAGGCTTGTCACGCGGTCACCGGCGGCGCCGGGGGATGTCGGACCGCCGGCGGCGCGGTGTCCCCCGGCGCCGGGGCCGCGCGGTCGGGCGCCGGCCGGCCGGGCGTCCCGGTCACGCGGCCGCTTGTCGAGTGTCATGGCGTCGATCGTGCCAGTCAGAGTTAGCTCGATCTGCAGGACTTTTAATCACGACATAACATGCAATGTCCTATGTTGAGGGAGTGGTCAAAAACGCCCTCAGTCAAGCCGAACGCAGAAAGCGTTTCATCCGCCTGATCCTCATCTCGTCGCTCGCCATCGCCGCCATCGCCTACCCGGCGACCGCCGCGATCGGGTTGGTCGCCAAGCTCGGCGCGGACGTATACGAGCGGATGCCGGACGAGTTGACCATCAAGCCGTCGCCCCAAACGACGTACGTCTACGCGTCCGACGGCAAGACGCTGATCACGACATTCTACGAAGAAGACCGCAAGTACACCCCGTTGTCCAGCATCTCACCGCTGGTCCAGGAGGCCATCGTCGCGGCCGAGGACTCGCGCTTCTTCCAGCACCACGGTGTGGACTTCAAGGGGACGATCCGCGCGTTCGTCGCGAACCAGCAGGCCGGCGCGGTGGCCCAGGGTGCCTCGACGCTGACCATGCAGTACGTGCGCAACGCGCTGCGGGACGGCGCCACCACGCCTCAACAGTCGGTGGACGCCACGGTGCAGAACGCCGACCGCAAGGTCCGGGAGATGAAGCTCGCGCTCAACCTGGAAAAGCGCATGAGCAAGCAGCAGATCCTCGAGGGGTACCTGAACATCGCGTACTTCGGCCACCGCGCCTACGGCGTCTACGCCGCCGCCGAGACGTACTTCTCCACCTCCCCTTCGGACCTGACCCTCGACCAGGCCGCGCTCCTCGCCGGCCTCGTCCAGGCTCCGTCGTCCTACGACCCGACCGGGTCCGATCAGAGCGCCGCGCTCAACCGGCGCAACTACGTCATCGACCGGATGCAGCAGCTGGAGTACATCTCCCCGGAAGAGGCCAGGAAGGCCAAGGCGACCCCGATCGGGCTGCACACGTCCACCCTTGGCAAGGACTGCGTCTCGGTACCGGCCGACCACAACGACTACGGCTTCTTCTGTGACGAGCTCAAGAACTGGTGGTCCCAGCAACCGGCGTTCGGCCGCAACCCGCAGGAGCGGCTGGAGAACCTGAGCACGGGCGGGTACTCGATCGTGCTGTCCCTCGACCCGAGGACCCAGGCCGCGGCGATGTCGCGGACCCTGTCCCGGTCCGCCGTCAACGACCCGTTCGCGCTCGGTTCGGTGTTCATCGAACCGGGCACCGGGTTGATCAAGGCCATGGCGGTGAACCGGAAGTACTCGCTGGATACCTCCGGCAACGGACCCAGCACCGCGACCGACGGCCGGGCGGCGAACGCCAAGGGCAACTACCCGAACACCGTCACTCCCCTGCTCGGCGGCGGCGGCATCAACGGGTACCAGGCCGGTTCGACGTTCAAGCTGTTCACCATGCTCGCCGCGCTGGAGAAGGGGATGACGCTCAACACCAAGATCTACTCTCCGATGACGATCAAGACGCCGTACCTGGGAGGTGCCGGCGGGTCCGCCTGCGGCATCTACTACTGCCCGTCCAACGCCAGCGCGGCGATGACCGGGTACCAGACCATGTGGTCGGGCTGGGGCGAGTCGGTGAACACGTACTGGGTCCAGGTCGAGGAGCGCGTCGGCGCGCAGAACGCGGTCAGCATGGCGGAGCGCCTCGGGCTGACCTGGCACACCGACGTCGACCGGGAGCAGGCGTCACCGCAGAAGGCGGCCGGGTGGGGATCGTTCACCCTCGGCGTGGCCGACACCACTCCGCTGGAGATGGCGGCCGCCTACGCGACCGTCGCGGCGGACGGCAAGTACTGCGAACCGATGCCGGTACTGGCGATCAACGGGCCGGACGGCAAGCCCGTCATGACCAGGGACGCGAGCGGCGCCCAGGTACCGGTCGCCGCGCCCCGATGCCACCAGGCGCTGAGCGCCGACGTGGCCCGCGGCGCGGTGGACGCGATGCGGTGCACCACCGGATACCACGCAGCGACCGGCTCGTGTGGCAGCTGGTCGACGGCACCGGGAGCGTACGCCGCGGCGGGGCGGCCGTTCGCCGGCAAGACGGGTACCACCGACTCGACGCGGGCGGCCTGGTTCGTAGGGGTCACCCCGCAGCTGGCCGGGGCCAGCTTCATCGCCGACCCGGACGAACCGTCGCACGCGGTGGGCGACGCGCAGTCCGAGAAGCCGGTCGACACCGTGGCGCTGACGATCCACGACGCGCTCGCCGGGGTCCCGGTGGTGAACTTCACCCCGCCGCCACCCAACATCGTGGGTACGCCGCAGGCCGGGTGAGCCACCTTCCGGCCGGCGGCCGGGTCAGCGCAGGTCGCCGGCGACCAGCGACCACATCTCCAGGTCCACCCGTCCACTGTGGACGTGCCCGGCATTGCGCAGCAGTCCCTCGTAGACGAAGCCAGCCTTCTCCGCGACCCGGCGGGACGCCTTGTTGCCCGGTACCACCCGCAGCTCGACCCGCTGGAACCCGTGCTCCAGGATCAGCGCGATGGTCAGCGCGTCGACCGCCTCGGCCGCGACGCCGAAGCCGCGCGCCTCCGGGCTGACCGCGAACGCGATCTCGGTGGACATCGCCGACCAGTCGGTGCGCCGGCTCCACAACAGTCCGACGATGCGCTCGTCCTCGCGGCGTACCACCGCGTAATGGTCGCCGGCCCCGCTGTCGCGCCGTTCGCGGGCCAGCTCCATGCACCAGGCGAGGCCGTCGATCGGCTCGGAGTCGGCCGGGAACTGCAGCCACCGCCGGATCTGCTTGTCGCGCAACAGTTCGCTGACGTCGGCGGCGTCGTCGGCGACGAGGCCGCGCACGTCCAGTCGCGGAGTGGCCACGGTCAGCTGCGGGAAGGCCCGCACCGGCAGCACGCCGGCCACGAGGGCTCCGGAACTCACGATGCCATTCCCATCGACGGAGCACCGCCCGCCGCGGCTGCCGCCACGAACCGCACCGCCATTTCCGGCGCAGCCGCCCAGTGCAGGCACAGGTACGACGCGTGCAGCCCAACCGACACGAAACCCTCCGGCGCTCCGCCCGGCCACGACCAGGCGGGATGCTCACCCGCCCGGGGGCTCACCAGGCCACGATGTTGTTTATAGCCGACGATCCGCGTGCCCGGCGGCAACACCGCCGAAACCGACCGTACCGTAGCATCGCGGTACCCGATGATGAGGTGTTCGCTGGTCCGGCCCGCCGCGTCGATGACCCCGCACATCGGCCGGCCGTCGTACTCCCGGCACAGCCATGCGAGTCCCGGGCCCTCCGCCACGATCGGGTACCCGAAGGACGCCAGCCGCGCCACGGCGAGGTTCAGCGAACCGTTGGCGGACAGCTCGTCGAGGTACCCCTCCGGAAGCCCGCCGCCGACGACCAGCCCCCGTACGCCGTCGGGCAGCGTCTCGTCCCGCAGCGGGTCCAGGCCGATCACCTCGGCGCCGGCCGCCGCCAGCAGCTCCGCGTTCTCCGCGTACCCGTAACCCACCGTCACCGCGATCATCGGACGGGGTGTGCCCGAGCCCGGGCCGGCGGCCGCCCCCGGCCCCACCGGGGGTGACGACCGTCCCGGTGCCGGCGGCCATGCTCCGGGCATCGGCGCCGGCCCGCCGGCCGGTGACGACGGTCCGGCCGGCATCGGCGCCGCGGCCGGCGGGTACGCCCAGGCGCCCGAGCCGCCGAGCAGAGGTCCGCCGATGACCGGCACACCGCTGATCGGCCCGCCACTGACCGGCCCCCCGGTCACCGGGTCGACGGCGCCCGGCTCGATCGCGCCCGGCCCGAACGCGGCCGGCGGGTACCCGACCGGCGCTGCGGCCCCGGGCGCGGCCGCGCCGATCTCGATCACGCCCGGCCCGGCACCGCCGGGCCCGCCGGTGCCCGGCGTGCCGAGCGAGGGCTGCCACGGCGCGGGCGCGGTGACCGGGGAGGGCCAGGGCGCCGTCGTGATCGGCGACGGTACGGGCGAGCCCGGGGGCACCCACGGGCCGACCGCTGCCGCCGGCGACCACGCCTCGACGCCGAGATCGGGTGCCGAGCGCGCCAGCCTGAGCAACCGGTCGAGGTCGACCGCGCCGTCGACCACCTCGGCGAGGCGGCGCAGCGCGCGGGTGGCGTCCGTGCTGCGGTGCACCACCGGGACCAGCCCCTCGGCCCGGGACGGCAGCGCGATCCCGGACAGCTCGCGGCGGCGCAGCGCCCCCAGGACCGGGACTCCGATGTCGTCGAGCGCCTCGCGGAGCACCTGTTCGTGCCGGTCCGAGGCGACCTGGTTGAGGACCACCCCACCCAGCCACAGCAGCTCGTCGTACACCCGGAAGCCGTGCACCACCGCGGCCACCGACTGCCCCATCGCCGCGACGTCGACCACGAGCACCACCGGCGCCTTGAGCACCTCCGCCACCTGGGCGCTGGACGGCACATCGGTGTGCCCGGACAGCCCGTCGTACAGGCCCATGGTCGCCTCGATCACCGCGATCTCGGCCCCGGCGGCACCGTGCTCGAACAGGGCGGGCAGCCGCGCCGCGCCGACCAGCCCGGGATCCAGGTTGCGGCCCGGCCGGCCGGCGGCCAGGCCCAGGAAGCCCGCGTCGAGGAAGTCCGGACCGACCTTGAAGGCCGCCGTGGCCAGGCCGCGTGCGCGCAGCGCGGCCAGCAGCCCCACGGCCACGGCGGTCTTGCCGTTGCCGGAGGAGGGTGCGGCGATCATGACCCTCGGGGTGGCGCTCATCGATGGCTCCTCGCGGCTGCGGGGCAACGCTTGTCGATCCTGGCCGGCAGGGATGGACCTGGACCATTTCTCCCCCGGACCGCTTGAACGGCCCGCCCACGGATCGGGCGGGCCTGGCGGTCCGAGCGAGTCACAGCAATGTGACGATACCCAACGCAGAGCCGCGCGGCGCTGCCGGTAGCGTGGAACGACGTGTACCGGTTCCTCGCCACACCCAGGTGGATCGCCTTCGCCGCCCTGATGGTGGTACTGGCGACGATCATGGTCGGGCTGGGGTTCTGGCAGCTCGACAGGTACCACCAGCGCGCCGACGCCAACGCCCGGGTGGACGCCGCCTCGCAGGCCGCACCGGTGCCCGCGACGCAGGTCATGGCGGTCGGCAGGGCGCCCGCCAGCGCCGCCGCGTGGACCAGGGTCACGATCACCGGCCGGTACGACCCCGACCACGAGATCATCGCGCGGGAACGGACGCTGAACAGCCGGGTCGGCTTCGAAATCCTTGATCCACTACGGTTGGCGGACGGCACCGCGGTGCTGGTCGACCGCGGCTGGCTGGCTCCGGCACCGTCCGGGGCCGCGCTCACCCTGCCGGCCGTACCGCCCGCGCCGACCGGTGAAGTGACCGTCGTCGGGCTGGTACACCTGCCGGAAAGCAAGGCGGGGCCCGCCGTCCGTACCGACGGGAAGCTGACCGTACGCCGGATCTCTCCCGAGAAGCTGGCCGGCACGGTCCCGTACCCGCTGCTCGGCGGGTACGTGACGCTGGACACGCAGAAGCCGGCGGCCAACGACGCGTCGTTCGGCGCGATCCCGGTCGACCACCAGGACTCGACCATGAACGCCGGCTACATCGTCCAGTGGTGGTGCTTCGCGCTGATCGCTCTGCTGGGGTTCTGCTGGGCGGCGTACCGGGAGGCCCACCCGAAGGTCAGCGACCTGGATCTGGCGGCCCTGGGCACGGCCGAGCACCCCGACGCCCCGGTCTCGCCGGCGGTCTGATCGCGTCCGGCCGGATTCCCGCCCACGGCTGATCGCAACCCGCCGGCGGTCGGCGGTGTCTCGCCGGCCACCCCGACCGGGTCTCGTGCCCGGAGCGGGCGACGGGTTCCGGGGCTGGTGGCCGGCTGGTGTAATCGGAGTCATGGTGGATCCGGAGCCGACGCGGCCGGCGCCCGACAGCGCTCCGCCGTGTCACGACCCGTGGGCGTCGACCGTGCCGCTGTCCGGCGCGTCGCCCACCGAACCGTCGCCGACCCTGCCAATGCCCCCCTCGCCGATGCCCGCCTCGCCAATACCCGCCTGGCCGGCACCCGGCGCAGCGCGGCCGGAGGGTTCTGGCGTCGGCGCCGGCAACCCCGGTTCGCCCGGGGCGGAGACCCCCACGCGCCTGGCTGACCGGGAGCCGGGCTACCCGCCGGTTCCCCGGTACCCCTACCCGGGCCTGGCGTCGATGTACTCCGGCGGGCCGGGAGCGTACTCGGTCGACGAGCCGGTGATCGCGCGGATCGGTGACATCCAGGTGACCGCGACGACCGTGCGCACGCCGGCCGGAACCTTCCCGTTACGCGGGTCGCAGTGGACGGTCACCGATCAGTGGACCACCGAGCAGCGGATCCCGACCTGGGCGATCATCCTGTCGATCGCGCTGTTCTTCTGCATCGCGTTCTTCAGCCTGCTCTTCCTGCTGGCCAGGGAGAGCACCTACCGGGGTGTGGTACAGGTGTATGTCATGAACGGGCCGCACCAGTACGTGGCCCGGATCCCGGTGACCGACCAGAGCGAGGTGCAGTACCTCTACCAGCAGGTCAACTACGTACGGTCGCTGGCGACCATATGAAACCGGCGGACGTCGTCGATGGTGTCCGCCTCGCTGGCCGCCTTGTCCTCCCGGTACCGCAGCACGCGCGCGAAGCGTAGGGCGACTCCGCCCGGGTACCGCGGGCTGCTCTGCACTCCGTCGAACGCGATCTCGACCACCAACTCCGGCCGGACCTTCACCACCCAGTCGTTGCGCTGGGTCGCCAGTTCCAGCAGCCGCCCGGTCTGCCAGCGCAGCAACTCGTCGGTGAGACCCTTGAAGGTCTTGCCGAGCATCACGAACCCGCCGGTCGCCGGGTCCCGGGCGCCCAGGTGGAGGTTGGACAGCCACCCCCGGCGCCGGCCGTGACCCCACTCGGCCGCCAGGACGACCAGATCCAGCGTGTGCCGCGGCTTGACCTTGACCCAGGCGGCGCCCCGGCGCCCGACGTCGTACGCGGCGCCCGCCGCCTTGACCACCACACCCTCATGACCGCTGGTGAGCGCGGCCTCGAACGCGGAGTTGGCCTCCTGGACGGTGGACACCACGCACCTGCCCACCAGCAGCCCGCTCGGCAATGTCTCGGCCAGCACGGACCAGCGCCGCTGCCCGGGCTCGTCGAGAAGGTCCGCGCCGTCGAGGTGCAGCACATCGAAGAAGTACGGCGTCAGCACGTCGGTCGGGGCTGGCCGCCCCGGGCCGGCCCCGCCGCTCCGCTCGGTGTCGCCCGCTCCCGCCGCCTGACCGGCCCGCCGTGCGGCGCGTGCCGAGGTCTCCTGGAACGGTCGCGGGCGCCCCATCGGGTCGAGCGCGACGGCCTCGCCGTCGAGCACGATCTGCCGGGCGGGCAGGGCCCTGACCGCGGCCACCACGTCGGGCATCCGCGAGGTGATGTCGGCCAGGCTGCGCGAGTAGACCGCGACGTCGTCGCCGGACCGGTGCACCTGGATCCGGACGCCGTCGAGCTTGTCATCCACGGCGGCCGGGAAGCCGGTGGCCTCCAGCGCGGCCTCGACGGTCGCCGCCGCCTGCGCGAGCATCGGCGCGAGCGGCCGGCCGACCCGCAGCGTGAACTCGCCGAGCGCCGCCGATCCACCGGTCAGCGCGGCCCGCGCGACGGTCTTGAGGTCTCCGGCGAGCAGTAGCGCGCGGCGCACCTCGGCGACCGCCACGCCGGCGGCCCGGGCGATCGCGTCGACCAGCAGCCCCGCTTGCGCGCCCTGGCGCACCTCACCGGAGAGCAGCCCGATCAGTAGCCGCTGCTCGTCGGCCGTGGCGGCGCCGAACAACGCGCCGAGCAGGCTGCGGCGCCGGGCCTGGGAGCCGGCGCCCGCCTGCTCGCCGATCTCAGCCAGCGCCGCGTCGACCTGGGCGACGGTGAGCGTGGCCCGCTCGGCCGGCGGTGGCGCGTCACGCACGGCGGCCCAACCGACGCCGATCTGGCGCTGGCGGAGCTCGCCCGCGAGGTAAGCCGCACCGGCCTCGATCTCTTCGGGCGCCAGGCCACGCAAGGCGGTGGCAAGAAGCTCGATCTTTCCGCGCCGGGCGGACGTGGCGGCGACGGCGGCTGACGTGGCGGCCAACTCCACGAACTGCATAGCTGGATCCTCGCAGCAACCTGCGACACTTCCCGGTGCCGCGGCGAAACTCGCCCCGGTCTCACCCAGCCCGCCGGCGGTTGACGGCGACCGGTAGGGCGAATCCCGACCGGTCGCCGCGTCAGGCCGCGAGCGTCACCTCGGACCGGTCGACCGGCTTCTCCTCGACCCGGAATCCCCGGGCGCGGACCGCGTCGGCGAGCCGGGAGAGCTGGTCGTCGACCCGGCACAACACGGCAGACAGTTCCTCCAGGTGCCCGCGCAGGGTCGCGTCGGACCACTCGGCGAGATCTACCTCGCCGAGAGCACGCGCGGCAGCATCCAGCCGCTCGATCGATTTCTTCGTACGCATGTTCGAAAGACTACCATCAGCCCGCCGACGGTTGAACCATCTTTGCGACATTGGCCAGCAGCAGGGTCTCGGCCAGGCAGACCCGGGCGAACTCGCCCAGGTGCAGGCTCTCGTTCGGCCCGTGCGCGCGGGAGTCCGGGTCTTCCACACCGGTCACCAGCACGGAGGCCGACGGGAACAGCTCCTGGAACGTGGCGATGAACGGGATGGAACCACCGACACCGATGTCCACCGGGTCGACGCCGTCCCAGGCGGTACGGAAGGCGGATCGCGCGGCGTCGTAGGCCGGACCGTCCGCCCGTACCACGAAGGGTGCGCCGCCCTGCTCCAGAGTGACCGTGACCTTGGCGCCCCACGGGCCGCGGGCCTCGAGGTACGACTTGATGGCCTCGAATGCCTTGTCCGGATCGTCGCCCGGAGCCAGGCGTACCGACACCTTGGCGCGTGCCGCCGGTATCAGGGCGTTGGGCGCCGCACCGGTCGCGGGCGCGTCGATGCCCAGTACGGTCGCTGTCGGCTTGGTCCAGAGGCGGTCCACGAGCCGGCCGGTACCGATCAGGTCGACCCCGTCGAGGATTCCCGACTCGGTACGGAACCGGTCAATCGGGTAGTCCAGCGGCGACGCCTCCGTGCTGACCAGCCCGGGCACGGCCACGTCGCCGGACTCGTCGTGCAACGCCGCGAGCACCCGGCACAGTGAGGTCAGCGCGTCGGGTACGGCGCCGCCGTACATGCCGCTGTGTACGGCGTGGTCCAGCGTCTCGACGTCCACGAACACGTTGACCAGGCCGCGCAGGCTGGTGGTCAGCGCGGGTACGCCGACGTCCCAGTTGCCCGAGTCGGCGATCACGATGACGTCGGCCGCGATCTCGTCGCGGTAGGTGCGCAGCAGGTCCTCCAGCGACTCGGACCCGAACTCCTCCTCGCCCTCCACGAAGACGACGACGCCGACCGGCAGGTCGTCCCCGAATGCCCGCAGAGCCGCGATGTGAGCCAGCACACCGGCCTTGTCGTCGGCGCACCCGCGGCCGTAGAGCCGACCGTCGACCTCGATCGGCTCGAACGGCTCGGTACGCCACTGGCTGAGGTCCCCGACGGGCTGGACGTCATGGTGCGCGTACAGCAGCACGGTCGGCGCACCGGGCGGGGCGGGTCGGCGGCCGATCACGGCGGGCTGGCCGCCCTCGCGCACGATGCGCACCTCGGGCAGGCCGGCGCCTCGCAGCAGTTCCGCGACCGCCTCGGCGGAGCGTTCGACCGGTGCGTGGTCGAAGCCCGCGAAGGCGATCCCCGGGATCCGGGCGAGCCGGATCAGGTCCTCGGTCACCCCGGGCAGCACCCGGGTCACGGCATCACGGAGGTCAGCTTCGGTCATGCCCGCGATCGTATGCGCTGCTTACTTCACTCCCCCGGGCCAGTCCCTCGCCCGGCCCACCGGCGCCCGGGTCGACGCGCGGATCAACCGGGTCAGCGGCAGCGAACCGGGCCGGGCCGGGACTCGCGCTGAGTCCTGCGGATCCGCCGGTCGGCCGCGGAGCCGGCTCAGTCCTGCGGATCCGCAGGTCCGGCCGTGCCGGGGGGTTCGTCCGCCGTGCCGTTCGTGCCGGAGCGGCGACCGCCGCCCATCCAGTCGCGGAAGCGGCCGGCGCCGGCACCGACCCACTCCCCCATGCCGGAGGCGCCGTCGCCCAGCTTGCGCAGCAGCCCGACCAGCGGGTCCTGTGAGCGGTTGAAGGCGCTGCGGTATTCGTCGGCGGCCGCCTTGACGTCATCCGACAGAGAGGCGTCGCCGTCGTTCTCCCGGCGCGGGTAGTCGCCGGTCAGGATCCGCTGGTACCCGCCCTGATCGATCCAGTGCCGCAGCTCCGCGGCGCGGGCGACCGGCAGCGGATGGGTCAGGAACGCCACCATGCGCAGCTTCAGCAGGCTGTCGCGAAGGTCGCCACCCCGGTCGTACTCGGCCGCCTGGTCCAGGAACGCCGCCGTGTCGATCTCCGACAGGTCACCGCCACCGGCCAGCTTCATGTGCGCCCGCAGCGCGGCGGCCGGGTCCTGACCGGCCAGCAGCCCGGCCCGGTCGGCGGACAGCTCGGCCTTGCGCCACCACTCGTGCAGCGCCACGATGATCGCCCGTAGCGCGATCGAGCCGATCGGCAGCCAGGCCAGGTTGAGGGCCATGCGGCTCAGGATGGCCATCATCGTGCGGTAGACGGCGTGCCCGCTGATCAGGTGGCCCAGCTCGTGACCCAGCACGTAGCGCAGCTCGTCGTCGTCGAACAACTCCACGGCGCGGCTGGTGACCACGATGAACGGGGTGGACATGCCGACACAGCTGGCGTTGAGGTTCGGCGAGAACTCGATGTACAGCTCGGGCAGCGTGGCGATGTCCAGAGTCGCCGCCGCCTCCGCGAACAGCCGGTGCACCCGGGGATGCTGCCGGTGGTCGGCGCGGATCGCGCCGCCCAGGTACTGCAGCCGCCAACCACGCTCGCTCCACAGCCCGGACAGCATCTTGAGCACCTGATCGAAGCCACGCAGTTCACGCAGCGCTGTCAGGGCTCCCCGGTCGGCCGGATGTTCCCAGGCTCGCGAGCTGATCCCGGTCAATACCACACGTCGGCGCACCGGTGCGGTCTCAGTCATCGTCATCCCCCGGTCGCGGCAGTCGAACGAACTCGTTACTCGGATCGTGCCCCAGCTCCGGCGCCCCGTCTACGAGGACGTCCACCCAATCATGGCTGCCGTGCGCAAGGAAGTACGCCGCCTCGGCGTCCATCCACCGCCGCAGCGGCCCCCGTACGGCGGCTCCGTCCCTGGTCACGACGCGGTGCACCCGCAGCTCGGCGGCGGCGGAGACGAACACCGACAGCGACAGTTCGGCGCGCGCCTCGGGCCGCGTGGTGGTGCTTCCCTCGACAATCAACACATCCGGTACCGGCACGTCACACGTTCCCTCGAACCTACCCCGCGCCCAGTCGTACACCGGGTGCCGGCCCGCGCGCCCCTGGCGCAGCGGTGCCAGCACCCCCGTCTCCAGGCGGGGCCAGAACGTCAACTGGTCGCCCCAGCCGTCGAGCAGGTCGTCGGTGTGCACCACCGCCACGCGGACACCGGTCGCCGACAACGCTCCGGCCAGCCGCGCCGCGAACGTCGTCTTACCCGCCCCGGTCGGTCCGTCGACGGCCACGACGCGGACCGCGCCCAGCCGGGCCGGTGCCCGCATGACCGCGGCGGCCAGCTCGCCGAACGTCTCGACGGTCGCGCTCACAGCGCTCCCGGTGGCAGGAACGGCATGCCCGCGGGCGCCCCCGACTCGATGAGCCGCCAGAGGGCGTCCGTGTCCAGATGCCGCTCCACCAGATCGCCGAGCAGATCGAGAAAGCCCTCGCGGCGGGCGGCGAAGTCCGTGTCCGGAGCCACCGTGAACCCGTGACGCCCGGCCAACCGGGCCGCTTCGGTGAGGAAGGCCCGGCGGTAGTCGTTGGATTCGAACGTTCCGTGCCAGTGGGTACCGAGGACGTTACCGACCCGGGCGCCCTCGCCGGGCTCGATCAGCGGCGGCGCTTTGCTGGCCGCTATCCGACCGTGATGGATCTCGTACCCGTGCACGTCCGCCCCGAGCGCCCGGCCGGCCGAGTGGGCCAGCGTCTTCACCCGGTCGAAGACGACCTCGACCGGCAGCAGGCCGAGCCCCTGGACGACGCCGTCACCGCTCTCCACGTCGTCGTCGATCATGGCGGCCAGCATCTGGAAGCCGCCGCAGATGCCCATCAGTGGCTTGCCGGCCGCGGCATGGGCCAGCAGGGCCGCGTCGAGTCCGCTGCGGCGCAGCCACCTCAGGTCGTCCACGGTGGACTTGCTGCCCGGAAGTACGACCAGATCCGCCTCGGCGATCTCGGCCGCCGAGGTGGTCAGTCGCACCGCCACGCCGGGCTCGGCCGCCAGCGCTTCGGCGTCGGTGGAGTTGGAGATGCGGGGCAACCGGACGATGGCCACGCGTAGCCACTCGTCACCCACCGGCGGCCCGGGCCGGCCGAGCAGCCGGCCGTCCACGGCGGACAGTGAATCCTCGGTGTCGAGCCACAACTGGGGATTCCAGGGCAGGACGCCGAAGTCCGGACGACCGGTCAGCTTCGCCAGCCGGTCCAGGCCGGGCTGGAGCAACGCCCGGCTTCCCCGGAACTTGTTCACCACAAACCCGGCGACCAGCGCCTGATCCTCGCCAGCGAGCAGCGCCACACTGCCGAAGAACGCGGCGAACAGCCCGCCGCGGTCGATGTCGCCGACGAGCACGACCGGAAGCTCGGCCTGCCGCGCCAGGCCCAGGTTGACGAAGTCGCCGTCCCGAAGGTTGATCTCAGTCGGGCTCCCGGCGCCCTCGCAGATCACCACGTCGAACTCGGCACGCAACTCGTCGAGGGTCTCGAACGCGACCCGGGCCAACTCCGGCCGCCGCTGCCTGAAGCTGGACGCGCCCAGCCGCCCGACCGCCCGGCCGCGCAGGACCACCTGACTCGTGTGGTCGCTACCCGGCTTGAGGAGCACCGGGTTGAACCGGACGCTCGGCTCCAGTCCGCACGCCGCGGCCTGGAGCGCCTGGGCTCGGCCGATCTCCCCGCCGTCGAGCGCCACGACCGAGTTGTTCGACATGTTCTGCGCCTTGAAGGGCGCGACCCGCACCCCGCGCCGCCGCAGCCACCGGCAGATCCCGGCCGCGACGACGCTCTTGCCGGCGTCGGAGCTGGTACCCGCGACCAGCAGGCCACCGCCGCTCATCGCGCCCACCTCCGGCCCGATCTGAGACGAGCCGAGGCCGAACGCGCCGTCTTGACGATCAGCACTCGGCGCCATGGCCGGGCGACCGCGTGCCCCACCGCCATCGCGAGCGCCGCGGTCGCGACGGCTCCGGACAGCCGCGCGGCCCGCCGGATGTCCGGCGCCTCCGGGGGCCGGCCGTCGCCGAGCACCGGCCGCTCCTCGACGCGTCCGTGGTAGGCGTTGCGGCCGCCGAGGCGGACACCGAGCGCCCCGGCCATGGCAGCTTCGCACTGCCCCGCGTTGGGGCTGGGGTGCCGCCCGCCGAAGCGCAGCCAGGTCCGCAACGCTCCCAGGCAACTCGCACCGGCGACCGGTGCGGTCACGACCGTCAGCGCCGCTGTCGCGCGCGCCGGCGCCAGGTTCGCCAGGTCGTCGAGCCGGGCCGAGGCGGTGCCGAAATCCCGGTACCTCGGCGAACGGTGCCCGACCATCGCGTCCAGGGTGTTGACCGCCCGGTATCCGAGCAGTCCCGGCAGGCCGGCCAGCGCGCCCCAGGCCAGCGGGGCCACCACGGCGTCCGAAGTGTTCTCGGCGACCGACTCGACCGTCGCCCGCGCCAGCTCAGTCTCGTCCAAAGTGGACGGATCGCGCCCGCACAGGTGCGGCAGCCGGTCCCGCGCGGCGGGCAGGTCTCCGGCGTCGAGCGCGTCCGCAAGCGTGGTCGCCTCCCGGCGCAGTGAGGTGCCACCCAGCACCGCCCAGGTCGTCGCGGCCACCAGACCGGCCCGGACCCACGGGTGCCGCCTGGTGGCCAGGGTGGCCGCGATGCCCGCGGCCACCGGTGCGCCCACCGCGACCGCGGCGAACCGGGCGCCGGCGGCCCGGTCGGGGGCGTAGCACCGGCGTTCCAGCGCGGCGGCCGCCCGCCCGAACCCGGCCACCGGGTGGAACCGGCGCGGATCGCCCAGCGCCGCGTCCAGGGCGGCGCCGGCGAGCAGGCCGCCCGCGTGGGCCACGGCGAGGCCAATCGCCCGGCGCGACGGTCGGGCCCAGTGCGTGACGGACGCCTTTGCCATCGTGCCTCCCCTGATCCGCCCGAAAGCCTATCCACTGCCGGACCGCCGGCACGGTCGAGGCCGGCGGCCGACCGGCCGCGCCCCGCGGGCGGCGCCGGGGTCGACAGCGCCGACACCACCCTCGCGGCCGGCGGGGAGGCGTCCGGCGCCGGACGCCTCCCCGTCCCTCACCGCCCCGCGTCCTTCACCGCCCCGCGTCCTTCACCGCCCCGCGTCCTTCAC
>JBDZVD010000027.1:31490-48961 GCA_040255525.1 Micromonosporaceae bacterium | reverse complement strand
CGCGTCCTTCACCGCCCCGCGTCCTTCACCGCCCCGCGTCCTTCACCGCCCCGCGCCGGCCAACGAGTCCTCGTCGGGCGCCGCGGTCGCCGGCTGTCCGGCCGGAGCCGGCTCGAAGACCGCCGGGTCGAAGTTGTCGAACAGCTCGCTGTCCGGCGGCAGGTCGTCCGGGCGGCCCGGATCGTCCACCTCCTCGGTCAACTCGCCACCGACCGCGGTGGCGTCCACCGGGTCGTTGACCACATCGGTCGGGCCCACCGCCTTCCGCCGGGCGAACTTGTCGACGCCGCGCGAGAGGTCGTGCCCGACCGAGACGGCATCCAGTTCGTAGGAGGTGCGGCGGTTGCCCTGGTCATCGGTCCAATCCCGGCTGTAGAGCCGGCCGTGGACGACGACCGGATCGCCCAACTGCACCGAGAGCGAGACATTTTCGCCGAGCCGGCGCCAGCAGACGACACGGACGCGCAGGCTGTCCCCGTCGACCCACCTGCCGTGCTCGCGGTCGTAGCGCCGGGAGTTGGACGCCACCTTGAACGACACCACGAACGTGCCGGTGACCGTGGTGCGGCGCCACTCGGGCGCGGTCAGGACATTGCCCACGATGGTGACCGGGGTATCGAACATCTCGTCTCCTTCTCAGCCGAGCCCGGGCGGATCCGGTGGTCGGGCCCGGGCGCTTGGTGGACGGTCGGCGTATCGACTCGCGTCCAGGCTGGCCGGCGGACGGAAACCAGGCGACCACACCGGTACCGATCTGTGGACAGGGAGGGTGGTTGTGGACGCCCCGTCCGTACCCCCGTGGATCTGTTATGAGAAGGCGGCCAAAGCACCTGAAACCCACCGCCTGACGGCGACCACCGGGGCGCGGGGTTTTCGCGGTACCGTCCATCCTCGTGGAGACCGACATCCTCGGCACGCCCTATCAGCGCCGCACGATCGACCTCGGCACCGACGACGAGGGCCCGGTCGTCGCGACCCTGGTCAGCAGGAAGGCCGCGGTGAAGGCCGAGCGCGCCGTCCTCTACGTGCACGGATACGTCGACTACTTCTTCCAGGAGCACCTCGCCGACTTCTACGTCGAGCGCGGCTTCGACTTCTACGCCCTGGACCTGCGCAAGTACGGTCGCAGCCTGCTACCGCACCAGACGCCCAACTTCGTGCGCCGAATCAGCGAGTACTTCCCGGAACTGGACGAGGCGGCACGGATCATCCGGAACGAGGACGGGCACCGGCGGCTGCTGGTCAACGCGCATTCCACCGGGGGTCTGACCACAGCGCTGTGGGCGCACCGTGTCCGGGACGCCGGGATCGTCGACGGGATGTTCCTCAACAGCCCGTTCTTCGAAATCAACGTGTCGCCGCTGCTCCGGCGCACCGCCGGCCCGGCCTACGCGGGATTGGCGCGGTTGCGCCCGTACGCGAAGGTGCGCAACTCGGTGTCCCTCGCGTACGGGCACAGCATCCACTCCACCCACCACGGCGAGTGGACGTACGACCTGGCCTGGAAGCCGCTGGAGAGCTTCCCGGTACGGGCGGCGTGGCTCGCCGCGATCCGTTCCGCACAGGCGCGGCTCCAGGCCGGCCTGTCGATCCCGGCGCCCATCCTGGTCGCCTGCTCGACGAAGTCCTACCGCGGCAGCTCATGGGCCGAGGCGGCGATGTACGCCGACGCGGTGCTGGACGTGGAGCACATCGCACAGTACGCGAGCAGGCTGGGCCGGCACGTGACGATCGCGCGGATCGAGGGCGGCCTGCACGACCTGACGCTGTCCGCCCCCGCGGTGCGCGCCCGGGTGTTCGACGAATTGGACCGGTGGATCGGCGCCTACCTGCCGGCATGAGGGCTCAGTACACCTCCCAGTCGCCCCGGCGGCGAACCAGCAGATCCTGTACCAGCAGGTGCGGGCCGCCGGCGAAGAAGACCCGGTCGACGGCCCGCCGCGCTTTAGCGATGCCCGCCTTCGACGCGGAACCCGTCATGATCACGACATCCCGGGCCGGTACGCCGACCACCAGCTCGCCGGGAACGGATCCTTCCAGGCTGTCCCAGAACGGGTCGGCCAGCACGAGGCTGGACTCCAGTCCCTGGAAGGAGAGCATGAGCGCGGGCGGCTGACCGTGGATGCGCACGGTGTCGAGCATCGAGTCGAGGTTGTTCGCCGCCCGCCGGCGCAGGTCACGCCGGGACAGGTCGATGCGTTCCAGATCGGCCCAGGTGATCAGCCGCTCCCCGTACGGCGGCCCCACGCTGTAGGCCACAGCGAGATCCTCGAAGTACTCGTCCAGTACGTTCCGTTCGCTGTACGCACGATCGCTGGGCGACACCAGTATGGGAAGGAACGTGGCGCTCGTCACTGGCACGGTCAGCAACTTAGTAGCTCGGCGTGAAGACGAAAAGTCCTCGAATGAAGCTGGTTGATCCGCATCCGCGAGAAGAGTGCCGATCGGATCGACAATCCGGGACAAAGATGATCAAGCGTACCGGCGGAGAGAGCGCGGTACCGGAACCCGATTAAGCAGACTCCGAACTGGCGGTAACCTTTGTCGGCACAGCGCGCCCGTAGCTCAGTGGATAGAGCAGGAGACTTCTAATCTCAAGGTCGCAGGTTCGAATCCTGCCGGGCGCACCAGGCACAACGCTTCGAGCATGATCGCGTTGACCCCCAGATTTGACCCCCGCGCGCTACTCGTCGAAGAGGAAGCCCAGTTTGTCGACCGCGTCCCGCTGGACTTTGCGGGTCGCGTCCACGTAGATCGTTTTGGTGATGGTCGGTGAGCTGTGCCCCAGAACATCCTGGATGTTCTCGATACTCACGCCCTGGTCGTAGAGCAGGGTGGCGCACGAGTGCCGAAGATCATGAAACCGGATTCTCCGAACTCCGGCACGCTCGCAGAGCCGGTCAAAGTGACGATTCAGATTGCGTGGCTCGATGAGTGTGCCGAGCCTCGTCGTGAAGACCGCACCGCCCTCCTGCCACTTGTTGCCGACCGTAGCCTTGTCGGCACGCTGCGCGGCCTGGTGCTGGCGTAGGACATCGGCGAGGTTCTTCGGGATCGGTACGGCCCGCTCCGAATCGGCGGTCTTCACGGAGCTGAGAACGAGCTGACCCCGAAGGCGTTGGAGGCTGCGCCGGACATGGATCAAACCGTCGTCGAGGTCAACGTCCGACCAACGCAACGCGAGAGCTTCACCGCGGCGCAGGCCGATGGACAGCGCGACCGCATAGACGGCGTACCAACGATCCTCCCGTGCCGCCGCAAGGAACCGCCTCGCCTCATCGGCGGTCCACGGCGTGAACTTCGGTCGGTACCGGTGTGAGATGCGCAGATTCTTGGCCGCGTTTCTGGGAAGCAGTTCCTCGACCACGGCATCCTGAAGCGCGGCACGCAACAGCCGGTGCACGTACCGGATCGAGGCATCGGACAGGAACGCCTCGCAGCACTCGCGCGGTCGCTTCGCGCAGCACCTCGCCCCCTTACCCTGGTCGACCCGGCGCTTGTCCTTCCCGAGCGCACAGCACTGGCAGATGTTCTTGAGCCGGTTCAGGAAGGTCCGGACATCGGACGGGCGCAGCTTCCCGAGCTTCTTCGAGCCGACGTACGGCACGATGTAGGTCAGCATCCATCGTTGGTAGCTGGCGAAAGTCGACGGCCGTACGCGCGGCTTCGCCACCTCCGTGAGCCAGTAGGCCAGGTACTCCCCCACCGTCTGATCCGTGGCCGGCAGCCGAATCCCGCCGAGGGAATCGGCCTTCAGCCGTGTCATTTCGGCGTACGCCTCGTCCCACGTCGCGCCGTAGACGCTGCGCCTCACCTCGCCGCCGTCGGTCGTGAACACCCAGACCCGGCCCTCCCAGCGGCCATCCTTGCGCTGGCGGATCGAGCCTTCGCCGTTGCGACGGGTACGACCCTGGCGAGGCTTCGGCTCCTCGGGGGTCAAGGTCGTTCTCACTACGCTGCCTCCTCGATCTGTCGTGCGATGTATGCCTGGACCGACGACGCCGTGACCCGTCGACAGCGGGCCGCGACGAGGATGGAGACGAGCTGGCGTTGCTTGGCCAGCCGGAACACCGTCCACCGGGACACCGACAGCAGCTCTGCCGCTTCGTCCAGGGTGAGGAGCCTGTCCTCCACGCTGCGTCGTTTCCTCCTTTCCGGTCAGGCCGCCCGGTCGACGGGTGGCGGATCTTGAGTTGCCGAAACAGCGCCGGGAGGGTGCTCGCGTGCTCTGGCGAGCGCTTGGCGCCATCGGACGCGGGTGGAGATGGCCCGCAGGATCCGGTGTTCCACGGGCGGTACGTCCGGGTCGTCGGGGCGGGCCAGCTCGAAGCGGTACCGGTTGGCTCCGTCGGCCGGGTCGGGCATCACGGCCTGGTCCTGGTCGTCGCCGTCGACCGCTCCGGCCAGGACCGCCCGGATCCAGGCCCGGTTGTCGGCGCGGTGGTCGGCGAGGGTCTTCCCGGACCATTGCCGGGAGACCAGGACCCGTCGGCCGGTGAAGCCGAGGGTGCGCGGCTGGTGAACCTTGCCGGTGCAGCGGCCGGGTACGAGGCCCGGTTTCGCCTTTTCGGGTTGCACGCCGTAGAGGAGCCAGTTTGCGCAGGTGGGGGAGCAAGGCAGGGTTGACAGTTCGGCGTGCAGCCGGTCGAAGTGCGCCCGTTGTGCCTCGGATCGGGGTGAGACCTGGTCGGCGATGTCCTTGGTGACGTACTTGGTCACGTACCGGATGGACCGTTCCGCGTCCTTGGTGCCCTGGTCGATGCCGCGGGCGTCGATGGTGCCCAGCCGGGCCACGTACGCCGGTTCCGCGTCCGGCGTGTCCAGGACGTCGAGGGCCGCGCCCCAGCTCGTCAGCGGCTGCTTGGTGCGCGGGTCGACGTACGCGTCCTGGTCGGTGTCCCAGGTCGGGGGCCGCTCGACGGAGTACGCCGCCTTGTCGAAGGTGGGCCACCAGACCTGGTGGTAGGTGGCCGCCGCGACCTGCTTGAGCAGCCGCCGGGGCAGCGTGCCGCGGACCGCGAAGTGTCCGTGCGGGGCGAGTCGCCGTTGCATCTCGACGCATCCGGCGTACTGGACGTTCCAGCCGGCCGCCCGGCGCAGGTTTTGCCACCACCGGTCCAGCACCCGGGCGAAGTGGATGGCGTCCAGTGCCGCCCGCCGGTAGTCGTACGCCGCCGGGTCGATCGGCGTGCCGAGCAGGTCGTCTCGTTCCCCGTGGCGCTGGCCGCACTCGCACGGCACCAGGTACGCGCCGCGTCGGATGGAGGAGTGCACCGGCCCGTACGAGCCGAGGGTGAGCGAGACCAGCATGGACGGCCGGTAGGTCTTGCCGTCCCGCCCGGCGTAGGACCGGCCAACGGTCCGGTTATCCACGGGCAGCCGGGGCAGGTCGGGCGAGTCCTTGCGCCGCCGGGTCGACCGAGCCTTGCGCGGTTTCTCGTCCCGGTCGCGCGGCGTGAGGTGCCCCCGCAGGCCGGTCGCGGCGAGCGCTTCGTCTACATCCTCGATGGCCTGGTCGAGGTCGGGCAGCTGGTCCCACATGGCCTGCCGTTCGGCGTCGGCCCGCTCGAACTCCAGATGTGCCCGAACCCGCACGAGGGACAACACGTCCTCACCGGCCCGCTCCGGTCGCACGGCCGGTTCGTCGGCGAGGTGCCAGCCCTCCCGCAGTTGCTGGATGCGCAGCCGCCGGCCGCGTTCGGCGCAGGGCTTGCACTTGCTGGCGAGGGTGGCGCCGCAGGGCACTTCGATGACTTCGGTCAGTCCGGTCACGGTGTCGGTACGCCGGATGGCCAAGGGCCGGACGCAGACGCCGTGTGATTCGGCGAGGGTACGCAGGGTTTCCTTGGCGAGGGGTTGGCGCATGCGGGCGGCCCGCGATCCCGGCCGAGGCTCCGTCGACTCGGCCGGAATCGGGGCGGTGATGGGTTGATTCACCGGGCGGCTCCACTGTGGACGGTGGCGCCGTTGACGCGGGTGAAAGCGTCCGGCGGCACCGGCACTGTCGCCGTCCGCAGACTCATGACCGGGACCAGGTCTGTTGCTGGCCGGTTCACCGGGTCGCCGGTCGTGCCCTGGTCGACCGGTACGGGAGCCTGGTCGGGCACGGGCGTCGGGGACGGTGCGATCGCCGTCCCGGCCGGGGTCCGGGTGAGCACGATCTTCACCAGGGCCAGGAACCCGGCGGCCGGCAGCGCCGCAGCGAGCCAGCCGATGACCGACCGCTCCGCCTCCACGACCTGAGCCGACATCGACAGCGCCACCGCGCCGATCAGGACCCAGAGCACGAACCCGGCGCCCCGGCCGGCCCGGTGCCGGCGACGGATCTCCAGCCCGGTCGCGATCGACATCAGCTCCAGGACCACGGCGTCGGCCCAGGCGAGCCAGCCCGGCTGACCGTGTGCCGCGGCGACGTTGTGGACGTGGGTGAATGAGGCCGCCGCCGCCATCGAGCCGATGGCCAGGAGGATGAGGACCTGGACCAGGCCCTCGACCCGCTCACCCCGGGTCCTGCGGGTGGTGTTCATACGATTTCCCCTTCCAAGACCTGCCCGTCGATGACGCGCTTGCCGGTGTAGGTGCGGGCGAGGTCGGCGATCTGGTCGTCGTCGTGGTAGGCGAACCGGACCCGCACTGGGGTCGGGTCGCCGTCGAGGACGAGGTATCCGACGCCGGGGGTGTTCATCGGGATCCGGTCGCAGACCGCGCCCCGGTCCCGCATCCCGTCGCCGAGGACCATGTCGACCTGAGCCGGTTCGGTCAGTCGCAGCGCGATCCGGGTCGGGAACAGGTCGCGGAACGGCAGGACATCCTTACGCGGGTCCTGGACCGCCGCGACGACGTGGACGCCGGCCGCCCGGCCCTGCGTGAGCAGCACGCCCAGCGCGGCTTTGATCCGGTCTTTGAGGTGCCGGTCGGTCAGGTACGCGGTCAGCGCGGCCAGCTCGTCGACCACGATGACGATCAGCGGCTCATCACCCGTGGGGATGTGTTGGCGGGTGACGCCGCGCAGCCGCCGAGTGCGTTCCCGCATCAGGGCAACCGCGACCTCCAGATCCTCGGCCATCACGGCGAAGTCCTCGCAGGCGAACCGTTCGAACAGCGGGTTACCGGCGGCCATTTCCATGCCGCCCTTGGGGTCGAAGACCCACAGCTTGACCAGTCCGGACCGGATGCCGCCGGCGAGCGCGGCGATGACCGACCAGATCACCGAGCCCTTCCCGGCGCCGGTGGCACCGGCGACGAGGATCTGTGTCCCGAACAGGCGCACCCGCAGATCCGTGCCGTCCTCGACTCGGCCCAGGACCATGCCGCCCAGGTCCGGCACCGCCGGCACCGGGACCGGTGGGATGGTCTTGCGTAGCGCGTCGGTGCGTTGCAGGGTCAGCACCACCAGATCCGCCCGCCGCCCCGGACTCACCCGGCACGACCGGGCGCCGAACGTGTGTGTCAGCCGCACCGCGACGGCGGCGAAGTCGTCCGGGATCTGCCCGGTCACCATCCGGACCGTCAGCTCGTCGCCGGACGCGGTCGCCTTGACCCGCCGCAGCACCGGCACGACCACGTGCCCGTCGAAGTTCACCGCCAGCCGCGCCGTGGCCATGGCCGGGTACCAGCGCCGCCGGTACCCGACTCGCCGCCACCGCCCGAGCACCGGGTACCAGCCGAACCGCAGAAACGAGTGCCAGTCCACCAGCATCCAGGCCAGGGCGATGCCGGCCAGGGCACCGACGAGCAGGACCGGGCCGGCCCAGCCGAACCGTGCCCACAGGTACAGCAGCACCGACGCGGGCAGCGTGGCGTACCAGAACCGCACGTACAGCACCGCGATCCGGACCAGGCCCTTGAGCAGCCACCAGACGACAGCCATCCACAGTGGAATCCGCAGGATCGGGGTACGCACGTTGAACGCCGCGTCGGGCAGTTGCTCACCGCGGATCACGTTGATCATCGGCATGCCCCATTCACCTCCCGCCCGCGGCGGAGGCGAACAGTGCCAACTGATTGCGGTTGCCGGCCCGACGAGCCGCACGGCGGCGCAGCGACGCCGACACCAACGGGATCACCGCGCCGACCTCCACCGGTCCGGACACGGCTGCGGGAACGTGCCGGGTCATCGTCGGCAGCCACCGACCCCGGCCCAGCACCGCGCGCAGGTCGACCCGGTCAGCCACGTGTGGGGCGATCAGGTCCGGGTCCAGCCGACGCAGCTTGACGATGGTCCGCGCCAACGCCGCCGCCGAGGAGGAGATCTCCACCAGGGCCGCGACCCGCAACACATCGGAAGGAACGCGGGTGTAGACCTCCCGCGCCGCCTGCACACCCGGTCCGGCCAGGATGGCGACGGTACGACGGTAGGTCTTCATGCCGTCGCCTCCCGCCGCAGCCGGTCAGCCTCAGCACGCGCACCCTCAGCCAGTCGCGCGGCTTCCTGCGAGAGCGCCTGGTCCTCGGTGGCGATGCGGTCGAACACGTCGGCCTTGCGGTCAAACCAGTCCGCCCGTTCGACCGTGGTCGCGCCGACCGGCGGGATCTCGCGCAGCAGTGAGGTGATGAGTCGGACGGTGGCCATGCTCACCGCGACCACCCCCGGCGAGCCGGGCGGATCGGGGTAACGCAGGCGTCGCATCGGTGAACGTCGGGGGCGAGTGCGGCGAGCAGCCCGCAGGACGCGCAGGCTCGCCACACCGCTCCGTCCCGGGTGGTGACTCGGGCGAGTTCGGATACCGTGGGCATCAACAGCCCTTCCTCTTTGAGGGGATTGAGGGTTGGGCACGCGGGGCGGGCGACTTCTTGGCGGAGGTAGGGCCGCCCCGCGTGGTTGGACAGGATCAGGACTGTGCCGGCAGGCCGCCGGCAGGCTTGATTCCGGTCGCGCGCATCGAGTACGCCAACCGGGCACGGCACTGCCCACCGCCCTTGCACCGCTGGTCGTCGACCCACGGCACGAGCACCAGGTCCACCAGCTCCACAGCCGGCGGGTACCCGGGCACGGCCGACTCCGGGGGTACGGGCTGAACCGGGGCGATCACCTTGACCTTGACCAGGTCCCGGCCGAACCTCGCCGCGTCCGGGTCCAGGTCCAATAGGGTCACGGTCCAGATCCGCTCCCCGGTCTCCTTGTCACGCGCCTGGTCGTCATCGACCTTGCCGCGCTTGTCGAAGTCAGTCGCCTTCTGCACACCGCGGAACAGCGCCCCATGCGGGAACGCGTACTCGAACGGCATCGGAATCTTCAAACTGCCGGGAACCACAGTCGAACCTCCTACGCGTCGGACGGGCACTCGCCTCATCCGGTTGTACGCACAGGCTACGTCAGCATGTGAACACAAGCTACTTGATTGTTAGCACCATTCGCGATCTCCGACGAAGCCGACTCGCGTCACGGCATCTGCCGGGCCGTCATTGCGAGCGAGCCGACAACGACTCACATGCCACCGGAGCCGACATCGGCCGGTCTACGACAGCGAATGTCGAGCCATGGCGACCCCAAACCCGACCAGCATCAGGCCATCCAGCAGGAAGAGGCTACCGACGATCACGCCCGTGACCGGGCGTCGGTACCACCACTGCGGCCCGGCCAGTCTTCTCAGACGAGGCAGGCGCTGTGCCGAAGGGTCGCGCAGCCAGATGATGCCACCGAATAGAAGCACGCCACCGATCACGATTCCCACCGCTCCCATCGCGATGAGGTCAGCAGCGGACTCGTGGTGGAAGTTAGGGATGGCGGCGCCGAGGTTCACGGGCACAGGTTGTCACGCCGGATCAAGCGCTTACTGGACATCCGGCGGTTACTACCCTCGTCGAGGACGCGACGACTACCGCAACGGGTAGGTGTCCTCGATCTCGTGCCGGCTACCCGGCAGGATCGCCACCGAGGCGAGGATCGGTTCCCCGGATGCCTGATGGACCGCGATGACCAGGCTCAGCACCGGATCGCCCGCCTCAATGTCCAGCAGTTTCGCCTCATCCTCGGTCGGTTTGCGCGTGGTCAGCCACTCATGCGCGTAGTCCCCGCGCAGCCCCTTGCGCCGCTCGATGTGCTCCAGCAGCCCGCCCGCGATCGGATCCGGCTTCGTGATGTCCGTGCCGACCGCGATATCGACCGGAACGAACGTCGAGACCAGGTCGACGGGGCCGAACTCGGAGACGGTACGGCGCCGACGCTCATACACCGGGGTCCCCTCGGGCAGGTGCAGCACGGCCGCGATCCGGTTCGGGGCAAGCACCGGGCCGACGTGCAACAGCTCCACCGCCGCGCTCTCGTCGACCTCCAGGGCGTCGCGCGCCCGCTGCGGTGAGATCCGGCCGATCGGTGGACGGCCACGCACGAAGTGCCCGCGGCCCTGCTGCGACTCGATCCAGCCATCCTGACGCAGGATGCCCAACGCCTTGAGGACGGTCGGCCGGCTGACTCCGAACTCCGTCGACAACTGACTCTCCGACGGCAGCGCCGCCCCCGGGCCGTACGTGCCCTCTTCGATGCGCTCACGCAGCGTATTGAGCACCCGCAGATACTTCGGCGTCGGCACCTCATAAGCCGCCATGCCCTCACCCGACCTCGGACTCAACAACATCCTCTGACACGTACATGTCAAGCCATGAGACTACAGTCTGTAAACACAAGCGAGCAAGGAGGGTCAGTCGAGCCACCCACTGAACCCACCCCGGCGGTAGGTGGGCTCAAGCTCGACCCGTCGCAGATGCGCCCGGGACGCCCCCGGCAGACGCTGAGGCAGACACCCGTACTCCGCGAACACCGCCAACGCACTGCGACGCTCAGCGCAGTCCCGGCCGTCTACCCCGCACGACAGGCAGCGCCCGTCGAGGGCCACCGCGTGCTCGTCCAGCAGTTCTTGAGCGACCTCCAGCGCGGCCACTGCCTCGGAACGGTAGAGCGTCACGACCGGCGACCCCGCAGCCTGCCCGCCTGCTGCCGCGCGACACGGGCGTACCCATCCGCCTCGGCCGCCAACGCCCGATGCTCCACCGCGAACTGCTCCAACGTCAGCGCCTTCAACTCCAACCACTCCGCACGCTGCTCCGCCGTCGCGTCCAACGGCGGCATCGACCGGACCAGCGCACCGATCACCCGTATCGCGCGCACGCTCACCGCGTCCTCCCCACCTGCCGAGCCTCGGACGGTCGGGCGGGCCGCAGGCCGGCGACCTGGACGAAGACCTCCCGCCGCTCGACCGCCGCACCTGAACAGTCCAGCTCGTACCCGGTCAGCCACACCCAGCCCTCATACGTCGGCCGCTCATCCACCCGGATCACCCGGAACGTGATCGCCCGGTCATCCGCGAACTGCACCGACGACGCCGCGTCCAGCCGCAGCACGTCACCCGGCCGCACGACCACGACCGCCACCAGACGCAAGCGTTGGAATGGCACCGAGGCGAGCGGGCTCCTCACCGCACGACCCCCGACCGCACGCCGTCCAGCACCCGCCCCGGTGCCTGCTCATCACGACCGAACCGCCACCACACCAGTACCCGCACAGTCCGGGCACGCCCGACGCTTCACCGAACGCGAGCCACCGCCCGACACCGCGTCCTCACGAACAAGCGAGCGCTGCGTCAGGTACTTCCAACGGTTGCCACCACACGACAGGCAAGTAGTCGACGCTATGGGCAACTGCGATATGCCGTGCACGGGTCGTCAACCTCCTCATAGGCGACGCCGCCGAAAGGCGGTCAAGTCGTCCATGAATCCTGAGGTCAAACACAACCGACAGCCGTGCACGCAGTACTACCCGCACAGCAATACGGGAAGTGACCCGCACAAAAGTGCGGCCTCCCGGGTTCAGCCCGTCACGAGCCGCGCAAGTGGGGCAGTCAACCATCTCGGATCGAACCCAGCAACGACGCGATCTCCCGTGCCCGAAGGAACCGGCGTTGGGACGGTTCCGCCGCTGACAACATCAATCAGCGACGCGCCGGCCCCCTTCATGGTCTCCAGGTTCGCCGCCCAAACCGGATGGCCCCACAGCTTGTTGTTCACCATCGGGACGAGCAGCACCGGGAGCCCAGTGCCCAATGCCTCACACAGCACGCCTACGGCGTAGTTGTCGTTGACCCCGGTCGCCGCCTTATTGACGGTGTTGAAAGTCGCAGGGCAGACCGCCACAGCTGCGGGAGATCCGGCCCGCTTTGCTTGACCGGGCGATCGGAAGTGCAGCCGCGGGGGCTCTCCGATCAGCCGGGTAATCGCCTCAGCGTCCAGCCATGCCTCAGCAGCCGGCGTACCCACGACTGATACTTTCCAGCCCTGCTCCAGCAGAGCAGAAGCCAGATCAGGCGTCCGTGCGGCCAGCGGCGCACCACAGACGATCAGTGTGATCAGATGATCAGACATCGGCGGCTAACTCAGCACTCCAGACCGCACAGCCAGACTATGCAGCGCACTCGTCTTCGAGCGCTTCTGCCGGGACAGCATCTCCCGCACCATCTCCCGCACCACCACGTTGTAGCGCACGGCCTCCGGTGCTACACGCTCGGCCTCCATCAGATGCAGCAGCGCCTCCGCGTCCCGCCGACGTTGAGATTGAGCCCAGGCAAGGTCGAGATGAACCTGCGCCCGCCGGCTACTCAATCCGACCGGAAGCTGATCAGGGTCAACGGTCTCTGATGCCTGCAAAGCTCCAGATGGATCACCAAGCTCAGCAGCCACGGAAACTCGGTGGATGGCGACATTCGTCGGCCCGAACGCCGTCCAGCCATAGTTGCCATCTTCACCGAGCACGCCGGCCAATTCGTCCGCGATGTCCAGCCGTCGCATGGCCTCCCCGCGGTCCTGCCGCCGAGCGGCGATGATCGCCGCGATCAACCACAGCGCGCCAGCACTGGACACCAGCACCGGCTTCTCCGCCCTTGCCTCTCTGCGCAGCAACTCCGCCATCGTCACGGCCAGGTGCTCGGCATCCTCGGGACGATCCGCCCGCAACAAGGCGCAGGCGACCTGGTAAGCAGCCAGACCGCGAGCGGTCAACGAATCAGCGTCAACGGCCGCCGTCGCCGATCGATCGGCGACCAAGAGGGCGAGGTCACCAGCGCCCAGTTTGGTCAGCAACTTGGCCGCGACACCGTACGCCGAGGCGTACACCATCAACGCGTCTCTACGCCCATCACCGGTCGCTGTTCGATGAAGCGCATCCGCGGCGCTCAACAAGCTGGGGAGACCAGCGATAACGTCCTCGTAGTTCGCAGCCTGGTACATCTGATGCGCTGTAGTCAGGTGCATACGCACCTGCCGGAGATCAACGGACTCCGGGGATGTGGCGCCAGTCAGGTTGTCATACCGAGCCAAGAACCTACGAACCGTCTCCAGACCCTGGACGAGCGGAGCACCGTTCGGCGCATACTGCCACGGGCTTCCGGTGAGAGCCTCAACCGCGACATGCAGGACCCGCGCCATGTCCAACAGGACCGACAACCGGTCCACCGACCGGACCCCGCGCTCGACCTGCGATAACCACGACTCGGAACGACCGATCAACCCAGCAAGAGCGGCCTGGCTCAACCCACAACGGCGGCGGTAGGCGGAAATCCGCTCCCCAATAGTCCCGGAGACCATTCACCAACGATCGCACACCAACCAGCAAACCGAGCCTCGCAAACCACGTAGGAATGCCGGCGTTCGTGCGCAAAGTTTCTGTACGACTTTAAAGCGGCCCGATGCGGGCCGCTCGCGCCGCCTCCAGCGGGGGCGAGCCGGCGGGCCGCTCGCAGGCTTCACGGCCCGACGGCTCGCGGGCGTCCCCGCCGGCTGGCGCGTCATACGGAAAGCCCCGGGCCGCCAGTCGACAGCACGAGGCTTTGGTGATGTTGGGCGCCGGCAGCCGGCCGGTCGGGGGTTGGGCGCGCGGCGTGGCAGCCACGCCGCGCCGTCGGGCGGGTTGCGGTTCGCGGGTCAAGGGCGGATGCCTCCGGCGGGGGCGCTCGGGCCCCGGGGGCGGAAACCCGTACGCGGGTAGCGGTCCGTGGGTGGTTGCGCAGCTCGCCCCGCCCACCGTCGACCCGGGCGAGCCGAGCAGGCCGAACCCGGGGCCGCCAGCGTGGCACGGCCGGTCACGGTTCGCGGGTAGTGGCGGCCCCGGAACCGGCCCGCTCCACAGGGTGCGGGTCGACGGCGTACGGGGCGATGAGAGGAGATTGACTGACAACACTCGATTGACACAGAAAGCAGGATTACCCTGGCGTGAATCGGCTGTCTGACATCCGACAATACGTCAATCGGTGGACGGGTCATTTGATAGAGAGGTTGGTGCTCGCCTCGCAGGCAGCCTCGTCGTTGTGGCTTGGAGACCCGTCCTATGGCACGCGCCAAAAACGTGTTTACTCTAGTTTCAACCGCATTCGCTGGCGATGGAATACCCGACGAAACAGTTCGAGACATATTGAGTGAGTTGCGGCTGAATCGGCGAGATATCGAACAACGGATGCGCCGCATCGCCACCTCGTCGATATTACTCACTGCCATCCTCCTACTTTTGCTTGCGGGAGATGTGTCCGAAGCAAGTCTCGGATTCGCGAAAGTGACAAACCTGGGGCCGATAGAAGTTGCACTTCCGGTAGTGCTCAGTTATTTCGGCTACGATTTTGCAAGATGCTTGTGCGATCTGCGCTTTTTAACGTGGACTCACGACACGATCATGCGTACGAAGTTCCGCAAGCTCTACGACAACCATATAACCTTGCTTATTGCGCCATCGTCCTATCAACATCGCAGTGAACGTTTAGCTGTGACTAGCAATTTTAGATTCGTAGAAGTATACGCGAGCCTGAGCTTCGCCGTGCAGGCCACAGTTACATTTGGGACGCCTGGTGCGCTTCTCCTTCTCATTTACTCCACCTTGTTCTCCAAGAGGCCTGTCGCATTTATTTGGATCCTATTATCACTAATTGCTGCAATATTGCTGATCATCTGTAGTGTATTCGAGATACTGCTACCGGTGATATCGTTTACCCACAAGGGACCAGCCAAGGGCCAAAGGCGTGACTCGGTCATACCGCGCCAGCGGTAATGTTGAAAACGCGTTCAGCTCCAGCCGCGTTGGAGAGGTTTTGGAGACGATCTTGCACCGAGGTCGCGGTGCGACCGTGCCAGACCGACGACCACTTCCGCGACGACCAGCGCGAATAGTCGAAGGAGCAGGTGCTGAGACCAGCCCGACCTAACTGACACAGAAGAGGTCGATCTTTCAGGGGCGATGTTCAGGCCGCTGCCGAGCGGTGTACGGCCTAGTCGGTACGACGTTCTTTGGCTCGGCGTCGGTCGACACCGAGGATGGCGTGTTCGACCGCAAGCCGCACCACCCAGTACAAGACGATCGCGCCGCCTGCCCACCTCAGAATCTCCAGCATGGCAGACAGGGTAGAGCGACCAGGCGACCTCGGGGACAGTCGCGATCCCACGAATCGGTCGGCCGAAAGCCGGCCCCACGCGCCGTGAGTTGTATGGCGTCCTGGCGGTGCTGCCAGCAGCCGAGTACAGCAACCGCAGACATCGGACCCGGCCATGAGCGACCGCAGCACACCGCTTTACCTCCCCACCGGCCGCGAGAGACTGCATCGCCTGTAGTCGGAAGGTTGCGGGTTCGCCCGTGCTCGGGGACGCGATTTGGTCCGTGACTGGTCCGTAGACCGCCGTTGATCGTCGGGAACTGGCCGCACGAAGACTGACGCCGCTAGCCACTCCGGCCGACGACGTATCGCGAGGTGACGGCACGAAGCATGATACCAAGGGCGAATCGGATGGCCGGGGCGAGAATCGTTTCAAGACTGCTGCGGGCTGCCGCTTCGGCTCATGAACAAGGTGACAGACTATGACATTCACGTCCGAGAGTACGGACGCCTGCAAGTGAGGGTCCGGGTCTGTTAGGCGGATTGACGGGTACCGGCGGTGATGGTTTGGTGGCGGGGTGTCGACGAATCGACGGTGGCGGGTGTGGTGGGCGCTATGCGGCCTGTGTGTAGTCCTGGTGGTGCTGGTCGCGGTCCCTGCGGGGTTGGGCAAGGCCCAGTTGCATTGGCCGGCGTGGCTGGTGGCGTCAATCACCTCGGGCGCCGCGATCCTGGTGTCGGCGGTGTTCGTTCCGCTGGTAACGAGCCGAGTGAAGGTCGAGACGGACCGAGTTAGCGCGCAAGAAGAGCAGCGTCGGCAGAAGGAACAGGTTGTCCGGCGAGCGGTGGGTGGTGCAGATCTGCCCTTGGTGCGGGATGTGCGGTCACGTGCAGCGTTGGGCATCCATCCGGCCATCCCGTTGCCGCCCGGCGCCGACGAGAGTCTTTCGGCTGAGTTGCCGACGTACGTACCGCGGGATCGGGACGCCGAGGTGCGTACTGCGTTGACCCGGATGATGTCAACCGGTGGATTCCTTTTGCTCGTTGGCCCGCCGGCTTCTGGGAAGACCCGATGCGCGGCCACTGCGATGCAGCAATTGTTAGGTGACTGGCGGCTGTACCTGCGGTGGGGGACCACCGATCCCGCAGCCTTGCTGGATGCTGGCGTCAGCCTGGCTCGCACGGTGGTTTGGCTAGATGACATTCACGCGCTCATCGAATCTGGCGGAGGAGGAAAAGATTCGGGGGGCGCCAAGGTGAGCGCTGATTTGCTGCGGCGTCTGCTGCTGCCCGGGATTGGACCGGTCATCATCGTTGGGACGACGTGGCCCGAGCGGCGTGACCGATACGCCGCACCGGGACCGGCGAGCGGCACCGATCTTCTCGCGGATGCCCGTCAAATCATTGACATGGCCGAACAGATCGACGTGCCGCCCCAATTCAGCGACGGGGAATGGGAGCGGGCGCGAAGCCTGGCATCAACAGATCCGCGGCTAGCGGAGGCCGTCGGACGGGGGCAAGCACGGACGGTCGCAGCGACGCTGGCCAGCGCTCATGAGTTGATCCGCCGATGGCGTCACGGCGGGGACCCGTATGGTCGGGCGGTAATCCGCGCCGCGGTGGAAGCCCGACGCTGTGGGCACCCAGAACCGCTACCCGCAGCGCTGCTCGACTCGTTGGCCAGCACCTTCCTGACCGGCCCACAACGCGCCGCAGCCGATCCGGGGCAGTGGTTTGACCAGGCGGTCAGTTGGGCGTGTACACCGATAAGGGGCGACATCGCGCCGCTCAGCCCGGATGCTGTCACGCTCGGCCAGGTTGACGGCTACCGGGTTTCAGACATTCTTATTGACGCCGCGACCACGGATGTCGTCGAGCCAGTGTCGGACCAGACTTGGACGCTGGTGGCCGAGACAGCCGTCCCGGCGGTTTGCGGAGCCATCGCGGCAGCAGCGTGGTCGGCTGGCCGCCTGGGAGCGGCAGAACGTGCGGCCACCCGCGGCGCCGAAAGCGATGACCAGGTCAGTCTGTTCGCCCTCGCATTCCTGCTCAACGAGCGGGGTGAGCTGGTGGAGGCCGAGCGGCTGTACCGTCGGGCGATTGACGCCGGCAACGTCGGCGCGCTGA
>JBDZVD010000027.1:17969-31234 GCA_040255525.1 Micromonosporaceae bacterium | reverse complement strand
GAGTCCGAGCGGCTGTACCGTCGGGCGATTGACGCCGGCAACGTCGACGCGCTGAGCAACCTGGCGATCCTGCTCAACGAGCGCGGTGAGCTGGTGGAGTCCGAGCGGCTGTACCGTCGGGCGATTGACGCCGGCAACGTCGACGCGCTGAACAACCTGGCGCTCCTGCTCAAGCAGCGCGGTGAGCTGGTGGAGTCCGAGCAGCTCTACCGACGGTCTCTCCAGGTTGAGGCCGATGACCCGATCACGCTGTACAACCTGGCGGTCCTGCTCAAGCAGCGGGGTGAGCTGGTAGAGGCCGAGCGGCTGTACCGTCGGGCGATTGACGCCGGCAACGTCGGCGCGCTGAACAACCTGGCGATCCTGCTCAAGCAGCGCGGTGAGCTGGTAGAGGCCGAGCAGCTCTACCGTCGGGCGATTGACGCCGGCCACGTCGACGCGCTGAACAACCTGGCGCTCCTGCTCAACGAGCGCGGTGAGCTGGTGGAGTCCGAGCAGCTCTACCGTCGGGCGATTGACGCCGGCAACGTCGACGCGCTGAACAACCTGGCGCTCCTGCTCAAGCAGCGGGGTGAGCTGGTGGAGTCCGAGCAGCTGCACCAGCGCTACCTTCACGAAGCCGCGGAGCCGAACCAAGCGGAGTCGGCAGCTTGAGCGGCGCCCTGACGACAACGGCGGCTACCGAGGACAGGACCCGCTCGCCCGACAGCGCTGTAACCTCTCACCACAAACCCCAGCAGCCAGCCCGCCCGCCTAGACCTGAAACACGGACGGTCCAGAGTCGAAAGGAGCGCGTCCAGCCCGGCGGCGACGTGCAGAGTGCATGCAACGGCACATACGGCAGCTGCTGCTGCCGAGCACGTTGTAGCAGGTAGTGGTACCCGGCCACAGCGACAAACTAGCTGGTTCCTAAACCGTGTGCCGGCGTCGAACTGCGGCGGTTGCACTCCGCACATTGCCGAATAGTTCTCATCAGGATCAAGGCGCCGCGCGAGCGCGGCGCAGCGGGCGCGCTCGCGGCACGCTGCTGGCGGCGCTGGGGCGCCGGCATCGCGCACTGCACCGCGCCCGCACCACCACGGCACCTCGTCCACGACGGTCCAGCTGGCAGGCAGCGCGACCAAGTGCCGTGACGATCGCCGGAGTGGCTGCGCGTTCCACATGGTTCCGGCGATCGCTGCCGCGCCGCTACGCGGCTTGCCGCCGGTATCTCGCAGCCGCTGAAATCGGTGGGAACGGCGAGGAGGGCCGGGCCGTGGTCGTCGCCGCCCGCCGCCGCGGTCACTAGTCGTGCAGCTCGAACGGCCGCATATCCGCCGCAGGCCGCACGTCACTTGGATAGACCAATGCCCAGAGCAGCCCCGCGACCGGCCAGAACGTAAGCGCCGCGACTGCGACGAACATCGGTCGCGGTTCGACAAGTAGCGCCCGATGGTGATGGACGACCGCCCAGTGATGGACCGGCCAACACCACAAGGCGTAACCGGCGATGAGCAACGCCTTGCCCACCCGACGGGTTCTTCGCCGAGAACAGCGACGCCGCCACACCGCCGTAAAGGCCATACGGCGACCATCAGGACCGATGTGCACGGTCCGCATTGTGCCAACGCCCCGCCACACGGAGGCCCAGACGGCACACGGGGAGTCTGCACCGAGCCCCGGCATTCCCTGGAGATCAGCGACGGATGGTCACCAAGGCTTCCGGACACTCACGCCTGGTCCGCGCGGTCCAGGCGCAGGCAACTCGCCGCGACGCTTGGCCTGTTCGTACGCGCTCGTCACGGTGCCGCCCAGCATGCCGATGCGGACGATGAGATAACGGTCGAGTTCGTAGGCGCAGTTAGCGCATACCCATCCGTACATCGGTTTCTCGGTTCGACATCCGGCACCGCATCGCTCGCACGGTCGGGGCGTGCGGCTCTTGGCCGGGGCCGGGGCCGGCCGCTCGGCCGTAGCCGCCGCTGCCTTCCGGCCAGCAGTGCGGTTGGCTCGCTGCCGCAGACGCTTGGCTGACGGCACGGACAGCTCCTCTCGGTCAGTCAAAGACTCGCCCATACAATCGATCGACGTCTACCTCTTGAGAGGACTGTACTGCGGTCGACGACGCGTGACCCGGATCGGCCGTCGCCGACCCCACTCCACCCAGCGGTCCTCCCAGGCCGTCTGCCCTGGCCGAGCCGTACCCCGTCCCTTGTCATCGGGGCCGTGGTTCTGCGAAATGGAGAGCTGCGAGGTTCGCAAGATCCGGATAGTGCGCGGAATGATCAAGGGTGGGTCACCCGCACCAACCAGCGTTGGCCCAGGTGGCGGTACCCGCAGCGGGCCGCACGCTATCTCCTTCCTAAACCGGTGTCGCGAAGGCCAAGCGGCTGGTGTCGCCGTGCCCCTCAGCTGGAATCTGACCCCAGCCTGACCCCAGTACTGCGCTCCGTGCCGCTCTCCACCGCACGCCCATAGCTCGTCGCCCGCCCGGTCAGCAGCCGGACGGGCGACGTGAGCCACAGCTTCTAATCTCAAGGTCGCAGGTTCGAATCCTGCCGGGCGCACCAGGCACAACGCTTCAAGCATGATCGCATTGGTGGCACTCGTTGCCGATCGTAGCCTTGCCAGCACGCTGCGCGGCCCTGATTCTGGCCCGGCATCGGTAGGGTTCCTCGGAATTGGTATGGCCCGTCCCGAGTCGGACGTCTTCACGGAGCTGAGCACGAGCTGACCCCGAAGACGCTGGAGGCTACGCCGGGCATGGACCGGTCATCATCGAGGTCAACGCCCGACCAACGCAAACGCAAACGCAAACGCCAGCGCTTCGCCACCGCGCAGGCCGATGGACACAGCGACCGCATAGACGGCGTACCACCGATCCTCCCGTGCCACCGTAAGCAATCGCCTCGCCTCGCCGGCGGTCCACGGCGTGAAACTTCGGCCGGTACCGGTGCGGGGATGCGCCGGTTCCTGGCCGCATTGGTGGGAAGCGACTGCTCGACCACGGCGTCTCGGGGCGCAGCGCGTGACAGCCGTGCCCGTACCGGATGGAGGCGTCGGACGCGAGCGCCTCGCAACACTCGTTTCACTTGTTCGGTGCGGCAGTGATCGCGGAGTACTTGCCAGGCTGAGGTCCGCCTCCGGCGGTACGCCTTTTCCGGCGCGAGGAACCCGCCCGAGTGCGGCGGGCCGCCGTAGGCTTCGAGTGTGATCCCAGACGAGCTGCCGCCCATGGCCCAGCCGCGCGTCGCCGCGGGCGCCCTGATCCTCGACGCTGCCGGTCGGGTCCTGATGCTCCGGCCGACCTACAAGAAACACTGGGACATCCCCGGTGGGTACGTCGAGCCGGGAGAGTCGCCGTACGCGGCGTGCGTCCGGGAGGTCGGCGAGGAGCTGGGCGTCACGCCGCACATCGGCCCGATGCTGGTCATCGACTGGGCCCCGGCCGAGTACGAGGACGACAAGATCATTTATGTCTTCGACGGCGGGAGCCTCAGCGGCGACGACCTGCGCCGGATCGTCCTGGAGAACGGCGAGATCACCGACCTCCGCTACGTCGATGGTCCGGGCCTGGACGATCTGGCCTCGCCCCGGCTCGCCAGGCGCGTCCGGATGGCCATCGAGGCGAAGAAGGGCGGCCGGATGATCTACGCGGAGCAGGGCGAGGAGGTTCCGGCCGGGCAGCGGCTGTGACGCCTCCCCGCCCGGTCACCGGTAGCCGAGAAACGCCGCCACCCGCTCGGTCGCCTCGGCGACGTAGTCACCCGAGGTGTCGAGCCAGACAATTGCGCCCTGCTTACTGAACCAGGACATCTGCCTGCGGGAGAACCGGTAGATGGCCCGGCTCAGGTCTTCGAAGAATTCGTTCCTGTCCGGGTATCCACCGAGGATCAGCTTCGCCAGGTACCGGTATTCCAGACCCAGCGAGTCCATGATTTCGGGTGTCACTCCCCGGTCCATCAGCCGGCGCGCCTCGTCGACCATTCCCTCGTCGAGACGGCGTGCCAACCGGTCTTCGATCCTTTTCCGCAACACCTCGGGCGGCCAGGTGAGACCGAGCTGAAGGAACTCGAATCGGGGCTCGTTGCGGATCTGGCCCGGGTACGATCCACGGTGCTCGATTATCTCGATCGCCCGGATGATCCGGCGCTTGTTCCGGGGATCGAACCGCCCCGCGACCGGGGCGTCGTACGCGGCCAGCGTCGCCCACAACTCGGCCGGCTCCATGGCCTCCAGTTGTCGCCGGCGCTCGTAGTCGGGGGGAGCCGTCTCGAACCGGTAGCCCTCGACGATCGCGCGCACGTAGAGCCCGGTGCCGCCGACCATGAACGGTGCCCGGTGCCGCGCGACAATGTCGTCTATCGCCCGGTACGCCATTTCCTGGTATTCGGCAAGAGAGAAGAATTGCTCGGAGACGTCCGCGACGTCGATCAGGTGGTGCGGTACCCCCGCCATCTCGTCCGGAGTCAGCTTGCCCGTGCCGATATCCAGACCGCGGTAGATCTGCCGCGAATCCGCCGATACGATCTCGCCGTCGAAAGCCTTCGCGAGGGTGACTCCCAGGCTGCTCTTGCCGGAGGCGTTGGTCCCCATAACGGCAACCGCCTTTGGCTTTCCCAAGGATTCCCCTATCGCAATTGACCCGACGCGCCGAGGCGCCCACCCTCGCGCGACGGTCGATTATACGCCGGTTGGTTTACCGGCCGTAGCGGTGCAATTCGGTGCCCCGGCAGGGCGATGACCGGGGGTAAATCCGGCGACAGGCCGTACCGGGTCCGGCAGGATCGCCCGGTGACCCGAACAGGCATGCCCACGACATGGGACGAACGAAGCACCCTGACCGCCATGCTCGACTACGCCCGCGCCACGGTACGGACAAAGTGTGAGGGTTTGTCTGGCGAAGCGTCCCGCAGCAAGCACCTGCCGCGCCTCATCGGCCAGACCGCGCGCCACAACGGCCACCTCGACATCCTGCGCGAGCTTACCGGCGGGGTGACCGGTGCCTGAGCCGACGCCGGCGACCGGCGCACCCGTGCGGTACCGCTCCGCGGATGAGGACAGCGCCCGCTGGATCGGGTTCCCGTTCCGGGACGGCGACATCGTCATCAGTACCCGGTCGAAGAGCGGCACCACCTGGATGCAGATGATCTGCGCACTGCTGGTGTTCCAGGATCCCATCCTTCCCGAGCCGCTGTCCGTGCTCTCGCCGTGGCTGGACTGGCTGATCACGCCCCGCGAGGAGGTGTTCGCCCGTCTCGCGGCGCAGGAGCACCGCCGGATCGTCAAGACCCACACGCCGCTGGACGGGGTACCGCTGGACCCGCGGGCGACCTGGCTCGTGGTGGCCAGGCATCCGCTGGACATGGCCGTTTCCCTGCACCATCAGGGCGACAACCTCAATCGCGCCCGGCTGCGAGAACTGACCGGGCAGCCCGAACCGGAGCGGGACGAACCCCCGGCCGCGCCCCGCTCGACCCGCGACTGGCTGCTGCGCTGGATCGCCCGCGAGGCGGAGCCGGCCGATGAGCTGGACTCCCTGCCGGGCGTGATGTGGCACCTGGCCGACGCGTGGCGGCGCCGCGGTCAGCCCAATGTCGTCCTCGTGCACTACGACGATCTGCTCGCCGACCTGGCCGGCGAGATGCGCCGCATCGCGGCCCGGCTGCGCATCGCGGTACCCGACGAGGTCTGGCCCCGACTGGTGGAGGCCGCGACGTTCGACCGGATGCGGTCGAACCCCGGGCGCTACGTCCCCGATCCGTCTGGGGTGCTGAAAGACCAGTCGGCCTTCTTCCGCCGCGGCGCCTCGGGAGCCGGCCGGGAGTTGCTGACCGCCGGGGAACTCGCCGGCTATCACGCCCGTGCCCGGCGGATGGCCCCGCCGGATCTGCTCGCCTGGCTGCACCGGGAGGACGGGCCGGCCGGCTGACGTCCCGCCCGGTACAGGTCGCCGCGGCCGTCGCCGAAGGCCCGCGAGCGTGCATGGAAGACCGGGACGGATCAGTCCAAGAAGGCGAAAGCACCCCCCGGATTCGTTCGAACACATGTACGATAGAGGCATGACGCCACCCGATCTCGCCGACCTGACTCCGTCCCAGCTCGATGCCGACATCCGGGCCGCCGCGGCCGAGGTGTTCGCCCGCGCGCAGGCGTGGCACGACTCGCCGGCCTGGTGCGGCCGCCACGACGACCGCCGGGGCTACGCCGACGTGGTGCTGGCGATCGTCGACATCGATGAGGTGCCGGAGCCGACCAGCTACGCCGGCCTCTGGCGGCTGGCCCGCGCGGTCGCGCCGATCCTCAACCATGCCTGGCCGGACGAGCCCGGCCCGGCGCGGGACCTCGCCGAGGCGGTCGAGGCGCTGCGGTGCACGACCGTGACCCGGCTACGGGATGCCGAGCAGGCCCGTGCCCGCGGCGGGCGCCACTGAGCCCGCTCCGCCGGGACCGCTGGCCCACCGGCATCCCCGGGCCCCCGCGCAGGGATCGACGGCCTGCCCGCGGGCCACCAGCGCGGGCCACCCACCGCGGGCCGTCGCGGCGTTCACGGCGCCGCGGCCGCCCGCAGCGGGTCCGGTGCCGGCTGCCCATCCAGGCCAGACGGGTCGACGCTCCACGCGCCGGCCAAGCGCATCACGTCGTCCTCGGAGACCAGGATGTCGGTCTCGGCACCGGCGGCCGGCTCGTGGACGATGCCCATGGCAGCCTCGGTGGCGTCCGGCTCGCCCCGCCAGGCGACCACCTCGCCGGCCTCCCCCACGTACCCGAACGCCCGCACCAACCGCCCGTCCACCGCGCGTTCCCAGCGGTGCGCCTCGCCCACCCGGTACGTGGCGAAGAACTGCACCTCGGTACCCAGGGTCGCGGACAGTTCGGCGACGTCCACAGCCGCACGGGGGCCGAACAGCCAGCGGCCGGTCACCAGCAGCCAGCGGGAGTCGCCGGCGCCGGGCAGCGGCGGAGTCAACACGACCCGGTCGTCGGTCAGGTACGCCAGGTCGATCCCGTTTCGCCAGGACACCAGCCCCAGGTCGCGCAGGCTCAGGGCTGCCGTCACGGCCTCCGGCCGACCGTCGCGGATCGCCAACCACGCCTGCTTGTACCCGAACCCCACCATGCTCTCGCCATCCACGTCCCGTACGTTACCTAGCCATACGCCCCCGTCCCCGACAACGGCAAGATCACTGGTACCCGCGCCAGCGGGATCGAGTCCACTGAGGACCGATCGCGCCAGGACGCCAGCTGGCGTCCACAAAGGACGCCGGTACCGGAGACCCGGCCGGTCCCCTCCCGCGGCGGCCCGTCCACGACGGACGCCATCACCCGGCATTGCCGTCCCGGCGGCGCGATCCGCTGCCCGCCGGGCCGCGATCCCGGCCGGCAGCACCGCGCGCCGGCCGAGCCCGCCTGTCCGTCCGGTCAGCGCAGCGCCTGCCCGCCGAGGGCGGAAGCGCCGGCCAGCGGGCGGCAGGCGGCCAGGCGGCCAGCGGGCGGCAGGCGGCGGCCTTCACCGGGACCGCGGGCCACCTTCGCGAGGCGGGCGGTCCGGCTTCCACCGTGAGCAGCGGCAGGAAGCGGGACAGATCGCGACGGTGGGCGGTTGCGTCCCGAGGCAGCCCCTTCGCCCCGGCCGGGCACTTCGAGCCGGGCACCTCTCCGCGTACCCGATTCTGGTCCGGTGCCGGATTTCCGAGCGCGCCGTCCAGTGAAGCCGGTCACTTCCCGAATTTGCCGATCCCCCATCAGTGGGTGCCGATCGCGCCCGAAGCCCCCGATTCCGTCAGCCGCTCCATTCGCCCTCCAGACAGCGGCGGAGACGCCCAAATCGGCGCCCCAATTTTGGGGCCTTTCGAACGGTCCGTCACCGGACTATTGCCTTGCCGACCCGCCGGGCGAAGGTCTCCCAGAAAGTTGGCAACTCGAAAGGCGCACCCCGAATCGCAGCCGTAATGTCGGGTAAATGGAGATTGTTCTTGAAAGAAATTCGGGAGGAAAACCATGAGCCACATCAGCGGCACGGCCCGCACCGCCAGGGCTGGCGGTGGGATGATTTTCGCGTCGGCGATGCTGATGGTCGCCGGCGTCTTCCAGGTTCTCATGGGCGTCGTGGCCCTGGCTGACCCCAACTTCTTCCGGGGCGCCAGCACCGCGTACACCTACAGGTACAGCATCCACTCCTGGGGCATCGTGCACGTCGTCGCCGGTGGAGTGATGCTGCTGACGGCCATATCGCTGCTCAGTGGCTCGCGCTGGTCCCGGGGTGTCGCGGTGGCCGTGGCGGCGCTGGCGGCGATCGAGAACTTCTTCTTCATCCCATATTATCCGATCTGGACGCTCCTGATCATCGCGATCAACGTGTTCATCATCTGGACCCTGGCCAACACGCCCGCACAGGAGCGCATGGGCACCGGGCCTCGCATGATGGACGCCGGCGCGCTGGCCGGCGGAGACCGGTGGGCCATGACCAACCGGGCCGGCTACAACACGGAGCAGGCCGGACAGCGCGCGTCTGACATGTCAGGGCAGGCGCGTGGCGACATGTCCAACCAGATGCCGATGCGTGGCGCCGACGTGTCCGGCGAGATGCGCGGCGACGCGGGTGGCGCGATGCGCGGTGACGGCCAGCGTGAACAGCAGCCGAGCACCGGGCGCCAGCCTGGTACCTGACGAAGCGGCCAGCGGCGCGACCCCGGTCACGTCGCTGGCCCTGCGAGGCGGGGCGGGATTCGCGGTGACGCGACCCGGCCCCGCTTTGTGCATCCGGCCCCGCCACATCGACAATTGAATCGGGTCGAATGGCCCAGCCCCCTCGCCCATTCGAGATCGGCGCTTCTCGCATTGGCTCTTTCGCACAGCAGGCGTGGCGAATCCCGTGCGGAATGGGGGGCCAGCCCTACCCCGAAGTTGGGGGCTGGCCGGCTTACCGCGGGCGGCCCGCCCGGACAGAGTCGAAGGCATGACCTCACCGACCCTGACGCGCACCAAGCCCGACACGCCGACCAGCGGCGGCAGTGACTTCGCCGTGCTGTCCCGGCGGATCGTCGCGGCCGGTCTGCTGAGACGCAGACCCCGGTACTACGTGATGAGGTTTTTGCTCACCGACGCGGCGTTCGCCGGAGGTTGGGCGCTCTTCGCCTGGGTCGGTGACTCGTGGGTTCAACTCCTCGTCGCCGCCCTGCTCGCCGTCGCTTTCACCCAGGTCGCGTTCCTCGGTCACGACGCGGGGCACCGCCAGGTGTCCGGCAACCGGCGGTTGAGTGAAGCTCTCGGCCTCCTGCACGGCAACCTGGGCATCGGCCTGAGCTACGGCTGGTGGATGGACAAGCACACCCGCCACCACGCCAATCCCAACCACGAGGAGCGCGATCCGGACGTCGGCGCGGGCGCCCTGGTGTGGACCGGCGAGCAGGCCCGGGCGCGGCGCGGTCTGGGCGCGTTCCTGGCCCGGAGACAGGCGTACCTGTTCTTCCCGCTGCTGCTGCTGGAAGGGCTGAACCTGCACGTGTCGAGCATCCGGTCGCTACACGGTGGCGTGGGGCGCCACCGCCGGGTGGAGGCGGTCCTGCTGGCCGTGCACCTGGTCGGGTACGCGACGGCGGTCCTGCTGGTGCTCTCACCGTTGCGGGCCCTGGCGTTCGTCGCCGTACAGCAGGGGTTGTTCGGGTTGTACATGGGCTGCGCGTTCGCGCCCAACCACAAGGGCATGCCGGTGCTGACCGCGGCCGACCGCTTGGACTTCCTGCGCCGCCAGGTGCTCACCTCGCGCAACGTGCGCGGCCGGGTGGCCGACCTGCTGCTCGGCGGGCTCAACTACCAGATCGAGCACCATCTGTTCCCGAGCATGCCCCGGCCGAACCTGCGCCGCGCGCAGCCGCTGGTGCGCGACTACTGCGTACGGCACGGCATCGAGTACCGGCAGGCCACGCTCATCCGGTCGTACCGGCAGGTGCTACGGCACCTGGACGGGGTCGCAGCACCGCTGCGCTGAGCCGACCCGGCACTCACCCGCACACCGCACGCGCGGTACCGGTCCGTCCGGTACCGCGCGTGCGGTGTCCTAACCGAGTGCCTCGTCCAGCTGCGCGCGGAACTTGGACTTCGGGTGCGCGCCCATCACCTGCGAGACCGGCTCGCCGTTGCGGAAGACGATCAGCGTGGGCATCGCCATGATGTTGTACTTGCGCGCCGTCTCCGGGTTGTTGTCCGCGTCTAGCTTGACGATGCGGGCCCGGCCCTCGTACTCCTTGGCCAGCTCGTCCAGTACGGGGGCGATCCGGTGGCACGGTCCGCACCACTCGGCCCAGAAGTCCACCAGTACCGGCACGTCGCTGGCGAGAACCTCGTCGGCGAAGGTGGTGTCGGTGACGCTCGCGGTCATGTTGTTCCTTTCCGTTACGTACGGCCTTCTGTTGCGCCCGGCTGACTCAGCCGGCCTGCGCGATCGCCTCCGCCAGCTCACCCCGCAGGCGGTTCCGGACCGCCTGCAGCCGGGTGATGCAGCCGTCGAGCTCGGCGAGCTTGCGCCGGTATACCTCCATGGACGCCGCGCACACCGAGCCGGAGTCGTTGCCGGCGCGCAGGCAGTCCACGAATGGCCGGGTCTCCTCCAGCGCGAACCCGATGTCGAGCAGCGACCGGATCTCCCGCACCAGCCGGAGGTCGCTCTCGTCGTACTCGCGGTACCCGTTGGCGCCGCGCCGCGCTTCGATCAGCCCGTGAGCCTCGTAGTAGCGCAGCGCCCTGGCACTCGTACCAGCCAGCTCGGCCAGCTCCCCGATCCGCATGCTCCAACGGTAAACCTTGACGCCGATGTCAGGGCCAGCGCCGCGCGTAACGGTCGGCACACCGGCACGGATGGGGCCTCACCCTTCCCGAGGGGAGGTTGGCGGCTACTTGTGCCGAAAGTGGACGAACAGCCGTCCCCAGTTCTGTGAGTCCTTCTCGACCCGGTGGTACAGCTGCCGGATCTCTTTCTGATCGAGGAACCGCAGCACCCGCTTCTTCAGCTGTCCGGACCCCTTGCCCGGGATGATCTCCACCAGCGTCGCCTTCTTCGCGATCGCCTCATCGATGATGCCGCGCAGCGCCCGGTCGATGTCCTGGCCGCGGTTGAAGATGTCGTGGAGGTCCAGCTTCAGCTTCACAACCTCGACGGTACGCGGTCAGTCGTCCGGTCCGCCCGCCGCCAGCACCTTGCCCAGCGCCCGCGCGACCGTCTCGGCCTCCCGCACCGAGAGGTTCGCGGTGAAGCCGCGCTCGACGGCCGCCAGGTAGCTCGGTCGGGCCTGGCGGAGCCGGCGGCGCCCCCGCGCGGTCACCACCGCGTATGCCGACCGGCCGTCGGCCGGGTTGGACTCCTTGGTGACCAGGCCGGCGTCGACCAGTTCGTCGACGACCCTGCTGACCCGGCTGCGGCTGACCATGGCCGCGTCGCCCAGATCGCTCATCGTCAGCCGGCGGTTCGGCGCCTCGTCGAGTTCGGCCAGCACGTCGTACCACGTCAACGGCAGCCCGTGCGCCCGTTGCAGTTCCCGGTCCAGAGCTGGCACGAGCGCCGCGTGTACCCGCATCAGCGCGGCCCAGGCCGCGGTCGGATCGGTCATCCCGGCACGGTAGCACCGCAGTCGATCCATGTGTGTGCGTGAGCACGCACCGGCAGTGGCGGCGCGCAGCGCCGGGACGACGCCTCTGCTTTTCCCGGGGAGCGGGGCACGTTTCTCCGTGAAGCGGGGCACGTGAAAATTCACGTGATCAGGCCGGCGCACCCTGCCCCGCAGACACGTTACGCACAACAACAGTTACCCTTCGCGTTCCCGAAATGTCGATTGATCACGTGCGGGTATCGATGCTTGCGTGATGTCGGCGCCGGGGAGTCAGATAGACGGATGGTGGCCGCGATCGCCCTGTCCGGCGTGCGAAAGGTGTACGCCGATGGGACGGTTGCCGTCGACGGTGTGGACCTCGAAGTCGCCGAGGGGGAATTCGTCACCCTGCTCGGTCCGACGGGTTGCGGCAAGAGCACCATCCTGCGCATCGTCGCCGGCCTGGAGACCGCGACCTCGGGCGACGTGTGGCTGGGCGGCCGCCCGGTCGACGAGGCGAGTGCCCGCAATCGCGGGGTTTCCATGGTTTTCCAGGACTTCGCGCTGTACCCGCACCTCACCGCGGGGCAGAACATCGCCTTTCCGCTGCACACCGAGCACGTCGACGACGCCACCATCGCCACCCAGGTCGCCGAGGTAGCCCGGTTGGTGGGCGTGGAGGACCTGTTGCACCGCAAGCCGATCCAGCTCTCCGGCGGCCAGCGCCAGCGGGTCGCGATGGCGCGGGCCATCGTGCGCAGGCCGGGCGCGCTGCTGCTCGACGAGCCTCTGTCCAATGTGGACGCTGCAGTCCGTGCCGACCTGCGCGCCGAGATCTCCTCGCTCACCCGCACGCTGCACGTCGGCACGCTCTACGTGACACATGACCAGACCGAGGCGATGACCATGGCCGACCGCATCGCGATCATGCGCCGCGGTCGCATCGAGCAGCTCGGTTCGCCCAGCGAGGTGTACGGCGACCCGCAACGGCTGTTCGTCGCGGCGTTCCTCGGCACCCCGCGCACCAGCCTGCTCCAGGCGGCGGTCTACATCCGCACCGGTGAGGAAGCCGTCCTCGACCTCGGCGAGCAGCTGATCACGACGCCCTGGTCCGATCCGCGTGCCGCCGCGCTCGCCAGATACCACACCGCGAGGGTCACCGTCGGCATGCGCCCGGACGCGCTGACCGTCGTGCCGCCAGCCACACCCGGAGCGCTGCACGGCCGCGTCCAGCACGTCGAGCACCTGGGCAACGAGGCCATCGCGGTGGTGGACGTCGGTGGCGTACCGACCGCGGCCGCGTTGAGCCAACTGGAGCTGCCGGACACCCCGGGCCTGCTGGCCGGGACCCTCGCCGAGGAACCGGCGCAGTCACACGGCGTCGAGGCGCTGCGCGGCACCTTCGCCCGGCTGAGGCCGCATCCGCACACCGGTGCGGTACCCGCGACGGCACGCACCCGGTACGGGTTCTACCCGGTGTACGAACGCGACGAGCGCGCCCCGGCCTCGCTGGGCGGCACGGTGTCGGTGCGGTTCCCGCTACCGGCACCGGCGCCCCGGCCGGGCGACGCGCTGGCGCTGGCGGTCGACCTGAGCCAGGTCTTCCTCTTCGACCACCGGGGCGACCGGATCCGCCTGCCGAACCGCTGACCCGTCCCTTCGGCGGCGCAGCCGGAGCCGGTCTGTGGCGGAGGCGAGCAC
>JBDZVD010000027.1:0-17869 GCA_040255525.1 Micromonosporaceae bacterium | reverse complement strand
GCCCCAACGCGGCCACAGGCGGCGCAGCCGGAGCCGGTCTGTGGCGGAGGCGAGCACGCCCCAACGCGGCCACAGGCGGCGCAGCCGGAGCCGGTCTGTGGCGGAGGCGAGCGCACCCGGCGCGGGCGCAACGCAACCTCGACCGGAACCCGTTCGTTGGTGCATGCGGGCGGACGACGGGCGAGCGCAGCCCGCTCGCGCGCTCCGGGTCGGCGAGGGAGGTCGGGTGGAGGGATCCCATTCCCCGTCCGGCGAAAACTCCTCCGCGCACCGGCGACAGCTGCGCTCCGCCCTGCGCCAGTTGCGTGCCGACGCACAGTTGACGCAGGAGCGGGTCGCCGCCGAGATGGACTGGTCACTGTCCAAAGTGATCCGGATCGAGACCGGTGCGGTCACCGTCTCCGTCAACGACGTCCGCGGGCTGCTGCGGCTGTACGGCGCCGACACCGGCGACCGCGCCGTGCGCCTGATCGAACTCGCCCGGCAGGCCCGCCTCAGGCCGTGGTGGTACGCCTACCGCGATCACTTCGCCGCCGGCTTCCAGTCGTACCTCGACCTGGAAGCGGGAGCCTCGACGTTGAAGCTCCACCAGGCCGGCTGCGTCCCGGGGCTGATGCAGACCGAGCGGTACGCCCGGGCCGTCAACCGGGCCACGGCACCGGAGCCGGTACCCGACGACCAGCTCGACCTGGAGATCGAGGTACGGATGCGGCGCCAGCGCGGCGTGTTCGGGCGGGAGGATCCGCCGGCGGTCGTGGCGCTGCTCGACGAGGGGTGCCTGTGGCGCACCTGCGGCGACCGGCCGGCGCTTCGTAGCCAGCTCGGGTACCTGGAACAGCTGGCGTCGCGGCCGCACGTGTCCATCCAGATCGTGCCGTTCAGCGCGCCGGTGTCCGCGGCCGTGTTCGGCACCTTCACTCTGTTGGAGTTCGACTTCGCCGGCGGCGGGTCCGGCGAGGGCGACGGCCCGGCACTGTACGTCGAGGGGTTCGCCAGCGTGCAGAGCACCCGCTCGCAGCATCCGGTCGTGCGGGCGTATGCCCGCCTGTTCGACCGGGTCCGCTCGGCGGCGCTGGGCGAGCGGGAGTCACTGGCGCTGATCGGCCGCGTCGCGCGCCAACTCTGAAGCGCGCCGACTCTGAAGCGCGCGCCGGCCGCGCGTGGTCGCGCCCGGACCGGGGCGGTCCCCCGGCTCACGGGACGGCCGGTGGAGCGAGGTGCGAGCGGCACCGGTGGCAGCCCGGTGCCGTTTCCGTCCCGCCGGGCGACCCCGCCGCGGAGGGAAGCGTGGACATCTGACATGTGTCAGATCGACTGCGTACATCAGCGATCTGCCTACCCCAGTGCCGCCGGGGCCGCAGTCGATCACCGAGACGTTTGAGCAGCTAGAGGCGCGTGTGACGGGTACCGGTGGGGGGCGGCGAGGTGGCGCCGGGGGGAATCAGAGGGGATACCGTCACCGCAAAATACGCATTGGGAGCTTTTCTCGTGTACAACTAAAAATTACCCCAGATCACGCTCACTGGGTTTCACAGGCGGCATCTTCCCGCTAGCTTGAAGAAGCCAACCGGAAGTCCAGTCGCCCATTCCGGGGCGATACCGGGCAGCACCGCCGAGTCGCACCACCTGCCCCATCACGGCAGGCGCGAGCCGGGGAACCAGGTTCGTTGGGGTGAATCCGCGAGAGCCTTTCGCGGTAGGGCCATTCTTCCGGCCCGAATCCGTCAGCTAACCCGGTAGGCGGCGACGGAGACGGACGCAGTGAGGCGCCTCCGTCGAGGAAGAAGGGGTTTGCCCTTGCGCACCGCGCGAAGCGTGCTGCGGACTCTGCTCGTCGGGGTCGTCGTGGTTGGCATCGTGGCACCGGCGTCCATCGCCAACGCCCAGCCGACCGCCGCGCAGATTCAGCAGCAGATCAATCAGGATTCGGCGAATCTGGAAAAGATCGTCGAGCAGTACGACATGGTCACCGACCAGCTGACCGCGACCCAGGCCGCCGAGGCGAAGCTGCAGCAGCAGCTCAAGCCCCTGCAGGCGAATCTGGACGCGGCCGCCGCGAACATCGACAAGCTGGCCGTCGCCGCCTACGTGGGCGGACCGGCCACCCGGGCGGGCGCGCTGCTCCAGGCCGGTTCGCCACAGGCGTTCATCGATCAGCTCAACGCGCTCGACCAGATCGGACGGCGCCAGCAGAACGAGATCAGCGCCTACCGGACCGCCAAGGCCAGGTACGACGGCCAGAAGCAGCTGCTGGACAGCAACCTCGCCGCGCAGCACACGCAGCAGAGCGCGCTCGCGGCCCAGCGAGCGAAGATCAATGCCGACCTGAAGAACCTGTACGCCATGCGTACCAAGGCGTACGGGACAGCCACCGAGACGGCGAAGAAATCCACGGCCACGGCACCGTACGTGCCCGGCAAGGCCGGCGTCGCGGTCAAGTTCGCGTACGGCGCGCTCGGCACGCCCTACGTCTACGCCGGCGCCAGCTCCAGCGGGTACGACTGCTCCGGGCTGACCATGGCCGCGTGGAAGGCGGCCGGGGTGACCCTGCCGCACAACGCGGCCAAGCAGTGGAGCGACAGCGCCCACCTCGCTCACATCAGCCGCAGCTCGCTGCAGCCCGGCGACCTGGTGTTCTACCGGAACCTCGGGCATGTGGCCATCTACGTCGGCAACAACCAGGTCATCCACGCCCCGCAGGCCGGCGAGGTCGTCAAGCTGGCCAGCGTGGACATGATGACCCCGTACGGGTACGGACGTCCGCACTAGGAAACGTTGCCGGGCCGGTTCGTCCCCCACCTTCACCGGCCCGCGACGTTGCCGTCCGCGCCCCCGACCTCCCCACGGGGGCGCGGACGGCCACCCGATTCCCGACCTGAGCGGCGGTGCGGCTAAGCCGGGTACGCGTGCGTCTCGGTCGCCTTGACCGCCGCCCAGACCGGCCGCCCGGCAAGCAGTCGCAACTCGGCCACCGCCGCCGGAGTCACGTCCGCCACCACCGGTGGCGCGCCGGCCAACTCGACCCGCACCCGGTCGCCCTGCCGCTCCACCCCCATCACGGTCACCCGCCAGACGTTGCGCGGGCTGCCCTCGGGGCGCTGCCCGTACAGCGCCACCGCCGACGGCGGGAACGCCACGAACGCCTCCCCCGTCACCGGGTCGTCGACCGACAGCCGGCCACCCGCGGCCAGTTCCACCACGCCGCCGGCGGCCCGTCCCCGGTACAGGTTCAGGCCGACCAGCCGGGCCACGTAGTCGGTACGCGGCCGGCGGGTGATCTCGGCGGGGGTGCCCTCCTGGACGATGGCTCCCCGCTCCAGCACCACGATCCGGTCGGCGAGCACCATCGCGTCCAGCGCGTCGTGGGTCACCAGGACGGTGGCCGCCTCGAAGCCGGCCAGATGGTGGCGCAGCCGGGCGCGGATCTCCAGCCGGGTACCGGCGTCCAGGGCGGCGAGCGGCTCGTCCAGCAGGAGCAGCCGGGGCCGCACCGCCAGCGCCCGGGCCAGCGCCACGCGCTGCGCCTGGCCGCCGGACAGCGATCGGGGCTTGGCGCCGGCGTACTCGGCCAGCCCGACGCGCTCCAGCCACGCCGTCGCCTCCCGGCGCGCGGCGGCCCGGCCGGTGCCCCGGCAGCGCGGCCCGAACGCGACGTTGTCCACCACCGACAGGTGCGGGAACAGCAGGTAGTCCTGGAACACCACGCCGACGCGCCGGCGCTCGGGCGGCACCCGGTCGAGCACCTCACCGTCCAGCACGACCGAGCCCCGGTGCGGGGTCAGGCCGGCCAGCGCGCGCAGCGCGGTGGTCTTGCCGGCGCCGTTGGGTCCGAGCAGGGCCACCACCTCGCCGTCGGCGACCTCCAGGGCGGCGTCCAGCCGGAACGGCGGCCGTTCCACCAGAACACGGGCCCGCAGCGTCACGCCGCCACCCGGCCCGCCCCGATCCACCGGCCGCGCAGGCCCACCAGCACCGCCACGGACACCACCAGCAGCACCACGCTGAGCAGGATCGCCGAGTCTGGATCCGACTCCAGCGCCAAGTAGACCGCGAGCGGCATGGTCTGGGTACGGCCGGGAAAGTTGCCGGCGAACGTGATCGTCGCCCCGAACTCGCCCAGCGCGCGGGCCCAGCACAGCACCGCGCCGGCGGCCACCCCGGGGCCGACCATGGGCAGCGTGATGCGCCGGAACACGGTCCACCGGCTCGCGCCCAGGGTGGCCGCGGCCTCCTCGTACCGCAGGTCCGCGGCGAGCAACGCGCCCTCCACCGCCACCACGAGAAACGGCATGGCCACGAACGCCTCGGCCACCACCACACCGGCCGTGGTGAACGGCAGCGACAGCCCCCACCACGAACCGACCAGCCCGCGCCGCCCGAACACCAGCAGCAGAGCCACCCCGCCGACCACCGGCGGCAGCACGAGCGGGATCGTCACCAGGGCACGCACCAGCCGGCGGCCCGGAAACGGCACCCGGGCCAGCAGCCAGGCCAGCGGCACCCCGAGCAGCAACGACAGCGCGGTGGCGAGGGTCGCGGTGACCAGGGACAGGCGCAGCGCGGTCAGTGAGCCCGGCGCGGCCAGCAGGCGGCCGACGCTGGCCCAGGGCGCACGGACCAGCAACCCGACCAGCGGCAGCACCAGGAACAGCAGGCCCAGTACGGCCGGCAGAAACAGAACCGGCGGGATGCGCCTCATGGTGACTGGAAGCCGGCCCGAGTCATCACGTCCCGCGCGGGTGCGGACCGGATGAACGCGACGAACGCGTGGGCAGCGTCCGGGTTCGGCGCCTCCTTGAGCGCCGCGATCGGGTAGTCGTTGATGGCCCTGGCCGACTCCGGGAACTCCACGCCCTCCACCTTGCCGCTCGCGGACCTGACGTCGGTGCGGTACACCAGCGCGGCGTCGACCTCACCAAGCTCCACTTTGGACAACGCGGACTTGACGTCCTGTTCCAGGGTGACCGGCTTCAGGTTGACGCCGGCCGCCTCCAGCGCGGTCTTCGCCACCGCACCGCACGGTACGGCGGCCGCGCACAGCGCCACCTTGACGCCCGGTCTGGCGAGGTCGGCCAGGCCGGCGATGTGCTCCGGGTTCCCCCGGCCGACCGCGATGACCAGCTGGTTGCGGACGAACACGGTCGGCCGCTCGCCGGTCATGCCGGCGTCGGTGACGGTCTTCATCGTGGCCGGCGAGGCCGCGGCGAACACGTCCGCGGGCGCGCCGTTGACAATCTGCTGGGCGAGGGTCGAGCTGCCGCCGTAGGAGAAGCGCACCTTCACACCGTGGTGCGCCGCCTCGAACTGCCGGCCCAACTGGTCGAACACGCCGGTGAGCGAGGCTGCGGCCAGTACGGTGACGGTGCCGCGGAGAGGGCTGGCGGAGCCGGACCCGGCCGGCGCGGACGCGGGTCCGGCCGGGCCACCGCACCCGGCCAGCGCGAGCACCGCGACCGCGGCGAGAACGCGCAGCTTGCTCCCTCGGATGCTCCTATCCACGGGCGGGTGCCGACCCTCGCGGCAATTCGACGATGACGTTGGTGGACTTGATCACCGCGTCCGCGACCGAGCCGACGCTCAGGCCCAGCTCATCGACGGCCTCGCGGCTCATCAGGGAGACCAGCCGGTGAGGGCCGGACTGGATCTCGACCTGCGCCATGACCGTGTCCTTGGTGATCGAGGTGACCAGACCCCGGAACCGGTTGCGGGCCGACGACGCGGTGCGACCCTCCGTCGCCGTGTCCTCGCCCACCCGGCGGACGTAGTCGGCCAGGTCCGCGCCGTCGACCAGCCGGTGGCCATGCTCGTCCCGGTGCGCGTTCAGCCGGCCGGAGTCGGCCCAGCGCCGGACCGTGTCCGCGCTGACGCCGAGCAGCTCGGCCGCTTCGGTGATTCGAAAATGCGCCACGAGAGCACGATATCTGTTTGCAGATGCGCGTGACTAGAGCCGATCCGACTCGCATGTGCCAGGCGCGTGGACCGGTCTGAGAGGATGGACGGATGACGTCGCCGACCTGGGACCCCGCCCGGTACCTCACCTTCGCCGGCGAACGCGCCCGCCCCTTCGCCGACCTGGTCGGCCGCATCGCGGTACCGGCACCGGATCAGGTCGTGGACCTCGGCTGCGGACCGGGTAACGCCACCGCCACCCTGCTCGAACGCTGGCCACGGGCGCGGGTACTGGGCATCGACTCGTCGCCGGAGATGATCGGCGAAGCTGCCGCACGGGTCCGGCCGGGCCTGGCGTTCACCCGCGGCGAGATCGAGACCTGGGCGCCGCGCGGGCCGGTCGACGTGATCGTGTCGAACGCGGCCCTGCAGTGGGTGCCCTCGCACGTCGAGCTGCTCCCCCGCTGGGTCGCGGCGCTGTCACCGGGCGGCGCGCTGGCGTTCCAGGTACCGGCGAACGCGGGCGGCACCGCGGCGCGGGTCTTCCGTACGGTGGCCACCGGACCCCGGTTCGCCGACCGGTTGACCTCGGTCGCGGAATCCGGCACCCCCTCGGCCGCCGGCGGCGTCGTGCGCCCCGCCGGCGAGTACGTCGACCTGCTCGGCCGGCTCGGGTGCCGAATCGACGCCTGGGTCACCACGTACCAGCACGTGCTGCCCGGAGACGACCCGGTGCTGGCCTGGTACGAGGGCACCGGACTGCGCCCGTACCTGCAGGCTCTGGAGCCCGAACGGCGGGAGGAGTTCCGTACCGAGGTGGCGGTGCAGTTGCGTACCGCGTTTCCCCGGCGGCCGTACGGCACGGTCCTGCCGTTCACCCGGACGTTCGTGATCGGGTACCGCGCGTAGTCCGTGCCGGGTCGTGCCATCGCTGGTCGGCGGAACCCGACACCACGCCCAGTGGGCCCGTAACGCCGCCCCGGCCGCGCCCCGCCCCGGACACGACAAGCCGGCGCCCCGTGGCGGGACGCCGGCTCGTGGTAGCCGTGGAACCTTACGCGGCCTGAAGCCCCTCGGCCCGGGCCAGCTCACGCAGCCGGCCGAGCGCCTGGATCTCCAGCTGGCGGATCCGCTCGCGGGACAGCGAGAACCGCGAGGCGACCTCGGTCAGCGAGTGCTCGCGACCGTCCTCGAGCCCGTACCGTGCCCGCATGATGCCCGCCGAACGGTCGTCGAGGTGGCCCAGCAGGCCCTCGATGCGCTGGCGCTCCAGGGCACCCAGCACGATCTCCTCGGGCGACGGCGAATCGGAGTCCGCGACCAGGTCGCCCAGGTTGGTGTCGCCGTCGTCGCCGACCGGCGTGTCCAACGACACGGTGTCCTGGGACCAGCGGATCAGCTCGTGGACCCGCTCGACCGGCACGCCGAGCGCGGTCGCGATCTGCTCCGGCTCCGGGTCGCTGCCCAGCTCGCGGGTGAGCTGCCGCTGCACGTTACGCATCCGGTTGACGTCCTCGACCAGGTGTACCGGCAGCCGCACCGTCCGCTCCTGCTGCGCGATCGCCCGGCTGATCGCCTGGCGGATCCACCACGTCGCGTACGTCGAGAACTTGTACCCACGCTCGTAGTCGAACTTCTCCACCGCCCGGACCAGGCCGGTGTTGCCCTCCTGGATCAGGTCGAGCATCGGCATCCCGGACCGGACATACCGCCGGGCGATCGACACCACCAGGCGCAGGTTGGCCCGGATGAACTGGTCCTTGGCACGCTCACCGTCGGCGACGAGCCGCATCAGCTCGGACTTGCGCACACCCTCGGGAACCGCGTCCTCGTCGATCAGGTGCTCCGCGTACAACCCCGCCTCGATCGCCTTGGAAAGATCTACTTCCTGCGCGGCGTCGAGCAGCGGAGTCCTGGAAATCTCGTGCAGGTAGACACCGACCAGGTCGCGCTCTTCGGCGACCTCGTCCGTGCGCAGCACGGCAACGTTCTCGTTCTCCACTTTCGGGGCCCTCCCCGTCTCTCGCATTGTTCCCCCCGGACTTGCCACAACCACAACAGACGGCGTACCCCATTGATTCCGCCTTGGGCGGCCATCCCGTCACAACTGCGTGACGACCGGCCGGTCGCGTGCTAATTACTAAGACGCATGTCCACGGGCTCAGGTTCGCATGGCTAGCTGTGGATTGCCTGGGAGCCGGCCAGGGTGCCGACTGGTGGGGGCGGTACCGGCCGTCGACGATTCCGGTGGCGTAACGCGCGATGGGCCGCCGACGATGCCCGGAATCGGCCGATAGTGAGTCGCGACACACCGCCGGCAGGCCCATGCCCACCCGCCACATCGGGCTCTGCCCCGACCGGCCCTGCCCCGACCGGCGCACCGCATCGAGCTCTGCCCCGACCGGCCCGGCTCAGCCGCGTGCGTGCCAGGCCGCGAGAAGCGCCGCCTCGTCGTCCGGCGTCAGGCCGCTGGACAACGCGCGCTCGCCGGCGGCGGCGTACCAGGCCAGCGTGGCGCGCGCGGTCTCGCCGAGGTCGCGGATCGCAAGCCCCGCGGCCAGCGCGGGACCGACGTCCCTGGTCAGGAACCCGGCGTACTCCGGCAGCGGCAACCACAGCGGCAACGACCGCTCGCCGGCCCACGGGTTGACCCCGTGTCCGGTCAGGAACTCCTGGTCGACCCAGGTGAGCCGCGGATCCGGCCGGCCGACCGCGGCGGCGATCCGGGCCAGAAACTCGCCGCGGGGCATCGGCCGGCCGATCGCGTCGTACGCCCCGGTCAACCCCTCCGCGGTGCCGTGGACCAGCCAGGCGGCCAGATCGCGTACGTCGACGAACTGCACCAGCTCGTCCGGGGCGCCGGGGGCCAGCACCTCACCGCCTCGGGCCAACCGCACCGGCCAGTAGGTGAACCGGTCGGTCGGGTCCCCCGGCCCGACGATCAGGCCGGCCCGGCGGATGAACACGGGTGCGCCGCTGGCCAGCACGGCCTGCTCGCAGGCGACCTTGCAGCGCCCGTACGCCTCGACGCTGACCGTCGGGTCGTCCAGCTCCGGAGGCGCCGGCTCCAGCAGGGGGGCCGTGGCGGCCTGCTGCCCGGGGATCGACGTCTGCGCGTACGCCGAGCCGCTGGAGACGTACGTCCAGCGCCCCACCCGCCCGCGCAGGGCCTCGACCGCGCGGCGTACCCAGCTGGGTCGGCTGGCCACCTCGATCACGGCGTCGAACGCCAACCCGTCCAGCGCGGCGAGGCCGCCCGGATCGTCACGGTCTACGCGCACCAGCGTGGCACCGGCGGGTACGTCGCCGGTGTCGCCACGTGCGGCACAGGTCACGCGGTGGCCGGCGGCCACGGCCGAAGCGGCCACCTCGCGGCCCAGGAACCCGGTGCCGCCGAGAACGAGAATCTCCATCGCCTGAGCTTGGTCGCGAAGTACCGGTGAGGACCAGCCCGATTCGCTACCAGCGAAGCGGCCCGCGGCCGGCGGCCGGACTCACGCCGACTCGCGCACCACCATCTCGGTCGGCAGCACCACGAACGGCTCGATGTCCTCGCCGCCGGCCAACCGCAGCAGTTGCCGGGCCAGCTCACGCCCGAGGTCGACGATCGGTTGCCGGACGGTGGTCAGCGGCGGCTCGGTGTAGCGGGCCAGTTCGATGTCGTCGAAACCGATCACCGCCACGTCGTCCGGCACCCGCCGGCCCGCCTCGCGCAGCGCACCGAGGGCGCCGTGCGCCATCAGGTCGGACGCGACGAACACGGCGTCCAGCTGGGGATCGTCCTCCAGCAGCTGGCGCATGGCCACCGCACCGGATTCCCGGGTGAAGTCACCAACCGCCACGATCGAACGCCGGGCCGACCCGCGCAGCTCTGTGCGGTACCCGGCGAGCCGGTCGATCCCGGCGACCATGTCCTGCGGCCCGGCGATGGTGGCGATGCGCTGCCGTCCCGCGTTGACCAGGTGCCCTACCGCGGCGGCGGCGCCGCCGACCGAGTCGACGTCGACGTACGGCACGGTGGAGTGCCCGAGCGGCCGGCCATTGCACACGACCGGCACACCCATCCGGGTCAGCGTCGCGGGCAGCGGGTCGGCGCCGTGCACCGAGGCCACCATGACGCCGTCGACATGGCCGGCCATGGCGTACTGCTCGATCCGGTCGTGGCTCGCGGCGGAGCTGGCCATCATCAGCACCAACTGCTTCTCCGCGACCTCCAGCTCCTGGCTGACGCCGCGGATGATGCCGGGGAAGAACTGGTCGTCGGAGAAGACCCGGGTGGACGGTTCGGGCAGCACCAGAGCCATCGAGTTGGTGCGCTGGGTGACCAGGCTGCGCGCGGCGTGGTTGGGCACATACCCCAGTTCCTGCACGGCGCGCAGCACGCTGTCCCGGATCTCCGGCGCGACCGTCGTCGACCCGTTCACCACGCGGGAGACGGTGGCGCGGGACACGCCCGCGCGCAGGGCCACCTTCTCCAGGGTGGGTCGCGCGCGCCCGGTGCTCACGCCGGGCCGCCTTCTCCGGAGCCGCCGAGCCCGGCGTCCCCGGCGATTGACCGGCCCACGCCGCCCCCATTCACCCCGTCGCCTTCCGCCACGCCGTCGTTTCCCGCCACCGCTGTGCCGCCGTTCACGCTATCGGGCATCGCCGGTGCGTCGCGGACCCGGTCGCCCACCCGGTCGCGAGAGCGCTCTCCAGCTTTGCAAAGCTTTCCGCTGGCCGCCCGTTCCGTCAAGAGTCGTCCGGCAATTTCTCCCTCTCCAGCTCGACTGCCAGGACCAGCGGAGCGTGCCGGGACCGCCGTGGAGAGCGCTCTCCACGGCAGGGCCGGAAGGGCGCCCGGAGCACCAGTCAATTCCATTGTGGACATATTCGACGTACCGCGCATAGCCGGCAACAATCATCGACCGGTGCCCCGTGATGGTCCACCACGCTGTGTGGATCGGCCCATCCTGCGAGAGGATCTGAACCATGCGGGTCTACGACGATTCTCTGGGGGTGCTCGCCTCCGCCACACCCCCGATCGGGCCGTCCTCCCCGGGCCGCGTGGGGGGTACCCGGCTGCGCCACGACCCGACTCCGGCCGCGCGCTTCAGCGCGGGCGCGGCGCTCACCTCGGCGGCCGGCAGGGCACTCACCGGGTCGGGCGCGGCGCTCTGCGCGGCCGGCGCGGCGCTCCCCGAGCCGGGGGCGACGCTCCACGGGACGAGCGCGGCACGAACCGGGCGGGGCGTTCCCGGGTGAGCGCGGCCGATATCGCGCCCATCTCGACATCGCGGGGCACGACGGGCATCTGGCCCCGGACGCTTCCCGGCCCCGACGTTCCGGCCGGCCGGCCCGTGCCGCTGCGCGAGCGCCTGCGGGTGCTGCTCGTCGAGGACGACGCGGGAGACGCGTTCCTCGTCAGCGAACTGCTCGCCGAGGCGGACGCGCCGGTGGACCTGCGTACGGCCGAGAGCATGGCCGAAGCGCTGCCCCACCTGTCCGAAGTGGACTGCGTGCTGCTCGACCTCGACCTGCCCGACGCGAGCGGGCTGGACGGGTTGCGCCAACTGCTGGCCGGTGCCGCCCGGGTGGCGGTGTGCGTGCTGACCGGTCTGGCCGACGAGCCGCTGGGGATCGCGGCCGTCGCCGAGGGGGCGCAGGACTACCTGATCAAAGGCCGGGTGGACGGCGTACTGCTCACCCGTGCGGTCCGGTACGCCGTCGAACGGCGCCGAGCCGAGGACAGCGCGCAGCGGCTGCGCGAGGCCGAGCTGCGCACCGCGGAGGCGTCCCGGTTGGAGCGGGGCCTGCTGCCCCAGCCGCTGATCTCCACGGCCGCCGTGTCGCTGCACACGTTCTACCGCCCGGGGCGCAAGGGCGTGCTGGGCGGCGACTTCTACGACGCGATCGAGACCGGGCCGGGGCGGCTGTCCCTGCTCGTCGGCGACGTGTCCGGACACGGAGTGGAGGAGGCCGCGCTCGGCGTGGAGCTGCGCGCGGCGTGGCGGGCGCTGACCCTGGCCGGCGTCGGCGGTGAGCACCGGCTGGCGGCGCTGGACCGGGTGCTGGTCAGCGCGCGCCGGTCGGAGGAGATGTTCGCCATGGTGGCCGCGATCGAGGTGGACCTGGGCGATGCCGGTCAGGCCACGGTACGGCTGTGCGGGCATCCGCCGCCCCTGCTGCTGACCGGCGACCGGATCGCCCCGGTGGACGCGGAGCCCCAGCTGATGCTCGGCGTCGTACCCGACGTGCCGCGTCCGGAGCACCGGGCCGAGCTTCCCGAGCGGGATTGGGCGGTACTGGTCTACACGGACGGGTTGATCGAGGGCCGTATTCCGGACGAGCCGGATGGCCGGCTGGGCATCGACGGCCTCACCGACCTGGTCCGTGCGTACCGCCGCCGGGGCGGCCCGCTGAACGGGCTGCCGGACTGGCTGGTCGGGCAGGCCGAGGAGCGCAACGGGGGCCCGCTCGCCGATGATGTCGCCATGCTCCTGCTCACGAAGGGCTCCGGCCGATGAGTTCCACCGCCCGATGGTCACTGCGCACCCGGATCACCGCGCTGTGTGCGACCGCCGCCATCGTGCTGGCGCTGATCGCGGCCGGTGCGGCGGTCGCCGCGGTGAACAGCCGCAGTGAGCTGAACGACGTGTTCAACCGGGTCGCTCCGATGCGTACCAACACCGATCAGCTGATCACCGCGATGCTCAACGAGGAGACCGGGGTGCGCGGGTACGCGGTCAACGGCGCCGACGCCGACCTCGCCCCGTACATCGAGGGGCTCGGGCAGGAGCGGCAGCTCACCGCGCGGCTGGCCACCGAGCTGTCCGCCCACGCGTCGATCGCCGTCGAACTCCGCGACGTGCGGACGAAGATCGACGCGTGGCACAACGCGGTCGCCGATCCGGTCGTCGCCCGGGTCCGGGCCGGCGATCAGCGGGGGGCGCTGGCACTGATCGACACCCACGCCCGGGACCTGTTCAACCAGCTCCGCGCCTCGCTGACCAAGCTGCAGAACTCCATCATCGCGCTCCGCAACTCCTCGGTCGACCGGCTCAACCGCAGCAGCACCGAGATCATCCGGCTGTTGATCGCGGCCGCGGTGGTGGTCCTGCTGGCCGGGGTGCTACTCGCGTTCCTGCTGCGGTACCTGGTGACCCGGCCGGTGTCCAACCTCGCCTCGGAGGTGCGCCGGGTCGCGGCCGGTGACTACAACCACACGGTGGACACCACCGGGCCGCCCGAGGTGGCCGCGCTCGGCCGCGACGTGGAGGGCATGCGCCGGCAGATCGTCGCCGACCTGGACGAGGTGCGCGCCGCGCGGGCCATCATCGAAGAGGCCAACCGCCAGCTGGAGGCGCAGACGGCCGAGTTGACCCGGTCCAACCGCGACCTGGAGCAGTTCGCGTACGTCGCCTCGCACGACCTCCAGGAGCCGCTGCGCAAGGTGGCCAGCTTCTGCCAGCTGCTCCAGCGGCGCTACGCCGGCCAGCTCGACGAGCGGGCGGACCAGTACATCGGGTTCGCGGTGGACGGCGCGCAGCGCATGCAGCGGCTCATCAACGACCTGCTGGCCTTCTCCCGCATCGGCCGGATCACCAACGAGTTCGCCGACATCGACCTGAACGCGGTGGCCGCCGAGAGCGCCGCGCAGCACGAGGCGACCCTCGCCCGCACCGGCGGCACGATCACCTGGGACCCGCTTCCGGTGGTACGCGGGGAGGAGTCGCTGCTGTCCGCGCTCATCGGCAACCTGGTCAGCAATTCGGTCAAGTTCCGGCGGCCGGACGTCGCCCCGCGGGTGCACCTGTCCGCCCAGCGGCGCGACGACGAGTGGGAGATCGAGTGCCGGGACAACGGCATCGGCATCGAGGCCGAGTTCGCCGACAAGGTATTCGTGATCTTCCAGCGACTGCATGTCAAGGGCGCCTATCCCGGTACCGGGATCGGCCTCGCCATCGCGAAGAAGATCGTCGAGTACCACGGCGGGCGGATCTGGCTGGACACCTCGGCCGAGGAGGGCACCACCATCCGGTTTACGCTTCCGGTTCAGACACCGGCCAGTGCTGTTGTCGACAGCCCGGTCAGTCCGGCAACGGCCGGCAGCCCCGACCCGACCAAGGAGGCCGTTTCATGACCCATCCCGTGGTGGAGGCCAGGCCGATCGAGGTGCTGCTGGTCGAGGACGACCCCGGCGACGTGCTGATGACCCGGGAGGCGTTCGAGGAGCACAAGGTCAGCAACCGGCTGCGGGTGGTCTCCGACGGCGTGGAGGCGCTGGCGTACCTGCGCCGGGAGGCGCCGTACGAGGACGCTGTCCGGCCCGACCTGATCCTGCTCGACCTGAACCTGCCCAAGCGCGACGGGCGTGAGGTGCTGTCCGAGATCAAGGCGGACGACGAGCTGTGCCGGATCCCGGTCGTCGTGCTCACCACGTCGCAGGCCGACGAGGACATCCTGCGCAGCTACCAGCTGCACGCGAACGCGTACGTGACCAAGCCCGTCGACTTCGACCGGTTCGTCACGGTGGTCAGGCAGATCGACGAGTTCTTCATCAGCGTGGTGAAGCTGCCGCCACGCTGAGCGGCAGCCCACCCGCGCCTTTCGGCCGCCGCGCGACAGCGGCGGCCGGGGACGATCCGCTAGCCGGCGGCGACGACCTCGCTGATCTGGTCGACCGCCCAGTGCACCTCGTCCGCGGTGACCACCAGCGGTGGCGCCAGCCGGATGGTCGAGCCGTGGGTGTCCTTGGCCAGCAGGCCGCGGGCCATCAGCCGCTCGCACGCCTCCCGCCCGGTCATCAGCGCCGGGTCGAGGTCCACGCCGGCCCACAGGCCCCGGCCGCGCACCGCGACGATCCCGTGCCCGATCAGCGTGCCGAGCCGCTCGTGCAGCTGCGCGCCCAGGCGCCTGGCCCGGTCCTGGTACTCGCCGGTGCGCAGCAGCGCGACGACGGCGCGACCGACGGCGCAGGCCAGCGGGTTGCCGCCGAACGTCGACCCGTGCTCGCCGGGGCGCAGCACGCCGAGTACGTCGCGCCGGCCGACCACGGCGGAGACCGGTACGACGCCGCCGCCCAGTGCCTTGCCCAGCACGTAGAGGTCGGGAACGACGCCCTCGTGCTGGACGGCGAACGTGTCCCCGGTGCGGCCGAGCCCGGACTGGATCTCGTCAGCCAGGAACAGCACGTCCCGTGCGGTGCACAGCGACCGGACGCCGGTCAGGTAGCCCTCCGGCGGCACGATGACGCCGGCCTCGCCCTGGATCGGCTCGATCAGCACCGCGACCGTGGTGTCGTCGATCGCCTCGGCGAGGGCCGCCAGGTCGCCGTACGGCACGATCCGGAAGCCCGGCGTGTACGGGCCGAACCCGGCCCTGGCCTCGGGATCGGTGGAGAAGCTGACGATCGTGGTGGTGCGGCCGTGGAAGTTGTCCGCCGCGACGACGATGGTGGCCTGCCCGTCGGGTACCCCCTTGACCCGGTACCCCCAGGCCCGGGCGACCTTGATCGCGGTCTCCACCGCCTCGGCGCCGGTGTTCATCGGCAGCACCATCTCCGCCCCACACAGCTCCGCCAGTTCGCGACAGAACGGGCCGAACTGGTCGTGCAGGAACGCCCGACTGGTCAGCGTGACGCGATCGAGCTGCCCCCGGGCGGCCGCGATCAGCAGCGGATGCCGGTGGCCGAAGTTCAGCGCGGAGTACGCGGCCAGGCAATCCAGGTACCGCTTGCCGTCCACGTCGGTGACCCAGGCACCCTCGGCGTCCGCGATCACCACCGGCAACGGGTGGTAGTTGTGCGCGGTCCACTGCTCGGCCTCGGCGACCGCGGCCGCGCTCCGGTGGTTGTCCACTATCGAGGTCATCCCCGTACCTCCAAGGTGCAGCACTTCGGGCCGCCACCGGCCTTCAGCAGCTCCGACATGTCGACCCCGACCGGCTGGTACCCGCGGCGGGCCAACTCGCCGGCCAGTCCAACGGCCTGAACCGGCAGGACGACGTGCTCGCCGTCGCTCACCGCGTTCAGGCCGAGCACCTCCGCATCTGCCGCGGTCGCCTGGATCGCCTCCGGGAACAGCCGGCGCAGCACGGCACGGCTGCCCGGCGAGAACGCCTCGGGCAGGTACGCCACGCCGGCCGGGCCACCGAGCACGCACAGCGCGGTGTCCAGGTGGTAGAAGCGGGGGTCGACCAGGTTCAGGCTGATCACCGGGCGGCCGAACAACTCCTGCGCCTGCCCGTGCGCGCCCGGTTCGGTGCGGAAGCCGGTCCCGGCGAGCAGGTGGCTGTCGGTGAGCAGGAGGTCGCCCTCCCCCTCGTTCACGAACTTGGCCTCGTGGGTCTCGAAGCCGTTGCGGGCGAACCATTCCAGGTACGCCGGCCCCTCGGCGGCCCGCTCCGGGTACGTGAACTGGGCGCCCAGCACGACCCCGTCGATGACCGTCGCCCCGTTGGCCGCGAAGACCATGTCCGGCAGCCCGGGCAACGGGTCGATCTCCTCGACGGCGTGGCCGAGGCCGCGGTACGTGTCGGCAAGCTCGGTCCACTGCCGGTTGGCCCGCTCCACGTCGACCGGGGTGGTCGGGTCCATCCACGGGTTGATCGCGTAGTCCACGGCGAAGTGCGTGGGGCGGCACATCAGATAACGCCGGCTCATGGTCTTCAACCTAGGCGGAGGTCAACGGCGCAACCACGCCGTGAGCTTGCGTACGGGCAGCGATCCGTTGCGCATTGGCCGGGTGGGGCAGCGTTTTGTTCAGCGCGTCGCGGGGGCGGCCGGATATCGGAGCCCGCCGATGCTTGCGAGTCATCGACGTTGCCTGATATACATCCGTACTAACAATAAACTTTGTTAACTGTCCCTTGGAGGATCTGTGCGACGATCCAGAATCATCACCGCCGTCGCCGCGGCCGGCGCCATGGCGGGCGCGGCGATCCTGAGCGTGACCGCGGGCGGCACCGCCGACGCGGCCACCCTGAGCAACAACTGGTACGGCTCCGCGCCGTACGTGATGCCGCTGGACAACAACCCGCCCGACCTGCCGACGGTGATGGCGGCCACCGGCCAGAAGGCGTTCGAACTGGCCTTCATCCTCGCCCCGGGCGGCGGCGGGTGCACGCCGACCTGGGGCGGCACGGCGGCGGTCTCCTCGGACAGCACGGTGGCGAACATCATCAGCGGGGTCCGGGCGCACGGCGGCGATGTCTCCGTCTCGATCGGCGGGTACGGCGGCACCAAGCTCGGCCAGACCTGCGGCACCGCGGCGGCCACGGCGGCCGCGTACCAACAGGTCATCACGAAGTACTCGCTGAGGGCCATCGATTTTGACCTGGAGGAGCCGGAGTACGAGAACACGGTCGCGATCAACAACGAGATCGGCGCGGCCCAGATCCTCCAGCGCGACAACTCCGGCCTGTACGTGTCCATTACCACCGCGGGCACCGCGGCCGGCACCGGATACTTCGGCCAGAACGTGCTGAACACCGCGAAGGCGCTGGGCTTCACCCCGAACAACTACTCGATCATGCCGTTCGACGGCGGGTTCAACGGCGCCGGGTCGCAGACCAGCGCGCTGGAGGCGTTCCACACGCTGCTGATGAACACGTTCGGCTGGAGCGGCACGACCGCGTACAACCACGAGGGCGTCTCGATGATGAACGGGCGCTCGGATGCCGGCGAGTACTTCTACCAGTCGGACTTCCAGAGCGTGCTCAGCTACGCGACCGGGCACGGCCTGTCCCGGTACACCTTCTGGTCGGTCAACCGCGACCGCGCCTGCGATCCGCCCACCGGCGGCACGTCGGGCGTGTGCAGCAGCGTGACCCAGAACGACTGGGACTTCACCAAGTACACGGCCCAGTTCGCCGGGGCCACTCCCCCGCAGTCGCCGCCACCCACGACCGGCGGGCCGACCACTCCCCCGGGCTCGTGCAGCGCGCCGGCGTGGAGCGCGGGTACCGCGTACAACGGCGGCGCCGTCGTCTCCTACAACGG